>NZ_MPZU01000004.1:0-439625 GCF_002020115.1 Thioclava sp. DLFJ5-1 | reverse complement strand
CCGCCGCCGGTTGGGTGGGTTCAAGTCACCCGGAGATTACGCCGCCAAACAATTTCCACCACCCGCGCGACACGACCAGCGCCCGGCGCGCAGCGAGCTGTCGAACATCTCGCGCACGATGTCATTCGCGCCCGCCCGATACAGGTCGAACACATGCGTCCGGTCGCGGGCGCGCGCGACGATATGCAGATCGGGCCGGATCCGGCGCGCATAGGCGACTAGTTTCGTGGTGTTCTCGCGCCCGTCCAGCGCGACCACCAGCACCCGCGCCTGATTGATCCCGGCAGCGGCAAGCAGATCGGGTCGCGTCGGGTCCCCGAAATAGCCTTTGAAGCCGAAGGTCCGCATCAGCTGGATCGTCTTGAGGTCGGAGTCGAGAACCGTCGTGCGCATCCCCGACATCGTCACCAGGCGGTTCACCACCTGACCGAAGCGGCCCACGCCCGCGATGATGATCGGCTGCTGCTCGTCGATCGCGTCCGGGTCCGGGCCGGGAGGCTTGCGCAGCCGCAACCCGATCTGCTCGTGCAGGATGAACAGCAAGGGCGTGATCAGCATCGACAGCGCAATCACCACCAGCAACTTCTCGGCCAAAGCGTTGGGCAGGATGCGTTGCCCCACCGCGAAGGAGACCAGCACGAAGCCGAATTCCCCCGCCTGTGCGAGGCTCAGCGTGAACAGCGAGCGATCCGGCCCGCGGATCTTGAACAGCACCGACAGGCCGTAGAGCACCGCCGATTTCAGCGCGACCAGCAGGAAAACCAGCGCGAAAATATTGGCGGGCTGCGCGATGATGACGTCGAAATTGATGCCCGCGCCCACGGTGATGAAGAACAGCCCCATCAGCAGCCCTTTGAAGGGCTCGATGTCGGATTCCATCTCGTGCTTGAACTCGCTATCGGCGAGAACCACGCCTGCAAGGAAAGTGCCAAGCGCGGGCGAGAGGCCCACGAGGTTCATCAGGCTCGCAATGCCCACCACGATCAGCAGGGCCATCGCGGTGTTCACCTCGCGCAGCCGCGCCCCTTGCACGAAGCGGAACAGCGGGCGCACGAGATAGTGGCCGATCAGGACGGTGAAGGCGACGGCGGCCAGCGTGATCACCGTGACACCCCAGGCGGGCAGCGAGTCGATCAGCCGGGCCACGACATGATCGCCATGCCCCGCCTTGGCCACCGCGCGCGCGCCGGGCAGCGCCAGAAGCGGCATCAGCGCCAGCATCGGGATCACCGCGATATCCTGCGTCAGCAGCACCGCAAACGATGACCGCCCGCCCGCTGTCTGCATCAACCGCTTTTCATTCAGCGTCTGCAGCACGATCGCGGTCGAGGACAGCGACAGCGTCATCCCGATCGCCAGCGAGACGCGGAAATCCTCGCCCATCGCCATGACGATCGCCGTCACCAGCACCATGGTGACCAGCACCTGCAATCCGCCAAGGCCGATCAGCTTGTCGCGCATCGCCCAAAGCGCGCGCGGCTCCAGTTCCAGCCCGATCAGGAACAGCATCATCACCACGCCGAACTCCGCGAAATGCTGGAGGTCGGTCATTTCCGCGCCCGAGAGGCCCGTGGCGGGGCCGATCAGGATGCCCGCGATCAGGTAGCCCAGCACCGAGCCGAGGCCCGCACGCGTGGCGAGCGGCACCGCGATGACCATCGCGAGCAGGTAGAACGTGGCTTGGAAGAGAAAGCTTTCCATCGGCGGCTTACATCCTTGAGCGATGCGCGGGGAAGGCGCGCGACGCGGCTATTCCCCAGCGTAGTCCGGCGCGGGCGGTGCGCAAGGGCGCAGGGGAAAGAATGGTTGCGCCGGGCGCGGTTAGCCTCCTTGCAGCAGCTTCAGCGTCAGGTTGCGCGACCCTTTCTTGTAGGTCAGCGCGTTGGAGCCGATCTGCGTCACGCGCCCGCCATCCAGCCGGTCACCCACCCCCACTTTCACGAAGCGCCCATTCGAGAGCCGCACCAGAGCGCGCCGGTTCGACGACGAGCCATAAAGCCCGATCAGGTTAATCTTGCGCAGGTTGATCACGTTCTCCTCGGTCGCCTGCCGGGCGACGGAGGCCGAGGTCGGCAGGCGCGGCGGTGCCGCGGTGGGCTCGGGCTCGTCGAGATCGGCGGGCCTCGGGTCGGGCACAGGTGTCGCGACCGGGGCGCGCGCGGCGGCCGCGGCGACCGACGGGGCGGGTTCGGCAGCAATCGCGGCGGCCAGCGCCTTCTCGACCGAGCGCGAGAAATTGCGCGGTTTGGTCGGCGGGGTGGCCGAGCGCGCCACGGCCAGAGCGGTCGCGCCCGCGAAGGGATCGGTGTTCTCGGCGACGGCGTCGTCTTGCGCCTGCACCGCTGCGGCGACCGCGTCCTGGATCGAGGTCGGGCGACGCTCGGGGCGCAGCGCGGCGAGGTCGGGGTTCGCGACGGCGGCGGATTCCGAAGCGGGGGCCTGCGTCGCGGCGAGCTCGGTCACGGCGTCGGGCCGGGCCGTCGGGCGCGTGGTCTGGAGCTCGGGATTGGGCTGCAGCGCGGGGTCGAGCGCGCCCTGATCGTTCGGATCGGCCTGAGCGGCGGGATCGGTCTGCTCCGGCGCGGGCGCGGCACCGGTGAGGTCCTCGGGGCGGCTGGCTGGGCGGAAGCCCGAGAGCGAAGGGATCGCGCCCAGCGTGCCTTCCGGCGTGATCGGCTGCGTCTGCGCATAGGCCTGCGCGACCGCTTCGGGGCGAGCGCCCGGCGTAACGTCGGGTTCGCCCGCGAAAAGCGTGAAGCCGCCCGGCATCTCGACCCCGTCCTCCGTCGGTGTAACGGGCGGGGTGTCCGGCGTCAGCGTCTCGGCGCTTGGCGGATCGAGCGGCGTCGCGGTGAAGGCCGGCAGGTCGGACGGCTGCGTCTCGGTCGTCGCGGTTTGCGCGTCGGTCGCCGAGGGCTCGGTCGCGTCGCTCTGCGGGGCGTCGCTGGTTGCCGTTTCGCTGATAGCGGCGTCCGCTTGGGTGTCCACGGTGCTGTCCGCCGCCTCTGCCTGCGTATTCGGTGCGGTGTCAGCGGCCGTGTCTGCTGCGGTGTCGGGAGTGTCCGGCTGCGTACCTGCGGGTTGGTCTGCCATGCCCGTGTCGGCTGGCTGCGCATCGGTAGGCTGCTCATTGGCGGCAGTCTCAGTGTCCGTCTCGGCGGGCGTCGTCGCGGTGTCGTCGGTCGCGGACGTGGAGCCTTCGTCGCTTTGTGCCGCCGGAGCGGGCTGCTCATCGGCAGGGGCGAGGGCTGCGACCTGATCGCTCTCGGGGGCAGGCTCTTCTGCCCCAGCGTCGGCTGGCCCCTGCGAGTCCGGCTCCGCGGCTTCGGGAGCTGCGGTCGTGTCGGGCGCGGCCGGTGCGAGTGCGGTCTGCTCGGGTGCGTCATTCGCATCCGGGGCAGGCGCTTCGGCGATGGCGCCCGCCGGTGCATCGACGGGAGCGGGGTCATCGAGCAGGGTGGTCCAGAGCGCGATGATCGCCAGAACCAGCACCAGCGCACCGGTGAGCATCAGCCCGAGATGGCGCGGCTTGCCGCCGGTCGTGGGGCGCTTGGTGCCGCCGAAAACCGTCTTGTCCTGCGAGGTCTCGACGATGGGTGCCGGGGTCGCGGTGCTCGGATCCGGCCCGTCCTTTGCCTCCTTGCGCAACAGCGAGGTCGAAGGTTTCGCGCCAAGCGCGCCCGCGCCGCCGGTGCCCTTGCGTGCGGCGGTGCCCACAGCTTTGGTCCCTTTCGCTCCGGTTTTCGGAGCCGTTTTCGGCTCAAAACGCGGATCGGGCTCGTCGAAATCGAGGGTCGGTGCCGTGATCTTGGCGCTGCCCGAGGCGATCTCGCTGCGATCGGGCTGAGGGTGGAGCCGGGTGGCTCCGCCGAGCCGGGGGGGCGTCTCGTTCACGGTCACGGTGGTCGTGTGATCCCGGCGCGAGGCGAAAGCGGCGGCGATTACGCTCGCATCGGATTTCGGCAGATCGTCGTCGTCATCCTCGGCCGTATCGTGGCCTTCGTCCTCCGTGCTGGAGCTCGCTTCCTTGGGCGTTGCGTCGGGCTCTGCGGCGTCGGGCACGGCAGGGGTGGCGGCAAGGCCTGCGGCGGTCAGCGATGCGTCCGAGGGCTCAACGCCATCCTCGGCGTCATCAATGGCCGTATCATTCGGCTCGGTCGCGGCGAATTCGACCGCCTCCGTCGCTTCGGTTTCCTCGGGGGCGACTTCTCCAGCCGCGACCGCTTCGGCTGCCTTGGCGGCGGGGCTTTCCGCGCCGGGCGTGTCGTCACTCAGGGCCTCGGGCGCATCCGTATCTTGCGTATCCGTTTCAGCCTCAGAGGCTGCGAGCAGATCGGAGAATTCGCCCGGCTCTTCCGGCAGGGTGGGCTCGGGTTCCTCCGCCGAAGCCACCTCCGTCGGTTGGTCCAAGGCACTCAATTCAGCCAGTTCGGTTTCCGAGACCGCGCTATCGTCGGCAAGCTCGGTGATGTCGCTTTGAGCGTCGGCTGCGTCCGCCTCAGCAGGAGAGGTCTCCGGCATCACGGTTTCCGCCGACGCCTCGGTCGCCTCCTCGGACAGGTCGACGGCCACGATCAGCGCGGATTTGTCGGGCTCGACATGCGCGCCTTCGGGGATGTGCTGCGCGACCGAAGAGGTCAGGCCAAAATGCGGCTCCCCGGGAAAATCGCCGGGCTCGGGGGCGGCCACGAAGCTGACCGGGTTGAAACCGTTCTCCTGCGCGAAGCTTTCGGCTTCCTTCAGCGTCTCGCGCGCGATCACGGCGACCTGCACAGTCTGGCCGGGGCCTGCGAAATCATAGACCAGCTCGCTGACCGGGTAGGGCGTCATGCCCTCCAGCGCCGCCTCGATCTGGGTCTTGCGCTGCGCGGGGCTCGGTCCGGGCGCATAGATCGCGGTGTAGAGGATCTGCGAATCCGGCAGCACGAGCTTCGAGGTGAAGCCGCGCGGCGCCTGCGCCCGTGCCTTGTCGCGGAGGGCCGCGACCTCGGCCATCGGATCATCGCCTTCGAGCGCGGCCTCGCCCAGAAGCGTCCAGCCCTCTTTCGCGCGGTGCACCAGAGCGATGCCATCATGCGAGAGGATCAATGCAAAATCGGGTTTCATGGGTGCTGCGCGCGCCTCGGGGCGGTTCGGTCCAACTCTTCACATCTTCGTAAAGGAGATTCGATCTTCTGAAAAGCGTCGCGACCGGGGCGGAGCGGGCAATTGCCGGTTTTCCACTGTTTCGACGGCGCAGCCGCAGCGAGCGCCGGAAGAAATGTTCGAAATGCAATGAGAAGTGGTTTGAATGGCGCGCCGGTATCGCGGCGCGCCATGTTTGTTATCAGCTGGTTGCGGCGCTCAGCGCCTGATCGAGATCGGCGATCAGGTCGTCGACATTCTCGATGCCGATCGACAGGCGCACCACGTTCGGCGCGGCCCCTGCGGCGATTTGCTGCGCTTCGGTCAGCTGGCGGTGCGTGGTCGAGGCCGAGTGGATGATCAGCGAGCGCGCATCGCCCAGGTTCGCGACATGGCTGAACAGCTTGAGATTGTTCACCAGCTTCACGCAGGCGTCGTAGCCGCCCTTCACCGCGACGGTGAACAGCCCGCCTGCACCTTTCGGCGAGATGGTCTTCATCCGCTCGTGCCAGGGCGAGCTTTCCAGCCCGGCATAGGTCACATAGTCGATGCGCGGGTCCTTCTCGAGCCATTCGGCCACGGCCTTGGCATTGGCGTTATGCTTGTCCATCCGCAGGCTCAGCGTCTCGATCCCCATCAGCGTGTAATGCGCGCCTTGCGGGTTCATCGTCATGCCGAGATCGCGCAGGCCGACCGCGATCGAGTGGAAGGTGAAGGCCATCGGGCCGAGCGCCTCGTGGAATTTCAGCCCGTGATAGGCGGGTTCGGGTTCGCTCAGCGAGGGGAACTTGCCCGACGCCGACCAGTCGAACTTGCCGCTATCGACGACGCAGCCGCCGGTGACGGTGCCGTTGCCGGTCATGTATTTCGTCAGCGAGTGGACGACGAGCGTCGCGCCATGTTCGATCGGACGGCACAGGTACGGGGTGGCCAGCGTGTTGTCGACGATCAGCGGCAGGCCGACCTTGTCGGCGACTTTCGCCACAGCCGGAAGGTCGGTGATGTAGCCGCCCGGGTTCGAGATCGACTCGCAGAAGATCGCGCGGGTGTTCTCGTCCACCGCCGCTTCCAGCGCTTCGAGATCGTCGAAATCGACGAAGGTGCAGGACCAGCCGAAGCGTTTGATCGTGTGGCTGAACTGGGTGATCGAGCCGCCATAGAGCCGCGTCGAGGCCACGATATTCAGCCCCGGCCCCATCAGCGGGAAGAGCGCCATGATCTGCGCCGCGTGCCCCGAGGAACAGGTGACCCCGCCCGCAGCACCTTCCAGCGCCGCGACACGTTCGGCCAGTTTCATCACTGTGGGGTTGGTCAGGCGCGAATAGATGAAGCCCACTTCTTCGAGGTTGAACAGCCGCGCCGCGTGGTCGGCGTCTTTGAAGGCATAAGATGTGGTCTGGTAAATCGGCACCTGCACCGCGCCGGTCGCGGGATCGGGCTCGGCCGCGGCGTGGATTTGCAGGGTGTCGAAAGCGTATTCGGACATGGTCTGGGGCTCCTCTTTTCTTGCCGAGACGTTAGCTGCGCGAAAGAGAGCCGACAAACACATTCGTTTTCGGTAATGAGAGCGCGGCTCAGCGCATCCAGAGCTTCGCGCGCTTGATCCGGTTGCGCAGCGCCTTCTCGTGGCGGGGCATTCCTTCTTCGGCGATGATCGCGCGCAGTTTGCGGCCTTTGCCCTGATAGATCAGCTTCTTCGCAGGCTCGTAGGCCTTCAGGACTTTCTTGACCTTGTTCGGGGCGGTCAGCTCTTCGACCGTGTCGATCACGGCCTCGCTTTCGCGCGCATACATCAGCGGCAGGGCGCGGTAATGGCAGGTGATCTCGCCGTCGAGCCCGTCGAGCACAGGCCCCGGACGCCCGCCGCCGAAGGAATGGATCACCAGCGGCAGGGCCACCTGATCGAGCCACGGGTCGAGCGACTGGCAGGCCAGTTCATCGGGGGCATCGTCGCGGATCGCGCTTGCATAGCGCAGGAAGCGCGCGCCGAATTCCGCCGGGTCGGCGCCGAAGAACCAGCCCGCGTTGAAATACATGTAGCGTTGCCAGTACTCGTCCGGCTGGCTCAGATCGAGCGTCTCCTCGAACCCGTCCAGCCCGAACTTGTCGTAGAGCGATTTCCAGATGCCCGCGTAGCCGGGACCGTAAAGCGGCGGCTCGGGCCATGTGCCGGTGCGCCGCATCGACGCCGAGGGGCGGTCGAAATCGAATCCCACCTGCGACAGCGGTCCGGTGAAGACCGTATCGGTGTCGAAAAAGACGAAGGGCACCCCTTCGGGCAAGGCGGCGAGCGCTTCGATCTTGTTGCCATAGGGATAGGACTGACCGAAGACCTTCGACTCGAAGGGCACGATCTCGGCGCCCGCGTCTTCCAGCAGCGCGCGCACCGGACCGGAAATCCGCGTCTCGTCGGACCAGCGCGGCCCGGGCTGCGGCTCGGCTATCAGAAGGCGCCCTTTGAACTCCGGATTGGCCGCGCGAAAGCTCAGCGCGAAAAGAATTGCCTCGAATTCCAGCCGTCCCGCCTGTGCAACACAGAAGATGTTATAGGGTTGTGAAGTCCGGGGGGTCGCCGCCATACTGCCGCCTGTCGGAGGGTTTGGTGCAGTATAGCGAGAAAGTTCAGGGGTAAAAGGTGATACGGATAAGCAAGTTAACTGCGTTGGCGCTGTGTGGCCTCGTGTTGAGCGGCCCGGCGAGCGCGCAGAATTTCACCACCGCCGCCGAAGTGCGCCCGATTCTCGGTATGACCCGCGATTCCTGGGTCGCGATCCGTGAATATGGCGGGAAGGATCTGGTCTATTTCACCCATCTTCTGGCGTGGCGCTGCGGGCTGAGCGAGATTCGCTATGGTTTCAACGGTGCTCCGCCGAGCAAGTCGTTCAAGATGGAGAAGTGCCACGAGGGCACGGCTCAGCCCAACGCAATCTCGGGCGATAATGTCTATGTCAGCCAGCCGCAGGGCTCGGTCTCCGAGGTGCGGGTGAAGCTGATCTATGACGACGGCAGCTCGGAAGAGGCGCGGTTCAACCGCAAGGCGGTGCTGCAGTAAACGGCGCAGCGAATGCGCGTTATTCAACGCAGCGGCCCCCGTAGGAGTCGCGAGTCACCAGTTCCTTAAGAGGGGGAAGTGGTGGGTGACCCTGGAATCGAACCAGGCGTGGGTCGCCCCGGCGGAGTTACAGTCCGCTGCCGCACCTTGCAGCACGTCACCCGACGCTGGGCGGGAGATACAAAAGGGGGCGGGAGGCGTCAAGAGAGAGTTTGCCGAAAAATTGCCCTCCGGATCAGAGCTTGCCAAACGAGGCCATTCCGCGCAGGTAGGGGCCAAAGGAGACCCGCGATGAAAAAGCCAGTCTGGGTGATCGAAAAGGAACGTGCCAAGCGCGCTGCGGCCGCCGAGACCGTGTGGCTCTTCGGCCTTCATGCGGTGCGCGACGCGCTGCAAAACCCGATGCGCGAGCGGCTGCGGCTGGTTTGCTCCAAGAACGCCGCCGACAAGCTGGCCGAGGCGATCGCGGTGTCCGGCATGGAGCCCGAGATCGTCGATGTGCGCAAGTTCGACAAATTCGTGCCGATCTCGACCGATTCCGTCCACCAGGGCGCGGCGCTCGAGGTGAAGCCGCTCGATTGGGGCGCGCTGAAGGATGTCTGCTACGATGCGCGCCGCGTGGTGCTGCTCGACCGGGTGACCGATCCCCATAACGTGGGCGCGATCCTGCGCTCGGCGGAGGTCTTCGGCGCGGCGGCCGTGATCGCGCCGCATCGCCATTCCGCGCCCGAGACCGGTGCGCTGGCGAAAACCGCCTCCGGTGCGCTGGAGCGTCAGCCCTATCTGCGGGTGAAGAACCTCTCCGACGCGATGGAGGAGCTGCGCGGTATGGGCTTCCGGCTGATCGGCCTTGCGGGTGAAGCCAAGATGTCGCTCGAAGACGGGCTGTCCGAGGCGGGAATGGAGCCGGTTGCGCTGGTTCTGGGTGCCGAAGGGCCGGGGCTGCGCGAGAAAACCCGTGAAACCTGCGACCGTCTGGTGCGAATCCCCTTCGCGGGCGAATTCGGGTCGCTCAACGTGTCGAACGCCGCCGCAGTGTCTCTTTACGCATCCGCAAGCCGCTGACGGTCACAAAATCGCGATTATGAGGGTATGGACCTTAAAAGCGGTGAGATGCGTTCCTATCTCACTGTCAGAGGCGCAGCTTCGGAACCGCCGCGCCTCTAGTTCACTGTCCCTCGTTCCGCCACTATTGCGCCCAGCCTTTAAGGCTTGGGCGCATTTTTCTTAGAGGGCTGCGACAAAATAGAGGTTTCAGATGCAAGACGAGATTCGCGACATTCTGGGCAATGCGAAGGTGATCGCCGTGGTCGGCATGTCCCACAAGCCGGAACGCCCCTCCTATGGGGTCGCGCAGTTCCTGCAGTCCAAAGGCTACCGCGTGATTCCGGTCAATCCCGGCCTCGCCGGGCAGGAACTGCTGGGCGAGACGGTCTATGCCGATCTCAGCGCGATTCCCGACGAGATTGCTGTGGACATGGTCGACGTGTTTCGCCGTTCTGAGGCGGTGCCGGAGGTCGTGGATGAGGCCTTGGCACATCTGCCGCATCTCAAGACCATCTGGATGCAGCTTGGCGTGTCTCATGACGCAGCGGCCGAGAAAGCCCGCGGGCAGGGCGTGAACGTCGTGATGAACCGCTGCCCGAAGATCGACTATCCGCGCGTGATGGCGGGCTGAGAAGGGGGCTCTGCCCCCTCGGCCCGATGGCCCACCCCCGGGATATTTTTCCAAGAGCGAAGAGAGGCTGTGCGCCTTAACCCTTCACCGCCATGACCCCTTCAAGGATCGCATCGGCGATGTAATCCAGATCGGGCTGCTTGAGGCGTGCGGGCAGGCGGGTATCGCAGGCGCGCATCAGCATGGCGCGGGTCTTCGGCAGCTCCGGTACGTCACCGAGGAACTGCCAGTTCCAGAAGGCGCGCGCGTTGTCTTGGCTGAGGCCAAAGACCTGCACGCTGACACCGCGGGCCTTGGCCTCCGATTGCAGCTTGCGAGCCTCGTCATCGGACCAATCGCCTGCGAGGTTGAATTGCAGCGAATCCGGGGCGCGGGTTTCGGGCCCGAGAGGCGGCGGCACGTCGAGCCAATCGCTCGTGTTCAGGCGCTCGGCGACATAGTCGTGGTTCGCGCGACCGTCGTTCACGCGGCGCTCCACTTCCGCGATCTGCGGGCGGATGACGGCAGCGGAGAGGTTTTGCATCCGGCAATTGTACAGCGGCAGCTTGTTTTGCCAGTGATGGAAGCTGTTCTGCAGGCCGGGATGCTTCTTCCAGTTATGCTCGTAGGCGCCCGACATGATCACCGCGCGCGCGGCGAGTTCCGGATCGTCGGTCAGCAGGATGCCACCTTCGCCCGCGTTGATCAGCTTGTAGGACTGGAAGGAGAGGCAGCCGATCTTGCCGATCGTACCGATCTTCTTGCCGTTCCAGAGCGTGCCGAGCGAATGCGCTGCGTCTTCGATCACCGGCACGCCCTTCTCGGCGGCCAGTTCCATGATCGCATCCATGTCG
The DNA here is from genome assembly GCF_002020115.1 of Thioclava sp. DLFJ5-1. Taxonomy (NCBI): domain Bacteria; kingdom Pseudomonadati; phylum Pseudomonadota; class Alphaproteobacteria; order Rhodobacterales; family Paracoccaceae; genus Thioclava; species Thioclava sp. DLFJ5-1. The sequence continues at coordinate 428,938 of NZ_MPZU01000004.1, read as the reverse complement.
GAGGTGTGGCCGCGCATGTGGCTGATCATCACCGCGTCGATGCTGTCGTCGAATTTCGCGCGGAAATCGTCGAGGTCGATGCGGAAATTGGAGCCGACTTCGACCAACACCGGGACGCAATCGGCATGGACGATGGCGGAGGGGACGGCGGCGAAGGTGAAGGCCGGGACCAGCACGCGTGCCCCGCGCGGCAGGTCAAGCGCCTTCATCGACAGGAACAACGCCTGCGAGCAGGAGGACACGGCGACCGCGTATTTCACGCCCATGAATTCGGCGAATTCGGCTTCCAGCTTGGCGACCGGCGCGTCCGCGGAGGTGTAGCGGAACAGGTCCCCGCTGGTCAGGAGACGTTCGATCTCGGCGCGGGCGGCCTCGGGGATGGCCTCGGCGTCATAACAATTCGGGGCGGTCTGTCCGTCACGCGGCATGGCAAGAATTCCTGAAACTGACTTTCAGGTTTTCTTTACACGAATGCCGCTTTTCGCGCCAATGAAGAATTCATGACCAAATTTGAGGCGGCGGCGGCTTGCCTAGATCCCCAGCTTGTCGCGCATCGAGAACCACGTCATCGCGGCGACCAGAAGCGGGCTGCGCAGGAGTGAGCCGCCCGGGAAGCCCGGCACTTTCAGCCCGGCCATCAGGTCGAAGCGCTCGGCTTGGCCAGCCACCGCCTCGGCCATGATCTTGCCCGCCATCGTGCCCATCGCGACCCCATGGCCGGAAAACCCGCTGGCCGAAAGCGCGTTTTTCAAAGGCCTTGCGAAATAGGGCATCCGGGTGCGGGTGATGGCGAGCGTGCCGCCCCACGCGTAGTCGATCTTCACATCCGCAAGGGAAGGGTAGACCTCCAGCATCGGCTTGCGCACGGTCTGCACGATATCGGGGAACTTGTAGCCATAGCTTTCGCCGCCTCCGAAGAGCAGGCGATTGTCGTCAGAGAGCCGCCAGTAATTCACCACGAATTTCGTATCCGCCACGGCGACGTTCTCGCGCAGCACTTCGGCCACGCGCGGCCCCAGCGGCTCTGTCGCGACGATGAAATTGTTGATCGGCATCACATGCGAGGCCACGCGCGGCGCGAGGTTTCCCAGATAGCCATTGGCCGCGAGTATCAGGTGATCGGCGTCGATATGGCCATGCTCGGTCTGCACGCGCACCGGCTCGCCGGGGCGGATATGGTGGACGAGCGAGCCCTCATGGATCGTCACGCCCGCCTTCTCGCAGGCGAGCGCCAAGGCTTGCGCGAAGTTCAGCGGATGCAGGTGCCCCGCGCCCCGGTCGATATCACCGCCCAGATAGGCCTCAGAGGGCAGGATCGCGTGCAACGCGTCGCGCGAGAGCGGCTCCACCTGATCGTAGCCGTAATCGCGGGCCAGTTTCTCTGCCATGTGATGCGAATGCGCGACCTCGGATTGCGTCCGGCAGGCATGGGCGATGCCGGGATAGAAGGTGACCGGAATCTCGTGCCGCGCGATCAGGTCGCGGATCAGCGCCTTCGCGTCTTCGCCGATATCCCAAAGCCTGCGTGCCATTTCGGGGCCGTGGGCTTTTTCAAGATCGTCCTGCTCCAGCCGCTGGCCCGAGCCGACCTGTCCGCCATTGCGCCCTGAGGCGCCGAAGCCCACGCGATGGGCCTCCAGCAGCCGCACCGAGTAACCCTTCTCCGCCAGATGCAGCGCCGCCGAGAGGCCGGTGAAGCCGCCGCCCACGACGCAGACATCCGCCCGGTGGCGGCCCTTCAACTCGGGCCAGCGCCGGTCGGTCAGCGCGGTCGCTGCGTAATAGCTCGGAGCGTGCTCGCCCTTGCGGTCATTGGCGAAGAGCAGGTTCATCGCATCACACGTTCATCAGCAGATGCTCGCGCTCCCATGGCGAGATTACCTGCAGGAATTCCTTGTATTCGTTTCGCTTGACCGCCTCGTAGACCGCGCAGAATTCCGGCCCCAGCACGTCGCGGATCGGCGCGCTCTCCGAGAAGAGATCGAGCGCATCGCCCAAATTCACCGGCACGTCCTCGGCCGACATATAGGCGTCGCCGAGACATTCGGGCTTCGGCATCTGCTTTTCCTTGAGGCCCAGATAGGCACAAGCGAGCGAGGCGGCGAGCCCGAGATAGGGGTTGCAATCCATCCCCGCCAGACGGTTCTCGATCCGTCGCGCGGCGGGGCCGGAGATCGGCACCCGCAGGCCCGTCGTGCGGTTGTCGCGCCCCCATTCGAGATTTATGGGCGCTGCGAAATCCGGCACATAGCGGCGATAGCTGTTCACGTAAGGCGCCAGCAGCGCGATCACCGCGGGCAGGTGCGTCTGAAGCCCTGCGATGCAATGCAGGAAGGCCTCCGTCTCGCCGCCATTCTCGTCCGAGAAGATGTTCTGGCCGGTCTTGGTGTCGATCACCGACTGGTGGATATGCATGGCCGAGCCCGGCTCGCCCTCGATCGGTTTCGCCATGAAGGTGGCGAAGCAATCCTGACGCAGGGCGGCCTCGCGGATCAGCCGCTTGAAGTAGAAAATCTGGTCGGCCAGTTCGACCGGGTCGCCATGGGCGAGGTTGATCTCGATCTGACCGGCGCCGCCCTCTTGCAAGATGCCGTCGATCTCGAAGCCCTGAAGTTCGGCGAAATCGTAGATGTCGTCGATGACCTTGCCGTATTCATCGACCGCCGACATCGAATAGGCCTGCTTCGCCGCCGCCCGACGGCCCGAGCGCCCCATCGGCGGGATGATCGGCTGGTTCGGGTCCACGTTGCGCGCGACGAGGAAGAATTCCATCTCGGGGGCGACGACCGGCACCCAGCCCTCTGCCTCATAGAGCGCGAGCACGCGTTTGAGGACGTTGCGCGGTGCGATCGGCACCGGATTGCCCTGCTGATCCTCGACGTCATGGATGATCTGCAAGGTCCAGTCCGCCGTCCACGGCGCGGCCGTCGCGGTCGAGAAATCGGGCGTCAGGATCATGTCTGGCTCGGTGAAAGCGCCCGAGGGGTTGTCGGTCCACTCGCCGGTGATCGTCTGCAGGAAGATCGAGTTCGGCAGGAAGAAGCGATCCTGAAACTTGAATTTAGACGCGGGCATCGCCTTGCCGCGTGCGACCCCTGCGATATCGGCGACAATGCACTCCACCTCGTCGAGACGCCGGCCCTCGATGTAATCGCGTGCGGCCTGCGGGATACGGTCGGTCCAGTCCTTCATGTCGCTCATCGGTCAGCTTTCCGGGTGCGCGGGCACCCTTGTCTTGAGGAAGAAATCGGCGATGCGCTCGGCAATGCGGGACGCGCCGTTGGGCTGGCCCAGCCGCGTGCGGGCGGCCTGCATCAGGTCATCGGGCACGACACCGCGCCCGCGTGTGTCCATCAGCCCTTCCACGAATGCGTCGGGAAATTCGGGGTGGGGCTGGACGGTGAAGATCGTGTCGCCATAGGCAAGCGCGGGGTAGGCGCAGAAATCATTGCCCGCGATCGGGGTCGCGCCCGGCGGCAGCTCGGTCACCTGATCCTGATGCCACGCGTTGAGCGCGATCACCTCGCCGCCGAAATCGTAATCCTGCGGGCCCACGGCCCAGCCGCCGGAGAATTTCTCGACCTTTCCGCCAAGCGCCTGGGCGATGATCTGGTGGCCGAAGCAGATACCCACCATCGGGACATTCTCGGCATGGGCGTCGCGAATGAACGTCTCAAGCGGCTTGATAAAGGGATGATCCTCATAGGCGCCGTGGCGCGAGCCGGTGATCAGCCAGCCGTCGCAGTCATGCACGCTTTCGGGGAAGTGCATATGCTCGACGTCGTAGCGTTTGAATTCGAGACCGCGCCCGGCGAGCAGCGCTTCGAACATGTCAGGATAGTCGCCCGCCTTGTCGCGCAGAACGTCGGGGGATTGGCCGGTTTGGAGGATGCCGATACGCATGGGAGGTCCGCTCGTAAGCTCTTGTTGCCGAAGCGTAGTGCGGGCCGTGGGCGGCGGCAAGGGGGCTCCGCCCCCGGCGCGTGCCGCGCCTCCCCCGGGATATTTCTGCCAAGAGGAAGATGCGTTTCGGCTTGGTTGAAATATCCCGGGGGAGGGCGAAAGCCCGAGGGGGCAGAGCCCCCTCGCCCTTAAGTCTTGTCGCCCTACGGCGACGGGGGGGCAGAGCCCCTTGCTCTGGTTTTGTCGCGCTTAGCGCGAGCGGATCATCCCCATGATCTCGAGCGTCTTGCCCAGGATCGGCTGCGCGATCTCGTCGGCGCGGTTCGCGCCGTCGCCCAGGATATTGTCGATCTCGGAGGGGTCGTTCATCAGCCGGGTCATCTCGTCCGAGATCGGCGCGAGCTTTGCGACCGCCAGTTCCGCCAGTGCCGGTTTGAACTTGCCGAAGCCCTCGCCGCCATATTCGCCCAGCACCTGCGTCGGCGTCATGTCGGCCAGCGCCGCGTAGATGTTCACGAGGTTGCGCGCCTCGGCCCGGTCCTTGAGGCCGTCGAGGTCCGAGGGCAGGGGCTCGGGATCGGTCACGGCCTTGCGGATCTTCTTGGCGATCGTGTCGGCATCATCGGTCAGGTTGATGCGGCTTGCATCCGACGGGTCGGACTTAGACATCTTCTTGGTGCCGTCGCGCAGGGACATCACGCGGGTCGCGGCGCCTTCGATCAGCGGCTCGGGTGCGGGGAAGAACTCGGTTTCGTAGTCGTGGTTGAATTTGGCCGCGATGTCGCGGGTCAGCTCCACATGCTGCTTTTGATCCTCGCCCACCGGGACCATCGTCGCATGATAGAGCAGGATATCCGCGGCCATCAGCGCGGGGTAGGCGTAGAGGCCGAGGCTGGCCTTCTCGGCATTCTTGCCCGCCTTGTCCTTGAACTGGGTCATCCGGTTCATCCAGCCCAGACGCGCGACGCAATTGAACGCCCAGGCCAGTTCGGCATGGGCCGAGACCTGGCTCTGGTTGAACAGGATCGAGCGTTTCGGATCGACGCCCGAGGCGATGAAGGCGGCCGCCGCCTCGCGGGTGTTGCGGCGCAGCGCGTCGGGCTCCTGCCAGACCGTGATCGCGTGCAGGTCGACGAGGCAGTAGATCGTCTCGATCCCTTCGTCCTGCTTCTGGGCAAAGCGCTTGAGCGCGCCCAGATAGTTGCCCAGCGTCAGCCCGCCAGAGGGCTGGATGCCGGAGAAGATCCGCGGTTTGAAATTGGCGTTGAGGGGTTGCGCTTGCTCGCTCATCTTATGCTCCTGATCTGCGGGGGGTGGAAGCCCGCCATTGAGGATCTCCCGGGGTGGAAATCCGCTCTCCGCTCGCTTATCGCTAAAGCGCAAGGGGCGCAACTGAGCCCGCGAGCAGGAGACCAATATGCGCGACGGCTATGACGAACACCCGATGAACCCGCTGCCGCCCGTGGTCTGGCTGCTGGCGCTGCCGATCATCGCGACGGAGCTGTTCTTCGCGATGGGCCAGTCGGGGCTGATCGGCGGGGCGCAGGCGGCGGGCTGGCGGCTCGACGCGCTGCAGAAATTCGCCTTCTCGCCGCAGGTGATGCGCGCAATGTTCGAAACCGGTCAATATCCGCCCGAGCAGATGATGCGCATTCTGACCTATCCTTTCGTGAACGCCTCGGTGACGCAGGCGATCTTCGTGCTCGTGTTCCTCTTGGCGCTGGGCAAGATGGTGGGGGAGATCTTCTCGGGGCTCGCCGTGGCGATCGTGTTCTTCGGCGCGACGATCCTTGGCGCGCTGGTCTATGCGGCGCTGCCGTTTACGCAGATCGGGCTCTATGGCGGCTATCCGGGCGATTACGGGCTGATCGGGGCCTTCACGTGGATTCTGTGGACGCGGCTGGGGCAGGAGAATGCGAACCAGCTGCGGGCGTTTTCGTTGATCGGGGCGCTGATGGGCATCCAGCTGATCTTCGCGATGATCTTCGGCGCGCGCCCCGACTGGATCGCCGATATCGTCGGGTTCGTCGCGGGTTTCGTGCTGAGCTTCTTCGTGGCGCCCGGCGGGATGCAGCGGACATTGCAGCGGTTGCGGCGGCGGTGAACCTTCCTGGCTCGGGGCGACCAGCCCCGGGCCGCGCCCGACCCTCCCGACGGGAGGGCGCATTGGCAATGTCGGTGCAGGCACGGATGACACGCGGGCTCGAGAGATAAAGTGCCTGGCCACCAGCGGTTCGGCGCGCCCACCCGAGGGTTGGGCGCTGCCCTCACGCCCCGCCCGGACCGCGGCGCATCGCACCTTTCAGATCGGCCATATGCATCGCTCCGATAGCGATAGCCGTGCCGAAATAGACGACCATGCCGAACAGCACGAGCCCCAGCAGCGCCAGCGCACGCAGGCCCGGCACGGCGAACACGCCCGGCACCGCCCAGGTCACTGCCCAGATCGCAGCGCCCATCACCAGCGCCGCGATCACGATGCGGGGCAGGCGGCGGTAGAAACGGTAATCGAAGCTCGCGGCCTCGCCCATCGGGCGCGCGCCGAGCCAGAGCTGCGCAACCATCGCCCATGCGGCGAGCGTCGTGCCGACAGCCGCCGCGAGATAGCCGATCACGAAGGACAGCCCGATCGCCAGTGCCGCGTTCACCACCATCGCGACCAGCGCGTAGTTGAACGGCGTGCGGGTATTCTCGCGCGCGAAATACAAGGGCTGCAGGACTTTCTGCAGCACGAAAGCGGGCAGGCCGAGCCCGTAGATCGCGGTGGCCCAGGCGGTGGCGATCGTGTCCTCGTGGGTGAACTGGCCGCGCTCGAACAGGACCGAGACGATGGGCTGGGCCGCCACCAGAAGCGCTACGGCGGGGCCGACGGTGAAGAGGAGCGCGAATTCGCCTGCGCGCGAGAAGGAATAGCGGCTGCCAGCCGTGTCACCGCCGCGCAACCGGCGCGAGAGGTCTGGCAGTAGCACCACGCCAATCGCGATGCCCACCACACCCAGCGGCAGCTGATAAAGCCGGTCGGCATAGTTCAGCCACGCGATCGCGCCGTCGAAATGCGAGGCGACCTGACGGCCCACCAGCAGGTTGATCTGAACCACGCCACCCGCCAGCATTGCCGGGATCGCGATGCGGACAAGGCGTTTCATGTCGGGCGACAGGCGCGGGCGCTTCGGGACGATCTTGAAACCCGCGCGCCATGCGGCGACCCAGACGAGCGCAAGCTGCGCCACGCCCGCGACCGGCACCGCCCAGGCCAGCGCATCGCCCACCGGCCAGCCCGCCTGATCGGCCATCAGCATCGCGATCACGAACGTGATGTTCAGCAGCACCGGCGCAGCGGCAGCGGCTGCGAAGTGACCGGCAGCGTTCAGCACCCCCGACAGAAGCGCGCTGAGCGAGATGAAAAGGATATAGGGAAACGCGATCCGGCCATAGGTTGTGGCGATCGTGAACCGATCATCGCCCGCGAAACCCGAGGCCATCGCCAGCACCAGCCACGGCATCGCCGCCGAGGCCACCAGCGTCAGCAAGATCAGCACAGAGGCCAAGCCGCCCATCGCCTCGCGTGCGAAGCCCTGCGCGTTCTCGCCGCCCTCCAGCTTCTTCGAGAAGATCGGGATGAAGGCGGTGTTGAACGCGCCCTCCGCGAAGAAGCGGCGGAACAGGTTGGGCAGCGAGAAGGCCACGAGGAAGGCCTCGGCTACCGGACCCGCACCCAGGTAGGCTGCGATCATCATGTCGCGCGCAAAACCGAGGATGCGACTCGCCATGGTCCAGCCGCCCACCGTGAGGAAGCCGCGCACCAGCCGGATTGGTTTCATATTAGTTGCCCGCCCGTTTCGCGCCCGACGCGATGGCGTCCATCAACTTCTTCTCGAGCGCCTCTTGGCGGGGTTTGGAATGCAGTTTCAGGCCGAACATGTCTTTCACATAGAAGCTGTCCACGACCTGCGCGCCATAGGTGGCGATCACCGCCGAGGAGATCGAGATATTGTTCGACGCCAGCGCCCGGGTCAGGTCGTAGAGAAGGCCGGGCCGGTCGCGGGTATCGACTTCGATGATCGTGTAGATATCCGATCCTTCGTTGTCGATGGTGATATGGGTCGGGAACTTGAACTCGCGCTCACGCTTCTTGAGCTTGTCGCGATCCTTGAGCGCCTCGCGGGCGACGACCTCGCCTTTCAGCGTCTTCTCGATCATGCCGCGCAGCCGGGTCAGCTTCGACGCCTCATAGGGGTGGCCTTCGGCATCCTGCACCCAGAAGACGGCGGTCGCATAGCCGTCCTTCGAGGTATAGGTGCGCGCGTCGACCACATTCGCGCCGACCAGTGCCAGCGCGCCGGAGAGCCGCGAGAAGATGCCGGGGTGATCGGCCAGCGCGAAGCTCACGCGGGTCGCGTCGTGATCGTCGTCGGGATGCAGGTCGATACGGATTTCGTCATCGCCCAGATCGCGCAGGAGCCGCGCGAAGATCTCGTGATTGATGGTGGCGAGCGCCTGCCAATAGGGCGCGTAGTGCCGGGCCAGCTCGGCGCGGATTTGTGCCTTGTCCCAGTTGTCATCCGCCTCCAGCACCTCGCGCAAGGCACGCTTGGCCTCGTCGGTGCGCTGCTCGCGATTGACCGCTTCCAGCCCGTGCTCCAGCGCCATCGCGGTTTCGGAATGCAGCTTGCGCAGCAGGGTGGCTTTCCAGTTGTTCCAGACATTCGGGCCGACGCCGCGAATGTCGCAGACGGTCAGCACCGTCAGCAGGTCGAGCCGCTTGCGCGACTTCACGCGCTTGGCGAAATCGCGGATCGTGCGCGGGTCCGAGAGATCGCGTTTCTGCGCCACGTCGGACATCAGAAGGTGGTGGCGCACCAGCCATTCGACGGTCTCGGAATCCTCCTGGTTCAGGCCCAGCCGCGGCGCGACCTTGCGGGCGATCTTCGCACCGAGGATCGAGTGATCCTCGGGCCGCCCCTTGCCGATGTCATGCACCAGAAGCGCGACGTAGAGGACCTTGCGATTGATGCCTTCCTCGAGGATGTGCGACGACAGCGGCAGATCCTCGACCAGTTCGCCGCGCTCGATCTGCGCGAGCGTCGAGACGACCTGAATCGTGTGCTCGTCCACCGTGTAGCTGTGATACATGTTGAACTGCATCATCGCCACGATCGGCTCGAATTCCGGGATGAAGGCGGCCAGCACGCCCAGCTCGTTCATCCGCCGCAGCGCGCGCTCCGGGTTGCCATGCTTGAGCAGCAGATCGAGGAAGATGCGCTGCGCCTCGCGGTTGTTGCGCACCTTGTCGTCGATCAGGTCGAGATTGGCCGAGACGAGCCGCATCGCGTCGGGGTGGATCAGCATCCCCGAGCGCAGCCCTTCTTCGAACAGCCGCAGCAGGTTCACCGGATCGGAGAGGAACGCCTGCTCGTCGGCGACATTTATGCGGCCGTTCTCTTCGCAATAGGGGGCTTTCAGTTTGCGCCGCCTGCGGAAAATCCGCTGAAGCATCGGCGCGCTTTTCACATGCTGCGCTTCGAGCTTGGTCAGGAAGATGCGGGTCACGTCGCCCACGGCGGTCGCGTGGCGGAAGTAATCCTGCATGAAGACCTCGACCGCGCGGCGGCCCGCCAGATCGCGGTAGCCCATGCGCTCGGCCACCTCGACCTGCATGTCGAAGGTCAGCTGATCCGAGGCGCGGCCCGAGATCAGATGCAAGTGGCAGCGCACCGCCCAGAGGTAATTCTCCGCCTCGTGGAAGGTCTCGTATTCCTCGGGGGAGAAGGCGCCGATCTTCATCAATTCGCGGGCGCGACCCACGTGATGGATATATTTGCCGATCCAGTAGAGGGTCTGCAGGTCGCGCAACCCGCCCTTGCCCTCTTTCACATTGGGTTCGAGCACGTAACGCTGCCCGCCCTGACGGCGGTGGCGTTGCGAGCGTTCCTCCAGCTTGGCCTCGATGAACTCGGCCTCGCTGCCCTCGAAGAGATCGTGACGAAGCCGTAGCGACAGCGCCTCGGCCAGCTTCTCGTCGCCGCCCACGCAGCGATGTTCGAGAAGGGCAGTGCGGATCGTGATGTCCTCGCGCCCGAGCCGGATGCAATCGTCGAGCGTGCGGGACGAGTGCCCCACCTTCAGCTTCAGATCCCAAAGCATGTAGAGCATCGACTCGATGACGCTCTCGGCCCAGGGGGTCACCTTGTAGGGGGTGAGAAACAGCAGATCGACATCGGAATGCGGCGCCATCTCGGCCCGGCCATACCCGCCCACGGCGAGCACCGCGAAACGCTCCGCCTCGGTGCGGATGCCGCTCGGGTGCAGGCGCTCCGTCGCGATGCGCAGCACCGAGCGGACGATGCCGTCGGTCATCTGGGCATAGGCTTCGACCGTGTCGCGCGCGGCGCGCGGATGGGTCTCGAAATCGGCCTCGATCGCGGCGGCGGCGGCGCGGCGCTCCTCGGAGAGGAATGTCACCGTCGCGGCCCGGATGTCCTTCGGGTCGCGCATGTCAGAAGTCGCTGCGTCGAGCGCCTCGAACAAACGCTGTTGATTTAGAAGGAGGGGCGCCCCGGTCGATGCCGGGGCGGGGTCTGTCATGCTGGTCACTGCGCAGTCTTGTCCCTTGACGGGCCCTTTCGTTTGAAGGCGGTCCGGGTCAGAACCCGAAGCCGCCGAAGTTGCGCGGCGCCGGGTCGATCACGACCGCCTGGCCGTTACGGACCTGCGCCACGGCGAGCGCCCGTTCGTTGGTGCCGTCGGGCAGGAAGCGGAAGACGCCGTTGACGCCCACGAAGCCCGAACGCTGGGTCAGGCCCTGCTTGGTCAGCGCGCTCGGATTGCCGGACTTCACCAGGGCGCCGATGGCCGCGATCCCGTCATAGGCGAGGCCTGCGATCGGGTGGGGCGCTTGGCCGTAAGCGGCGCTGTAGCGCGACACGAACTGCTGTTGCAGCGCCGGATCGGGTTCGGCGAACCAGCCGCCCTGGGTGCCCGGCAGCGACAGCGTCGCCGGCGGAATGTCCCAGCGGGTCAGGCCGATATATTGCGTCATCTGCGGGGTCACGCCCTGCTCGCCCATCAGCTGCGTGAGCAGAGGGAGTGCGCCTGCGGTATCGGCTGTCAGGAACAGCGCATCGACGTCACCGGACTTCACGCGGCTTGCGATCTGCGGCGTCGCATCGACCACGCCCTGCTGCGAGAACGGGTAGGAGGCCACGCCTGCAAGCGAAGCGCCCGAGCGTGCGACCGCGGTCTGGATCGCCTGTGCGCCGATCTCGCCTGCGGTGGTCTGCTCATGCACGACCATGATCCGCTTCTTGCCCTGACGTGTGGCGAAGCTCACGAGGCGGTTGGCGGTGTTCTGGAAGGTCGGGCCGAGCACGAAGACGTTCCCGCCCGCGACATTGGTGTTGTTCGAGAACGCAAGCACGTTGATGTTGCGCGAGGCGACCGCGAGACCTGCAGCATTCGCCGATTGCGCATAGACCGGGCCGAGGATGATTTTGGCGCCCTCATCGGCGGCCTTGGTGGCCATCGCGGCAGCTTGCTGCGGATTGCCGGCGGTGTTGTAGACCTGCAGGTCGATCCGTGCGCCCTTCAGGTCCTGAATCGCGAGATTCGCCGCATTCTGCAGCGCCCGCGCGAGCGTCTCGTCGCCAGAGTTGCCGGACCCGGCCGGGACCAGAAGCGCGACCTTGACCGGTGCGCTGGTGTCGATCTTCTGGCCGGAATTGCCCATCGGCCCCGGCTGACAGGCCGCAAGCCAGACCAATGCGAGGAGGGCTGCGATTCGCGCGGCGAGGGCGCGGGGGTTACGGATGAGATTAAACATGATACGTCCTTTTGGGCGTTGGCGTCCGGTCCGGGCACTGAAGCAACGCCTGCGAACCGCGAGGAAATGACGCGGCTGAGACTACGCACAAGCAGGCGTGAAGTAAACGTTCCACACAAGTGATGAGGCGGGCGATGGGCGAGGGTGTTGTATCTGATGCAAACGCGGAAAATAAGGGAACCAAGAGTGTTCCGGCGCCGTTAAGCCCGGGGCTTCATTTCATTGCGACACCCATCGGAGCCGCCCGCGACATCACCCTGCGCGCCCTCGACATGCTGCGCGCAGCCGACGTGCTTGCGGCCGAAGATACGCGCAGCCTGCGGCACCTGATGGAGATTCACGGCGTGCCGTTGAACGGGCGTCAGGTGCTCGCCTATCACGACCATAACGGCGCCGCGATGCGCCCGAAAATCCTCGCAGCCCTGGAGGCGGGGAAGTCGGTGGTCTACGCCTCCGAGGCGGGGACGCCACTGGTCGCCGATCCGGGCTATCAGCTTGGCCGCGCGGTGATCGAAGCCGGGCTGCCGCTCTATAGCGCACCGGGCCCCTCGGCGGTGCTGACGGCGCTGACGCTCTCGGGCCTGCCGACGGATCGCTTCCTCTTCGCGGGATTTGCACCGAATAGTAAAGGCGCGCGGCGCAACTGGCTCGCGGAGTTCAAGGAAATTCCGGCGACGCTGGTTTTCTATGAAAGCCCCAAACGCATTAGGGAAATGTTAGCTGACGCGGCCCATAGTCTGGGAAAAGAGAGACAAGCGGCGCTGTGCCGGGAGTTGACGAAACGCTTCGAAGAGGTCCGCCGGGGAACGCTGGAAGAGCTTGCGGAAAGCGTGGCCGAGTCGTCGGTCAAGGGCGAAATCGTCGTCGTCGTCGACAGGCCGCATGCAGTCGAAATCGACGACGCGGAGCTGGAGCGGCGGTTGAGCGCCGCGCTCGATCGGGAGTCGCTGCGCGATGCGGTCGATGCTGTCGCCGGGGCGACCGGGTTGCCGCGGCGCAAGGTTTATCAGGCCGCTCTGGCTATGGAGAAGAAGAAATGAGTGGATCGCTGTCGTATTATTCGGGTCTCGCCGCCGAGGAGCAGGTGATGCTGCATTACGAGCGGGCAGGGCGCGCGGTCTCGGAACATCGCTGGCGGGGCAAATATGGCGGCGAGATCGATCTGATCGCACGAGAGGGCGACACCCTGATCTTCGTCGAGGTGAAGAAGTCGCGCAGTCATGCCCGCGCGGCCGAACGTCTTTCGCAGCGCCAGATGCGCCGGATATGCATTTCGGTCGAAGAATATCTGATGCGACATCCCGCTCCGGCAAACTGCAATCGCAAGGTCCGCTTCGATCTCGCCCTGGTCAATGAGATCGGGGAGATCAAGGTGCTGGAGAACGCCTATTTCGGATTGTGACCGGCCCGTGGGTTGAGGTTGCATCCAGACGCGCCACATTGCATCAAGATTGCAGTCTAAAGAGGGGGCGCGGATGGGATTGAAAGTTGCGATCCAGATGGATCCGATCGAAGCGGTCAATATCGAGGCTGACAGCACGTTTCGGATCGCCGAAGAGGCGCAGGCGCGTGGGCACGAGCTTTTCTACTACACGCCGGATCGCCTGATCTACCGCGAGGGGCACGTCTATGCACGTGGCTGGCCTCTGGTGGTGCGGCGTGAGAAGGGCAACCACTTCACGCTGGGCGAAGAGACCGAGGTCGATCTGGGCGACTGGGATGTGGTTTGGCTGCGACAAGACCCGCCCTTCGATATGGGCTATATCACGACGACCCATCTGCTGGAGCGGATCCATCCCGAGACGCTGGTCGTCAACGATCCGTTCTGGGTCCGGAACTCGCCCGAGAAGCTTCTCGTCCTGGATTTTCCTGACCTCACGCCGCCGACCTTGATCGCGCGCGATCTAGAGGCCATTCGGGCCTTCAAGGCGGAGCATGGGGATATCATTCTCAAGCCGCTCTACGGCAATGGCGGGGCGGGGGTCTTCCGGCTCGATCCGAACGATCGAAACCTGTCGTCGCTGCACGAGCTGTTCATCGGCATCAACAACGAGCCTCTGATCGCGCAGAAGTTCCTGCCTGCCGTTTCGAAGGGCGACAAGCGGATCATTCTCGTCGATGGCGAGCCCGTTGGCGCGATCAACCGGGTGCCGGCGGCGGGCGAGACGCGGTCCAACATGCATGTCGGCGGACGGCCCGAGAAAGTCGAGCTGACCGCGCGCGATCGCGAAATCTGCGAGCGGATCGGCCCGTATCTGCGTGAGAAGGGACAGATCTTCGTCGGCATCGACGTGATCGGCGACTGGCTGACCGAAATTAACGTCACCTCGCCGACGGGCATTCAGGAGCTTGAGCGGTTCGACGGCGTGAATATCACCGCCCGCATCTGGGAGGCGATCGAAGCGAAACGGAGCTGATATGTCGATCCGGCTGGTCTTTCTCAATCTTTGGCTGCGCAGCATCGCGAAACCGATGGTGCGACGGTTCCACGGGGCTGCGCAAACGCGGCGCGCGACGGAGAGATTGGCCAGTTGGGTCGTGCGCGAGCCGACCGGGCTCTGCCGTCTGCCGACCAAGCTGGCCGGGCGCAATGCGCTGTCGCTGCGCGCGGGGCGGTCCTCGGTCGGGCGCATCATTCTCTATCTTCATGGCGGCGGTTACGTCACCGGCTCCCCTTGGATGTATCGCGGTCTCGCGGGGCGTTTGGCGAAGCTGAGCGGTCTCGAGGTGGTCGTGCCGGATTACCGCCTCGCGCCGGAGGCGCCGGTCGGTGCGGCGCTCGAGGATGCGACCGCAGCTTTCGATGCGCTGTTGGAGATGGGGTACGACCCGAGAGCGATCGTTATCGCGGGCGACAGCGCGGGGGGCGGTCTGACATTGGCGCTTCTGAGCGTGCTGTGCCAGCGCGGCACGCCGCCTGCGGGGGCGATTACCTTCTGCCCATGGACGGATCTGACCTGTTCGGGCGAGAGCCTCCGCGTCAATGCCGCGAAGGATGCAATGCTGCCTGTGGAGCGGCTTGGCGATACCTGCGAGATGGTGCTGCGCGGGCATGACGCGCGCGATCCGCGCTTTTCGCCGCTTTTCGCGGAGTTCCCCGATCCGCCTCCGGTGCTGATCCAGCATTCGATGGGGGAGATTCTAAGCGACGATGCGCTGCGCATGGCAGAGCGGCTGCGCAGTTTCGACGCGGATGTCACGGTGCAAAGCTGGACCGACGCGCCGCATGTCTGGCAATTCTTCGACGGTCGGGTGCCCGAGGCGCGCGAGGCACTGGAGGATGCGGCGGCGGCGGCGCGCCGGATGCTCAACCTGCCACGGCGCTGAGCCGATAGCTCAACGCTTCGGCGATGTGGGGGTGGCGCACGTGCTCGGCATGGTCGAGATCGGCGATGGTGCGCGCAACCCGAAGAACCCGGTGGTAGCCTCGCGCCGACAGTCCGACCCGCTCCGCCATCCGGGCCAGTAAATCTCGCCCCTGAGCATCCGGCGTCGCGATGTCTTCCAGTAGCTGCCCTTCGGCTTCGGCATTGATGCGGATCGCGGGGTGATCCGCGAAGCGCTGGGCCTGCCGCTCGCGCGCTTCCGCGACGCGGGCCGCGACTTCGGCGGAGCTGTCGCCGGAGGCGGGCAGGTCGAGATCGGCATAGCGCACCGGGGGCACTTCGATGCGCAGGTCGAACCGATCCATCAGGGGCCCTGAAATCCGCCCCAGATAGTCGTCGCCGCAGCCGGGCGCGCGGGCGCAGGCGCGCTCCGCATCGCCGAGATATCCGCATTTGCACGGATTCGCCGCCGCGATCAGCAGGAAGCGGCAGGGATAGCGGGTATGGGCGTTGGCGCGCGAGACGACGACTTCGCCGGTCTCGATCGGCTGGCGCAGGGTCTCCAGCACGGCGCGGGGGAATTCGGGGAACTCGTCCATGAACAGCACGCCGTTGTGGGCGAGGCTGACCTCGCCGGGCCGGGCACCACGTCCGCCGCCGATCATCGCGGCCATCGACGCGGTGTGATGCGGCTCGCGGAAGGGTCGGGTGCGCGAGATGCCGCCTTCGGCCAGCAGCCCAGACAACGACTGGATCATCGAGGTTTCCAGCATCTCCTCGGGGCGCATCTCGGGCAGAATCGAGGGCAGGCGCGCGGCCAGCATGGATTTGCCCGAGCCGGGCGTGCCGATCATCATCAGGTGGTGGCGGCCGGCAGCGGCGATCTCCAGCGCGCGTTTGGCCCGTTCCTGACCCTTCACATCGCGCAGGTCGCGCGGATGCGGCGCGTCGCGGACGAGACCCGGACGGGCGGGCTCCAGCGGCAGGCGACCGCTGAGATGGTCGATGGCGGCGCCGAGCGTCTCCGGCGCCGTTACCTCGGCCGCGCCGACCCAGGCCGCCTCCGCCCCCGAGCCCTTCGGACAGATCAGCCCCTTGTCCTGCGCGGCGGCCGCCATCGCAGCGGGCAGGGCACCCGCGACAGGCAGGAGCCGTCCGTCGAGCGACAGCTCCCCCACGGCGACCAGCGCCTCGATCCGGTCGCGCGGCACGACCCCGATCGCGCCCAGCAGCGCCAGTGCGATCGGCAGGTCGAAATGCGAGCCCTCTTTCGGCAGGTCTGCAGGCGAGAGGTTCACGGTGATCTTCTGCATCGGCAGCGCGATCCCCAGCGCGCCGAGCGCCGCGCGCACCCGTTCGCGCGCCTCGGACACGGCCTTGTCGGGCAGGCCCACGACCGCGAAGCCGGGCATGCCTTCGGAGAGCGCGCATTGCACCTCCACGAGGCGGGCCTCCACCCCCTCGAACGCGACCGTGTAGCTCTGGCTGACCATCGGCTCTCCTGCGCCTCTTCCGAGAGGGGTAGCGCAGCCGTGGTTTAGGAATGGTTAACGGGTGTAGGGGCCGGCACCGCATCCTTCGCCCCTCGACTCGGAGACGGATGCGCCGCTCGAAACATCAGTGGAAATAGAGGGATAAAGGTGCAATTCCTGCATATCTGCACAGCCGTCGCTTCAGTTTCGCGCACAAGATCAACATGTTGCGTTACAGTCGCTCAAGTGTCCGTGAGCACGCTTATGATATGCGGTGCTCAAGAAGGAGTGATGGCCTTCCCGTAGCGGCATGAATTTCTTACATTTTTCTCTTGAAAACGTCGTCAAGTGCGCCACGCGCACAAAGTTTCAGGCAAAATTCAACATTTCCGTGAGGAACCAAAACATGTCATTCGCATTGGGTGGGCAAAGCAGCCACCCAATTCAAGGTTGCGCCGGTTTGGGCTGGACACCCCAGGGAGATTGTAAATGGCACTCGATGGTATGACCGATGAAACCCTGCCACGCCAAGCAATGCGGGCAGAGTTCCTGGATGCAGAAACCGAAGCGGAACTGGCGCGAGCGTGGCGCGACAATCGGGACGAGCAGGCGCTGCACCGGCTTGTGACGGCCTATATGCGCCTCGCGATTTCGATGGCCTCGAAGTTCCGCCGCTACGGCGCCCCCATGAACGATCTGATCCAGGAAGCGTCACTTGGTCTGATGAAAGCCGCTGACAAGTTCGATCCGGAACGCGGCGTGCGATTCTCGACCTATGCGGTGTGGTGGATAAAAGCCTCGATCCAGGAATTCGTGATGCGCAACTGGTCGATGGTGCGCACCGGGTCGACTTCCTCGCAAAAGGCGCTGTTCTTCAACATGCGCCGCGTTCAGGCTCAGCTGACCCGCGAAGCGCAGCAAGAGGGCGAGCAGCTCGACGCGATGCAGCTGCGTCAGCGCGTGGCCGAAGTGATCGGCGTGCCGCTCTCGGATGTCGAGATGATGGAAGGCCGCCTGTCCGGCTCCGACTTCTCGCTCAACGCAACGCAGTCCAGCGAAGACGAAGGCCGCGAATGGGTCGATACGCTGGAAGATGACGGCGCGAGCCCTGAGGAAACCGTGGCCGACAGCCATGACGGTCAGACGATGAAAGTCTGGCTGGGCGAGGCGATGGGCCGCCTGACAGACCGCGAAGCCTATATCGTCCGCGAGCGTCGTCTGATCGAAGATCCGCGCACTTTGGAAAGCCTCGGTGAAGAGTTGGGGCTTTCGAAAGAGCGTATTCGTCAGCTCGAAGCGCAGGCTTTCGGCAAGATGCGCAAATCGCTTGAAACCCATCAGGGCGAGGTGCAAAGCTTCTTCGTATGAAGAAGTTTCTTGCCGCGCTATGCCTGCTGTCTCTGACCGGTCCCGCCTTTGGCGCCGAAATATCGCCCGCCCAGCTCGATACGCTGTCGGGCGATATTGTCGTTCTGGGAGAGATTCACGACAACCCGACCCATCACCTCAATCAGGCGCGCGCGATCAAGGCGCTGAAGCCCGCCGCCGTGGTGTTCGAGCAATTGACGCCCGAGCAGGCGGCGAAGATCACGCCAGCGCTTTTGAAGGATGAGGGCGCGTTGGAAAAAGCGCTGGACTGGGACAATTCCGGCTGGCCTGATTTCGCGATCTATTATCCGATTTTCGCCGCTTTGGGCGATGCGAAGGTCTATGGCGCCGCGCAGCCGCGCGAGACCGTACGCGCCGCGATGACCAAGCCGCTGCCGGAGGCGTTCGGAAAGGACGCCGCACGCTACGGGCTCGATCAAGCCTATCCGGAAGACCTGCAGGCCAAGCTGGAAGCGGAGTCGCAGGAGGATCACTGCAACGCGCTGCCGCCCGATCTGCTGCCCGGCATGGTCGCGGCGCAACGCTTCCGCGATGCGGCCTTCGCGCGGGTCGCGCTCGAGGCGCTGAAGGAAACCGGCGGGCCAGTCGCAGTCATTACCGGATCTGGCCATGCGAAGACCGACCTCGCCGTGCCCGCGCTTCTGCGCAAGGCGGACCCGCAGGCGAAGGTCGTGGCGATCGGTCAGATCGAGGCGGAGCCGGGCACCGATCCCGGCAAGCAGCCCTTTGACGACTGGATTGTCACGCCCCCGACCGAACGCGCCGATCCCTGCGCCGCGTTCAAGTGATCCTTGCGCCAATGCGCCCCGGCGCTTAGACCATCTGAGAGAGTTTCACGGAGAGGCAAATGCTTGCGGGCAAACGCATCCTGTTGATCATCGGCGGCGGTATCGCGGCCTTCAAGGCGCCCGAGCTGATCCGGCTGCTGCGCGGGGCGGGGGCCTCGGTGAGCCCGGTCCTGACCAAGGCCGGGGCCGAGTTCGTGACGCCGCTGACAGTCTCCTCGCTCGCGGGCGAGGCGGTTCATTCCGACCTCTTCGATCTGACGCATGAATCCGAGATCGGTCATATCCAACTGTCGCGCGCGGCCGATCTGGTGGTCGTCGTGGCCGCCACCGCCGATCTGATGGCGAAGATGGCGAACGGTCTGGCCAATGACCTCGCCTCGACCTTGCTGCTGGCGACCGACAAGCGCGTGCTGATCGCGCCCGCGATGAATGTGCGAATGTGGGAGCACCCCGCAACGCAGCGCAATATCGCGACGCTCAAATCCGATGGCGTGATCTTTGCGGGCCCGACCGAGGGCGACATGGCCTGTGGCGAGTTCGGGGAGGGCCGGATGATCGAGCCCGAGGCGATCCTTGCTGCGATCGATACCGCGCTGTCGGACGGTCCACTGAAGGGCCGCCATATTCTCGTGACGTCGGGGCCCACCCATGAGCCGATCGACCCGGTGCGCTATATCGCGAACCGCTCCTCGGGCGCACAGGGCACGGCCCTTGCCGCGGCGCTGCGGGACCTCGGCGCGACTGTCACCTTCGTCACCGGCCCCGCGACGGTCGCGCCGCCTGCGGGTGTGCGGGTGATCAAGGTCGAGACCGCGCGCGAGATGCTGGACGCGGTGCAGACCGCGTTGCCCGCCGAAGCCGCGATCTTCGCGGCCGCCGTGGCCGATTGGCGCGTGGCGAACGCGGCTGAGCGGAAGATGAAGAAGGACGGCACCGGCGCGCCGCCCGCGCTCGAATTCGCCGAGAACCCCGACATCCTCGCCACCGTCTCGAAGATGGGCGAAGGGCGGCCGGGTCTCGTGGTGGGCTTCGCCGCCGAGACCCATGACGTCGCGCGGTTCGCGGCCGACAAACGCGCCCGCAAGGGCTGCGACTGGATCGTCGCCAATGACGTGAGCCCCGCGACCGGGATCATGGGCGGGACCGAGAACGCGGTGACGATCATCGATGAGACCGGCGCGGAAAGCTGGGACCGGATGGGCAAGGAAGAGGTCGCGCGGCGGTTGGCTGCGCGCATCGCAGAAAGCTTGGGCGCGGCTGGCTTCTGAGGGACGCTCCGCGGGGGATATTTATGCCAAGCCGAAACGAAGCGTGCCTCTTTCGGCTTGGTCCAAATATCCCCGCCGGAGGCATCCGCATTTGACCCCCGCGCGACATCGGGCAGGAGAGAGACACGTGAGCACACCGATCATCAAGGTTCTGCGCGAAGACTGGGCCGATCCCGAGATTGCGCTGCCGCGCTATGAGACCCACGGCGCCGCCGGGGCCGATCTGCGCGCCAATCTCGCCCCCGAGGATCGCGCGCGCGGGATCACGCTCGCGCCGATGCAGCGCGCGATCATCCCGACGGGGCTGCGCGTCGAGATCCCCGAAGGGTTCGAGATGCAGATCCGGCCGCGCTCGGGGCTGGCGCTGAAACACGGGATCAGCCTGCCCAACACGCCCGGCACGATCGACGCCGATTATCGCGGGCCGCTGGGGGTGCTGCTGATCAATCTCGGCCAAGAGCCCTATCTGATCGAGCATGGCGCCCGTATCGCGCAGGCGATCGTCGCCCCGGTGGTGCAGGCGCGCTTCGAGGTCGCCGATGCCTTGGGCGACACCGCACGGGGCGCAGGCGGGTTCGGCTCGACCGGGAAGGTCTGAGCGATGCTCGGGCTGGTTCTGATGGCGGCGATCGTGGGGCTCGGGCTGGTGCTCAAGGCCTCCGTGCGTGCGATCTTCGGGATGCTCGTGCTGATCTGGGCGGCCTTGGTGATCGCGCATCTGCCTATCCCCGGGTTTGGTCCGCTCGGGCGCGTTTTGGGCGGCTCGCTGGCGGGTTGGATCGGCCTCGGCGTCGTCGTCGCGCTCGTGCTGATCTATCGCCGGATGCTCGGGGCGATCCGCGCGAAGGCCGAGGCGAAGGAGCCCGAGGCGCCCGCGGCCAAACCGGGCAGCTTTTCCGAGGCCGAACTGGACCGCTATGCGCGCCACATCATGCTGCGCGAGATCGGCGGGCCGGGGCAGAAGCGCCTCAAGCAGGCTAAGGTTCTGGTGGTTGGGGCCGGGGGGCTGGGCTCGCCCGCGCTTTTGTATCTCGCCGCGGCCGGGGTGGGGCGGATCGGGGTCGTGGATGACGATATCGTCTCGAACTCCAACCTGCAGCGGCAGGTGATCCATCGCGATGCCGATCTCGGGATGCCCAAGGTCTTCTCCGCGCAAAAGGCGATGCTGGCGCTCAACCCGCATATCGAGGTTCTGCCCTATAACCGTCGCCTGAGCGCCGAGGATGCCGAAGGGCTGGTCGCCGAATATGACCTCGTTCTCGACGGGACTGACAATTTCGACACGCGCTATCTGGTGAACGCGGCCTGCGTGGCGACCGGCACGCCGTTGATTTCCGGCGCGATCACGCAATGGGAAGGGCAGCTGTCGCTCTACGATCCGGCGAAGGATGCGCCCTGCTATGCCTGCGTCTTCCCCGAGGCGCCTGCCGCCGGGCTTGCGCCGAGCTGTGCCGAGGCGGGCGTTGTCGGCGCGCTGCCCGGCGTGGTGGGCTCGATGATGGCGACCGAGGCGATCAAGGAGATCACCGGCGCGGGCCAATCCGCGCGCGGGCGGCTGATGATCTATGACGCGCTTTGGGGCGAGAGCCGTCAGTTCGGCGTGAAACGGCGTGCCGATTGCGCGGTTTGCGGAGAAGTTCACGGGGCGGGGGATGGTCAATCCTGAGCACGCGCCCTAGCTTGCGATGCAAAGGAGACCCGCCATGACAAACCCGCTTCTCGCCGACTGGACCGGCCCCTACGAACTGCCGCCCTTCACTGAGATTTCCGACGCCGATTTCGCGCCTGCTTTCGACGCGGCGCTGGCCGAGGCGCGTGCCAATATCGCGGCGATCGCAGATAGCGCCGATGCCCCGACATTCGCCAATACGATCGAGGCGATGGAGCTGGCGGAAGAGGCGCTCGAAAAGGTCGCAGGCGTGTTCTACAACCTCGCCGGTGCCGATGCGACGCCCGCGCGGCAGGAGCTTATGCGCGATCTGGCGCCGAAGCTCGCGGCGTTTTCCTCCGAGATTACGATGAACACTGCGCTGTTTGGGCGGATCGACCAGCTGTGGCAGAGCCGCGAGAGCCTTGGACTTGGCCCGGAGCAGGCGCGGCTTCTGGAGCAGTATTACCAGATGTTCACCCGATCGGGCGCGGCGCTGGAAGGGGATGCGGCCGAGCGGATGCGCGAGATCAAGCAGCGCTTCGCCTCTATCACCACGCAGTTCAGTCAGAACCTGCTGGCCGACGAGAGCGGCTGGTTCCGCCCGCTGGCCGAGGAAGACCTCGAAGGCCTGCCCGATTTCGTGATCGACACCGCGCGCGCTGCAGGCAAGGAGCGCGGGCAAGACGGCCCGGTGCTGACGCTCTCGCGCTCGCTGATCGTGCCCTTCCTGCAATTCTCGCCCAACCGCGAGCTGCGGCGGATCGCCTATGAAGCCTGGACGTCACGCGGGGCAAACGGGGGCGAGACCGACAATCGCGAGATCGCCGCCAAGGTGCTGAAGCTGCGCGAGGAGCGTGCGAAGCTTCTGGGGTACGAGAGCTTCGCCGCCTACAAGCTGGAGCCCGAGATGGCCAAGACGCCCGAAGCGGTGCGCGGTCTTCTGATGCGCGTCTGGGAGCCTGCGAAGGCTGCCGCCGAGGCGGATGCCGCGAAGCTGGCCGAGATGATGCATGCCGACGGAATCAACGGCGATCTCGAGCCGTGGGACTGGCGCTACTATGCCGAGAAGCGTCGCGTGGCCGAGCATGATTTCGACGAGGGGCAGATCAAACCCTATCTCTCGCTCGACGCGATGATCGGCGCGGCCTTCGATACGGCGAACCGCCTCTTCGGGCTGGAGTTCAAGGAGGTCGACGGGCCGTTCTATCACGCGGACGTGCGCGGCTGGGAAGTGTCGCGCGGCGGCGAAGTTTTGGCCATCTTCCTGGGCGATTATTTCGCGCGCGGCTCGAAACGCTCGGGCGCGTGGTGCTCGGCGATGCGCTCGCAGCGCAAGCTCGGCGGCGCACCGGTGCCGATCGTGGTCAACGTGTGCAACTTCGCCAAGGGTGATCCGGCGCTTCTGAGCCATGACGACGCGCGCACGCTGTTCCATGAATTCGGCCATGCGCTGCACCAGATGCTGTCGGATGTGACCTATCAGTTCTTGTCGGGCACCTCGGTCGCGCGCGATTTCGTGGAGCTGCCGAGCCAGCTTTACGAGCATTGGCTCGACGTGCCCGAGACGCTGGAAAAGCACGCGCGCCATTACAAGACGGGCGAGCCGATGCCGATGGAGCTGCGCGAGAAGCTGAAAGGGGCTGCCACCTTCGATCAGGGCTTCTCAACGGTGGAATATCTCGGTTCGGCCCTCGTCGATCTGGCCTTCCACGAGGGTGCGGCCCCGGAAGACCCGATGGCGAAACAAGCCGAGGTGCTGCGCGAGATCGGCATGCCGCATGCGATCCGGATGCGCCACGCGACGCCGCATTTCGCCCATGTCTTCTCGGGCGACGGCTACTCGTCGGGCTATTACAGCTACATGTGGTCCGAGGTGATGGATGCCGATGCGTTCGAGGCTTTCGAGGAGGCAGGCGACGTGTTCGATCCGGAAACGGCGGCGAAACTCGAACGCTTCGTGCTGTCCGCAGGCAATTCGCGGCCGCCCGAAGAACTCTACACCGAGTTCCGGGGCAAGATGCCCGGGGTGGAGCCACTTCTTAAGGGCCGCGGGCTGCTTGATCCGGCCGCCTGAGAGGCTGGTGATGCCGGAGCCTCCGGCGGGGATATTTAGGGCAGTTGGAAGCAGGACGATCTGCCTTCCTCTTGGCCAAAATATCCCGGGGGGCGGCGCAAGCCGTGGGGGCAGCGCCCCCTCCGCGCTCAGCCCCGATAGACATCCTTGTGGATGATGACGTCGGCTTGCGGATAGGCCTCGACGATGGCGCGTTTGAGCGCGGCGCCGATGTCGTGGGCCTCTTCCAGCGTCTGATCCCCGTCGAGTTCGATATGCAGGTTCACGAAGATCTGTGCCCCTGCGGTGCGGGTCTTGAGATCGTGGAAGCCGCGCACGCCGGGCCAGTCGCGGGCGATCTTGGCGATGCCTTCGATCACATCGTCAGGGGCCGCGCGGTCCATCAGGGCGTGCCATGCGCCAATGAAGATCTTCGCCGCGCCGGCTAGCATGATCGCGGCGGCGATCAGGGCGACGATGCTGTCCACGTCGCCCCAGCCGAAAGCATGCGAGAGCCAGAGCGCGAGGATCGCGCCCAGCGTCGGCAGCAGATCGCCCACATAGTGCAGCCGGTCGGCGGCGACGACTTTGTTGCCGGTCTTGCGCGCCACGCGGCCCTGCCACCAGATCAGGCCGAAGGTGATCCCTGCGGAGGCGACCATGACCGCGATCCCAATACCTTCGGCGGCAAGCGGGGGCGGGGTCGGGGCCAGCAGGCGCTGAACGCCGGTGATGCCGATCGTGATGCCCGCGCCCAGCACGATCAGCGCCTGACCGAGGGCTGCGAGGTCTTCGGCCGAGCTATGCCCGAAGGCGTGATCGTCATCTGCGGGTTTCGCTGCATAGAGAATCGCGAGCAGCCCCGCGCCCGAGATCAACAGGTCCACCGCGCTGTCGGCAAGCGAGGCGCCCACGGAGAGCGCGCCGGTCTGCCACAGCGCCCAGGCCTTGATAGCCACAAGTAGCGCGGCGGTGCCGACCGAGGCCAGACCCGCCGAGGTGTTCATCCGGTGTTCGTTTTCGCTATAGGCCATCGCTGCCGTCTCTACCTTTGCGCCGATCCTCTAGCGCAGGTGAGCGTCTCAGTCACGGGTCTCGTCGGGGTCGACACCCCAGATTTCGGTTTTCGGCAGCCAGCCATCCGCGCCCGAGCCCTCGATTTCGCACCAATCATGGGTGCAGGCGCCGAGGCCCGCGATCGCTCCGGCCTGCGCCTTGGCGGTGACTGCGGATTTCGGATCGGGACGGGCGTGGAGCGACACCATGTCCTGCATGACGATCACGTTGCGCACGCCCGAGATCAGCGTGTAGTGAATCCAGCCGCCCTGACCTTCGTTATCCTCGACGCGCCGCCAATGGCCGAATTCGGCGGTGACTTTCAGCGGCATGCCGGGATGGGTGAAGACCCAGTCGATCCGGTGCGACAGCGACGGGCCGCGGCGCACATTGCCCTTGGAGCCTTTGAGCGAGACATAGCGCGGGATCGGCAGATGAGTGACCGGGCCGCGGCGCAGGGGTTTCGACAGTTGCACGTCGGGACCGTCGGTCGCGGGCTTCGCCACAGGTTTCGCTTGGGGCTTGTTGGTCTGCGCGGATGGCGCAGGCTGGGAAGCGTTCGATTTCGACTGCGCGCCCGAGGCATTGCCCGACACGCTCCAGATTGCGCCGACCAGAATCGCAATTGAGGATACCGCCGCGAGGATTTTGCTGCCCGTCATCGTCCGCCTCATATCCCGGCCCGCCCGCTGGCTGATCCGCGGGTCTACAACATCCGGCGCGCAATAAAATTGCGCCCTCATGTCGATTTCGGCCATTACTGCTCTTGCCGGGCCTTGTGCCTGCCCGCTTTGAGGGGCAGTTTGCATCCAACCGCCCCGCGATGGAAGAGAGGAGAGGACCGAGATGCCTGCACCGCGCCTGAGTGTTGTCGTGACGCGACGCCTGCCCGAGGTCGTCGAGACCCGGATGAAGGAATTGTTCGAGGTCGAGCTCAATCACGACGATCGCAAGATGACCCGGGAGGAGCTGGTCGAGGCGATGAAACGCGCCGATGTCCTCGTGCCCTGCGTGACCGACCGGATCGACGCGTCGATGATCTCGCAGGCGGGCGAGCGGCTGAAATTGATCGCGAATTACGGTGCCGGGGTCGATCACATTGACGTTTCCTCGGCGCGTCAGCGTGGGGTGCTGGTGTCGAATACGCCCGGCGTCGTCACCGATGATACGGCCGATATGACCATAGCGCTGATGCTGGCGGTGACGCGGCGCATTCCCGAAGGGCTTGCGCATATGCAGGCGGGCAATTGGGAGGGCTGGGCGCCCACCGCTTTCATGGGCCATCGCATCGGCGGTAAGCGGCTGGGCATTCTCGGCATGGGCCGGATCGGTCAGGCGGTGGCGCGGCGCGCCAAGGCCTTCGGGATGCAGATCCACTATCACAACCGGACCAAGGTTCATCCCGATATCGAGGAGGAGCTGGAGGCGACCTACTGGGACAGTCTCGACCAGATGGTGAGCCGGATGGACGTGATCTCGGTGAACTGCCCGCACACGCCCTCGACCTTCCATCTGCTCAATGCGCGGCGGCTGAAGATGCTCAAGCCCGAGGCGGTGATCGTGAACACGTCGCGCGGCGAGGTGATCGACGAGAACGCGCTGACGCGGGCGTTGCGCGCGGGAGAGCTGGCCGGTGCCGGTCTCGACGTGTTCGAGCATGGCGCGGAGGTCAATCCGCGGTTGCGCGAGCTGTCGAACGTGGTGCTGCTGCCGCATATGGGCTCGGCCACGGTCGAGGGGCGCGTGGAGATGGGCGAGAAGGTTCTGGTCAACATCAAGACCTTCGCCGACGGGCACCGCCCGCCGGATCTGGTCGTGCCGTCGATGACCTGATCCGCGCAAAACTGTTTTGAGGCCCCGGTGAGATCCGGGGCCTTTTCATTTGGGCTTCGGTTGAGTCGGGCCAGCAATGACGAAAGGCCCCGGGATGGACCCGGGGCCTTCACTGGGAGCAGGGGCTGCCCCCCGGCTCTCCGTCACATCATCCGAAGATTACTTCGCTTCGTATTTCGGAAGCTTCTTCAGTTGCTCTTCGGTCAGACCGGTATGCACGGTGATCGAGGTGTCGTTTTGCAGAACGGTCAGCTCGCTCGCCTTGATTTCGACCGGCTTGGCGCCAATGCCGAGGAAGCCACCCACGTCGATCACGACGCCCGAGACTTTACCGTCATTGCCCTGAACCAGCTCGGACACGTCGCCGACCTTGTCGTCGTTCGGGCCATAGACGCCTTCACCACGCAGCGTGTCGGGAGCGACCGAAGCGATATCGACCTTCTGGCCGTCTTCCTGGTCAGCTTGACCCATGGTGCCCACGGCAGCGGCAGTGCTGTCGACAGCGTCGTCGATCGCGTTGCCGGTCTCGTTCGCGGCTTCCTTGGTCGCTTCGCCAGCGTTGTCAGCCGCGTTCTCGACGGCCTGGCCAGTCGCGTTTGCAGCTTCCTTGGTGTTCTGAGCGGCGTCTTTCGCCATCTCTTCGGTCTTGTCGCCAGCGTTGTTCATCGCCTGCTCGGTTTCCTGCGCGGCGTTCTGAGCAGCGTCGGCAGTGTTCTCGGCGGCGTTGTCCATCGCTTCGCCTGCGTTGTCGGCAGCCTGAGCGGTCTTGTCGGCAGCTTCGTTCGCAGCGGCGCCTGCAGCAGCGGCGGTCGCGGTGGCAGCGGCTTCGGCGTTGTCGCCAGCCTCATCCATCTTCTGCGACGCATCGGCGTTCTGCATGTCTTCGCCGTTGCCGTTCATGTCGCCATTGGCATCCGCGCTGAACGCAGTTTGCATTTCGGCGTCATATTTCGGCGCTTGGTCCAGCTGGTCCTTGCTGCCCTGAGCGACGACGAAATAGGAATTGTCGGTGTCGCCATCGGGGATCAGGTTGAGCGAATCCATCGAGATCGCGACGGTTTTCTCGCCAATGCCGAGGAAACCACCCACGTCCACGAGCACGGCATCGACTTCGCCGTTGGTGCCGATCACGACGTCGCTGACTTCGCCAACGTCATCCCAGTTGTCCTGCGCTTCGTTGATCGCGGTCTTCGCGTCGACCTTGTCCTTCGAGATGTAAACGCGCTTGCCCATGAGGCCCGAAGCGTTGAAGGAATCCGGAATCGACTTCATGAACATGTCGCCCGACATGTTGGCCGAAGCATTTGCGTTGGCTTCAGCCGTCGCGTTGGCGTTTGCTTTGTCTTCGGCATGTGCAGGCAGGGCAAGCATCAGGCCGATGGCGGTAGTGGTGATGAGCTTTTTCATATCTCGTCTCCCTTTCGTTTTACGTGAGGCGCGTCGGTCCCGGTTTCCGGTTTCCCCGGCCTCTGATGGTCTCAAAACTGGTGAAACCGCGCACAGTTCCTGTGCAAATGGGGAAAAAATTTTTGCAATTCGCGGGAACAAAACACGGATTCGCGACTCGCCTCACGGAAGCGTCATCGCGGGGTTTGCGTGCGTCCAATGGGGCTTGAGCTTTCATAATCGGGTCCCGCCGGGCAGGCGCCGCGCCACCAAAGCGCCGCACGTGCGCTTTTGTCGTTTTTGTCGCGCGAATGTCGCCCGGATCGGATTGCGTTTGCGAATATGAGGGTCAATCTGCCCCTACGTCCGTATCGGCAAGGAGGCCCCGCGATGAAATCCCATGTGAAAGCTTTGGTCGTCGGTGGCGGCGCAGTCGGGTGCGGTGTCGCCTACCATCTTGCCAAGGCGGGCTGGGACACGCTGCTCATCGAGCGCGACGAGCTGACCTCGGGCTCGACCTGGCACGCGGCGGGTCTGCTGCCGCTGTTCAACATGAGCTACGCGACGACCCACATCCACAAATACTCGGTCGATTTCTACAAGACGCTGGAAGCCGAGACCGGGCTGAATGCGGGCTTCGCGATCGTGGGCAACCTGCGCATGGCGCAGACGCAAGAGCGGATGGACGAGTACAAGCTCTATTCCTCGGTGGCCGAGACCGCGGATGTCTATCACGAGTTTCTCACGCCCGCGCAGATGAAGGAACGTTGGCCGCTTCTGAATACCGAAGACCTCAAGGGCGCGCTGTTCCACCCGCAGGACGGCTATATCAACCCCGCCGATGTGACGCAGGCGATGGCCAAGGGCGCGCGTCAGCACGGCGCCGAGATCGCGCGCAAGCTGCAGGTCAACGCCTATCGCTGGACCGGCTCGGAATGGGTCGTCACGCTCGAGAAGATGGTCGAGAAGGGCGGCAACCTCGTCGGCTCCGGCGAAGAGATCGAGATCCGCGCCGAGCATGTCGTGACCTGCACCGGCAACCACGCGCAGCGCACCGCGCGCCTGCTGGGCATCAAGATCCCCGCGATCCCGGTCGAGCACCAGTTCATCGTCACCGATGCCGACCCGGCGCTGGTCAAATGGCGCGCCGAGGGCAATCCCGAGCACCCGGTGCTGCGCGATGCCGATGCGAAATGGTATGTCCGCGAAGAGCGCGGCGGCTGGATCCTCGGCCCCTACGAGCGCAACGCGCCCGCGCGCTTCCTCTATGACGTGCCGGAGACCTTCCGCGCCGATTTGTTCCAGCTCGATCTGGAGCGCATCGAAGAAGAATACATGTCGATGATCCATCGTCTCCCGACCTCCGAGGAAGTCGGCCTGAAGGACGATTTCAACGGCCCGATCTGCTACACCCCCGACGGCAACCCGCTGGTCGGCCCCGCGCCGGGCCTGCGCAACATGTGGCTGGCGGAAGGCTTCTCCTTCGGCATCACGGCTGCGGGCGGCACCGGCTATTACCTCGCGCAGATGATGGTCGAAGGCGAGGCCGAGATCGACATGGCTTCGCTCGATCCCAAGCGCTACGGCAGCTGGATGACCACCGAATACGCGGCGCGCAAGAACGAAGAGGCCTATGAGCACGTCTTCATCCTGCACCATCCCGATGAGGAGCGCGAAGCCTGCCGTCCGCTGCGCACCGCCCCCGCCTATGATCGCCAGATCGCGGCAGGCGCGCAGATGGGCCAGACCAACGGCTGGGAACGCCCGAACTATTACGGCCCCAAGGATGCGCCCTCGAGCTTCGACCACGACAGCCGATCGTTCCGGCGCGGCGAATGGTGGCAATATGCCAAGGCCGAGGCCGAGGCATTGCGCGACACGGCCGGTCTGATCGACGCCTCCGCCTTCACCAAACATTTGGTGCGTGGCCCCGGCGCGACCGCTTTCCTCGATGCCTTCACCTGCAACAAGCTGCCGAAAGTGGGACGGATCAACCTGACCTACGCGCTGACCGAAGCCGGCACGACCCGCACCGAATATACGATCGTGCGTCTGGCCGAGGACGAGTACTACCTGATCTCTGCCGGTGCCTGGACCGATTACGACGGTGACTTCCTGCGTAAATCGATCGAGGATTTCCGCGCCGCGGGCGGCGACTATGTCGATTGCCACGACGTGACCACGCAATGGGGCGTCTTCGCGCTGGCAGGCCCCAATGCGCGCAAGATCCTGCAGGAGGTGGTCAAGGACGCCTATCCGGAGACGGTTCTGTCGAACAAACGCTTCCCGTGGCTGTCGATGCGCAATATCGAGCTGGGCATGTGCCCGGTCCGTGCCGTGCGCGTGGCCTATACGGGCGAGCTGGGCTGGGAGCTGCATCACCCGGTCGAATTCGGCCGCTACCTCTGGGACCTGCTGGGCGAGGCGGGCGAGAAGCACGGGATGAAGCTCGTCGGCGCGCGCGCGCAGAACTGGCTGCGTCAGGAGAAGAGCTATCGCGCCTTCGGCAACGAGCTGGGCCGCGACGCGACCCCGCAGGAAGCCGGTCTCGACCGCTTCATCGACCTCGAGAAGGAGTTCACCGGCAAGCAGGCGATGCTCGACACCGGCATCCGCTCGAAATGCGTGACGCTTCTGATCGACGGGCCGGACGATGCCGATCCCTGGGGCAAGGAAGTCATCAAACAGGATGGCGAGCGCGTCGGGCGTCTGACCTCGGGCGGCTGGTCGGTGGCCTTCGGCAAGCAGATCGGCATGGGCTATGTGCGCCCCGATCTGGCGGAGCCGGGCACCAAGCTGAGCGTGCGTATCCTCGGCGCCGATTACCCGGCGGAAGTGACCGAGGACAGCCCGCACGATCCAAGCAACGCGCGCATCCGCGTCGACGGCTGAGCCTGTCTAGCGATTGAGACCGGAGAAGGGGGGCGCTGCCCCCCTTTTCGCTGCGCGAATTCACCCCCCGGGATATTCGCGCCAAGGCGAAGGGGTAAACTCTGCGGTCTTCGCCTTGGTGAAAATATCCCGGGGGAGGCGCGCGTTCCGCGCCGGGGGCGGAGCCCCCTCAACTTTGGTCACATCACGCAGCGCCATCCCTTTGGGTTGACGCAGGTCAAGGATTTCGCCCGCGCCCCGTGTCACGCCGCGAGGGACGAAATGCGAAGGAGACCTGCGATGAGCTACAAGGCGAAAATCGACGAGATGCGCAACGAGCTGCGCGTAATGAACAAGACGATCCCCGACGCTGTCGGCGGTTTTGGCGTGCTGTCGAAAGCGGTGAAGGAGAACGGGCCGCTCGATGTGAAGACCAAGGAATTCATCGCGCTCGGCATGGCGGTCGTGCTGCGTTGCGAGCCCTGCATCATGTTCCATGTCGAGGCGCTGATGAAGGCGGGCGGCACGCGTGAGGAGCTGGGCGACGTGCTCGCCATGGCGATCCAGATGGGCGGTGGCCCGGGTGTGATGTATGCCGGTCACGCGCTGGGCTGCTGGGACGAGTTGGCCGCTGCGAAAGGCTGAGCGGCCCCGCTCTGCGACATGTTGTCAGGCCCGCGCCGGAAAGGCGCGGGCCGTTTCGTTTCATTAGCGACATATCTGATGAAGGATAGACAGATGAAACGCTTTGCTCCTCTCGCCGCGCCGCTTGCCGCGGCACTGCTGCTCGGTGCGGCTCCAGTCTTCGCGCAAACTACCCCTGCGCCGGGGCAGGAATTCCTCCTGCAATGGGATCTCGATGGCGATGGCGGCGTCACGCTGTCCGAAGCCCGCGAGCGGCGCGGCGACATCTTCACGATGTTCGACGCGAACGAGGATGACACTTACTCCGTCGCGGAAATCGCGATGATCGACGAGCATAAGGAAATGGAACGCGAGGCTGGCAAAGGTCCGGGGCATCAGATGCCCGAAGGCATGGGACAGGGGCCCGGCAAACGACAGGGTCTGGGCCGCAACGCGATGCGCGCGGGGCACGATATCCCGACCGCCGAGGGGCTGCGAGCCTTCGATGCGAATGGCGACGGGGTGATCTCGCGCGCGGAATTCTTGGGTGGCACCGATCAGTGGTTCGCGATGCGCGATCGCAACGGTGATGGCGTGCTGACCAAGGCTGATTTCGGCCCCCGGAGCTGAGCGACCCCTCTTAGGCGAAGCCTCGCCGATGTCAAAAGACGCCCGCCTGTCAGCGATGACAGGCGGGCGTTTGCATGAGAGGCTGGGAAAAAATCACGGGGGAGTGAGCATGGGGATTTCGCGCAGGTTCTTCGTCTCGGGCGCAGCCTTGGCCTTGGCGGGCTGCGGCGGCGCGCCCAGCGGCAAGCAGGCCAAACTGATGCGTCCGGCAGTGTTGTCGGCCTCGAACTACCGGGCGAGCGGCATCCCTGCGCGCTTCGGCGATACCGACCCGCATGATTGGGAAGGTCTGGCGCCGGCGCGGTTGCCGGTGCACGGGATCGACGCGGCGCGCTATCAGGGCGAGATCGACTGGCGCCGGGCGCGCGCGGCGGGCGTGTCCTTTGCGTGGCTCAAGGCGACCGAGGGCGGCGATCATTCCGATCCCGGTTTCCACATCAACGCGACCCGCGCGCGGGCGGCGGGCGTGCCGGTCGGGGCCTATCACTTCTATTATTTCTGCCGCTCTCCCGAAGAGCAGGCCGATTGGTATATCCGCAACGTGCCGCGCCGCCGGGGGGATCTGCCGCCGGTGCTGGATATCGAGTGGAACCACACCTCGCGCACCTGCCAGCGTCGTCCTGCGGCCCATGTCACCCGCGCCGAGATGCACCGCTTCCTCGCGGCCCTGACGCGGCATTACGGCACGCGCCCGGTGATCTACACGACGATCGATTTCTGGCGGGACAACGACCTGTCGCGCTTCTCCGGCTATGAGATGTGGCTGCGCTCGGTCACCGCGCACCCGATGGAGCGCTACCCCGGCGCCGATTGGAGCTTCTGGCAATATAGCGGCACGGGTGTCGTGCCGGGCGTGCCGGGGAAAGTGGACATGAACGCCTTCGCGGGCTCTCCGGCCGCGTGGCAAAGCTGGCTCGCGCGGCGGGCGCAGCGGGCGTGAGGCACAAGAAAGGCGGCCCCGAAAGGCCGCCTTTCCCCTGCAAGCGCGTCGCGGTCAGAGACCGGGGATGACGCGGATCAGATCACGCTGCTTGAACGTGGTGCGCCGCTGCGGACCGAAGGCGAAGGTCGCACCGACCGAGACGTAGTTGCTCGACCCCAGATCGTCGCCATCGGCATGGCCGAAATCGCCGCTCAGCGTCACATTGCCCAGCTTGTAGTCGACGCCGATCTGCGTGCGGTTCGCGTCGAAGCTCTCGACGTCGATATGGTCATAGCCCGCAGTCACGCCGAACACGTCATTGACGGCATAGCGCCCCGACAGGCCGAACAGGTTGCCGCTGACGCCGTCTTCCTTGGCGTGCGAGACATAGGCTTCGCCGCCGAATTGGCCGTAGGAATGGCCCGCTTCGAGGCCGTAGTAATCCAGCCCTGCGCCTTCAGCGTGGTCGTGGCCCGCAAAGGCGCCGAAGGAGGTGGCTGGACCGGCGTGGTAGATCGCGTGAAGTGCGACGTTGTTGGCGTCGGTGTCGCTTGCGCCGAAACTCGCGAAGGCCAGATCGCCTTGCAGCGAGAATTGCCGGTTGAACCCGACTTCGAGCGAGCCGGTGGCCGAGGTCTTGTCGAGATCGCCGTCATCGGTGAATTGCGAAAAGCCGATGCCGACGGTGCCGCCGGTGATTTCAGCCGCGCTGGAAATCTGGGGGAGTGCCGCGAAAAGGACCGCGGCTGCGAAAACGCATTTGTTCATAACTTGCCTCATGAAATTGTTTTTAGGCTTTAGCCATGCGTGAGCCACCGAGGCGCAGCAAGATCACCCCCGGGTTGAAAAAGAAACTCGCGGAAACCGTGTTCCGCGAGTCACATCATTTCTCTAATTGTATCCGTCGCTTATTGCAGCGAACGCACGCTCACTTCGCCCTCTTTGCGGCTCTTGATCGCCGAGACGGCGGCGATGGAGGCGGCGGCGGTGGTGAAGTAGGGGATCTTGTCATAGAGCGCGACCGCGCGGATGTCGCGGCTGTCCGAGATCGCCTGGCTGCCGTCGGTAGTGTTGAAGACGAGGTCGATCTCGTCGTTCTTCAGCCGGTCGACGATGTTCGGGCGGCCCTCATAGACCTTCAGAACCTTCTCGCTTTCCACGCCATGCTCGGCGAGCCATGCGGCGGTGCCGCCGGTGGCGACGATGGTGAAGCCCATCGAGACCAGCGAGGCGGCGGCTTCGGCCAGATCGTCGGACTTGTTCGAGTCCTTGATCGAGAAGAACACGCGGCCGCTTTCGGGCAACACGGTGCCGGCGCCAAGCTGGGCTTTCCAGAAGGCCGACGGGAAGTCGCGATCCCAGCCCATCACCTCGCCGGTGGAGCGCATTTCCGGGCCGAGCAGCGTATCGACGCCCGGGAAGCGGGCGAAGGGCAGCACGGCTTCCTTGACCGAGAACCACGGCGTTTGCGGATCGGCCAGCGTCAGCGGATCGGCGAAGGGCAGCGGCGTGTCGGGGCCGACGCCTTCGGGGTAGGGCGGGCGCGCCGGGAAGGCCGACAGCTTCTCGCCCGCCATCAGGCGCGCTGCGATCGACGCGATGGCCGAGTCGGTGGCTTTCGCGACGAAGGGCACGGTGCGCGAGGCGCGCGGGTTGACCTCAAGGACGTAGATATCGCCGTCCTTGATCGCGAATTGCACGTTCATCAGGCCGACCACGTTGAGGCCCTTGGCCATCTTCTCGGTCTGAACCTTCAGCTCGGCCACGATTTCGGGGCTTAGCGAGTAGGGCGGTAGCGAGCAGGCCGAGTCGCCCGAGTGGACGCCGGCTTCCTCGATATGCTGCATGATGCCCGCGACATGGACGCTTTCGCCGTCGCAGAGCGCATCCACGTCGACCTCGATCGCTCCCGCCAGATAGCTGTCGAGCAGCACCGGGTTATCGCCCGAGACCACCACGGCCTCTTTGATGTAGCGCTTGAGGTGGTCGAGGTCGCGCACGATCTCCATCGCGCGGCCGCCTAGCACGTAGGAGGGGCGGATCACCAGCGGGTAACCGACGCGGCCCGCGATCTCGAAGGCCTGCTCGTCCGAGCTGGCAATGCCGTTGACGGGCTGCTTCAGGTCAAGACGGTTGAGCAGGTCCTGGAACCGCTCGCGGTCTTCGGCGAGGTCGATCGCGTCGGGCGTGGTGCCGAGGATCGGGATGCCTTCGGCTTCCAGCGCGTTTGCGAGTTTCAGCGGGGTCTGGCCGCCGAACTGGACGATCACGCCGTGCAGCGTGCCGTTATCCTGCTCGACCCGCAGGATTTCGAGCACATGTTCCAGCGTGAGCGGCTCGAAATAGAGGCGATCCGAGGTGTCGTAGTCGGTCGACACGGTCTCGGGGTTACAGTTGACCATGATGGTCTCGTAACCCGCGTCGGTCAGCGCGAAACAGGCGTGACAGCAGCAATAGTCGAACTCGATCCCCTGGCCGATCCGGTTCGGACCGCCGCCGAGGATGACGACTTTCTTGCGGTCCGACGGACGCGCCTCGCATTCGACCTCGCCCATCGCGGGGGCTTCATAGGTCGAATACATGTAGGGCGTCTGCGCCTCGAATTCGGCGGCGCAGGTGTCGATGCGCTTGAAGACCGCGGTGACGTTCAGGTTGCGGCGGGCCCGGCGGACCTGCGCCTCGTCGCGACCGGTCAGCGTGGCCAGACGTGCATCCGAGAAGCCCATCATCTTGAGATTGCGCAGACCCTTCTCGTCGAGCGGAAGGCCCTTCTTGCGGATCTCGTTCTCGGCCTCGACGATTTCGCGGATCCGGGCGAGGAACCACGGATCGAAGGAGGTCGCGTGCTGGATCTCGTCATTGCTCAGCCCGTGGCGCATCGCCTGTGCGATGAGGCGCATCCGATCGGGCGTCTGCTGCGAGATCGCCTTGATGACGGCGGCCTTCTCCGGCGCGCCTTCGATCTCGATCTCGTCGAAGCCGCTCAGGCCGGTCTCCATCGAGGCCAGCGCTTTCTGCACGGATTCGTGGAAGGTCCGGCCGATCGCCATCGCTTCGCCCACCGATTTCATCGCGGTGGTCAGTTCGGGCTTCGAGCCTGCGAATTTCTCGAAGGCGAAGCGCGGGATCTTGGTGACGACATAGTCGATGGTCGGCTCGAACGAGGCGGGCGTGACCTTGGTGATGTCGTTGTCCAGCTCATCGAGCGTGTAGCCCACAGCCAGCTTCGCGGCGATCTTGGCGATCGGGAAGCCGGTGGCTTTCGAGGCCAGCGCCGAGGAGCGCGACACGCGCGGGTTCATCTCGATCACGACCATGCGGCCGTCTTCGGGGTTGATCGCCCATTGCACGTTCGACCCGCCGGTCTCCACGCCGATCTCGCGCAGCACGGCGATCGAGCCGTTGCGCATGATCTGGTATTCCTTGTCGGTCAGCGTCAGCGCGGGCGCCACGGTGATCGAGTCGCCGGTATGGACGCCCATCGGGTCCACGTTCTCGATGGCGCAGACGATGATGGCGTTGTCGGCCTTGTCGCGCACGACCTCCATCTCGAATTCTTTCCAGCCCAGCAGCGACTCGTCGACGAGGATCTGGCTCATCGGGGAGGCGTCGAGACCCGAGCGGCAGATGCGCTCGTAATCTTCGCGGTTATAGGCGACGCCGCCGCCGGTGCCGCCCAACGTGAAGGCGGGGCGGATGATCGCGGGCAGGCCGATATGCTCCAGCTCGAGCAGCGCCTGACGCACGCCTTCGTTGACGTCATAGGTGCCGTTCTCGCGCTTGGGCGAGGACACGATGGTCGCTTTCGGGTTCTCGAGGCCGATCCGGTCCATCGCCTCGCGGAAGAGCTTCCGGTCTTCGGCCATCTCGATCGCGTCGCGGTTCGCGCCGATCAGCTCGACGCCGAATTTCTCCAGCACGCCCATATCGGCCAGCGCCAGCGCGGTGTTGAGGCCGGTCTGGCCGCCCATCGTCGGCAGCACCGCGTCGGGGCGCTCGGCCTCGATGATCTTGGCGACGACTTCCGGGGTGATCGGTTCGATATAGGTGGCGTCGGCGAGCCCCGGATCGGTCATGATCGTCGCGGGGTTCGAGTTCACGAGGATGACGCGGTAGCCTTCTTCGCGAAGGGCTTTGCAGGCCTGGGCGCCCGAGTAGTCGAACTCGCAGGCTTGCCCGATCACAATGGGCCCGGCGCCGATGATGAGGATTGACGTGATGTCTGTTCTCTTCGGCATGGGAATCCCCTCTGGTCACTGCGCAAATTGAGGCGCTTTATACGCAAAGGGTCAGGCGTCGCAAGAGGGTCAGGACGCGATAGCCGGGTTGCAGGGTGACGCGAGGGCGTGCGCCCAAGTCTGTCAGGCCGCGCGCCGGGAGGAGCGCAGCCTGATTTCAGCCCGGTCAGGGAGTGGTCGACTTACTCTGCGGCCAGCCGATGTTCCTGTTCGTCTTCGTCGCGATAGAGGTAGTCGCGCGTCAGCGGCACGTCGCCCACCTCATGGGCCAGCTGATACTGGAACACGACCTGCCCGCCATGGCGGAAAGCCATCTCCGAGGCCACGAGGTAGAAGCGCCACATCCGGCAGAACCGCTCGTCGTAAAGTGCGACGGCCTTGTCGATATTCGCTTCGAACCGATCGCACCAATGGCGCAACGTTTCCGCGTAATGCAGCCGCCAGACCTCGAGATCGGTGGTAATGAGGCCTTCATGTTCGACCGCGTTCGACGCTTCGGACATGGCCGGGCAATAGCCGCCGGGGAAAATGTATTTCGTGATGAAATCGGCGGTCGCGCCACCGGGGCCCGAGCGTCCGATGAAATGGATCAGCGAGACGCCGCCCGGTTTGAGTAGCTCGCGCACCTTCGAGAAATACTCGCGGTAATGCGGCACGCCGACATGTTCGAACATGCCGACCGAGACGATCCGGTCGAACTTGTCGGTCACATCGCGGTAATCGGTCAGGCGGATGTCGATTTTGTCTTCGAGGCCGGCCTCTTTCACCCGTTTGCGGGCCAGCGCGTGCTGTTCGGTGGACAGCGTCACCCCCACCACGTTCGCGCCGAAATCGCGTGCCAGCGTCAGCGCCATGCCGCCCCAGCCGCAGCCGATATCGAGAACGGTCATGCCCGGCTCGATCAGCAGTTTCTTGGCGATATGGTGTTTCTTCGCCTCCTGCGCTTCTTCCAGCGTCATGTCGGGGCGCTCGAAATAGGCGCAGCTATATTGCCGGTCCTCATCGAGGAAGAGGTCATACAGCTCGCCCGACAGGTCATAGTGATGCGCCACATTGGTGCGCGCCTTGTTGACCGGGTTGAACTGGGCGAAGCGGCGTCCGAAGAAGCGGCTCGCCTCGCGCGGTTTCTCGAACCACGGCATGCCCGAACCGGTCTGGTTGCGGATCGCAAGCGCGAGGAAGCCACGCAGATCGTCATTCGCGATCGTGTAGTCGCCGTTCATATAGCCTTCGCCGACGCCGAGGTCGGGCCGCAGCACAATCCTGCGCGTCACGTCGGGGTTTTCGATGGTGACGCGGACCGGGTCTCCGGTGCCGTCGCCGTAGCGTCTGAGCGTCTCGTCCGAATAGACGAGTTCGAGCGTGCCCCTGCGGATCAGGTGGCGCAACATTCGGTCGAGAAGCGAGTCCCAAGCTCTCATATGGTCTCTCCGGATCATGCCGGGGCTTGGCAGGCTCCAGCGTTAGCCTTCATGACGGCAACCTTTGTGAAATTACCAAAGTTCCCGTTGTCTCTGAAGTTAACCGAAAATTTACATTTTTTCGAGCCACGCGCGCGTGAACAGCTCGAGACGGGTCTGTGTGCCTCCGCACAGCTTGACTTTTGCGCGCTCAACGGGTGTATCGGCGCGACTATACGCAATTCTCGATCCGGGGAGCCTCCCATGCATGCCTTTCGCAGCCATACCTGCGCAGATCTGAGCGCCGCCAACGCCGGTGAGACCGTCCGCCTTGCGGGCTGGGTCCATCGCGTGCGCGATCACGGGGGGGTGCTCTTCATCGATCTTCGCGATCATTACGGTATGACGCAGGTGCTCTGTGACGGCGACAGCCCCGCCTTCAAGACGATGGAAAAAACGCGCTCGGAATGGGTGATCCGCATCGACGGCACCGTGAAGCTGCGCGACGAGAGCCTGATCAACCCGAAGATTCCGACCGGCGAGATCGAGGTCTATGTCCGCGACATCGAAATCCTGGGCGAGTCCGAGGAGCTGCCGTTGCCGGTCTTCGGCGAGCTGGAATATCCTGAAGAGACCCGTCTGGCCTATCGTTTCCTCGACCTGCGTCGCGAGAGCCTGCATGACAAGATGATCCTGCGCTCCAACGTCGTGAAATCCATGCGTAAACGCATGTGGGACGCCGATTTCAACGAATTCCAGACGCCGATCATCACCGCGTCGTCGCCCGAAGGCGCGCGCGACTTCCTCGTGCCGTCGCGCCTGCATCCGGGCAAGTTCTACGCGCTGCCGCAGGCGCCGCAGCAGTTCAAGCAGCTGATCATGGTCGGCGGCTTCGACAAGTATTTCCAGATCGCGCCGTGCTTCCGTGACGAAGACCCGCGCGCCGACCGCTCGCCCACCGACTTCTACCAGCTGGACGTCGAGATGAGCTTCGTCGAGCAGGAAGACATCTTCAATGTGATGCAGCCGGTGATCCAGGGCGTGTTCGAGGAATTCGCCGACGGTCGTACAGTCGATCCAAACTGGCCGCGCATTCCCTATGCCGAGTCGATGCTGAAATACGGCTCCGACAAGCCTGACCTGCGCAACCCGATCGAGATGCAGGTGGTCTCCGATCACTTCCGCGACTCGGGCTTCGCGATCTTCGCGAAACTGCTCGAACAGGATGGCACCGAGATTCGTGCGATCCCGGCCCCCACGGGCGGCTCGCGCAAGTTCTGCGACCGGATGAACAAGTTCGCCCAGGAACAGGGCCTGCCGGGCATGGGCTACATCTTCTGGCGCAAGGGCGAAGACGGCTCGCTCGAAGGTGCCGGGCCGCTGGCCAAGAACATCGGCCCCGAGCGGACCGAGGCGGTCCGCGCGCAGCTGGGTCTGGGCGAGGGCGATGCGGCCTTCTTCCTCGGCGGCGCGCCGTCGAGTTTTGAGGGCGTCGCAGGCCGTGCGCGCAACGTGATCGGCGAAGAGCTGGGCCTGACCGACAAGACCAAGTTCAAATTCGCCTGGGTCGTCGACTTCCCGATGTACGAGGCCGATGACGAGGGCAAGATCGACTTCTCGCATAACCCGTTCTCGATGCCGCAAGGCGGGATGGAGGCGCTTGAGGGCGATCCGCTGCAGGTCAAAGGCTACCAGTACGACCTCGCCTGCAACGGCTACGAAATCCTCTCGGGCGCGATCCGGAACCACAAGCTCGAGACTATGTACAAGGCGTTCGAGATCGCGGGCTACCCGGCGTCGGAAGTCGAGAAGCGCTTCGGCGGCATGGTCAAGGCGTTCAAATACGGCGCCCCGCCGCACGGTGGTTGCGCCGCCGGCATCGACCGGATCGTGATGATCCTCGCCGATACCGCGAATATCCGCGAAGTCATCATGTTCCCGATGAACCAGCGCGCCGAAGACCTGATGATGGGCGCGCCGTCGGAGCCGATGAACGAACAGCTGCGCGAGTTGCGCCTGCGGGTCCTACCGCAAGAGGACTGATCCTCGCACGATTACCCATTTAAAAGGCCCCGTTCCGAATGGAGCGGGGCCTTTTGCTATTCGCGGCGGAGGGCTGTGCCAGCGCAAGAGAGGCATAGGGGAAGGCGAAGGGGGCTCTGACCGAAGCCGACCCACCCTGAGCTTCAAACTCCGATCAGTCTTCGAGACTGTCTTTTTTCTTCTCGTCGACCAGCTTCATCTCTTTCTTCTTACGCTCGAGGAATTTCTCGCCGTAATTCTTGATCTCGCTTTCGTCGATCACTTCCTTGGCGCGGCCGAAGATTTCGTCTTCTTCCTCGTCCATGTGGTGATTGTAGTCATGCTCGAGCTTGTGGAACTTGTTCAGCCAACCGGGGCTCGCCATGTCCATCTCGTTGAGTTCTTCGAGCAGATCGTCGAGCTCGGCATGTTCCTCGACCGAGTGCCGCGCCGAGTCCTGCCCCCAGGTCTTGGTCATCAACTTGGAATAGAAGGTCTCTTCCTCGGCGGCGGCGTGGGACTTGATGTCGTAATAGAACTCATTCCACGCCTGCGTGCGCTCAGCGCTGTCGCCGGACGTATCGGCGATCTTCTTCATCAGGGCGCGGTGGTTGTCGTGATCTTGCTTGATGGCGTCGTAGATCGAGCTCATCGGGCTGTCCTCCGGTTGCGTTGACTTG
This sequence comes from Thioclava sp. DLFJ5-1, assembly GCF_002020115.1. NCBI lineage: Bacteria > Pseudomonadati > Pseudomonadota > Alphaproteobacteria > Rhodobacterales > Paracoccaceae > Thioclava > Thioclava sp. DLFJ5-1. Next base: position 387,607 of record NZ_MPZU01000004.1, on the reverse strand, counting down.
TTTGAGCAACGCGAAGTCGATCAGGCAGTTCCCGGCTGCGTCAGAACGCCCCGGCCGCCGCGATCCGCGCATCTATAATCTGAGTGACCCGGGTCATATCCTCGCGCGAGGGGCCGCCGGACCGTCTCAGGCGCTGCGCCGCATCGTCCAGCGCCGCGTCATGGGCCGAGCGCGCGATGCTATGAAGGAAATGCGCGGCATAGGGCAGGGCGCGCGCGTCTGCCCCTTTGGTGTCGCGCAGCAGTTCCGAGAGGTGCTGCAGGTCGTCGCGCAGCGCGAGCGGGTCCGGTGCGATCACAAGATCGGCAAGCGCGCGCAGGCCGAGCGGTCGCATCTCTTCGGGCAGGGTCGACAGGATCGCTTCCTGAAACACGGCGAGGCTTTCGATCGGCTTTTCCAGAAAGCCGTCCGCGCCCGCCGCGAGGGCCGCGCTTTTCAGGTCGGGGTCGCCCGATGTCCCAAGGATCACCGGGTGCGGCCCGCGCGTCCCGCGTATCTCGGCGATCAGGTCGCTTCCCGAGCCATCGGGCAGGCCCATATCCACGATCACGATCGAGGGCCGATAGGTCTTGAGATGCCGATCCGCCGAGGCGAGGCAATCGGCGCGCCGGATTCGTGCGCCCGAGCGCAGGCACAACAGTCGCACGGCCTCCGAGGCAAAGCGGCTGTCTTCCACCAGCAGCACCGTCAACCCGGTCAGAGGGCGTTCGGGTGTCGGCATGCGGGTCAGGGTCGGGATAGTGTCGCTCATGTCGGGGCCCCTTCGGCTGCGATCGGATTCGGCTGTCCGATCAGTAGGGCGCAGATTGCCTAACACTGGGTTAATCCGAACCGGGTTCACAACTGTCCCCGCAAGGCTTGCGCGAAGCCGCGCGCCCGGCTACCCCTTTTAACGCCCGCGTTACCGGAGGAGACCCAAATGATCGGACGCCTGAACCATGTCGCCATTGCCGTGCCCGACCTCGAGGCGGCCTCGGCCAAGTATCGCGACACGCTGGGTGCCAATGTCGGCGCGCCGCAGGACGAGCCCGATCACGGCGTCACGGTCGTCTTCATCGAACTGCCCAACACCAAGATCGAACTTCTGTACCCGCTGGGCGAGGACAGCCCAATCAACGGTTTTCTGGAAAAGAACCCCGCAGGCGGCATCCATCACATGTGCTTCGAGGTGGAGGACATCATCGAGGCACGCGACAAGCTGAAGGCCGATGGCGCGCGGGTTCTGGGCAATGGCGAGCCGAAGATCGGCGCGCATGGCAAGCCCGTGCTGTTCCTGCACCCGAAAGACTTCAATGGCTGCCTCGTCGAACTGGAGCAGGTCTGATGAGCCTCACAGGCGGCATCATCCTCTTCGCGGTGATCTGGTTCATGATCTTTTTCATGGTCTTGCCGGTGCGGTTGAAGACGCAAGGCGATGTGGACGAGGTCGTGCCGGGTACTCCCGCAGGGGCGCCGCATGAGGCGCATCTGGGCGCGAAGGTGAAGATCACCACTATTGCCACCATCGTGCTCTGGGCGATCATCGCGGCAGTGCTGCTGTCAGGGATCATCACGTTGGAAGATATCGACTTCTTCGGACAGCTGCGTCGCTAGACACTGGCGGAACCCAGTAAAGCGGAGCGAGTTGGGAGGTTATTGAAAGGAGCCTCCCATGACACCAAACTGGTTTACCGTTCTGAGCTGGTTATCGCTTGCTGTAGGCGTTCTCTCATTTCTCTATCTTCTCGTTCAAGTTCGTCGGAACCCGCCGCATATGGCCATCATGGCGTGGGTCTGGCCAATTTGCGGATTGTTCGGCGGACCGCTGGTCATCTGGTTGCATGGCCGCTTTCCGGGGCATGGCAATGCGCCCTTCCCGGTCTCGGTCGCGAAGGGGACGCTCCATTGCGGCGCAGGCTGCACTCTCGGCGATATTCTGGCCGAGAACCTCGCGCTCGCGGTTCCTGCGGTGCTGATCGCATTCGGCTGGCCGGGTTTTTGGGAAGACAAGATCTTTGCGGTCTGGGGACTCGATTATGTCTTCGCCCTCGCGATCGGGATCGTGTTCCAATATTTCTCGATTGCGCCGATGCGTGGGCTCGGCCTCGCCAAAGGCCTGAAAGAGGCGGCGAAAGCTGACGTGGCCTCGCTCACCTCGTGGCAGATCGGCATGTACGGGATGATGGCGATCTTCCATTTCGCCGTGTTCAAAGGGCTCTGGGGCGCCGAGATCAACGCCGCCGACCCGGAATTCTGGTTCGCCATGCAGATCGCGATGATGGCGGGTTTCGCGACCGCCTACCCGGTGAACTGGCTCTTGATCCGCAAGGGCATCAAGGAAGAGATGTGAGCGGCGCGTTAGCGCCGCCCCGTCACCCGCGGCGACCGGTGATCGCGTGGAACAGGTGGGTGAAGCCCGCAGCGCCCAGTACCGGCACGAAGAGGTTCACAAGCGGGATCGACAGCGGCACCGCCATCAGCGCGCCCGCGGCCCAGATCGTGACCTTGTTGCGCTCGTAAAGTTCGAGTGCCGCCTCGCGCTCCATCCGCCGGAAGGCCGCCATCTGGAAATATTCACGCCCCAGCAGATAGCCGTTCAGCCCGAAGAACAGGAACGGCGCCAGCGGGATCACGAAGGGGTAAATCATCAGCGCGATGATGTTGGCCACGAGGATCACCCCGAAGAACCGCACCGTGTCGCGCATCCCTTCGGCGAAGGTGAGTTTGCGCACTGGTGGCAGGGTCGGGTAATGCACGTCCTCCACCATCTCGGCCACGTCTTCGAGGAAGAAACCGGTGAAGGCGGAAGCGACCGGCACCATCAGGAAGATCGAGGCAAACAGGATCACGCCCGCCGAGACGATCGACAGCGCGGTATCGATATGGCCGATCTCGCCGATGAAGGGCAGCGAGAAGCTGTCCGGCACCAGCCAGCCGATCAGCATCACCATCGCGATATAGATCGCGACCAGAAGGCCCAGCGAGAGGGCCACGCCGAAGCCCACGACTTTCATCGCACCGGGCCGCAGCAGGTCGGCCCAGGCTTTCACATAGCTCGAGATGATCATTCCGAAATCCGCGTCGTGATCGCGTCGAGGTCGGGGCGGGGCCGTTCGGGAGGCGCGATGCCTTCGGTTCCCAGATGGATGAAGCCCGCGACGCTTTCGCCCTCCTTGAGGCCCAGCATTTCGCGCCCGAAGGCCTCGTCATGCGCGGCCCAGCCGGTGAGCCAGTTCGCGCCCCAGCCTGCGGCGAGGGCGGCGTTCAGAAGCGACAGGCAAACCGCGCCCGCCGAATAGAGCTGCTCGACCTGCGGGACTTTCTCGCTCTCCTTCGGGGAGAAGACCACGGCCACGCAAAGCTGGCTGTCATGGAATTGCTTGCCAGCCTTTGCGATCTTTTCTTCGGGCAGGCCCTGCGCCTTGGCGCGGGTCTCGGCCTCGCTGCCCAGACGCTGCGCGGCCTCGCGGGTGATGGTGATGAAGCGCCACGGCTCCAGCTTCCCGTGATCGGGCGTGCGCGCGGCGGCGGTCAGGATCTCGCGCAGCGCGGCCTCATCGGGGGCAGGGGCCTTGAGGGTCTTGGCCGGGCGCGACCGGCGGGTCAGAAGGAAAGCCATCGCCGCGTCATTGCGCTCGGCCGGGTTCACTTCGGGCAGTTCAGTCATGAAAATCTCCGTCTGTTGCGCCAGATATCGGGCGCTCGGCGCGCGATTGCAACCGCAGCATGGGCAACTGGCTTGTGCGCCATTGAGCAGGGTCTATGCTGCGGCGCGATGACGGATCTCAGCCACCTTGCCATTCCGGGCAGCGAAATCGCGCTGCGCGTGACGCCGAAAGCGTCGCGCAACGAGATTCGGGAAAGCGAAGAGGGGCTTCGGGCCTATGTCACGGTCGTGCCGGAGAACGGCAAGGCCAATGCGGCGGTCGTCAAATTGCTGGCAAAGGCGCTGGGCGTCGCGAAATCGCGGCTGACGCTGATCCGCGGCGAGACCGCGCGCGACAAGGTGTTCCGCCTCGATTGAGCGTGCATCGCGGCGCGGGCAGGGGGATCAGCCGTCCTCGCTGGAGGTGCTTCCCGTCTGCTTCAGGCGATAGACGCCTTCGGGCAGGTTGAGCGCCGCCGCGAGTTCGCGCAGCTGGGCATGGCTGAAGGTGACCGTCTGCACCTGCTCTGTCTGCTCGTCGAGCTGTTCGACCACGACGCAGTCCTCGAAGGAACTGATCGTGATGTCTTCCTGCAGATAATCAAGCGGATCCGTCCCCTCGTCGACAAGGGTGATCACGGTCGCGTCGAATTCGTGTTCGATGGTAAACATGCTCTTATGCTAGCGCGGCTTTTCGATCCGAAAAAGCGAAATCACGCCGCTGCTTGCAGGCGATCGCGTGCAGGAGGCTATGCTGCTGCGAGCCAAATCGTTAAGCTGTGGGAAATCCTCTTTCAGGGGCGCTTTCCTGTCGATGCCTTCCTTCCGTTTTCTCCTCGTAATCCTGTCGCTCGCCGTGACGCTGCTTTCGGGCTGCGTGCCGACGATGGCGCCTATGCCGCAGACCGAAATCTCGCCCGAAGACAGGCAGCGCGCCGAAGTGGCCGTATCGCGGCTGGTCGCTGTGGGCGACCGGATGGAGCCACAGATCGAGCAGGAATGCCGCAAGCGCACGCGAAAGCTCAACTGCGACTACCTCTTCGTGGTCGATGACCGGCTCGATCTGGATGCGAATGCGTTTCAGACCACCGATCGCTCGGGCCGCCCGGTGATCGGGGTGACGCTCGCGATGATCGCAGAGGTGCGCAATGCCGACGAGCTGGCCTTCGTGATCGGCCACGAGGCCGCCCATCACATCGCGGGTCATATCGCGGCGCGGGAACGCGATGCGGCGGTGGGGGCGGCCTATCTGGGCCGTGCGGTGCAGGCGCAGGGCGCCGATCCCCTGACCGTGCAGCGTGCGCGCAGGATCGGGGCCGAGATCGGCTCGCGGCTTTACTCCAAGGATTACGAGCTGGAGGCCGACCGGCTCGGCACGATCATCACATGGGACGCGGGCTACGATCCGCTCAAGGGCGCGCAGTTCTTCCTGCGCTTGCCCGATCCGGGCGACAAGATGCTGGGCACCCATCCGCCCAATCAGCTGCGCTTCGACGTGGTGCGCGACACCGTCGCCCAGCTGCGCGCAGGCAAGATCCCGGCGGGCAGCTGAGGGAACCCGTTCAGGGCCTGCGCGCTTGGGATTTGACATAGAGGCCCCCGGCAAAGGCGGGTCCGGGACGCGGGAACAGGGCACAGGGACAAAGAACGGATGAAGATCTTTTCGCGATTGCGCTGGCGGCTGAAGGTCATCCTGCGCGAGATCTGGGTGCGGGTGACGGCCTTCGGCGTGCTGGGGGTCCTGACCGCGTTGGGATCGGCGGGCTTCGGCTATCTCGTGCCGCCGGATCTCGGCTACAAGATGGGCGCGGGCTCGGTGGAGCCGATCCTGAAGATCATCGCGACCGCGATGCTGACCGTTACCACCTTTTCTCTGCAGATCATGATCACCGCGTTCAGCTCGGCCCAGACCGGCGCCACGCCGCGCGCGATCAAGCTGATGCAGACCGACCGCGTCACGCAGAACGTGCTGGCGAGCTTCATCGGCTCTTTTGTCTTTTCTCTGGTCGGGATCATCGCGCTCGAGACGAATGTCTATGACGACTCGGGGCGGTTCATCCTTCTGGTGGTGACGCTTGGCGTGGTGGCGATGGTGGTGATCTCGCTGTTGCGCTGGGTGCAGCATCTGAGCGAATTCGGCCGGCTCGGCGATGTGATCAGCCGGGTCGAGACTGCGGCGAGCACGGCGCTGAAGGCACGCTGCGAGCGGCCGTGGCTCGGCGGCAAGGAATGGGAGGAGCCGCCCGTGGGGGTCTTCGGGATCACCTCGACGCGGACCGGTCATGTGCAGCATGTCGATATCGGCGCGCTGCAAAAGGTCGCCGAGGCGCATGACTGCCGCATCTGGCTTTGTGCGCGGCCTGGCGAATTCGTCCATGGCGCGGCCCATCTGGTGCAATGCGACGCGTTGCCGGGCGATACCGAGACCCGCGAGGAGATCGAGGAAGCCGCGCGCGACGCCTTCACCATCGACCATGCCCGCGACTATGATCAGGACCCCCAATTCGGCCTGATCGCGCTGGCCGAGATCGCCTCGCGCGCGCTCTCGCCTGCGATCAACGACCCGGGCACCGGCATTGATATTCTCGGGCGTCTGGCGCGGGTGCTGGCCGATTGGCATCCGCCGAACAGCCCCGAATGCGTCTTCGACCGCGTCTATGTGCGTGCGGTGACGCCCGAGCAATATACCGAGGACGCCTTCGCCGCGATCGGGCGCGACGGGGCGGGGCATCTGGAGGTCGCGCTGCGCCAGCAGGAAGTGCTGGAAGCGGTGGCCGAGATGTTTCCCGATCACTTCGGACGTCCTGCCGCGCATCAGGCGCTGCGTGCCGCAGCCCATTCGCAATCCGCGATGACCTTGAGGCGCGACCGCGCCGTGGTCGCAGAGGAAGCGCAGGCGTTGGCCGCGCGCTTCGCGCCCGATCTGGACTGCGATGTCGGACATGAAATCGACGGCGATACCTCGGATCGCAACGCTTGATCTGAATCATATCGAAAATGCGGCCCCTCGGGCAGAGTCTCCCCATCACCGGGATGACTGTTCAAGGGAGGCCGCCATGACCGCTGCCAAACATCTCAATCGCCACGCGGCGATGATGAACCGGATGGCCCAGCAGATGGGCGGCGATCTCAGCATGGAAATGGCCAGCGGACGACTCAGTGGCGAGGGCTGGAGAGACGCGCTGATCCGCTGCACCAAGTGCCGCGAGGCCGGGGCCTGCCTGCTCTGGCTGGCCGAGCATGACCCGCAAAGCAACCCCGCGAAGGCACCTCCCGCCTATTGCGAAAACCGCCTGATGATGTCGCGGCTGCGCGCCACCATCGGCGCCGAACCCCAAGGAGTCGAATGATGGGAATGCAAAGCGAAATCGATCTGAACTTCTGGGTGACGCGCGGTATGGCGCGGCGTCTTGGCGTGAATATCTCCGAAGCGATGCATAACGGCTTCCTCACGCAAGCCGATTTCGCCGAGATGATCACCACCTGCCGCACCTGCGGACGCACCGAGTTCTGCCTCGCCGTTCTGGCAGAGAAGGGCGAAGGCCCGCAGGCCATCCCCACGGATTGCCCCAATTACGAGGTTCTGACCTCTCTGCGCGCCCTGCAATAACTGAGGGCACCGTTAACGTCGCGAAGCATGTGAGGGGCGATATTGTCCCCGTGCAGAGCTGATAGATGGTCCTTTCAAATCTGCGTGTTCATCGCGTGCGTAATTTCTTCGCATGCAGACCAACAATGCTTCATTGAACGTGTGTGGTTCCTTGGTCTTGGATGGCCGCGATGAGCAATACTTGCCTTGCGGATGGTATGTGCGCTCCCTGAGTTGAGGGAGCGCGGCACCCAAGTTTTCTTCGCATCGAAATCGCCCTGCCCCGTTCGAGCTACGAGGGCGCGCAATGGCACAGAAGATTGTAGGTCTCGACTGGCTTCGCGCAATCGCCGCGATACTGGTGATGATCGGCCACGCGAGAGCTTTCCTTTTCGTCGACTTCTCCGAGCTTGCGAACGACCCGACGGTCGTCGCCAAAGTCTTCTATTTGCTCACCGGTCTCGGCACCTATTCCGTAATCATTTTCTTCGTGCTCTCAGGCTATCTGGTCGCTGGCTCCGTGGATCGGGCCTATCACGAAGGTCGTTGGTCGTGGAAAGAGTACGCGGTTCACAGGGTCGTCCGTTTGGGTATCGTCTTGCTCCCGGTACTCGTCATGACAGCAATGTTCGACTGGCTTGGAGCATCTCAATTTGACCCGGCTTACTATCGAGGTGAGTTTGGGGCCGAGTTCGCGAGCGCCCCGAACGAGCCGGTGGCCAACGGCGTCCTCGTTTTTCTGGGCAATGCTTTCTTCCTGCACAATATCATCGTTCCCGTTTACGGAAGTAATGGACCGCTTTGGAGCATCGCCTACGAATTTTGGTATTACGTCGCTTTTCCGCTCGGCTTTTTTGCATTGAAACCAGGCCGTTATCAGCTCTTTTTTGCCGCGCTCTTCGTTCTGACGATGTGGTTCATCGGGCTCGACTTGGCAGTACTCTTTCCGACTTGGTTGTTTGGATACTTTGCGTGGAAAGCACGCGACGGGCTTCTCGGACGCCTTGTTGCAACGAAAGCGATCTACGCGCTCGTGGTGGTCTTCGCGCTTTTCGTCGTCATGTCCGCTCTCAAGTTCGTCAATGATTACTCAATCGGCTCACTCTACATCACGGCTGTCGCGGCGTTTTTCGCTGTGATCGCGCTCTCAAATCCGGTTTTCGACCACGGCGCGCGGCTGGCAGAGTTCCTCTCCAAAATCTCTTACTCTCTGTATCTTGTTCATTTCCCTCTGATGGCCTTGCTCAGTTCGATGCGTCATGTCGCGAGGTTCGACGCTTTGGGGAACGGGATGGTCCTGTTCGGGGTGTATATTCTGTCCTCCTTCTTGCTCGCGTGGTGTGTTCATTGGCTTTTTGAGCGCCATACCGCGACACTCCAGAGAGCTATCCTTCGAAGCATGCGCCAGCGTCCTAGGCTCGGGGCTGCGGGATGAGTTGAGAGTGTAGCTCGTCACCGCCTTTGCTTGCCTTCCGGCGCCGGCATTCCATTCGCTCAGGAGCGCGGTTTCTTCAGGTGAAACTTCAGCCAGAATTTCAGAAGCCTAAACCAGCCGACCTTCTCGCGCTGCATGACCTCTTCGAGAAAGGGCGTGCGGCGAAGATATTTCCAGTAGAGCCACGCATAGGGGTGCCATTCGGCGGCCTGCCAGGGTTTCGGCGACTCCGTGAAATGGATGATCCGCGGCAAAGCCTGAGCCAAGGGAACGGAAGAGGTGTAGTCGCACCCTTCCCAAAGAAAGAGGCGTTGGAAATTCCACTTCGCGTCCAGCGCCGACCAGTTATTCCAGAATACATTGTTCAATGCGTCCTGATCCGCGAACTCGTATTTCTCGGGCGCGGCCAGGAGCATGTCGAGCGCATTGGACAATGCGTCCGTGGCCCGGACCGCATCGAGATCGAACAGGAGGACACCGGCATTGAAATAAGTGCCTGCGCGCGGCAGCTCATGTTGCTGCGCGAAGTTCGTCGGGTCCACGAACGCGTCTTGCACGGCGCCGCAGGCCAAACCTTTCAGATCGGTGCTCCAGAGGTCGACGAGACTTCCGGTCACAACCATGTCGATATCCAGGTAGATCACGCGTGAGATGTCTTGTGACAGAAGCTCTGCCATGATGAGGCGCAGGTAGGTCGCGCGACTGATATGCAGGATCGGCGGAAGCTTCAGCGCCTTATGATCCGCAACGTGATAGGGATGGATTTCGAGACCTTTCGCAGTCTCCGCTATCTTCGAGAACCGTGCCTCATCTACGGAATCGAGTATCGCGTGAACGCGGATCTTCTCCGCGCCTTTGCCCGCCTCGATGGATTTCAGCAGCGACACGAAATGCGGCGCATAGTTGGAATCGGTCACGCAAACGATGTCGATCACGTTCGGGTCATACGCGGCATGCGGCTCGCGGACGTCGTACATCATTCGGAGTCCTTTGCGATCAGTTCGCCTGTTAGAAATATCGGGACTGTCTCTTGGGAGGCTTGAAATTCGCTGCCAGCAGAGCTTTGGCGATCGCGAAATGCATCCGGGCACGATCGGGGCGTCGGCGGATGGTGGCAAGCACACCGCGCAGAAAACGTGCGGCGATCCGGTCGGGCATCACCAGTCTTCGATTCACGAAATGCCCGATCGCGAGTTCTTCATTGAGAAGTTTCGCATGACTCCAGACGGTCTCTCCGTGATTGGGGTTGAGGTAGCGGAACTTCTCGCTCTCGATCCGGAGCACGGGCCGCTTGAAGCGCTTCAGATAGTAACGCGTCCATTCCTGATCCTCTGCCGAGAAGACCTCTTCGCGGAAAGGACGTTCGCGCATCAGAGCCGTGGGCGTCAACGCGGCGCTATTCGAAATCCCGTTGCGCCCGTTGAAGAGCCGAGGGGTGATCGAGACGGGTTCGAGCTTGCTCGGATCCGGGCATTCGGAATGCGCCGGAGCCCAGTAGACGATCTCGAGATCTCGCGCTTTCATCTCCCGCCAGCCGTTTTCCACGAACTTCGGATCGTCGAAGACAACATGACTGCTGAAGATGAGCGTATAGGGAAGCGTGTTCGCCTCGACGCCGACGTTGATCGCTTTGGAATAATTGAACTCGGTGTCGTCGTAGGGAACGACGGTCGCGCCCAAGGCCGCGAACTGGTCGCGCACCGCTGCATCATGCGAGGAATCCACGATGATGATGTTCTCTGGCGGGAAGCTCTGCTCGCGCAGTTTCGCGACCACCTCTGCAAGCAACGGCGGGCATTCATAGGCCCGGATCAGCGCCGCATATCGCGGGGCTGCGTCGTCGCGTGGAAGCTGCTCGGCTAAAGGTCGGGACTGTGAGGCCATCGTTTCTTGCCGCAATCTGAAAACGCTTTCCTGAAGGCAGGCACGGGCAGGTTTCCGTTCCTGAGTATCGCTTCGAAAAACGGTAGGAGGGCTGCCCCAGCCGAGCAAGACGGCCCGCGCGCAAGAGCTCTCGGTGACTGGCTCGCATATGAGATGCGCCGGTTTCTTATCCGTCGCGCCCGCATCTGCCCAAATAAATTGCAACTCGGGGTCGGATCGGAGGCGCGAGAACCGTCACGCGGTGAAGAGGGCGCAGGGCTCGCTTAGGTTCGAGTGGGGAGTGCTCGATACAGTTCAAAGGTAGCCCAGAGAATGCAGTATCTTTTTGTCGTCACTTACGGTCGGTCCGGTTCAACGGTCCTGCTCAACTTGCTCAACAGGTTGGAGGGATATTGCATTCGCGGCGAGAATAACGGGATTGCCAACCATCTTGGCATGAGCGTCTCCGTGCTGGCCGAGGCGCAGGAGCACCCGCATGCAAAGTCCCATAATCCGGACGCGCCCTGGTTCGGGATCAACGATCCGAAGGTCGACAGCTGGGGCCAAAAGCTGGCGGGTGCGTTCGTTGAAGAGATTCTACGCCCGGACCCGGACACACGCGTCACCGGCTTCAAGGAGATCCGGTTCACTGCCCATGAGACTTCGCTGGCAGAGTATGAGAGCGCCATCGCGTTTCTGACGCAATATTTTCCCGGCGCGCGTATCATCTTCAACACGCGCGATTGGCGCGAGGTCGCTGAGTCCGGCTGGTGGCGCTACGAGTCGAACATGAAACGGATCCGCGATCTGATCGAGGATGCGGACCGCCGTTTCGAGGCGTCGGCCAAAGCGCTCGGAGAGCGGGCCTTCTTGATCGACTATGCCGACTACAAGGGCAAACCGGACGGGTTCCGCCCTCTGCTCGAGTGGCTAGGAGAGGAGGTCGACGAGACCCTGTTGGCCTCGGTGTCGCAGAATTGGCTCGTTCACCTGCAGAAGTCACACGATGACCGCGGAAAATTCCTCCGCCTGAAACGCGCGCTTTCGAAGCGTTTCGCGGAGCGCGCGATCAAGAAGTCCGGCGAAACTTCGATGCTTTCGTGAACAGCGCCTTCAACAACTGAGCCATTTCGAGTTCCGGCCCCGCTTTGCGCCCGTTGAACTGCCAGAGCGCGGCGACCGCAGCCACGTAGGCCATGCCGCCTATCGTAATCAGGCTCACCAGACGCACTGCCTCCAGAGGGACGCTCGGCGGCTTCTCCCATAGGCTACCGGTGAGCCAGACGACCAGGGCCATGAAGGCCACCGCGATCGCCGGGGTCAGGGCGAGTTGCAGCTGCTCGCGCAGCCTGATGCCTGCGATCTGCGTGACCAGGGTCATGTTCCAGATAATGTTGATGACGACCGCCACCGCGCCGCCAATCAGGGCGCCGATGAGCATCCCGTAATAGCTCGCGCTGCCGAGATACATCCCGAGCAGGATCAGTGGCCATCGAATGAAGAACGCGCGCAGGTCGCGGAAAAAGAGATGCCGGGTGTCTCCCGTTGCCATGGCGATCGGCTGGATCGCCACCGTCGCCTGCAAGGCTAGGATGATCGCCTGTATCTGAATGACGGGGACGGCGGGCATCCACTTCTCCCCCAAGACCAGCGCGACAAGGTCATGGGCGACCACCGCGAGGCCGAAGCCGAAGGGGAAAATCCAGAGGCAAGCAACGCCCTGCACACGTTTATAGGCGGATACCAGTTTTTGCCGATCGTTCTTCACCCGGGAAAAGGCCGGGAAGAATGTCCTTTGCAGGGGTTGGTTCAGCTGCGCGATGACCACATTCGTGATCCGGTTGCCGAAACTGTACTGCCCCAGAATGTTGGTTGGCAGCACGGCCCCGAAAAGCAGCGGATTGGCGCGCCAGTTCATCGCCTGAATCCAAGTGCCCAGGGTGATCCAGATCGAGAAAGAGAGGATCTCGCGATACTTGCTGAAGGTCAGGCGGGGCCGGAAGGGATAGAAGACATAGGAGAGAACGATCCGGGCGACGTCCGAGGCCACGGCGCCCAGCACCAAGGCCCAATAGGATCGAAACACGAGTGCAAGCGTAATTGCGACGATCGTGCCGAAGAGTTTCTCGCCGACCTTCATGAGGACGACTTGATGGAAAACCAGTTCTCGCTCGAACAAGGCGAGTTTTGGATTCGCGAGACCGGCGAAGACGAAGGACCCCGCCATCACGAGCAGGATGTTCTGCAGTCGCATATCGCCATAGAGCAACGCGACCGGGTAGGACAGCGCGGCCACCGCGCCCCCGACGATGAGGCCACGCGCGAAGGACATCGAAAAGACAGTGTTGAAATGCTCTTCGGTCGGGGCGTCATGGCGCACCAGCGTCTCCGACAGGGGCATTTCCGCGAGCGACAGAAGAATGGCCATCACCGCAGCGCAGATTGCCACAAGCCCGAAATCCTCGGGCACGAGAAGCCGGGCCATGATGATCGTGTTCAGGAACCCGATTCCGTTCGCGATCATGCTTCCGAGCGCGATCCAGACGGCTCCCTTCAGCAGGCGTGTCCGTGTGTCGGTCATCTGTTCTGGGCGTCCTTTCGCAGCAAACTATGATCGAGGTGGTCGCCCGGCGATCAATGGATGAACGTGATATCCGCGCGCGCTTCAATCGCGGAGATGTCCGAAACGTAGTCTTGCTGCATTTTTCGGAATTGGTCTTCGGGCCATGGGGAGAACCGGTCTTGTGCGCTTTGCACCGGATACTCATGCTCCAGAGCCGCCATTCGAAACCGCCATTCCGTCGCTGAGAGCGGTTCAGCGGTCTCGGCCATGGCGCGGATTGCACTGTCGGAAGCGCTTCCCCGCACAGTAGGGTTCAGCAGCGGCTCAAACGCCTCAGCCTCGACGTCACTCAACCCTTCGAGGATGCGGGGCTCGAGGTCGCGGAAATCCTCGTAGCGCCAGATGAAGACATTCGCGTGCGGCAAGGCATCGCGGATGTCGTCGATGATCTGCAGCCACGCCCCCTGCGGTGAAGAAAAGGCGGATGCGAATTGCTCGGGGCTTGGAACGGGAGAGAAGCGGATCGCTTCGCCATAGATCGACGCCAGAAAGTCGGGATAGGACCGGATGCAGAGCCAGATATCCAAGGGGCGATCCGGCAGGAATGTCGCGAGAAGCTGAAGCCGCGATATCGCCGTCGGATAAAACGCCCCGTCGAGGAATTCACCCGTTTCGCCCAAAAGGTTCTCTTCGGAAACAAGCAGTTCGTCCGAGGTGTCGAACAGGCTCGAGATCTTCGACCCAAGCTTGTCGAGGCGCGTTGGACGGCCCGAGAGTGCCTTGAGCTTTTCCGACCTGCTCGTGCCTTCGCTTTCCGCCCATGCCTGATGGAAAAGGGGCCGCACATTATTGATCGGCCAGAAAGCGACACCTTGCGAGGCAAGAAGCTTCGCGTTCAATTCGAGGCGCGCCTGGAGATAGGTTGTCGCTGTCTTGTGGGCTCCGAGATGGAGGCGAATTCGGGGCGTCGTCACATCATCCTCCGTCTTCTCACCGTTGCGTCAGACTGCGGTCGGCAGCCGCCGCTGCGTCTGCGGCCTCCTTTGAAAGGGCCGGTCGCGGCATCTTCATACCAATGGCTTACTGAGGAACGGCCCGCGCTGTGAGGTGCAAAGCGCTGAACGAGGCGAGCGCTCTTAATGAAACCGTACGCCTGCCACACAATTGGCCAATTTTCTGGCCATCGCTAAAATAAGTCGCAGGAATTTCTTCGAATTAGGGGTAATTCCGCGATTTAGCGGAATTCTGGGAAAGCGAACGAGCTTCGCACCTGGGATTAAAGGTGATTCTGCCGCCCATAATCCCCAAATTGGATTCCTAGCGCCCGTTTTTCGTGCGGACCGCCTCCAGAATGGCGCAATTTCGCGGATCGGTGATGCGAAATTTATGCTGCAGGTGCGAAAGGATCATTTCGTCTTGTTCGTTTCGCAAGGTTACCAAATCGTTAATCGAGGGATTTCAAACTGTCGCTCTTTCACTGGGGGGTGAAAACATGACCTTTGAAACGCGTAAGGGGCACTTCTTTGCTCCGACTACAGTCCATAGTGCTGCTTCTGCTGAACCGCTCGTTGAGCGTCCTGCAGGAGATATTGCCAAGCGTGGGCTCGATCTGCTGCTTGTGCTCGTTTTCCTGCCGCTGCTTGTTCCGCTTTTGCTCGGGGTTGCCGCGCTTGTCTGTATGACGAGTTCGGGGCCCGTGCTTTTCGGACACGTCCGCGTTGGTCGGGGCGGCAAGAAGTTTCGGTGCTGGAAATTCCGGACGATGGTCGTCGATGGCGACCGGATCCTGGAAGAGCATTTCCGGCGTTTCCCCGAAGAGCGCACTATCTGGGAAGAAGAGAGAAAGCTGCATGACGATCCGAGGGTCACGCCTTTGGGGGCTGTCCTGCGCAAGCTAAGCCTCGATGAACTTCCGCAGCTGATCAATGTGCTTGTCGGCGAGATGAGCCTCGTCGGGCCGCGTCCCGTCGTTGACGAGGAAATGCGCAAATATGGCCGCTCTGGCCGTCACTATCTGCGCGTGCGTCCCGGTGTGACGGGCCTCTGGCAGATCAGCGGACGTAGCGACACTGGCTACGCGACGCGGGTGCTTCTCGATCGTCACTACGTGATGTCGTGG
Source organism: Thioclava sp. DLFJ5-1 (assembly GCF_002020115.1). NCBI lineage: Bacteria > Pseudomonadati > Pseudomonadota > Alphaproteobacteria > Rhodobacterales > Paracoccaceae > Thioclava > Thioclava sp. DLFJ5-1. The sequence goes on along the minus strand of NZ_MPZU01000004.1, from coordinate 372,413 downwards.
AACGTGCTCCTGGATATCAAGGTTCTGGTTCTCACGATCCCGGCGGTCCTGTTTGCGAGCGGGGCGAGGTAGCTGTGCCAATGTCCCGTGTCCCGTTGCGGCGTTTCCTCTTTCCGTTGGCCGTAACTGCGCTGACTGCCTTTCCGGCCTATGCCGAAAAGCTTGAAGCCGGTGATGTTGTCTCGCTCAATATCGTTGAGTGGCGCAGCGTCGCCGGTGAAATGGCACAATGGGCCGCGCTGAAGGGGCCATATGAAATCTCGTCTGACGGTGCCTTGGATATCGGGTTTATCGGGAAGGTCGAGACGAAGGGGCGCGAGGCCGAGGATGTCGCCGAGGAAATCTCGGCGCGCTTGAAGGATACGTTGGCGCTGACGGAACAACTCGATGTTCAGCTGAGCATCACGCAGCGTGCGCCGGTGATCGTCGGCGGGCTCGCGAGAAAGCCGGGGCCGGTGGACTTCACCTCCGGGATGACTGTTCGCCACGCCCTCGCACTCGCGGGGGGGCTGACGGGCGTCTCCGGCGATGGGACGATGTCCCAATATCTTTCGATCGCGGCACAGGAGGCCCAGCTTGCGCGGCAAGAGGGCGATTTGCGCCTGCGCATCGCGCGTCTCGACGCGGAACAGGCTGGCACCACCGATGCGAATTTTCCGACGGCTGCCTCACTCGGGCAGGATGGAGAGCTGCGCGTTGCACAAGAGCAGTCGCTTCTGAAATTGCGGCTCGACTCGGCGAAGCGCAAAAGCGAACTCGTGGACGGGCAGGTGACCCTCCTGACTCAAGAGATCGACAAGTTGCAGCAAAAATCCAAAGGCTTGGACCACCAACGGGAGTTGATTGCAGAGCAACGCGACAAGGTTGCGCAGCTCGTTGATCGCGGCCTGAGCCCCAGTAACCGGGCAATCGAAGCCGAACAGAAGCTTGCCGCAATCCAAAGTCAGATCCTCGATGTCGACACCGCGATTTTGCGGTCTCGTCAAGCACTGGCCCGCGCCGAGAATGACCGTCTCGATCTGGGGGCCGGGCGCATTACACAGCTGCTGAACGATAAGCAAAAAGCGGAATCCGAACTTTCCGATGTTCGTGAGCGCCTCGATCTTCAACGTGGGCTGATGCGGCTGGCCGTGCCGAGCGCTATCGGCGCAGGCTTGGCAGGCGAAGAGGGCGGCCCGCAATTGCAGGTCGTCGTCACGCCTGCCGGAGGGGGCACTGCGAAGACCGTTGCCGATTTCGACACGCGGCTGTCACCGGGTGACCTCGTGGAGGTGACGCTTTCGCGTGATCCCAACGAGACAGCGGCCACGACGGAAGCTCCGCAAAAGCAGGTGGCCGGAAGCAACGGCTGAGGCGCGTCCCGCCTACTCGCCCCGCTTTATTCGCCGCGTCGCAATCGGATCGCGTAAACCATCGCGCCGACCGTGATCACCGTGATCGGATCGAACTGGAAGAAATACGTCACTTCGACCAGCGACAGAACGAACTGACGGATCATGAAGGCCGCGAAAAAGATCGTTTCGGCGCGCACATCGCGGATCGCCCAGACAATCACGACATAGCCCGCCCAGAAGACGGTGCCCGTCTGCAGAAGTGCGAAGGGCAGGCCGAGTTCCACGGCGTTCGTCAGCAGGGTATTGTGGAAGTGGAACCCGGATTTCGACGCGATCCCGAACTGCGCCCAGATTTCCTCCGCGACGGGCTGACCGGGAATCCAGAACGCCTGGAAACCTGTGCCAAGAACCGGACGTTCGGCAATCTGTCTTATCGCGATCGCCCAGAGGTCGGTGCGCCCGGTGAGCGTGACGTCCTTGCCCGTCGAATGGAAGAACCACGACTCGACATGGCTGAAATTCGCCATGATGAGCAGAATTGCCAGAAGCAATAGCATTGACATCATGACGAGCAGGAAGAACCGCTTCCATGCCGAGGTTCGCGAGAGAAGCACGATCCCCACGGCGACGGCCAAAGCCCCCACGCTCGCAAGGATCGCGCCGACGGATTGCGCTTTCACGAGAAGCAGCGCGGCCAGCAGGGTCATCGCCACGCCCGAGTAGCGCAGCCATCGCGGCAGGCTGCGGTCGAAAAACAGTGGCGCCGCCGAGATGAGCAGCATCGAGGCGGTGCTCGCCATTGCGTTCTTGCTGTGGAATATCCCGAGGAAGCCCAGCCCATCTGCGCGCTCCCGACCCAGCACCGCACTGATGATGTTGACCGCGGCAAACGAGTAGAAAACGGCCTTGTAGTAGTTGAGCGGGGACAGGCGCCGCGCAATCAGGATGGCGACCATGAAGGTGAATGTCAAAAGGATGCCGTATCGAAGGCTGAGAGCTGGCGCATCCGACCAGAGCACCGAAAGCACGGTCCAGCCGGGCAGCGCGAGAAGCCACCACATATCGACGATCTCATCGCGCGAACGCCATGGTTGCCGAAGGATCAGGAAGCACCCGACGATCAGAAAGCCAAGCGCGCCGAGCGTCCCGATCTTCGGCGTGATGTGCAGGATGAACAGCGCCAATGTCGCGAAGAGCGCCGTCGGACTGATCACGATCTCATTTCGATACGGATAACCGCCATGTGCAGTTTGGGCCGTCATGGTTCCTTGCACAGCATCGATTCAGGGAATTGGCATGTCTCGCCAAGCGGCGTGTAGCCGACCCAGTCGATCGTGTAGCGCAAGGGGCCGGGGGGCTTCTTATAGCGCCCCATCCATTCGCTCAGCGTCTGCGTGCTCCAGAAGGACAGATAGATCTTCTGAGCCGCGCTGGGCACGCCTGAAGTGACCTTCAGGATTTCCTTGCCGTCGGCATACCAGGTGATCGCGCCCGGCTCCCAACGGAAGGCAAGCGTCTGGAACCCTTCGGTCGTCGGTTTCGGCAGGGGGAATTCCCCGCCGCCCATCGGTTTGCCCGAGAGGTATCGATTGAGCGAGACTTTCGAGGGGTCTTTGGTGAGAATTTCGATGTCGATCTCGTCATGGGGCATGCCGTGGACCGGCCCGATATAGGTGAAGAACGAAGCGTTGAGCCCCGAATTCTTCGGCGTGTTCAGCCGCACCTCGTAAGTGCCGTAGCTGTATCTCGCGCGGGTCTGAATTTCGGCGCACAGGTTGGTCTTGTCCGGTCCCGCCTCGGGCAGGAAGAACATGACCAGTTTGCTTTTCTCGAGCTTGAGGGCACGCCGCGCCCAGGTGCAGCTCTGGTGGTCGCCGTTGGTCCAGCCATCGGAGATATACCATCGCTTCTTGTTGAAGCTGTCGAAACTGTCGAAGAAGGCACCGCCCAGAGGTTTCTCCGCGCGGGCGAGGCTCGGTGCCAAAATGGCGAGAGCGACGAGACAAGAAAGGATGCGTAAGATCGACATGCAGCCTTTGTAACGCGCCCCGCAGTCGAATCGCTCGGGCTTTGGTGGCACATGCAGGAGGCCTCGGGCGTAGCTGTCTTAAAGCGATGGATTTTTTGGCGTTTCGCTTTCTGTGGCTCGCAAATGCAGCGTGATGCAGACCCGACTTCGGCAGCTTTCTTGTCAGGCGCGCGTGCAGCCGACTCGGCCGCCTGCATGGGCTAGCGTGTCTTCATCACTGGTGGAGACTGTCTTGGCCGAGCGCATCACGGTTATCATGGCGAACTGGTGCGGCGCGTCCTATCTCGCGGCTGCAATCGCATCGCTACGCCGCCAAACCGTATCGGACTGGCGGCTGATCATCTCCGATGACGGATCGGATGATGACAGCGTGGCCATTGCACAGGATTTCGCGCGGCAGGATCCGCGCATCGAAGTGCTGACAGTAGAGAAGTCTTCCGGACCGGCCACCGCACGCAATCGCGCGCTCGAGCGGGCCAAAGGCGAGTGGGTCGCCATTCTCGACAGTGACGACCTTATGCATCCAGAGCGGCTGGAGCGGATGCTGGAAGGGGCGGACGCGCTTGGCGCGGATGTTATTGCGGATGATATGGTGTTCTTCGGGACCGTGCCGGGATCGGGCGGTCGCACTTTGCTTGAACCGATGTCCTTGGTGGCTCCGCTCGAGATTACTGCGAAGCTGTGGGTGGAGGCCGCGGCGCCGGAGACCGAGCTCCCGCCGCTTGGGTATCTCAAGCCGATGATCCGTCGCGCGATCCTCGGCGATCTGCGCTACGATCCCGACCTGCGGATCGGTGAGGATTTCGATTTCGTCCTACGTCTCTTGTTGAAGGGCGCGAAGTTCTGTGTGTTGCCCGACCCGATGTATCTGTACCGTCGACATAATGCCTCTATTTCGCATCGGCTTTCGTCTGCTGCGATCGGTGCGATGATCCGCGCTCAGCAGCGGTTGTCGGAGGGGCTGGACCCAGCCGTTGCCGCGCAGTTGGCCGCGCGCCATCGCGGGTTGCGGAAGATGGCAGACTTCGAAGCGCTCGTGGCCAACCTGAAAGCCCGGCAGTTCTCGGCGGCAGCGATAAAAATCGCGCGGCGTCCGTCTCTGGCGCAGGACGTTCTCCGAAGTCTCGCCGAGAGACGCAAAGGCAAAGACGCGACTGGCCCGGAGCGCCGGGCGGTTCAGGTCTCTCTCGGGGCCGAGGAAGGGGCTGACGTGCTGGCCGATGAAATCGCGACCGCATCCGTCGCGGAGAAAATGCATGTCAGCGTACCGAAGCCGGTCGCGCCCGGTGCGATGTGGGCTTCGCCGCCCGCGAAAATGGCCGCGAAGTTGAGCGCTCTTTCCGAAGCGAATGACGTCATTCCGGAGGCTCTGGATGGGGCAGGGGCCTGGGCACGGTGGCTGTTGCCGCAATGGGCGCAGGAGCAGGCTTAGGCGCGGCCGAAGCTGCGGAACGCGCTCTAGTCCTCGGGTCGAAGCAAGAGGCGGAGCGTATTCGTCACCGGCGCGGCGGGTTGCTTTTGGGCACGCAATTTGTCCCGCAGGATACCCGACGCGATCGGCATGAAGTTCCGCGGCGGCTTGATAGAGAAGCCGAAGGCCGCCCCGAGACCCTCTTGCGCCTTGATGTCGAGAAAGCGCCGCAGCAGGTAGCGATCGCGGATCTGGTCGTGATGCCGACGCATGGCGGAATTCGCGGCGCGGGGCACCGATTGGTCGTCGAGATGTGCAGAGGCCGCTGTCATCAGCGCGCCGAGATCCTTCGTCCCGTGCCGACCCGAGAGCGAATTTTCCCGCACGCGTGCAGCATAGCCGCATTCGTTGGTGACAAGAAATTTCGCACCGCGCGCGAGCATGCGCACATAGAAATCGAAGTCCTCGCCCAGCCGCAGGCTTTCGTCATAGCGCAGAGCGTGCCGCTCCAGAAAGGCGCGCGACATGAGTGGTTTGAGAAAGCCAAGCTCGCCCCGCGTCTCGCCGCGTTTGCCCATGTTTCCTTCGACGAACCCAACCAGATCGAGTTCGAAAACCCGCGTCTCATTGTCGGGAAGCCGGGTCGGGTCGAAGGCCTGCGCCATATCGGCGGGCACGAAGGCGATATTGTCCGCGATCAGATCCCAGCCTTCATAGGCGAGGAGGCGCGAGAAGCGGCCGGGGAGCAGAAAGTCATCTGCATCGAGCACTGCCAGAAACGGGGACCGGGAGGCGGCGATTGCACGGTTGCGACCCGCGGCCGGTCCCTGATTGCTGTCGTTTCTAAGAACGATCAGGCGCGCGTCACCCGCCGCGGCGTCCTGCGCGGTCTCTGCACTTCGGTCCGTAGAGGCATCATCGACCACGACAACTTCCGCAACCTCTGGCTGTTCGAGTGCGGACCGGACCGCATCGCCGATCGTGTCTTCGGCGTTATAAGCAGTGATTACGACGCAAATCTCGGGGGTCATCGCTTGGTTTCTCCCACTTCGCCGACGGGCTTTCGTGTGCGCGCGATCACGTTAAGGAAGGCGTTCGAGAGGAAGGCCCGATTGCTTTCGCGCACCAGACGCCACAGGTCGCGCCCGCAGAGGCTTGCCAGAATTTCGCGCCGTCTGGGGAAACTCAGCCCTTTCTTCCAAGGCTGGAAGACCATGTCGCGAACGGTTTCCGCAGAATGACCGGCAAGCAGTTCGTGCGATCGCGGCGGGAGGCCGTCTTGCCCGATGCTGGCGGTTGCGAGGGCCATTGCGAAATCCAGCGTTTCCGAGAGGCCCGTCTGTCGGGCGAGTTGTTCGAGCTGATCGCGCTCGTCCAACTCGAGACTCTCGAATGCCTTGATCATGTCGAGGGCCACAGAGCCCGCAGGCTCATGCGAAAGAAAGGCTTTGCAGAGCGTGATTGCGGCGATCAGGCACATGTCAGGCGGGGACGGCACCGGAAGCGCGCTGTTCGCGACCGACTGCCTCACCGCTCGATGCAGGAAACCCACCAAGTTCCGAGGGCGCGGCAAACCGGGCTGTTGGACGCTATGGTGCAAGTCCACGAAGATGGGTTGGTCGGGCGCTTCGAAATGGCGTTCGCCGAGGAAATGCACCCACCAGCTGCCGAGTTCGGCTTCGGTGGGCTTGAACCCAGCCTCTTCAAGGATCTTTCCCGCCGCGATCCGGTCCTTGGGCGCGACCAGTATATCGACATCCCCGGACGGCTTGAAAAGGGGCGTGCCGTAGAGCCGGATTTGCTGCAACGGGCCTTTCAGGTGAAGGTGCGGAATCTGGCCAGCATCGAGCGCTTCGGTGATATCGGCGGCGAGCTTCAATCCGCGATTGTTCGAAAGCATTCCGCGCATGCGTCCGAAGTTGAGCTCGGCGTTTACCTGCTCGGCTGCGTCGCCTTGGAGGTCTGGCCACCCGGGGTGCATCAACAGCTTGTTCACGCGCGCGATTTCAAAGAGAAGGCGAGGGTCGGTGCTGGTCGGCGGTGCTTGACCGGCAGCCATCTTCCTGAGAATTTCGACCTGTGTCGAACAGTCGCGCCGCTTCACGTAAATGAGCTCTTTCTCCGGAAAGCTCACGCGCCTACCTTCACGAAATCGCGAATCGAATCCAGCGAGAAATCAACCTCAGGTTGAATTGCGCGACTTTTTAATTCCCCCAAGGTTGCAATTTTAAATGTCCAGCTTTCTGGCGAAATTTTAACGCGCTCATTTCTTGAGCGGGTTTTCGGACAGGATGCTCGCATATTGGACCCCCTGAAATCGGCCGCGGGAATATTGCCTTGATTTTGCCTGTTATTTTCGCAGCGAACTGAAGCTGTGACGCTCCGAATGGACTAAGGTTTGACTCAAGTGGAGCCTGATTAAAGACTTTAGGAGGCGCAAGCCAAAATGAGTACGTAACGTCAAAAGGGGGTATCTACTGATGAAAACGTATACTCGTCCGCAGCTTCAAAAGCACGGCAAGCTCGAAGACCTGACCCACGGTGCAGGTAGCACCACGATCGCCGACCAGGTGCTGCCGCCCGGTACGGATATTGCGGGTCTTACCTTCTCGTAATTCGCAAAAAGATGAGAAGGACAGGGGCGTGGTCTCGCCTCTGTCCACTCTATGCAACGTGGCTCTCAAGGTGTGGGTGGGTAGTCTATGAATGCAATGTCCCAATATCGGGTTCGTTCCGAATGTGTTGCTTGTCCTTATGGTGACGGCGTCGCGATTTTGGATCTAAATTCCAATGCCTATTTCAGTCTGGATTCCATCGGCGCCATCGTTTGGAATCTATTGGGTGACGAAAAGAGCGTCGAAGAAATTATCGATACGATTTCGGGCGCTTATTCTGTTCCGCGCGACACCGTTGCCGAGGATGTCTCGGTGCTCCTGAGCGACCTTCACGAAAACGGTCTCGTCGAGGCTGCGTGAAATGCGTTGGAAACGGCCGATCCTTCACGACGCTCGACTGTTGTTCGAGGCGCTCGTGACAGTCGTGCGTGTGCGTGTCGATCTGTGGCGCCACCGCCACGATGCATTGCGCAAGACCGTGGTGTCCAACGCCGCGCGTTTTCCGGAGCCGAAAGCCGCCGACCGCGGCACTCTCGCCGAAATTTCATGGGCCGTGGCGGCTGCTGCGCGTCTCGTCCCGCAAGCGACCTGCTTGACCCAGGCCACGTCGGGGCAGCTCTTGCTCGCACGTCGCGGGATCGACTCCACCGTGCGCCTGTCGCTGCCGATGGGCGGGGAAGAGTTTCGCCCGCATGCCTGGCTGATGTCCGACAATATTATCGTGCTTGGTGGAACGCGCGCGGAATTCGCGCGCCATACGCTGTTGAAGAATATGACGGCATTTGCGCAAGGCGAGGCGCGCCCATGAGCCGGCCCGCACTGCATTGCGCAATTGGCGGTTTCGCGGATCCCGCCAAGCTGGCAGCCGTTCCCGAGCTGCGGAACGCCGTGGTTGAGGCATCCGCGCGGTCTTCGGTTCTCATGTCGGGGCCGCAGACGACGCGCAGCGCAACCGGTGCGCTTGTCGCGGCCGATCTGGACCTGACCCACCTGCGCGACACGGCGCGGCGTCTGGCGATGCCGCCGAACAGCTCTGCCATCGAACTTGTTGCCGCAGCCTATGATCGCTTCGACGACGAGCTCGGCCATGTGCTCGAGGGCGCTTTCGCGATCGCAATCTGGGATCCGAAGCGCGAAACTCTTCTTGTCGTCCGGGACCGGTTTGGTCTCAAGCCGGTGGTCTACCGGGCCAATGCGCGGGGGCTCGCGGTCGCGAGCGATCCCGAAGCCGTCATCGCGATGACCGGAGACCGTCCGGAGCATGACGTCCTCTGGATCACCGAACATCTCTCGGGGCAGCTGACCAATCAGACGCGCACGGCTTGGAAAGATATCGTCCGCTTGCCTCCGGGAAAGCTGATGCACTATCGCGATGGCATGCTGTCACCACCGCGCACGTGGTGGAGCCTCGAGCCCCGCGACCTGAGCGCGGCCGAGCAAACTGACGAGGCCTTGCGAGATGCGCTCTCGGACGCCACCGGCGAAGCAATGAGCGGAGGCTCCGCCGCCGCGATGCTCAGCGGGGGCCTGGATTCGAGTTCGCTGGCGATCCTCGCATCGCGCTTGTCGTCGGAACCTTTCCCGACCTACTCGCTGCGGTTTCCCTCTGCGCCTGAACTCGATGAGGGCGAATATATCGATGCCGTTCTGGAGGCCGGAAACTTCCGGCCCAAGATGTTGAATGGCGGCGTTGGAACAGCACTCGATCCAACGCTTTCGGACCTTTTTCTGACGAACCAGCAACAGCCGTTTCCGGGCTTTGGCATGGTGACGACGCACACGATCTGTTCCGCGGCGCGCGCGGATGGGCATGCCGTTCTGATCGACGGGCATGGCGGCGACGAAGTCATCGGTGGCGCTTCCTTCTCCTATCTCAACGAACTCGCCCGGTCCGGTGAGTGGGCGAAGCTTTGGACGTTGCTGAGAAAGCTGCACGGGTTCGCGGGGGGGCGTGGTGCGGTCGCGTCCTTTGTGATGGCCTATGCGCGCCACGGCGGAAACCGTAGCGCCGCGAAATTGGCGGGTCGGTTGCAGCGTCGGCTTTTCAGCTCGAGCGATCCGGCCCAACCGGATTGGTTCAGCATCGTCGCGCCGGAGCTGGTTTCGCGTTTGGATTTGCGCGCGCGTTCTGAAGTCGCGGGCACCTCACTCTATTCGGACATGCCATTTGGGTTTGCGACGCATGCGCGCGCCCTCGCGGGGGATCTGACGCCGAGCGCGTTCGAGCTGCTTGATCGAGCCACGCGCCCCTTGGGGCTGCAGTTGCGGTTCCCGTTCTACGACCGGCGCGTCGTCGAGCTTTGCGTAAACCGATCCGATGTGGACAAGATAAAGAACGGACAGCCGCGCGCGCTGATGCGCGATGCGATGAAAGGCATCCTGCCGGAGCATGTCCGATTGAGATCGACAAAGGTCGATTTCACCGCCAACAATCGGCGCGCGATGCGCGAGGACCCGCAGGGTCGGTTGCGGCGGTATATCGACAACCCGCCCGAACGACTTGAGCCATACGTCAATATCGCGCGCCTTCAAGAGACCGCGCGGGCGCTTTTCGACACCTCCGCCGATGCCGGCGGATTGGAGGTCATGCAGCTCTGGCGCGCTGCTTGGCTCGACATGTGGCTCGAGCGGGAAGAACGCGCCCGCCAACCGATTGCATCTGGAATAGAACCGATAAGGGAGGTCCACGCGTGACCGAACTCGAACATATTGAAGCCGCGCAGGGGCTTGGCGCCCCCGCATATTCCTACAGCACTTATGGCATGCAGGTTGTTTCCGATATTGAACTGCCGGAACTGGCCTCTGTCGTGCCCGGCTCGGTTGCAGAACCGCGCAGCTTGCGCATTCGCCGTGCGCCGGTGGAACTGCCCGAAAACGCCAGATCTTTGCCGACCTGGTACGAGTTCGGGGCCACGGAAACACGGTTCTACTGGCAAACCGTCGGGGCCTTCTCCGTCAATCTCGACGGTACGGAAATTCTCTGCGAGCCCGCGGAGGGTGTCAGCGACGACCTCATCGCGTTTCCGCTGCTTGGCCCGATCCTGTTCGAGTCGCTTCGACGTCAGGGGCATTTCGTTCTGCATGCGAGTGCGGTCTCCCTCGGGGGGCAGGCCGTCGTTCTTATGGCGGATAAGGGCACGGGGAAGTCGACCTCCGCGGCGGCATTGCTGAATGCCGGTGGCAAGCTCCTTGCGGATGACCTCGTCGCCTTTACGCCGGACGGGGAGGTTCTGTCGGGCTTCGGACAGGTAAAGCTGTCCGACGCGGCCCTTGAGGCGCACCGGCCGCAGAAGTCCGTCGCGCGGGGCGACGTGCATGCGGCAATCGACAAGAAGCGGGTGCAGCTTCCTCGCGATGCGACGGCAGAATATGCGGCTCCCGCCGTGCGTCTCTATATCCTCGAACGCGGAGAGGGCGAGATGGCTTCCACAGCCGACGTGGCCGCCAGCCAGTCGCTGCCCGCGATCCTGCGGTTCTCCTACGGGGTACGCTTCGGAGAGAACCTGCTGTCGGGAGAGCCAGCCAATCGCCATTTCCGGGACGCCGTCGCGCTTGCCGGGCGGGTGAAGGTCCGCATCCTGCGCCTTCCCGCAACGCTTGATGCCATGACCACCCTCGCGGATGCCATTCGCGCCGATCTGAATTCGGATCGCGCAATGACCGGAGACGAGGATTGAGCGACGTTCTCTCCGCCAGAGCGTCTCTGAGCGAGGCGCGCAACCTCTTCACGACGATGCGTCGTGCGGCGGGCAACAAGCTCTATATCGCCTTGGGCATGCTGATGCTGAGCAGCCTCAGCGAGGGCATTTCCGTCCTTCTGCTTCTGCCCATCCTGAGCCTCGTCTCCCGTTCGGAGGAAGGCGCGCCGATCATTGAGATCACTGAGCGCGAATTCATGGGCGTGACGCTTCCTGCCTTCACGCTCCCGCTCGCCGTGCTGCTCTCGATGCTCGTCTGCTTTCTCATTCTGCAGGCTTTGTTCAACCGAATGCGCACGGTCTATGTCACCGACATCCAGCTGAGGTTCTCCGCGATCTTGCGGCATGGTTTGTTTTCCGCCATCGCCGAGAGCCGGTGGGATCATCTGGTCCGCCAGCGCAACGCCGATCTGGAACATGCGCTGGTCGGCGAGGTGGAGCGGGTTCGGATGGCATCGATGTTGTTGATGTCGCTTATCCAGGGCTCTGCATCGCTTGTGCTCTACGTGGCGCTGGGGCTGATGATTTCGGTGCCGATGACGGTGTTATCCGCCGTATTTGGCGTCGTCGCCTTTCTCGCGCTCAGGCCTTACCGGAAAATGTCTGCGGAATACGGTGTGAAGCTGCAGGGGCTTCGTCGCGACCAGTTCCGTGCGGTCTCAGGGTTCCTGTCGGGGCTAAAGACGGCGAAAGCCATGAACCTCGAAGAGGCGGAGATTGCTGGGTTCGACGCAATCCTCGATATGGAGCGGACGGACACGCGCGAATTCGCGCGGCGCACCGCGACGGGTTCCGGGATTTTCCAGATCGCCCAAGCGATCGGCGCGGTGATCTTCATTTACCTGTCGCTCGTGCAGCTCGGCCTCGCGATTTCCGAGATCGTGGTCTTGCTGCTCGTGATGATGCGGCTGGCCCCGCGGTTCATGACGCTTCAGCAGCAGGCGCAGATGTTTTTGGTGAATTTGCCGGGGTGGCAGCACATCCGAAATGTCCAAGGTGAGATGATCCGCCAGCGCGACGTTGCAGCGGGATTGCCGATCGCGACGCGCGCGCCGTGGCACGAGATCCGGCTGGAAAACGTATCCTATCGTCACGGCGAAGGCCTGCCGCGTGCCTTGGAAGATGTCAGCCTTACGGTTCGCGCGGGCGAGGTGACGGCGCTGATCGGGCCGTCGGGCTCCGGGAAATCGACCATCGCGGATCTGATTTGCGGCCTCATTCGGCCCGAGACCGGCAAGATCCTCGTAGACGGTCAAGACCTCGATCCGATGGATATTCGGAGCTGGCGGCACCGGATTTCATACGTCACGCAGGACACCTATCTGCCACCGATGACGGTGCGCGAAGCTCTGCAGGTAGGCGCGCCGGAGGCGGATCAGCAGGACATGGAGGCAGCCCTCCGCGTCGCGTCCGCGGACTTCGTCTTCTCGCTTCCCGCGCAGCTCGACACTCTGCTGGGGGAGCGTGGCGTGCTGTTGTCAGGGGGAGAACGTCAGCGGATCGCGCTGGCACGCGCTTTGCTGAGAAAGCCCGAGCTGCTGATCCTCGACGAGGCGACGAGTGCGCTCGACTGGCAAAGTCAGAACCGTATCGTGGCGAACCTTGCGAAGTTCGAAACCCCGATGGCTATCCTCACGATCGCGCATCGTTATTCGATGGTCGAATTCGCGGATATGGTTTTCGCGTTGGAAGAGGGTCGGATCGTCGAGAGCGGTGCACCTGCGATCCTGCGCACCAAGCCCGACGCAAGGTTCATGAAAATGCGTGATGCCGAACGCAGCACGAGCCGCGCGGTGTGACCTTAAACGGTGCGCTGAAGCTCAGCGATTTTCCTGATTGAGGTAGGCGCCGCGCGAAACATGCGACGTCGTATTGTCGTCCGAAGCCTCGCGACCGGCTTGCGCGGGCCCCTGATTCTTTCTCCGGGCCGTTTCCTCGCGGGTCATGATGGCGACGAGGCCGACGTACAGGATCTGACCGAGAAAGAAGATCGCGATGCACAAAATCGCGACCATTCCCAAAGACATGCCATTCCAAAACCCGACCGCGCCAGCGATGATCGTGACAAGAGTCAGGACGACGAGAAATGGCATCAAGCGCATGGCTTGGCACTCCGAAACTTGGGCTGGGCTCCAGCGGTTACCTTCTCGATAATAACCGGTCAAGCATTTGAAATTCAATTGTTGCGTGTGTTGGTATTTGTGCCGCGCATCTCGGGCTTGTCCCAGCTTTTTCCCGGATCCCCGAAATACCCGTTGTAATCTTCGAAATAGGCCTCGGTGCTGGAGACATCGACGAAGTCACGCAAGTCTTCCATATCCACGCGGTTCAGCACCGTTCCCAAGAGGCGCTCGCGCAACGCTGCATTGGCCGAGAGGATGCGGTTCAGCATCAACTTCGGCGTTTTGCCCCAGCTTGCCACGAGGAGCACGGTGTCGAGGTTCGGGATCATGGCACGCGCATCGACGATCGCGCCGAGCGGGGCGAGGTCGATGATCACGAAATCGAACTCGCTGCGCACCTCGGCAATCAACTCGCGCATGCCGCGCGAGGACAGCAGTTCGGCGCTGTGGGTGAAGCCATTCGGCGGAATGCAGGGCAGGATATGCACACCGGTGCCTTCCACTTCACGTACCAAGTTGCGCCAAGGCGCGCGGCCGGCGAGCACTTCGACAAGTCCGTCGCCATGGCGGAAGTCGAGGCGCTGGCTGAGCCCCGGGCGCCGGATGTCGCTATCGATCAAGAGCACCCGTGCATTGGACATGTTGAGCACGGCAGCCAGATTGAGAGACACCGTCGATTTGCCTTCCTCGGGACGTGCGGAGGTGACGCCCAGAACGATTGCCCCGGTGTCGACCGGCGCGCGGATTTCTGCGGCGAGCCGCACGCTGCGCAAGGTTTCCGCGAAGAAGGATCTGGGGTAGCGCACGGCGTAGATGGCGCTTTCACTGGTCGAATGCGACCCGTTTCTCGGTTTCGAGATATTCTCGGCGAGCCCGTCCCGCAGGTTCTGAAAAACGGCGGTGCTCGTGATCGATCGGACCGGTTCCGACTGCGCCGACGTTTCGAACTCCGGCAGATAGCCGAGGAACGGTCCGCCGGTTTCGTCCTGAACGTCATCCGAGGTGCGCAGGAACCGCTCCCGCCATTCCTGCCAGGCCGTCAGCATCATCCCGATGATCAGACCGAGCACGATCGAGATCGCAAGCGCGCGCTTCGTGCTTGGGCCAACCGGGTTGCGCGGCACGTCCGCCTTGGTCAGAATCCGTACGTTCGAGACGGGGAAGGATTTCTGTTGCTCGATCTCCTGAAACTTCGTCAGGAACGCCTGGTACAGCGTCGAGAGCGTGTCGGCGCGTTGCTGCAGCGCGCTATATTGAACCTCGACGGTGCCGGAGCTCGTGTCGCTGTCGATCGCGAGGCCGAGGCTGTTCTTGAGCGCATCGACCTTCGCTTCGGCGCTTGAGAGATCGCTCTTCGCCTGCGCGCTCCCTTGTTTGAGAAGGGTGAACAGGCGTTCCGCAGCGGCCTGAACCTGCCGCTCTACCACCTTATACTGCGGGTGATCTTCGCCGAAGTTCGTCTTGATCTGATTGAGCATCGCCAGCGAGTCGGTGAGCGTATCGCGGGCCTGCTGCAGGGCAGGGTCGCTTCCGCCGCCAACCCCGGTGGAGCCGCCATCGACGAGGGCTTGGACCCCACCGGCAATTATCTGGTTGTAGGTATCGACGCGCGCCCGTGCGCGGGCCACATCGCTGACCGCATTGGCCATCTCGGCATTGAGCTGGACGACGGAATCCTTTGTCATCGAAACGCCGCGCGAGGATACGAGCCCATGCTCGGCCCGGAAGGTCTCCGCATCCAGCGCGGCTTGTTGAGCCTGATTTTGCAGCTCCGTCAGCCGGTCCTGCATCCAGTTCGTCGTCCGCTCGGTCGCTTCGAAATTCGCGTTGAGGACATCGGCGATGTAGCCCTCGGCGAGCGAATTCACGATCGCGGCGCTCATGGCCGGATCGTAGGACTCGTAGCTGATAGAGATCACGGAGCTTCTGCCGACACGCCCGACATCGATGCGCGCCTGCAAGGCGCGCGCGGCGAGGTCTTGCCGCGCGGCGGTGATCTGTTCGGGCGTCAGAGTGGTTGTGCCGCTCGGTTCGGGCTTCGAGCGCAGCCAGTTGATCGGTGTGCGGATCGTATTGATCGCACCGCCGATCAGCCGGGAAAACAGCGAGCTCGGCGGCGACGTGAAGGAGGGATTGTCGAGAAGATCGAGCTCCTTCACGACCGATTGCGAGATCCGGTCGGAGCGGATGATCAGCCGGGCATCTTCAAGGGCGGACTCGCTGAGATTGTTGTTCTCCGAAGCCCCGAGCTGTTCGATCGAACGGCTGATATTCGCATCCAGCAGCAACAGCGAATTTGCAAGGTAGCTGCGCGGCGTGGTCGCCAGATAAATGATCCCGAGGATACCGAGGATCACGACGGGAACGATGATCGACCACCGCCGACGACGCAGGATACGCGTGAGCTGGCCCAGCGTTACGGTTTCGGGCGGTTTCGAGATCGGCCGCTCGAGATCGTTGCTCGTATCTGCGAATTTGAATTGCGTCTGTCTCAAGAGGTCGTTCCTCGCGCGTTGCGCCTTGAGGCTGTGTTGTGCGTGGCATCTGTAGATGCTCCGCCATAGATTTCCGTTCGGCTTCCGCCGGCAAGTCGCCAGACGACGCCGATATGCAAGGCCGCGCGCATCAGATTTCGGTTGCGCGCCAAGAGGTCGGTGACGTGGCCCAGCGAAAGCCCGAGGCAGGCGAGCGCTTTCGCGCCGGCGCGTCCGAGTTCGATCATTCGTGCTGCGAACGTCTTGCCCTGCGAGACCAGAACGGCATGGGTCTGACCCATGCGGAAGCGGCGCCGCAAAAGCCACGAAAGTGTCGCACGCTCCGCAGGGACATCCTCTTCGAGCCAAGCGTCCGGGGCGTAGGAAAGCGTCCCGCCGCGGCGCTTGATCTGGTCGAAGAAGATCGTGTCTTCGCCGCCGCTGCGACCGAATTCGGGATCGAACCGCAGACCCGCGACGGCGGGGTGTTTCAGGTCGAGCAGGACGTTGCAGGTGTAGCCCGCGCGTACGCGCCCTTCGCTATCGTGCTCGGCGAGGGTGTCGTGGATATGGCCAGCGCGCATCCACTCGGGAGCCGCGTCATTGTGGTAGGCGCGCACGGGGCCGATCACCGCGGCGCTCTCTTCGGATTGGCGCGCCTCCATCAGGGCAGGGAGCCAGCCGGGCAGGGCGCGCTCGTCATCATCGAGGAAGGCGAGGCAGTCCAAGTCTTGTGCCTCGGCTGCGTCGAGAACTGCATTGCGCGCGATCGAGATGTTATGGGCGGGCGCGTGAAGATAGTGCAGTTCGAAGGGAAGCGGCACCGAACGAACCCGGTCTTCGGAAGAGGGTTCGAGATCGTTATCCGCGACGATGACGCAGATATCGAGGCCCGGCGGGAGCGTCTCGGCAAGCGAGGCGAGTGTGTCGCGCACGCTGTCGCGGCGATAGGTGCACAGGCCGATACCGATTTTCTCTTTGCGCTTCGGACTGGTCACTCGGGCACCCCGCGACCGATGGTTGGCACGCCATTGCCCAAAATCTGCGCCCAGAACCCCGCGGACCAGGCCAGATGCATGATGCCCGCGATCGGGCCAGCCGTGAGATTGGCGAGGCGCTTCGTCTGGATCGCGATCGCCAGCCCTGCGGTCGCGCAGCCCAGAAGCCAAGCGATCGCGGGCAGGGCGAAGACCGGGTGCAGCGGGGCCAGCACGACCAGAGCGAGCGCCGGTGCCAGAGCCGCGACGATCGCCTGTCGCATCGCCGGGCGTTCGCGATGCAAAGCAAGCGTGCGGGCGCGTCCCTTGCCGAACCGGAAATATTGCGACGCGAGATCGCGCAGGGAATTGCGCGGGAAGTAGCGGACGAAGGTGCGTGCGGTCAGCCAGATATTGAAGCCCGCGCGGATCAGGCGGTGATCGAGTTCCGCATCCTCGTTATGGCTGAATGTGGTGTTGTACCCCCCGACCGACCGAAAGGCGTTCAGCCGAAACAGGGCATGATGTCCGTGAGTGACCCAACGGCCTTCCCCTGCGCCGCGATGTGCCGACCCACCATTCCCGAAACGAGAATTCTGAGCCCGCGCGATCTGGGTCTGTAGTGGGGACACCCCTTCGGCATGCATACGGACGACGACGCTGTCGGCGCCGGTGTCGATGGCCTCGTTCATCAGCGTTTCGCAGAAATCGCTCGGGTAGGCGCTGTGTGCGTCCACACGGATCAACCATTCCGCCTCGTCGCCGAAACGCTCCACGGCGAGGTTGACGGCTGCGGCCTGCAGCTTGTCGGGATTGTGCAGCAGGACGATTTGCGGCGTTTCCTGTGCCATTTCCTCAACCACGGCGCAGGTCCCGTCCGTCGATCCGCCGTCGGCTACGATGACGGTCGCGTCTTGGGCGCGCGCGAAGGGCAAAAGCGTCGAGATGACCGAGGCGATATGGTCGATCTCATTCAGCGTGGGGATGACGATGAGGATGCGGCTCAAGATTGCGCCTCCCGCAGATGCGTGGCGCCCTTTCGAGACGCGCGAGCCGTGGGGAGATCGGCCAACCACGACACGAGCGCGCGGCATTCTGCGCGACCCGCCTCCCAGGTGGAGCGCGGCTTTGCAGCGACCGCTTGCCGAAGCTTCTGGAGATCCGCATTTCTCAGGTCTGTAAGGGCTTGCGCGACCGACGCGCTCGACGGTTCCGCGACCTGTACCCCAATGCCGAGAGTTTCGGTACGTCGTGCGACCTCGGTTCCCGACAGAACCACCGGGACCGCACCATGCAGGCAGCCTTCGTAAAGGCGATTTGGCAGCAGCCAGTCCGAATTCTCTCCGGCCTCGTAGCGGTCGATCAGCCAGGCAAGATCGACCGCGTCGTAAATCTCATCAAGATCATCGGGCGCAGTATAGGGGCCGCCAAATTCGAGATCAGGATTTGCGGCGACGCGCTCATGGAAATCCGGGAGTTGATCGAGCGCCGGACGTCCGCGCAACTTGATCCGGAAATGTCCCGGTGCGTTGCGGGTGAGTTCGTCGAGCGTGTCCAGCGACCAGCGGCACCGGAGAATTCCATTCCAGCCAATCTGCAGCGGCCCCTCCAGAGGGCGCGTGCGTTCGCGAAGCTTTGCCGGATCAAGCGCGAGCGGCTTGTTTTCAATCAGGCACAGATGCGGGGCGAGCCTCTCGAACGGCTGAGGGTGGCCGCGCTTGAACCCTTCCGAGGAATACAGAAGGCCCGAGGCGGATTTGAGCGCCGCCGCTTCAATGGCGCGGATTGCCTTGGACGCCGGACCGTTCCCCGACAACAGGCGATGCACGTCGAGCAGTTCGTAGACGAGACGTGCCGCCGGTGCGCGTCGCTTGAGATACGCCCCGAGCGTGAGCATTTCGAGATTGCGAGCGATGATGACATCTGTCTCCTGGAGGGTAGGGAACCGCTTGGCGAGACCGGGGAGGGCCTTGAGCACCGAGAGCGCGCGCTGGGCCATTTTCCCATTCGCTGTGTGCCCGAGGACGAGCGCAGGCTCCGGCAGTGGCCGCGCTGAGCGTTGGAACCCCGCGAGTGTCACCTCGGCGCCGCCAGCGCGCAACATCTGAACGCGTCGCCAGATCGCGGCATCATCGAGGTCATGAACGAGGTAGATCAAACGCATCTTGAAAGCCGTCTTCCCTGCGCTCACGCTGCCGCGCGATCAACGGCGTGGCAGTCACCGATCTGCACATGGTCCGCGTGACCGTCAGTCTGCAGGGGCGGGACATTCGCATCGGGCCCACTTCGAGTCATTCAACTTCCTCCAGATCGCCTGAAACGCGGCGCGGAGCGGACGAAAACCAACCACCGCAAAATCAGGCTTCGATCTGCGCAGTTTCCGGTCAAATGCTAAGGAGGGCAGGTTTGCCGAATTGCCGCGCGGCATGCGGAAACGTCGCGCGAATATCCAAGGCGCTTAGAAACTGTGCGTAATGTGAACGAATAATCGGCGGCGCTTTCTGCGCTGCAGCGAGGTCGTTTGGCGCTTCGGTAGCGATTCTATTTACGCAATGAGTGTTCTTTCGACGCGCGCTCTGAGAAAACCCGGTTGGTTGCCTATTCAGAATTAGGGTTTGCGGAAATTCGTTAGTGGGTTGTCGATAAAATGCCTGCTGAATAGGCGCTTGGCATCTTTTGCACCTTTCACTGCTGAGTGATTGTGCGTCCATGGCTGCACGAGTGGCGGGAATTGCCTGCGGGCTGGCTCGGAGCGGCGCGTCATGGAAACCCTTGGAGGACATCTGAAGTGCATAGGGCGTCGCGTGCGGGGCATGTGATCCCCTAAAAGCCACTTCGGTTTGCGGCGCGATCGCAGCGCGAAGGGGAAGGTGGACGTTGGCTGGGGCAGCTTTCACGAACAAGGTTATTCCCGTCTTCTATGACGGTTACGAGATGCGCGCCTGGGAGATGCCTCTGGGGCGGCAGCTTTCGCAGCTGCGCGGGGTTGCGCGGCGCAGCTACCGCAAGCTGAAGCGAAAGCAGCCCTATACCGGGTTCTTCACGGCGTTCCTGAACCTGACGGAAAGTCTGCGGCGAAACGGGTATGACGTTCGGATCAATGATTTCGCGCTCGCTCGTCGGTCACCGGACAGACCGATCGCCATTGCCGGTCATCAGTCCGTCTGGAGCGATGTCGATCTGCCCAATCCGACCCTGTTCGGGCCCGGCTGGGTTCCCTATCCGGATCGCGCAGAGGCGATGCTGGCCGAGCGGAACTACCAGATCGTGACGCAGCCGTCGGAATGGCCGATCCGGCTTTATACACCGCAGGTCGCCGCGAAAATGGCCCCGATGTTCGTCGGGATCGATACGGATCGCTGGCCGCTTCTCGCTGAGAACCGCAAGCAGATCGACTGTGTCATCTACAACAAGATCCGCTGGAACCACGCTGCGCGAGAGGCGGATACGATGCAGCCGCTGCGGGCCATGCTCGAACGCCGCGGCCTGAGTTCGGTCGAGCTGAAATATGGCGAGCACGAGTTGGCCGAGTATCGCAGCGCCTTGGCCAAGGGGCGGGCGTTGATCTTCGTGACCGAGCACGAAACCCAGGGCCTTGCTTATCAGGAGGCGATGTCTTCCGGCGTTCCGGTTTTCGCGTGGGACGAGGGCGAACTCGTCGACCCGCTCGGTGCCAAGTTTGTCCCCGAAGGCTTGGAAGTCTCGGCCGTTCCTTATTTTGACGATCGATGCGGGCTGCGTTGGACGCGTGCGAACATGGAAGACCGGTTCGAGGACTTCTGGGCGCGGTTGCCGGAATATCAGCCGCGCGAATACATCCTCGATGAGCTTTCCCTCGAGCGCGGCGCTCGGCGCTTTCTGGACCTGTTTGAGAGGATCGCGTGATGCCGAACTGTAAACGTCCGGGGTGCTGCGGTCGGTCAGGCCTCTTTTTGACGAGGAGGGTGTTCTAATGCCGTTAGCGCTCGTGCGAATGCCGACCTATCGGCGCCCCGACCTGTTGCGGCGCGCCATAGGCACGCTTCAGGCGCAGACCTTCGAGGACTGGGTTTGTGAGGTGCGCGATGACTGCCCCGATGCGAGCGGCCGCGCGATGGTCGAAGAGATTGGCGATCCGCGGGTTCACTACGTGCAGAATCGCCCGCAGAAATTCATGACGCGCAATCTCGATGACTGCTTTCTCAAGGAGAACCCCTACAAGGCCGATTACTTCTGCATGCTGGAAGACGACAACCAAGTCTTCCCGGAATATCTTGCGCGCGGGCACGAGATTTGCACCCAGCAGGGAGTGAACCTCTGCATGCTGAGCCAGGTCATCGAGCACGAAAGCCGGACGCCAAACGCCTATCTCGGCGACAAGGGCATCTTCGATGATGTCTATGACGAGCGCACTTACACGCCCGAAGAGGTCCATCTGGCGATCTTCGGATCGATCGGCGTGTCGAACGGTGCGCTGTTCTGGTCGCGCAAGATGCAGGGCAGTCTGGCGGTGAAGGTCGATACGATCCCGACGCTGGAGGAATATCTGCGCACGGCTCTGATCTCCGAACCTGTCTATGTCTGTCGCGAACGGCTGGCCGCGTGGGCAGAGAACGAGACATCGACCACTCGCAATCTGGGCCTCGACAAGGGGTGGCTGCGTCGCGAACTTGATCTCAAGGCGTCGATCACGCGGCTTCAACGAGCGATCTGGGGCCGAACCTCGCCAGAGGCGAAAGACGCATTTCTGGCTGGCGAGGTTCTGCGGATACCGCGTTCGGCACGGATCGAGGCGCTCCAGAAGGCGGGGATTGCGGCGAATGGCGTGCCGGGAAATTTCCAGCCGAAGGCGATCCTGAAGCGGAATGCCGTGCGCTTTGTCGGCCGCGCTCATTCCTCTGTAGATGCCACTTTGCCGAGAGTAAGTAACTGAATTTAACACGCATTAAGTGTGTGAAAACAGAACGTTCCGCCGCGAATAGCTGACGGTCAGGCGATTCCCTCGTGTCTTGCGCAGGGGTTTTCGGCCAGCCGCCGCCGATCGCAATTTCGATAAATTCAGGAATCCAGCCCGTAAAT
The DNA here is from genome assembly GCF_002020115.1 of Thioclava sp. DLFJ5-1. Lineage (NCBI taxonomy): Bacteria > Pseudomonadati > Pseudomonadota > Alphaproteobacteria > Rhodobacterales > Paracoccaceae > Thioclava > Thioclava sp. DLFJ5-1. The sequence goes on along the minus strand of NZ_MPZU01000004.1, from coordinate 350,694 downwards.
GCGCGTTTTTTAAGCATTTTCGGGTGACTTTTTAATGCGCGCGCAACCGCGGATTGAATCGCCGCAAAAACCGCTAGTGGTTCGTCAGAGCTGTGTAACCCTTTCTATATTCAATCAAACGTGGGGGTATATGTGGTGATTGAGAATTCTCGAAGCAAAAATGACGCCATCCGGTATGAGCGACCCAAATTGAAACATTTGGGGTCTCTCGAAGATCTGACGCATGGCGGCCGCGGTCGCGGACACAAGGATGACGATTATGACGGACACGGCTCGTACTGTCCGCCGGATTTGGCCTTCTCGTAACGGCGTTCGGAAAGCTCCGGGTGCTGCCAGTTGCCCGGTAAAGAAGTGGAAGCCTCGCAGCGATGCGAGGCTTTCGTCTTTCCCTTCCGCGCGTGTTGCTCTTTGATGGCGCGGCAAACGACAGGAAGGGAGCGCGCGCATGCCACGTATTTACGAAGACAATTCGCTCAGCATCGGAAACACGCCGCTGGTGCGGCTCAACCGCATGACCGAAGGCGCGGGCGCGACCGTTCTGGCCAAGATCGAAGGGCGCAACCCGGCGTGGTCGGTAAAGTGCCGCGTCGGTGCGAACATGATCTGGGACGCGGAGGAACGCGGCGTGCTCGGTCCCGGCAAGGAGATCGTCGAGCCGACCTCGGGCAACACCGGGATCGCGCTGGCCTTCGTCGCCGCTTCGCGCGGCATCCCGATCACGCTGACCATGCCCGACACGATGAGCATCGAACGGCGCAAGCTGCTGCTGGCCTATGGCGCGAAGCTCGTGCTGACCGAAGGCGCGCAGGGCATGAAGGGTGCGATCGCCAAGGCCGAGGAGATCGCCGCCTCCGATCCCGACCGCTACGTGTTGCTCCAGCAGTTCAACAACCCCGCGAACCCCGAGATTCACGAGAAGACCACGGGGCCGGAGATTTTCGAGGATACCGATGGCGTGGTCGATATCTTCGTCGCGGGCGTCGGCACGGGCGGCACGATCACCGGCGTTTCGCGCTATCTGAAAAAGGAAAAGGGTCTGCCTGTGATCTCGGTCGCGGTCGAGCCAGAGGCCAGCCCCGTTCTCACGCAGGCCCGCGCAGGCGAGGCGCTGCACCCCGGTCCGCACAAGATCCAGGGCATCGGGGCGGGCTTCGTGCCGAAAGTGCTCGACATGGAACTGGTGGACCGGATCGAGCAGGTCAGCAATGACGAGGCGATCGAGACCGCCCGGCGGTTGGCGCGCGAGGAGGGTATCCTCGCCGGGATCTCCTGCGGCGCGGCTGCGGCTGCGGCCCTGCGCCTCGCGCGCGAACCGGAGAATGCGGGCAAGACCATCGTCGTCGTGCTGCCGGATTCGGGCGAGCGTTACCTGTCTTCGGCGCTGTTCGAGGGGATGTTCGACGAAGCGTGAGCCGTGGCCTTCGCCGCGTCCAGCAGTGCCGCCACCAGCTTCTGTGGGCGGTAGTTCAGGTCCGACGGCGTCAGTCCCATCCGCACCACGACCATATCGGCCGAGGGGATCACGGTGACGGTCTGCCCGTCATGCCCCTCGAGCCAATAGGTGTCGGCAGGCAGCCCGAACCGCGCGTCATCGCCCGCTTTCTGTTGATTGCTCGGCCCCGCGAGCCATGTCATGCCCTGCCCATAGACCCCGTCGGTCGGGGCGGGCGCATGCATCCGCTGCACAAATTCGGCGGGCAGCAATTGCCGACCATCCCATTTGCCATCCTGTAGCAGGAACTGGCCGAAGCGCGCCCAGTCCCGCGCGGTGGCGTAGAGGTAGGAGCTGCCCACGAAGGTCCCGGAGGCGTCGCTCTCGAGCGTAGCCGAGCTCATTCCGAGCGGATCGAACAGCTTGCGGCGCGGCCAGGCGAGCGCGGTGGAAGTGTCGCCCACCGCATCTTGCCAGATGCGCGAGAGCAGCACGGCGGTGCCGCTGGAATAGCTGAAATGAGTGCCCGGCGGATGTTCGAGCGGCTGCGAGGCCGCGAATTCCGCCATGTCCGGCTCGAGATAGAGCATCCGCGTCACATCCGAGACGTCGCCGTAATCCTCGTTGAAGCGCAGCCCGCTCGACATCGACATCAGCTGCGCGACGGTGATCTTCGCACGGTCGTCGCCCTGCCATTCGGGCAGCAGATCGCTTTGGTCCATCCGCAGTTTGCCCGCCTCGATCGCGGTGCCGATAAGGGCCGCAGTGACGGTCTTCGTCATCGACCAGCCCAGAAGCGGCGTCGCGGCATCGAAGCCATCGCCGTAGCGTTCGGCCACCAGCTTGCCATCCTTGATCACCACCACCGCGCGCATCCCCGGCCCGGTCAGTGCATCGTCGCGCAAAACCGCATCGAAGCGGCCTTGCCCGGTCAGGTCGGTTTTCGATCCCGTCGGCCAGAGGGCGGCGCTTTTGCTGGGCCCCGGCGCGGGCGGGGCGCTTTGATCGCCGGCGTCGGCCAGATTGCCATCGGGGTAGGTCGCGCAGCCAAGGCCCACGCGCTCCTCGGCGGTCGTGGGCGCGATGATCCCGGCGAAGGCGGCTCGGACCCGGCCTGCCCGGCGATCCGTGCTGACCCAGAAGGCGCGCAGCAACGGGTTGCCCGGCGCCTGCACATCGGTTTCGAGAACTTCATCGGGGTCACGGCCTTGCAGCGCTTCCGCCGAGCAGGTGATCTTCGCGCTATAGCCAGCGCCGACGCGCAGCAGTTCCGGCGGCACGATTACCGCGTAGAGCACCGCCACCACGACAAGCCCGCCGATCCCGGCAAGCACCGCTTTCCATCCCCGCATCTCGTCCTCCCTCGGGTTCCCGCCGCGCCGGACGCGCCAAGTCACCCGCCTGTTTGCACTCGCGCTGTAGTTTTGGCAAAGCGCGCGGCCTTGCCAAGAGGGCGAGGCGCGGACTGACGGAAGGTCATCTTGGGGTATGGTGTGTCTTTTGACACGAAATGCGCCCCTCGGTGCGGGAGCCGAGATCATGGACTGAACGCCGCGAATGGGCTAGCGATAAGGGATGGGCGCCCTTTGCGCCCGGCTTTGAGAGTGTCATGTCGCGCGAGTCCGCACCCGATAGCCAGCACCCCTTGGACCCGACCTTGGCCGGGCTGCTGCGCCACGCGCCGGGCGCGGATGAGGGGGAGGGCGAAGACGTCTGGTTCGATGTGCTCTCGGCGGTCGACCGGACCTATGCCGATCTGGTGGACTATCAGGAGCGGCTGGAGCAGCAGAACCACGAGTTGGAGGATCTGCGCTCTTTCCTCGGGTCGATCCTCGCCTCAGTGTCGGATGCGCTGATCGTGATTTCGCGCTCGGGCGAGGTGCTGGAAACCTCGGCCTCGGTCGCCAGCCTGACGGGCGAGCCGCCCGGCGCGTGGCACGGTCGCAAGCTTGCAGGCATGTTCGACTCGCGCTCGGTCGAGGCCTTGGACCGCGGGTTGGCGGAGGCTGCGAATACACGCAAGCCGGTGACGATCGAAGCGGCGCTGAGCGGGCCGGAAGGCCCCGCGCCGCTGGAACTGTCGATCAGCCCGCGCATGGACGAGCGGTCGCGCATCGCGGGCTACGTGCTGACCGGGCGGCCCTTGGGCGAGTTGCGCCAGGCCTATTCCGAGCTGGAGCGCAGCCACGAAGAACTGAAATCGACGCAGGCGCAGCTGGTGCGCAACGAGAAACTGGCCTCGCTGGGCCGTCTTCTCGCTGGCGTCGCGCATGAGCTGAACAACCCGATTTCCTTCGTCTACGCGAATACCCATGCGCTGGAACGCTATGCGGGCAAGTTCGAAGCCTATTTCGAGAAAGTGCAGGCCGGAGCGGATCGCGAAGCGCTGATCGCCCTGCGAGAGGAGCTGAAGCTCGACCGCGAAATCCGCAACCTGCGGTCGGCCATCGAGGGGGCGCGCGACGGGGCCGAACGGGTGCGCGACATCGTCGAGGATCTGCGAAGGCTGAGTGCCGAAGGCTCGGGCGAGATGGTCGTCTTCGATCTGGTCGAGACCGCGCGGGTGGCGGCGAACTGGGTGCAGCGCGGCTCCAAGGCCGGGGTCGAGATCGCCTTCACCGGCGCGAAGACGCTGCAGGTTCGCGGTCGGCAGGGGCATATCCAGCAGGTCGTGATGAACCTCGTGCAAAATGCCATCGACGCGCTCTCGGGGCTGGAAGAGGGCACCGGCCGGATCGAGGTCGATGCGCGCGTGATGGAGGGGCGCGGGACGCTTTCGGTTGGCGACAATGGCCCCGGCGTGACCGAGGAGTTGACGCAGGCCATCTTCGATCCGTTCTTCACCACCAAGGCGGTGGGTGCGGGCACGGGGCTGGGCCTCGCGATCAGCCATAAGATCATCGAGGAACATGGCGGGCGTCTGCGGCTCTGCCTGAAAGGGTCGGCGCTGGGCGGGGCCTGTTTCTCCTTCGATCTGGAACTGGGCGAGGGGGCGGAATGAAGGTTCTCTGGCTGCAAGCGGCAGGCTGCGGCGGCTGCACCATGTCGCTCCTTTGCGCGGAATCCCCGAATGTCTTCGACACGCTTGGCGGCGCGGGGATCGAGTTCCTCTGGCATCCGACCGTCAGCCTCGAGACCGGGGCGGAGGTGCGCGCGATTTTCGAGGCGGTCGAGAGCGGCGAGATCGCGCTGGACGTGCTGGCCGTCGAGGGCTCGATCGCGCGCGGGCCGCGCGGGACGGGCAAGTTCCAGATGGTCTCCGGCACCGGGCGTTCGATGCTCGACTGGGTGGTGAGCCTCGCGCCGAAAGCCCGCCATGTCGTCGCGATGGGCACCTGCGCGACCTATGGTGGCGTGACCTCGGCGGGCGGAAACCCCTCCGATGCGGTCGGCGTGCAATATGACGGGGCGCTGCCGGGCGGGGCGCTGCCGGTGGAGTTTCGCTCGGGCTCGGGCCTGCCGGTGATCAACGTGGCGGGCTGCCCGACCCATCCCGACTGGGTGACCGAGACGCTTTTGCTGCTGAATGAAGGCGCGCTGGGGGCGGAAGATCTCGACGCTTTCGGGCGGCCTTTGTTCTATGCCAAGCATCTCGTCCATCACGGTTGCTCGAAAAACGAGTTCTACGAATACAAGGCCTCGGCGGTTGAGCTGTCCGATATCGGCTGCATGATGGAGAACTTGGGCTGCATCGGCACGCAGGCCGTGGGCGACTGCAATATCCGGCCGTGGAACGGTGACGGGTCGTGCACCTCGGGCGGATACCCCTGCATCAACTGCACCGCGCCCGAATTCGAGGAACCGCGCCATTCATTCACCGAGACGCCGAAGATCGCAGGCATCCCGGTGGGCCTTCCGACCGATATGCCCAAAGCGTGGTTCATGGCGCTCGCCTCGCTGTCGAAAGCGGCGACGCCTGAGCGGATCGCGAAGAACGCGGTTGCCGACCGGGTCGAGGTGACGCCGACGATCCGCAAGCCGAAAGGACGCAGATGACTGAGACGCCGCGCCTCGTCGTGGGCCCGTTCAACCGGGTCGAGGGCGATCTGGAAGTGCATCTCGATCTCGCCGGTGGGACGGTGGCCGAGGCCCGCGTGAACTCGCCGCTCTATCGCGGGTTCGAGCGGATGCTGGAAGGCAAAGACCCGCGCGATGCGCTGACGATCACGCCGCGGATTTGCGGCATCTGCTCGATCAGCCAGTCGGCGGCGGCGGCGCGCGCGCTGGGCGCGGCGATGGGGCTGGAGCCCACGCCGCAGGGCGCGGGTATGGCGGCGCTGATCCATGCGGTCGAGAATGTCTCGGACCACCTGTTCCACTTCAACCTGTTCTTCATGCCCGATTTCATCCGCCCCGTGTATGCGGACAGGCCGTGGTTCGACCGGGCTGTGGCGCGTTTTACCCCCGCCGAGGGCGGCGCGCAGCGCGCGGCGGTTTCGGCACGCGCCGAGCTGATGCATATCCTCGGGCTGATGGCGGGCAAATGGCCCCATACGCTCGCGATCCAGCCGGGCGGCGTCACGCGCGCGCCCGGACCGCGCGACAAGGTGCGCATCGAGACGACGTTGCGCGCTTTCCGGCGCTATCTGGAGGAGGTCGTTTTCGGCGGCTCGCTGGAGGCGTTCTGTGCGATCGAGACCGTCGATCAGTTGATGGCGTGGGAGACGGGCGATGCGGGGCTGTTTCTGCGCATCGCGGCCGATCTGGATCTGGACCAGTTGGGGCGCGGCTCGGGCCGGTATATGAGCTTCGGAGCCTATCCGCTGGCCGAAGGGTTCGGCTTTGGGCGCGGGCTGTGGGACGGGGCCTTGGGCGCGGTCGATTTCGGCGCGATCACGGAAGACCTCAGCCATGCGTGGATGCTGGGGGCGCAGGCCCATCCTTGGCAGGGCGAGACACGGCCCGACGAGGCGATGCGCGAAGCCGCCTACAGCTGGTGCAAGGCGCCGCGGCTGAACGGGCAGACGGTGGAGACCGGCGCGCTCGCGCGGCAGGTCGTGGACGGGCATCCGCTGGCGCGTGCGCTGGCGGGCGGCGGCGTGTTGGCGCGGGTCGTGGGGCGGCTGTTGGAATTGGCGCGGACGCAAGCCTTCATGGAGGGGCTGGCGAAAGGCATCGACCCGGCTGCTGCGTTCATGGTGCAGGGCGATTTGCCCGAGGCAGGGCAGGGCGCGGGACTGGTGGAGGCCGCGCGGGGCGCGCTGGGCCATTGGTTGCGGATCGAGGACGGGCGCATCGCTTCCTATCAGATCATCGCGCCCACGACGTGGAATTTCAGCCCGCGCGACGCGGAGGGTGTGCCGGGCCCGCTGGAGGCCGCGCTGGTCGGCGCGCCGGTCTCGGCGGGTGAGACCACGCCGGTCTCGGTGCAGCATATCGTGCGCAGCTTCGATCCCTGCATGGTCTGCACGGTGCATTGAGTAAGTTGGGGCTCTGTCCCTGCCATCGCCGGAGGGCGAGAAACGTTGAAGAATATGGGGGCGCTGCCCCCAAACCCCCGGGATATTTGAGCCAAGAGGAAGATGCAGGGTTTCGAGATCAGGGTGCGCGGGCAGGTGCAGGGGGTGGGTTTTCGCCCCTTCATCTGGCGGCTTGCGCAGGAGCGCGGGCTTGCGGGCCATGTGCTCAACGATCCCGAGGGGGTGCTGATCCGGGTCGCGGGGGCACTGGACGGTTTGGCCAAGGCGATCTCGGATGAGGCACCGCCGCTTGCGCGGATCGATGCGGTGGAGGTGTCTGAGTTTGTGTTCGATGCTGCACCCGAGGAGTTCGAGATCGTGGCCTCGCAAGGGGCGGGGGCCGAGACGCGGGTGACGCCGGATGCGGCGACCTGTCCGGACTGTCTTGCGGAAATACGGGGCGACGGGCGCAGGCGGCACTACGCGTTCACGAACTGCACCCATTGCGGGCCGCGTTTCACGATCCTGCGCGCGCTACCTTATGACCGGGCGCAAACGACGATGGCGCCCTTCGAAATGTGTCCGGCCTGTCGCGCGGAATATGAGAACCCGGCGGATCGACGTTTTCACGCGCAGCCGATCGCCTGTCCCGAGTGCGGGCCGCGGGTGTGGCTGGAGATGGGCGGGGAAGAGCGTCCCGCCGAAGAGGTCGGAGCGGTTTTGCGGGGCGGGGGCATCGTCGCAGTGAAGGGCTTGGGCGGGTTTCATCTCGCCTGCGATGCGAGCAATGCCGAGGCCGTGGCGCTGTTGCGGGAGCGTAAGCGCAGGCCCGCCAAACCCTTCGCGCTGATGGGCGAGATCGAGACGATCCGGCGCTACGCCAAGGTCTCGGAAGCCGAGGCGGAATTGCTGCGCGACCCTGCGGCGCCGATCGTGTTGCTGCAAAAGGCGGGGGAGGCTTTGCCGGAGACGGTGGCGCCCGGGCAGGACAGCCTCGGCTGGATGCTGCCCTATACGCCGCTGCATCATCTGTTGCTTCGCGAATGGGCGCGGGGGGAAGAGGGGCGCCCCTTGGTGATGACCTCGGGCAATCTCTCGGGCGAGCCACAGGTGATCGGAAACGGTGAGGCTCGGGAGAAGCTAGCTGGCTTCGTCGATGCCTATCTGATGCATGACCGCGACATTGCGCGGCGGCTCGATGACAGCGTCGTGCGGGCCGATCCGCCGATGGTGCTGCGCCGCGCGCGGGGGCAGGTGCCGGGCACCTTGCCGCTGCCCGACGGGTTCGAGGGCGCGCCGCAGGTCGTTGGCTATGGCGGGCAGATGAAGGCCGCGATCTGCCTGATCAAGAACGGGCAGGCGCTGCTTGGCCATCATCTGGGCGAGCTGGACGAGGCGCTGACTTGCGAGGCGTTCGAGCAGGCCGATGCGGATTATGCGGCGCTGTTCGCTCATCGCCCCGAGGTCGTGGCGGTCGATCTGCATCCCGATTTTCGGGCCTCGCGCCATGGGGCGGAACGGGCTGTGCGGGAGGGGTTGCGGCTAATCGAGGTACAGCATCACCACGCGCATCTCGCGGCCTGTATGGCCGAGAACGGTTGGCCGCTGGAGGGCGGCAAGGTCGCGGGGATCGTGCTCGATGGGCTTGGCTTGGGGCCCGATGGCACGGTCTGGGGCGGCGAGCTGCTGCTGGGCGATTACCTTGGCTTCGCGCGGCGCGGCTGGCTTGAGCCCGCGCCGCTGATCGGTGGCGACCGGGCGCAGGCAGAGCCGTGGCGCAACGCGCTGGTGCGGCTCGACGCGGCTGGGCTGGAAGGGCTGGCCGACAGCCTGTTCTCCGAGGCTCCGCGCGATCTGGCGCGTCAGGCGGCGGCGAAGGGGATCAACGCGCCGCTGTCGTCGTCGGCGGGGCGCCTCTTCGATGCGGTGGCGGCCTGCCTCGGGATTTGCCCGATGCGGCAGAGCTATGAGGGCGAGGCCGCGATGCGGTTCGAGGCGCTGGCGACGCACGCGCTGGCCCACGGGGAGTCGGCGGAGGCCGGGGCCTATGCGTTCGCGGATGCGGGCGATGTGCTCGAGACCGGACCGTTTTTTCAGACGCTCGCCGCCGATCTTGCCGCCGGGGTCGCGCCCGAGACAATCGCGCTGCGGTTCCATGCGGCGCTGGCGCAGGGTTTTGCCCGCCGGGCGCGGTCGCTGATCGAAAGCGGGGAGGCGAAAGCCGTGGCGCTGACCGGCGGCGTGTATCAGAACGCGCTGTTGCATCGGCTGACCTGCGCGGCGTTGGACGATCTGCCGGTGCTGAGCCATCGCACGCTGCCGGCGAATGACGGCTCGCTGGCGCTGGGGCAGGCGGTGATTGCTGCGGCGCACTCGGAAAGAGACTGACCGGAATCCCGGAAAGCTGGTCACTGACGTACCAGTGCGGCCCCGCGCTGCACCGGGGTTTTGACCGGCAACACATGGAAAACAAACAGGAATTCGCGCCTGCGACATCCTGTCATTATTTCGTTCTGTTCGCGGACCCGACCTGCCAATCCTGAGATCACACATGCGTATTCCCCTCGGGAGGAGGGAGAATCCGGTCATCGGGATCACAGAGGGAGGGACACTTTGCCTGCGATCGAAACCTTTTACGACGTGATGCGTCGGCAGGGGATTACCCGCCGCAGCTTCATGAAATATTGCTCGCTGACGGCGGCGGCGCTGGGTCTCGGCCCGGCCTATGTGCCCAAGATCGCCCATGCGATGGAAACCAAGCCGCGCACCCCGGTGATCTGGGTGCACGGGCTCGAATGTACCTGTTGTTCGGAAAGCTTCATCCGCTCGGCCCACCCGCTGGCCAAGGATGTCGTGCTCTCGATGATCTCGCTCGACTATGACGACACGCTGATGGCGGCGGCGGGCGCGCAGGCGGAAGCCGCGCTGCAGGACACGATCGACAAATATAAAGGGAATTACATCCTCGCCGTGGAGGGCAATCCGCCGCTCAACGAAGACGGGATGTACTGCATCGTGGGCGGCAAGCCCTTCGTGGATCAACTCCGCCACGCTGCCGAGCACGCGAAAGCCATTATCTCCTGGGGCGCCTGCGCTTCCTATGGCTGCGTGCAGGCTGCCGCCCCGAACCCGACGCGCGCCACCCCGGTGCACAAGGTCATCACCGACAAGCCGATCATCAAGGTGCCGGGCTGCCCGCCCATCGCCGAGGTGATGACCGGCGTGATTACCTACATGCTGACCTTCGACCGGATGCCCGAACTGGACCGTCAGGGCCGCCCGCAGATGTTCTATTCGCAGCGCATCCACGACAAATGCTACCGCCGTCCGCATTTCGACGCCGGTCAGTTCGTCGAGACCTGGGACGACGAGAACGCGCGCAAGGGCTATTGCCTCTACAAGATGGGCTGCAAAGGGCCGACCACCTACAACGCGTGCTCGACCGTGCGCTGGAACGAGGGTGTCAGCTTCCCGATCCAGTCGGGTCACGGCTGTATCGGCTGTTCCGAGGACGGGTTCTGGGATCAGGGCTCCTTCTACGACCGGCTCACCAACATCAAGCAATTCGGGATCGAAGCGAATGCCGATGTGGTCGGCGGCACCACGGCGGCCGTCGTCGGCGGTGCGGTGGCAGTTCACGCTGCCGTCTCCGCGCTCAAACGCGCCCAGAAGAAGAACGAGGAGGCGTAATCCATGTCGGTTCTCAACACGCCGAACGGCTATACGATGGACAATTCGGGCAAGCGGGTCGTCGTCGACCCGGTGACCCGGATCGAAGGTCACATGCGCTGCGAAGTGAATGTGGACGAAAACAACATGATCACCAACGCGGTCTCGACCGGCACGATGTGGCGCGGGCTCGAGGTGATCCTGAAGGGCCGCGATCCGCGCGACGCCTGGGCCTTCACCGAGCGGATCTGTGGCGTCTGCACCGGCACCCACGCGCTGACCTCGGTCCGTGCGGTGGAAGATGCGCTGGGGATCCAGATCCCCGACAATGCAAATTCGATCCGGAACATGATGCAGCTCGCGCTGCAGATCCATGACCACATCGTGCATTTCTATCACCTGCACGCGCTCGATTGGGTCAATCCGGTCAACGCTCTGCGCGCGGACCCGAAGGCGACTTCGGAGCTGCAGCAGAAGGTCAGCCCGAGCCATCCGCTCTCCTCCCCAGGCTATTTCCGGGACGTGCAGAACCGTCTCAAGAAATTCGTCGAAAGCGGGCAGCTCGGGCTGTTCAAAAACGGCTATTGGGACAATCCGGCTTATCTGCTGCCGCCGGAAGCGGACCTGATGGCGACGACGCACTATCTGGAGGCGCTCGATCTTCAGAAGGAGATCGTGAAGGTTCACACCATTTTCGGGGGCAAGAACCCGCATCCGAACTGGCTGGTGGGCGGCGTGCCGTGCCCGATCAATATCGACGGCGTCGGCTCGGTCGGTGCGATCAACATGGAGCGGCTGAACCTCGTCTCCTCGATCATCGACAAGTGTCAGGAGTTCAACGAGAACGTCTACATTCCGGACGTGATCGCGATCGGCGGCTTCTACAAGAACTGGCTCTATGGCGGTGGTCTGTCGTCACAGGCCTGCCTTGCCTATGGCGACATCCCGGAGAACCCGAACGACTTCTCGCCCGAGCAGCTTCACCTGCCGCGTGGCGCGATCATCAACGGCAATCTCAACGAGGTGCATGACGTCGATCCGCGCGACCCCGAGCAGGTGCAGGAATTCGTCGATCACTCCTGGTACACCTATGGCGAGCCCGGCAAGGGCCTGCACCCGTGGGATGGCGTGACCGAGCCGCAATACGAGCTCGGGCCAAACGCCAAAGGCACACGGACCAATATCATCGAGCTTGACGAGGCTGCGAAATACAGCTGGATCAAGGCCCCGCGCTGGAAGGGGCACGCGATGGAGGTCGGTCCGCTTGCGCGTTACGTCGTAGGCTACGCCAAGGGTCACGAAGACATCAAGAACCAGGTCGACGGTCTGCTGCGCAAGATGGACCTGCCGCTGAGCGCCGTCTTCTCGACGCTGGGCCGGACCGCGGCGCGGGCGCTGGAATCCGAGTATTGCTCGCGTCTGCAGCGGCACTTCTTCGACAAGATGATGACCAACATCAAGAATGGCGACGAAAGCACCGCCAATGTCGAGAAATGGGATCCGTCGAGCTGGCCGAAAGAGGCCAAGGGCGTCGGCATGACCGAGGCTCCGCGCGGCGCGCTGGGGCATTGGGTCAAGATCAAGGACGGGCGCATCGAGAACTACCAATGCGTCGTGCCCACCACCTGGAACGGTTCGCCCCGTGACACGCAGGGCAATATCGGTGCCTTCGAGGCGTCGCTGATGAACACCAAGGTGGAGCGTCCCGAAGAGCCGGTCGAGATCCTGCGCACCCTGCACAGCTTCGATCCGTGCCTTGCCTGTTCGACCCATGTGATGTCGCCCGACGGCGAAGAGCTCACCACCGTCAAGGTGCGCTGAGGGAGGAGGAAATCATGAAGAAACTCGCATTCGCTTTCAGCATGATCGCAGGTCCCGCGCTGGCCCATCCGGGTCACGCGGTGGCCCCCGGCGCGGAAGGGCACACCATCGCCCATGTCGCGATGGCGGCCGGCGCGATCGCCCTGGCCTATGTGGCCGTCGAAATCGCCCGCGCCGTCAAGCGCGTCCGCAAGGAGTAAGGGCGATGGAGGACACGATCCACACGCCAAACCCCAAGGCGACAGGGGCCTTCGAGGCCTCCCGCCTGACCGGCGACGCGACCGAGGAAGATCTCGACTCGATCCGCCGCCGGACCTCCGTCTATGTCTACGAGGCGCCCGTGCGCCTCTGGCACTGGCTCAACGCGCTGATGATCACGGTGCTGATCGTGACCGGTTTCCTGATCGGTGCGCCCCTGCCGTCGCTGCAGATCGGCGAAGCGACCGAGCAATTCGTTATGGGCTATATCCGCTTCGGCCATTTCGCGGCGGCGCAGGTCCTGACGGTGATCTTCTTCGGGCGCATCTACTGGGCCTTCGTCGGCAATCACCACGCCCGCCAGCTGTTCTACGTGCCGGTCTGGCGCAAGCGCTGGTGGAAAGAGCTGGGGCACGAGCTGCGCTGGTATGCTTTCCTTGAGAAGACGCCGAAGAAATATGTCGGTCACAACCCGCTGGCACAGCTTGCGATGTTCTTCTTCATGACGCTCGGGATCACCTTCATGCTGATCACCGGCTGGGCGCTCTATGCGGAAGGTGCGGGACAGCGCTCTTTGCCCGATACGCTGATGGGCTGGGTGCTGGGTCTCGTGCAGAACTCGCAGAGGCTGCACACGCTGCACCATCTGGGAATGTGGGCCATCGTGATCTTCATGATCGTGCACATCTACGCGGCGATCCGCGAAGACATCATGAGCCGTCAGTCGATGGTCTCCACGATGATCTCCGGCCATCGGACGTTTAAGGACGATCGTATCGAGTAACGGTTCGTGCGGTGGTAGGGCGAACGGGCGCGGGTCAATCCGCGCCCGTTCTGCATTTGGGCCCGGATTCGAGCTGTTTCCAGCGTTGCGCCGCCTGTGGAAGATTTCATTGCGAAAAGCCTGCTTAGATGGAAATATAGTTTCCACTTTGATTGCTTTGATGGCGGCGTGTTTTCCAAGAAAATTTAGTAAAAACAAAGACTAGACAGATTGTCGCAGTTCCGTGCGATTTCCGTGAAACCCGCCCACCTGCAAAGCCTATTGTCGGTTCGAGGCGAGGATGGCAACGCGCTTGCCGCCTCGGGGAGAGGGAGGAAATCATGTTGGACTTTGCGCCGGGCCGGGTGCTCGTTCTGGGTATCGGGAACGTTCTTTGGGCGGATGAGGGCTTCGGCGTGCGTTGCGTCGAGGTCATGGCCGAGACCCGCGCCGTGCCGGACAACGTCAAGCTCTTGGACGGCGGCACGCAGGGCCTGTATCTCCTGCCGTTTCTCGAAGAGGCCGACGCGCTGATCGTCTTCGACGCGATCGATTTCGGGCTGGAGCCGGGCGAGATGCGGGTGCTGCGCGACGCGGACGTGCCCGCCTTCATGGGCGCCAAGAAAATGAGCCTGCACCAGACCGGCTTTCAGGACGTGATCGCCACCGCGCAGCTGATGAACCGCTGCCCGGCGAAGCTGACGCTGATCGGCTGCCAGCCGGTCGAGTTGGAGGATTACGGTGGCGGTCTGCGCCCCGCGGTCGCCGCTCAGATCGAGCCCGCGATCCGCGAATGCGAAGCCGAACTGGCGCGCTGGGGCATTTCGGTCGCGGCAGGCGTGACGCAGGCCGATGACCTCGCCGACGCCTCGATCCGTCGCGGCGCTTACGAAGGGGGCCGCCCGACCGAGGGCGAGGCCTGCCGGATGGGCGATCACCGCTTCTTCCCCGGCGCCGAGAAGGTCCGCGCCTGATGTGCGTCGGCATCCCCGTTCAGCTGCTGGCGGTCGACGGCATCCGCGGCGAGGTTCTCGAAGAGGGGCAGCCCGGCATCATCGACCTGTCGCTGACGCCCGACGCCAAGCCCGGCGACTGGCTTCTGGCCTTTCTCGGGGCCTCTCGCGAGGTGATCACCGAGGACGAGGCGCAAAAGATTTCGGCCGCGCTTGGCGGGCTGCGGGCCCTGATGCAGGGCGGCGATCTGGGCGATGCTTTCGCCGATCTCGACGCCCGCGAACCGCAACTGCCGCCCCATCTGCAAGCCGCGCGCGATGCCGGCAAAACGACTGCCTGAGGAGAGACACATGCACGATTTCGCAATGCCCGATACGGCTGCCCCCTCGGGTGCGATGCACCCGCTGGTGACCCGCCTGATCGACGAGATGGGCTATCCGCTTCTGGCGAACCTGTCCGATGTGGCCGAGTTCACCGCGCGTCCCGGGGCGCATTGCCTGTTCATTCCGGGCGACGCGAAACGCAACCTCGAGACCCCCGACGCCGCCGTGGTGCTGCCGGAAATCCGCATGGCCTTCCAGCACGCCTTCGACTGCGCCGTGGTGAGCGATGCGATCGAGACCGAGCTGCGTCAGCAGACCCGCGCGCTGAAAGCCCCCGGTTTCCTGTTCTACCGCGAGGGCGAGTATCTCGGCGCGATCGAGAAGATCCGCGACTGGGATGATTATGTCGCCCGCACCTCCCACATCCTGACCGCGAAAGGCTGAGAGGATGGTTTCCAATTTCCACCTTCCGCCCATGGGCTTCGGTCCCGGCTCGCAACCCGAAGACGAGGATGCGCAGCTCGAATATATGCAGCTCCCTTCGGGTATGCGCACCTATTCGGCGCATATGCCTGACATCGACGACCCGTCCAGCGTGACGCCCGCGCTCAAGACGCTGGCCGATGTGGCGAAGGCCTGCGAGGCGGCGGCGCAAGGCGGCATGGCGAGCTTCGATCTGAGCCATCTCGATGCCGAGAACCGCGCGCTCATCGCAGAGACGATGGGGCAGGGCGAGGTCGCGATGAAGATCCGCGGCATCCCGGCGCTGGCGGTGCAGGAGTCGGTCTTTGCGGGCGTCTGGATGATCGCCGGTTCGGGCGTCGACAAGATCGAGGTCGGTCCGGTCCCCTCGGCGGCGCTGAGCCGCGCCTTCGAGCCGTTCCGCAAGGCCGAGGGCAAGACCCATCCGCGCGGTCCGGGCGTCGTGAACGCCCCGGCACTGATGGCCGAACTGGAGGATAAATCGGGTAGCTTCATGGGCGGCGAGCCGCATGTGGTGAACCTGACCCTGCTGCCCCATACCGAGGAAGACCTCGTCTGGCTCGATGCGGCGACGGGCGAAGGCGCGGTGACGATCCTGTCGCGTGGCTACGGCAATTGCCGCGTCACCGCGACCGCGCTGCCCCATGTCTGGCGTGTGCAGTTCTTCAACTCGATGGACACGCTGATCCTCGACACGTTCGAGGTCACCACGATGCCCGAGGTGGCGATCGCCGCGAAAGAGGATCTCGTCGACTCCGCCGAGCGGATCGTCGAAGTGCTGGAGGCGATCCGATGAGCGTTGCGGGGTTCGAGGGAAGCTACATGGGCGCCAATGACCGGATTTCCGATCAGGCAATCATGGAATGCAAGATCTGCTGGACGCCCTACGATCCCGCGGAGGGCGACGATTTCCGCCAGGTCCTGCCCGGCACGCCGTTCTCGATGCTGCCCGAGGACTGGCATTGCCCCAATTGCGACGCGCCGAAAGAGCAGTTCATGGTGCAGACCGATCCGGGCGCGCCCGCGATGCTGGAAGCGCGTCGGATCGAGGAACAGGTGGCCAAGCTCACGGCCGATTTCCGCGAGGTCTGGCATTCGAAAATGCGTGACGTGCCCTTGGTGAACAAGGCGCTCTCGGTCGAGCCGGTGGGGTTCGTCTCGCACGAGGGGCGCGGGCTTGGCGTACTTGTCAGCCCGTGGTTCATGAACCTGATCATGTTGCCGCGCGAGGGCGAGGACTGGTCGGCGCTGGTCCCCGGCGCCAAGGAAAACATCGATTTCCCGTCCGGCACGTACGAATTCATCCATAACGTCCGCGAGATGGGTGGCGGCTACAAGGCGTGCTCGCTCTTCTCGCCGATGGGCGATTTCCAGACGCAGATGCAGGCGACCGATGTCGCTCGCGCGATCATGATGGAGCTGTTCAAGGACGAGAACCGCGCCGAGACGGATCGCAAATCCGAAATCCGCGCCGGTCGCGAGGCCGAGCTTGCCGCGGTCGAGGAGGCAGAGGCTGCGCAGGCGGCGGAAGACGCCCTTGCCGAAGAGATGGCGCAACCGACCCGGCGCAAGCTGATCTCGGCCGGTCTGGCCGAGGATGCGCCGCGCGACGCGGCGGATGACGCGGAATGACCCAGACGCTCGGCATAACCATTGCGCGCGACGGCGCTCGGCTGAAGGCGGTGCTTGCGCTGCCCGCGCCGAGCCCGGTCGAGGCGATGATGCTGGGCAAGACCCCCGAAGAGGTGGCGGAACTGATGCCCCGCCTGTTCAACCTGTGCGGCATGGCGCAGGGCCTCGCGGTGCGGCTGGCGACGGGTCTGGAGACCGCCGGATGCGACCCGCGGCGCGAGATTTTGCGCGATCATCTCTCCAAGCTATGCCTGCGCTGGCCCGCGCTGATCGGTCACGACCCGATGCCGCTGCCCGCGGATTGGTCGAAGGGCGGCGCGGCGCTGCAGCGCTGGATCTGGGGCGGTGCGCGGCCCGCGCGGCTGGCGGACTGGCTGAGTTCCGGTGCGGGGATCAGTCCGCTTCTGGCCGCGATCGCGGAGCGCTTCGCGCCGGGCGAAGCGGTGGCCGATCTGCCCGACCTGTCGCAGCCTTTGTCGCTGGTGCCGCAGGAGAATTCCGCCGCCGGGCGGGTGCGCGACGCGGATCTGATGCGTCAGGCCGAAGCAACTCATGGGCGCGGACCGCTCTGGCGGGCGCTGGGGCGCGTGGTCGATCTGGATCGGCTGTGCTTCGATGCGCCGCCAGCGCGTCGGGTCGCGCCGGGCGTGGCCTCGGTCGCGGCGGCGCGGGGCGCCTATACCTTGCAGGTCAGATTGAATGGCGGTCGTGTGAGCGCACTGACCCGGATCACGCCGACCGACCATCTGACGGTGCCCGGCGGGATGTTGCAGCGTAGCCTCGAGAGCCTCCCCGCAGAGAAAGCGTCTTTGGCGAGCTTGGTAGTGGACATACTCGATCCCTGCGTGCCAGTTCTGATGCGGGAGGTTGCCGATGCATGAGATGTCGATCGCCGAAGGCATCCGCGGCGTGATCGAGGATGCGGCCAAGGCCAACAGCTTTTCGCGCGTGACCACGCTGCGGCTCGAAATCGGGCGCTTTGCGGGCGTCGAGAAACACGCGCTGGAATTCGCCTTCGACGTTGTGATGCGCGGCTCGCCTGCGGAAGGCGCGGAATTGCAGATTATCGACATTCCCGGCAAAGCGCTCTGCTATGATTGCGCGGAGACTGTGGAAATCGAACATCGACTGGACCCTTGCCCGAACTGCGGCGGCGGCAAATTGCTGGCGCAGGGCGGCGAGGAGATGCGGATCAAGGATATGGAGGTGCTCTGATGTGCACGGTGTGCGGATGCAGCGGACATAGCGTGGAGGATCAGTTCCGCGCCCATCTGGAAAAGAGCAGTCAGGCCGTGCCGAAAGCGGCGCCTCTGGCGGTGCTCGCGCAAGGAGCTCCGGCACCCGCGCAGGGCCATCAGTCTCACGATCACGCCCCCCACCATCACCACCACGACCACGGCGATATCCATATCGGCCTTGGGGCGGCAGGCACCGAAGTGCCGGGTATGAGCCAAGAACGTCTGATCGAGATCGAGACCGATATCCTTTCGAAAAACAACGATTTCGCCGGGAAGAACCGGGCGCGACTGGCGCAGAAGGGCATCTTCGCGACCAACCTCGTCTCCTCTCCCGGCTCGGGCAAGACCACGCTCCTGTGCCGCACGATCGAGATGCTGGGCGATGCGCCGCTCGCAGTGATCGAGGGCGACCAGCAGACCACCAATGACGCGGACCGCATCCGCGCGACAGGCGCGAAGGCCATTCAGGTGAACACCGGCAAGGGCTGCCACCTCGACGGGCGCATGGTGGAAACCGCGCTCGACCGGCTCGCGCTGCCCGAAGGGTCGATTCTGTTCATCGAGAATGTTGGCAACCTCGTCTGCCCCGCCGCCTTCGATCTGGGCGAGGATGCGAAGGTCGCGATCCTGTCGGTCACAGAGGGCGAGGACAAACCGCTGAAATATCCGGACATGTTCGCAGCCGCCGGTCTCGCGATCCTCAACAAGACCGATCTGGCCCCCTATTGCGATGTCGATCTCGATCTCTACGAGGCCAACATCAAGCGCGTGAACCCGGAGATCGAGGTGCTGCGCGTCTCGGCCCGCACGGGCGAGGGGATGCAGGCGTGGCTCGATTGGCTCAAGCGCGGGCTCGACCGGAAGGCCGCGTCATGACCGGCTCGACCCCGGCCATCCTCCTCGTCGATGACGAGCCCCATTCGCTTCAGGCGATGAAAATGGCGCTCGAGGACGAGTTCGAGATCCTCACTGCGCCGGGGGCTGAAGAGGCGATGGCGGTACTCGAAGAGGAATGGGTGCAGGTGATCTTCTGCGATCAGCGGATGCCCGGCCGCTCGGGGGTCGATTTCCTCACCGAAGTGCGCGAGCGCTGGCCGGAAACGGTGCGGATCGTGATCACCGGCTATACCGACAGCGCCTCAATGGTGGCCGCGATCAACGATGCGGGCATTCACCAGTTTATCGCCAAACCCTGGCATCCCGAGCAGCTTCTGACCGTGGCCCGCAATGCCGCGCGGATGTTCCAGCTGTCGCGCGAGAACGAGCGGCTGACGCTGGAGATGCGGTTCCTCAACTCGACCACCGAGACGCGGGTCGAGAAGCGGCGTCGGTCTTTGCGCGAGGGGATGGGGTTCGAGACGATCCTGCGCTCGCCCAGTTCCGCGATGAACGCGGCGGTCACTCTCGCGCGGCAATATGCCAGCTTCGACGTGCCGGTGTTGATGACGGGTGAGCCGGGCACGGGCAAGACGCAGATGGCCCGCGCGATGCATTACGGCTCGCTGCGCTCGGAGAAGCCGTTCTACGAATTGAACATTTCCGGCATGCCGGAAGACCTCGCGATGGTCGAGCTGTTCGGCGCCAAGCGCGGCGTGCTGCCCGGTGGCGTGGCCAAGATCGGGCTGGCGCAGAAAGCCGATCGCGGCACGCTCTATCTGGCCGGGATCGAGGGCGCGAGCCCGGCATTGCAGCTTGCGCTACACCGGATGCTGCGCGACGGGACCGTGACCCCGGTGGGCGGGCAGGAGGCGGTCTCGACCAATCTGCGACTGATCGCGGGCGCGTCGGGCGACCTGCGCGCAGGCGTCGCCGAGGGGCGGTTCCGCACCGATCTTTACTATGCGTTGAGCCTTGGCGAGATCGCGATCCCGCCGCTGCGCGCGCGGCGGGGCGACGTGGCGATGCTGGCGCAGGCGATCCTTTCGGAGGTCGCGACGAGCCACGGCAAGCCGGTGATGGGGTTCGAGGCGGCGGCGCTGGAATTTCTGGAGAATTACGACTGGCCGGGCAATCTGCGCGAACTGACCAACGAGGTCACGCGGATGCTGATCTTCGCGCAGGACAACGTGCTGGGCGCAGAGCTGATCTCGCGCCACATCCTGCAGGCCGATCCATCGGATGAGGGCGCCGATCGCGCCGCCGAGGACGTGATGACCGCCGAGGGCACGCTCAAGGACCGGATCGAGCTGATGGAGATGCGCATCCTGCGCGAGACGCTTACCCGCAACCGCTGGAACAAGAGCCGTGCGGCGGCCGAGCTGGGCCTGTCGCGCGTGGGCCTGCGGGCGAAACTGGATCGTTACGGCATCGCCGACCCGTCGGTGGCCACCGAGGAGGAGAGTGACTGATGTGTTTGGGTATTCCGGGCCAGATCGTGGCGATCACCGATGAGACGCGCCAGATGGCGATGGCCGAGGTGTCGGGCGTGCGCCGCGAAGTGAATGTGGCCTGCGTGGCAGCGGGCGCTCTAGAAGGCCTCGTGGGCCAATGGGCGCTGATCCATGTCGGTTTCGCGATGAGCCTGATCGACGAGGACGAGGCCGAAAAGACGCTAATCGCGCTGCGCGATCTTGGCGAGGCGCAAGAGGCGCTGGAACAGATGGCCGCGGGCGATGCCGCGCTGGCAGGGGAGTGAGGCAGATGAAATTCGCATCCGAATTCCGCGATCCGAAAGCCGCCAAGGTGCTGCTGGCCGAGATCGCCAAGGTGGCCGACCGGATCGGCGCGACGAAGGACAAGCCCGTCCACATCATGGAGGTCTGCGGCGGGCATACCCATTCGATCTTCCGCTACGGGCTCGACAAGCTGGTCCATGAGGGCATCGAGTTCATCCACGGCCCCGGCTGCCCGGTCTGCGTCCTGCCGCGCGCGCGGGTCGATGAATGCATCGAGATCGCCGAGCGTCCGGGCGTGATCTTCACCACTTTCGGCGATGCGATGCGCGTGCCGGGGACGAAGAAATCGCTTCTGCAGGCGAAGGCCGATGGCGCGGATATCCGCATGGTCTATTCGCCGCTCGACGCGCTGGAGCTGGCGCGCCGTAACCCGGAGCGCGAAGTGGTGTTCTTCGGGTTGGGGTTCGAGACCACGACCCCCTCCACGGCGCTCGCGATCCAGCAGGCCGCGCGCGAAGGCTTAGGCAATTTCAGTGTGTTCTGCAATCACATCACCGTGCCCGAGCCGATCAAGGCGCTGCTCGATGATCCGCATATGTGCCTTGATGGCTTCATTGGGCCCGGTCATGTCTCGATGGTGATCGGCATCCATCCTTACGATTTCATCGCGCAGGATTACGGCAAGCCCATCGCGGTGGCAGGCTTCGAACCGCTCGACTTGCTGCAATCAGTACTGATGGTGCTGCGCCAGATCGCGGAGGGCCGCGCCGAGGTCGAGAACCAATATGCCCGCGTCGTGCCCGAGCATGGCAATCCGGTGAGCCTTGCCGCGATCGACGATGTCTACGAGACGCGGCCGTCCTTCGAGTGGCGCGGCTTGGGCGAGATCGACAAGTCGGGGCTGCGCATCCGTGCGCAATACGAAGCCTATGACGCCGAGGAGAAGTTCGGCATCGGCTATGCCACCGGTCGGCGCGAGGTCGAAGAGGCCGAGGGCTGCGCCTGCGGGCAGGTGATGACGGGGCGAATGAAGCCGGTGGAGTGTTCGCAATTCGGGCGCGGCTGCACGCCGGAAATGCCGCTTGGCGCGCTGATGGTGAGCTCCGAAGGTGCCTGTGCGGCCTATTGGCAATATGGCGGCGCGCGCGCTGTCGAGCCGGCGGAGTAGGGGGCTCTGCCCCCGTCGCCGGATGGCGACAGTGATTGAGGGAGGAGGGGGCGCCGCCCCCGTGCTTGCGCGCTCCCCCGGGATATTTGAACCAAGGCGAAGGTAGGTAGAATGGCTCTGCGCGACGAGCGGGTGACGCTGGCCCATGGTGGTGGCGGCAAGGCGATGCGGGATCTGATCGAGGAGGTGTTCACCTCGGTTTTCGCGCCGCCCGGCATGGAGGATCAGGCGCGCCTGCAGGCCGAGGCGCTGGCCGAGCCGGGCGCGCGGCTGGCCTTTACGACCGATAGCTATGTCGTCACGCCCATCGAATTTCCGGGCGGCGATATCGGCAAGATCGCGGTTTGCGGCACGGTGAACGATCTGGCTGTGGGCGGCGCGACACCGCTCTGGCTCTCGGCGGCCTTTATCATCGAGGAAGGCACCGAGATCGCGCTTCTGCGCCGGATCGTGGCGACGATGGCGCGCGAGGCGGAGGCTGCCGGTGTGAGGATCGTCACCGGCGATACCAAAGTGGTCGGGCGCGGGGCTTGCGACGGGGTGTTCGTCACCACCGCGGGCGTCGGCGTGATCTCCGGCGGGGTCGAGATGGCCGCAGGGCTGGTCGCGCCCGGCGATGTGGCGATCGTGAACGGGGTGCTGGGCGATCATGGCGCGACGATCCTTGCCGCGCGCGGCGATCTGGCGCTGTCGAGCGCGATCGAGAGCGATTGCGCCGCTCTGGGGCATCTGATGGCGGATGTGCTGGCGGTGGCGCCGGGTGCGAAGGCCGCGCGAGATCTGACGCGGGGCGGACTGGCCTCGGCGCTCAACGAGATTGCGGAAGCCGCGGGCTGCGGCATCGAGATCGCCGAGGACGCGCTGCCGCTGCGCACCGAGGTCGTCGGGATGTGCGAGATCCTCGGGCTCGATCCGCTGTATCTGGCCAATGAGGGGCGGCTGGTGGTCTTCGTGCCCGAGGCCGAGGCGGAGGCCGCGCTGGCCGCGATGCGCGCGCGCCCCGAAGGGACCGGCGCGGTGATCGTGGGCCGTGCGGTCGACGGGCATAAGCAGGTGCGGATGACGACGGCGTTCGGCGGTCAGCGCATCGTCGATATGCTGGTGGGCGAGCAGTTGCCGCGCATCTGCTAGAGTTCCTTTAGCAGGGCGCGCAGCGTGTTTGCGGCGGTGCTCAACGCCCGTTCGTCGAAGGCGGCATAGCCCATGAGCAGGCCCTGCGGCGGGTCGGGCAGGCGGGCGTGGGACGATAGCGCCCGCAGCGTGAGGCCTTCTGCCTTTGCGCGCTCGGATATCGCACGGTCGCCCAAGGGGGCGAGGGCCGGGCCGAGGCCTGCGCAGAGATGCATTCCCGACGGGTCGGGCTGAAGCTGAAGATAGTCCTCCAGCCCCGCCAGTTCGCTCAGCAGGTGACGCTGGCGCTTCGCGTAATGGCGCCGCATCCGCCGCAGATGGGTCGCGAATTCGCCGCTTGCCATGAAGCTCGCCAGCGCCGGTTGCGGAACCATCGAGACCCGTGATCCGGTCGTCGCAATCGCGTCGCGCATGGGGGTCACCAGCCGCTCGGGCAACACCAGATAGCCGATCCGCAACGCCGGGCTGAGCAGTTTCGAGAAGCTGCCCATATAGATCACGCGCTGCAACCCATCGAGCCCTGCCAGCGCCGGCAGGGGCTGACCGCGATAGCGGAACTCGCTGTCGTAATCATCCTCGACGATCAACGCATCGCGCTCGCGCGCCCAGTCAAGCAGCGCCAGCCTGCGCGTCAGCGGCATTGCGATCCCGGTCGGGAAATGGCGCGATGGGGTGATGGTGATCGCGCGGGTCTCGGGCGGCAGATCGGCGGGGTCGAGCCCCTCGGCGTCAATGCGCACCGGGCGCTCGGTGATCCCGCTTGCGGCCAGCACATGACCCATCGTCGCCCAGCCTGGGTCTTCGGTCGCCATCAGCGCGCCGGGGGGCAGCACCGCCCGCGCGATCAGGTCGAACCCGTCCCACGCACCGCCGGTGATCACCACCTGTTCGGTCGCGCAGTCGAGGCCGCGCCACGCCGCGAGGTGGTCGCGGATCGCCTGCCGCAGCGAAGTCCAGCCGAACGGGTCGGGCCGGTCGAGAAGCGCGGGATCGGGGTTGCGCCATGCCCTTTCGAGGTGGCGTGCCCAGAGCCTGTGCGGGAACAGCGCCTGATCGGGCAGGCCGGGCTGAAAGGGCAGCCACGTCTGTGCCGCGTGCGGCTGCGAATGTGAGGCGTCCCGCGGCGCGGGCGGTGCGAGATGGGGCAGGTCCTCGGCCACATAGGTGCCGCCGCCGGGGCGGGTGCTCAGGTAGCCCTCGGCGATCAGCTGATCATAGGCGGTGGTCACCGTCATGCGCGAGACCGACAGTTCCTCGGCCAGAGCGCGGCTTGGCGGCAGGCGCTCTCCGGCTGCGGCGGGATCGGCGCGCAGCATCTCGCGCAGCGCTTGCGTCAGCTGCGCGTGCAGCGGCAAGCCGGAGCGGCGATCCAGCGACAGGCCGAAAAGGGAGGCGTTCAGATTGGACTGGTGCATTTTGGCGAAACTGGACATGTTTTCCTATCCAATAGGGCGGTATCGCTGCCGGGACAAGATAGACCCGCTTTGAGTGAGATCCCCATGACCGAGCCCCTTCCCGTGACCGACCGTTCCCGTCTGCGCCGCCTGCATGAGCGCGGCCATTTCGACCGCGAGACGATCAACGCGATCCTCGATGCGCAGCCGATGTGCCATGTGGGCTATGTCCGCGACGGTAAGCCTTACGTGACGCCGACCATGCAATGGCGCGAGGGCAATCACGTCTATTGGCACGGCTCTTCCGCGAGCCGCGCTCTGCGCAGCGAGACGCAGGCCGAGGTATGCCTGACGGTCTCGATCCTCGACGGGTTGGTGCTGGCGCGCTCGGGTATGCATCATTCGCTCAATACGCGCTCGGTGATGCTGTTCGGGACCGCGTTCAAGGTGGAGGACCCGGCGGAGAAGCTGCAAAAGCTCGGGGCCTTCGTGAACCATCTCTATCCGGGGCGCTACGAGATGCTGCGCCCCGATCACGCGCAGGATCTGAAGGCGACGACCGTGCTGGGGATGGAGATCACCGAGGGCGCCGCGAAGATCCGCACCGGCGGACCGAGTGACGACGAGGAGGATTATGCGCTGCCGATCTGGGCCGGGGTGATCCCGATCCGTATGGAGGTGGGCGACCCGATCCCCGATCCGCGCAATCTCGACGGTGTCGCGATGCCCGCGCATGTGCGCAATTTCCGCTATGGCGGTTAATTCGAGGCGATCTGGTCCAGTTCTCTCAGGCGCATCTCGTAGAAGTAGGTGAGGCAGTCGATCAGGCTGCGGAATTGCAGCGGGTCGTTCGTGTCGATGCCGCCCGGACGACAGGCGCGGTCGCGGATATTGAGCCAGCGTCGCTGGCTTTGCTTCGTGCCCTCTGCGTCCTTGGCGACGGCGCGGGGGTAGAGCTTGCCCAGTACCCCGTCGAGCTGGCCGAGCGGGCGGATCAGGCAGATCACCTCCGCCGCCGGATCTAGCTTGCCCGTGCAGTCGAAGCTGGGGCCGGTGATATCGGGGAATTTGGCGAGGATCGGCGTGAGCTCTTCGGAGGGCGCGATGGCGGGGAAATTGTTCCAGACGCCATCGGGGCCGAGGATGGTGAAATCGTTGATCGGGTAGGGGGTGTCGTAGTCTAGAATTTCGCGCCGCCGGTATTCGGGGAAGTATGGGGAATGAATGGCGGGCGAGAAGCTCTGAACGTACCAACGCCCCTCCGATTTCCTGAAAGCGGTGCAATCCATCCGCCCTATACCGGGCACAGACCCTTCGAAGTAGAATACGTCTTCCCCGGCTGGCGGCAGGAGAAGTTGTGCAAAGCCCACGAGTTCCTTGCTGACGCGCGGGAGTGGCCCTCCAGAGGTCTGTCTGTCTTTTGGCGCGAATGGACCGGTTTCTGGGTAATTCGCGAGTCCGCCGATTGCCGACTTCAGCGGCTGTGCGAACCAATATTTCTCAGTGTTCTCGAACACGACATAGCTGCAGGCTTCAAATGCACCGCTCAGCCCGATCTGCGCCGGGAAGGGTGCGCGATCCGCGATCAGTGTCGTCTTGGTGGCCTTCAATGCCGCGACAGTATTCAGAAGCAGATACTGTTCCGCCAACGGACGCGTATCGTTTTGACGATATTTCTTTCCGATCATCGCGAAAACGAAATCCGGGGCGAGCTCCCAAGTGCTCATCCGCTTGGTGATCTCGTTGATCGCATCTTGGGCCTGAGCGTAAAATTGATTTGCGATGAGCTTGCTGAGTTCTTTCGAGAACGGGGTGCCGTCTGGCACCTGAATTGCGCTCGTAATGCTGGAAAATGGGGCGTGAAAGCCGACGATTGCGTCGGAGTGGATATGCCGTATCGGCATTTCCTTCGCGCCGCGGGCCATGCGGACGGCGCCACCCAGAAACGCGATCGCGCAGGCAGAAAGGCACTGGTCTCCTTTCCCCACATAGGTTTCAAATCCCACGATCTGATCCGAGAGCTTCAGCCCCGCATAGAAATCGCCGCCGCCGCTATTAAGCGACACCACGACATTTTTCTGGTTCGCGCCAAGCGATGTAGTCTGGTCGAAAATCTCGCTCGCGCGCTCCGCTACGATCTCGCCGAACTTTTCGGCATCTCCCGGTTCGATCTCCCCCTCGATCCGAATGTGCAGGTAATCCTTGAAGTCGAACCTGTCGCCCGCGTGAATGGCGTCGCCGAAAGCCTCTTCGCCGAAAGGAAGCACGAATTCGTCGGTAATGGGCGGTGCCCAGTAGATGTCGGCCGCCTGGGCAGTCGGCGCGAAAGCGAGAGTGCTCAGCGCGGCGAGGGCAGGGATCAGTCGTCGCATCGGGCCTCCACGAAGTGCTGCAGGCCGGTCCCGAGCCCGGACGTGCCGAAGGTCTCGCGCACTTGGGTGATCGGGCCTTGGTAGAGGTCGGCGAAACTGGCGGCGTAGCCACAGAAATAGTCAGTGGCGATCTGTGCGTCGCAGCGTTTCGTCGCGATGCACAGCTCGACCTGATCGAAGAAATTCGCCATCTCTGACACGGCCGCGAATTGCTCCTGACGCTTTACGGGAGGGCGTTTCTGGAAGAGCAGGTCAAGAAATTTTTGCCGCTGCGCGGGAGGGATGCCGCCTTTGATCGCTGTGACTTTGGCTAGGGCGTCCGAGTTCTGCCACCAGAACTGCGCAAGTTCGCGGCGGGCGCTTCCTGCATATTCGAGGTCGGAAAAGCGCGCGACCATTTCGAGCGAGAGATCGGCTTTTCGGTCCTCGCGCCATTGGTAGATTTGCCCGGCGGTGAAGAGGAGGGCAGCTATCGTGGCGATCCAGGAGCCCATCTCGATCTTATCCCGGATGCTCATGGCCGTGTTGGACGCGACTTCGGCCGGGGCGGTATCCGCTTCAGGCGCGTCTCTGGGCACATTGGGGGCGTCTGCGGCAGGGGGCGGCGTTTGCCCCGCGCTCACTGCGGGCATCCCGAGAAATCAAGCTCGGCCACCGGAATTTCGGTCGTCTCGTCGAGCTTTGCGACCTGCTTGCGCGCGACGCTGTCGAAACTGTCGCGCAGGCATTCGAGCTGCGCACGTGTCAACACGAGCACCGCCGCCTTGGGATTGGCGGGGATGACCGCGCCAGATTGCAACCGCGGCAGACCTTCCGAGTCGATGGCGGAATTGCGGCTCGTTCCCTGTGCGATCTCCGCTGCGGTGGGGTCGAAAACCCCGTCTTTGCAGAAGCCCACGAAGAGGATGGACGGGAATGCCCGTTGCTCGAGGTAGTCGGTTGCATGATCGCGCAGGCATTCGGCCTGATCCCATCGCAGGGCGGGACCTTCACCGGAGCTTTGGGCATAAGCTGCGCCCGTCGATGCGAGGGCGATCCCTGCGGCGGCAAGGATCGGAAAGGCAGAAAACTGATACGATGCAACGAACATGACGATGATCCGAACCGAATTGAACCATTTCAACAGGCTAGCAAATCGGAGGGATTCGGCAAAGCGCCGCCGGGGGCGAGGCGAAACATGGTCGGACGTTGCGCGGAGCTGTCGGTTTTTGTTCGGTTTTGGTCGAAGCGCGCAAAAATGCGCTTCACAAAATCGTGAGCAATGGATCGGCCTAACTTCGAGAAACTTCGAAATTCCTATGAAAAATAGGGATTGAGGAGGCACGGCTCCGCATCGGGTAACGCGACCGAGCGTGAAAGCGAAAACGAAATCACTCTCTTGTTTTGTTCCTGTTACATCCGCACACTACGCCGCGTAGCGCGGAGGCTTCGCACGGGGCCTCAGATCCATCCAACAATGAATCCCGCTACATATGGGAGGAAGACATGAAGAACTTTGCACTCGGTGCGGCGCTTGCGTCGGCCTCGCTCATTGCGCCCTTCACGGCCAATGCGGCGACGGAAATCCAGTTCTGGCACGCCTTTACCGGCCGTCTCGGCGAGCTCGTCGATCAGCAGGTCAAGGATTTCAACGCCAGCCAGGACCAGTATGAGGTCGTGGCGACCAACAAGGGTAACTACTCGGAAACGCTGAACGCCGGGATCGCGGCTTTCCGCGCCGGTGAGCAGCCCGACATCCTGATGGTGTTCGAGGTCGGCACGGCGACGATGATGGCCGCCAAGGGCGCGATCAAGCCGGTCTATCAGGTGATGGAAGACGCGGGCGTCGAGTTCAATCCCGACGATTATATCGGCGCGGTGAAGGGCTACTACACCACCACCGACGGCAAGATGCTGTCGCTGCCCTTCAACTCCTCGACGCCGGTTCTCTGGGTCAACCGCGACATGCTCGACGAGGCAGGCGTGGCCAAGGATGCGCCGCTGACCACCTGGGAAGATGTCGGCAAGGTGCTCGACCAGCTGAAGGCTTCGGGCGTCGATTGCCCGATGACCACCGCGTGGCAGAGCTGGATCCAGCTCGAGAACCTCTCGGCCTATCACAACGTGCCGTTCGCCAGCCAAGAGAACGGCTTCGCCGGTCTCGACGCCAAGCTGGAATTCAACGGCCCCGTTCAGGTCAAGCATATCCAGACGCTGGGTGACTGGGCCAAGAAGGGCGAGTTCGTCTATAAAGGCCGCCGCAACGAAGGCGGCGCCGATTTCCGCGCTGGCACCTGCGCGCTCTTCACCGAGAGCTCGGCCGGTTACGCGGGCATCAAGTCCGAAGCCAAGTTCAACTTCGAAGTGCATCCGCTGCCCTATTGGGGTGACGTGGACGGTGCGCCGCAGAACACCATCATCGGGGGCGCTTCGCTCTGGGTGATGTCGGGCAAGGATGACAGCCATTACAAGGGTGTCGCCGAATTCCTGAGCTATCTCTCCTCGCCGGAAGTGCAGGCGAAGTGGCACCAGGACACCGGCTACCTGCCGATCACCAAGGCTGCGGCTGATCTGACCCGCGAGCAGGGCTTCTATGACGCGAACCCCGGCACCGATGTGGCTGTGAAGCAGATGACCGCGAATGCGCCGACCGAGAACTCGAAGGGCATCCGTCTGGGCAACTTCGACCAGATCCGCGGCATCATCGACGAGGAACTGGAAGCTGTCTGGGCCGGTGACAAGACCGCTCAGGACGCGCTCGACAACGCGGTGGAGCGTGGCAACCAGCTGCTGCGCCGCTTCGAGCAAGCCAACCGCTAACCCAAATCCGGCCGCGGGCAGGCGAGACCTGCCCGCGGCTATTTCTATTCGAAGGCCCCGATCCCGATATGGAAAAACGCGTAACCTTCAAGGGCTGGCTCTTGCCGATGCTGCTTCTTGCGCCGCAGTTGATCGTCTCGGGCGTGTTCTTCTTCTACCCGGCGGGCGAGGCGGTGTGGCAATCGCTGTTCATCCCCGATCCGTTCGGCCTGTCGATGCAATATGTGGGCCTCGGCAATTTCGAATATCTCTTCAACGACCCCTATTACCGCGCCTCCTTCGTGACGACGGCGGTGTTCTCGACCCTCGTGACACTGGTCTCGATGATCCCGGCACTGTTCCTCGCGGTGCTGGCGGATCGGCTGGTGAAAGGGGCGGGGACCTATCGCACGCTCCTGATCTGGCCCTATGCGGTCGCGCCCGCGGTGGCCGGTGTGCTGTGGCTCTTCATGTTCAACACGCGGATCGGTGTGGTCGCCTTCTATCTCAACCAGATGGGCTATGACTGGAACCATGTGCTCAACGAGCATGAGGCGATGGGGCTCGTCGTCGTGGCGTCGGCCTGGGGGCGGATCAGCTACAACTTCCTGTTCTATTTCGCGGCGCTGCAAGCGGTGCCGAAATCGGTGATCGAGGCGGCGGCGATCGACGGGGCGCGGTTCTGGCGGCGCTTCTTCACGATCGTGCTGCCGCTCCTGTCGCCCACGACCTTCTTCCTGCTGGTCGTCAACATCGTCTACGCCTTCTTCGAAACCTTCGGCGTGATCCACACGATCACGTCCGGCGGGCCGCAACAGGCCACCACGATCCTCGTCTACAAGGTCTATGCCGACGGGTTCGTCGGTCAGGACCTTGGCAGCTCCGCCGCGCAATCCGTGGTGCTGCTGGTGGTCGTGGGCTTCCTGACGGTGCTGCAATTCAAATTCGTCGAGAAGCGGGTGCATTACTGATGGCTGACATGCACAACGAACCGCCCCCGGGCATGGTGGAAAAGCGCGGCTCCGGTCTTTGGCTGACCCATGTGCTGATGATCGCGGGCGTGCTGGTGATCTTCTTCCCGATCTGGCTGGCCTTCGTGGCCTCGACGCACACGCAGCAAGAGATCGCGCAGGCACCGATGCCGGTGATGCCGGGCTCGCACCTGATCGAGAACTACTCGGATGCGCTGTTCTCCGGGGTGAACGTACCGGTCGCGACGATGCTGGTGAACTCGCTGGTGATGGCGCTGGGGATCGCGCTCGGCAAGATCGCGATCTCGCTCTTGTCGGCCTTTGCGATCGTCTATTTCCGCTTTCCGGGGCGGCGCTTCTTCTTCTGGATGATCTTCATCACGCTGATGCTGCCGGTCGAGGTGCGGATCGTGCCGACCTACGAGGTCGTGGCGGGCTTCGGGATGCTCAACAGCTATTCCGGCCTGATCCTGCCACTGATCGCGTCGGCCACGGCGACCTTCCTGTTCCGGCAGTTCTTCCTGACGGTGCCGGACGAGCTGGCCGAGGCTGCCCGTGTCGACGGCGCGCGTCCGATGCGCTTCTTCTTCGATATCCTGCTGCCGATGAGCCGCACGAATATCGCGGCGCTTTTCGTGATCCTCTTCATCTATGGCTGGAACCAGTATCTCTGGCCGCTTCTCATCACCACAAATCCCGAGATGAACACCATCGTCATGGGGCTCAAGCAGATGTTCCCGTCGGGCGACGATATCGCCGATTGGCCGGTCATCATGGCGACCTCGATCCTCGCGATGATCCCGCCGGTGATCGTGGTGATCTCGATGCAGAAACTCTTCATTCGCGGCCTCGTGGACAGCGAGAAATAAGGGCAGACAATGGCGACCGTTGAACTCGAAAATATCAAGAAACGTTTCGGCAAGACCGAGGTTCTGCACGGGGTCTCGATCGACATCCAGGATGGCGAATTCATCGTCATCGTCGGTCCGTCCGGCTGCGGGAAATCGACGCTTCTGCGTATGGTCGCGGGGCTGGAGAGCATCTCCGAGGGCGAAATCCGCATCGGCGAGGCCCGCGTGAACGAGCGCGAGCCGATGGATCGCGACATCGCGATGGTGTTCCAGAACTACGCGCTCTACCCGCATATGTCGGTGCGCCAGAATATGGGCTACGGCCTGAAGATCGCGGGCATGGCGAAGTCCGAGATCAAGCGCCGCGTCGACGAGGCGGCGAAGCTGCTGCAGCTATCGGACTATCTCGAGCGCAAGCCGCGCGAACTGTCCGGCGGGCAGCGCCAGCGCGTCGCGATGGGACGCGCCATCGTGCGCGAGCCGTCGGTCTTCCTGTTCGACGAGCCGCTGTCGAACCTTGACGCCAAGCTGCGGGTGCAGATGCGCGTCGAAATCCGCGAGCTGCAGCGCAAGCTGGGCGTGACCGCGCTGTATGTCACCCACGATCAGGTCGAGGCGATGACCATGGCCGACCGGATGATCGTGATGAATGGCGGCGTGGCCGAGCAGATCGGCACGCCGCTCGAAGTTTATGAGCGCCCCGTGACCATCTTCGCAGCGCAGTTCATCGGCAGCCCCTCGATGAACATCATCGATGCCGAGGTGCGCGCCGGACAGGTGATGCTGGGCCATGTCACGCTCGGCCCGACCGATCTGCCCGATCGCCCGGTCAGCCTCGGCATTCGGCCCGAACATCTGCATCCCGACGATAACGGGCCTCTGACGCTGAATGTCACCCTGTCCGAGCCGCTGGGGGCGAATACGCTCCTGCACGGCACGCTGGAAGGGCGCGGCGAGGCAATGACCGCGGCGCTGCCCGGCGTGCATATGGAGAAGCAGGCGGTGGGGCAGGTGCGGCTCTCGGTGAACGCCGAGGACCTGCATCTCTTCGATCCGAAAACCGGTCAGCGGCTGAATTAAGCCGCGCCGATCCGGTGACTGATCGCTTTCGCGGCCTGAGCGACCGCTTGCCCGAGCGCGGGCAGGCGGCTATCGGGAATTCGCTGCACAGGGCCGGAGACTGAAATCCCCGCCACCGCGTCGCCATGCGCGTCGAAGATCGGCGCGGCGATGCAGCGCATCCCGAGCGTGCGTTCCTCATCGTCCACCGCGTAGCCCCGCGCCGTGATCCGCTCCAGTTCTGCGCGCAAGGCTTCCGCATCGCCGATCGTGCGGTCATTGAACCGCGTGAAGTCATACTCCGCGAGGAGCTGGTCGAGCCGGTCCGGGGCATAGGTGCTCAGAAGCGCCTTGCCGATGCCCGACGCGTGCAGCGGCGCGACCGTGCCCGGCGGGAAGAACGCGCGGATCGGATCATGCGTCTCCACCTGCCCGGTAAACAGCACCTGTCCCGCGCGCTCGACACCCAGATTTGACGTCTCCCCGGTCGCGCGCATCAGATCCTGCATCAGCGGCCGCGCACGCTCGAACACATTGGTGCGTCGCAGGAAGGCCGAGCCGATGCGGAAGGCCGCCGGGCCAATATGCCAGTCCTGCGCCTCGGGCTCCACGAAATCGCGGGCATGCAACGTGGCCAGAACCCGGTGCATCGTCGCCGGAGACTGGTCCAGCTCGCGCGCGATGGCGCTCAGCGACAGCCCGCCATGCCGAGCCAGCAGGTCCAGCACGTCGAGCGCCCGGTCCAACGCTAGGATCGTGCCCTGCGCGGGGTCTGTGTTGAAGCCCTTCGGGCGGCCCTTCCGGCGGGGCGTGGTCATCGGGCGCACCTCTGAGCGGCGAAAAGAAATATCTTATGCAGTATAAAGCAAAATCTAATTTCACTGTATGAAAAAATCAAAGCCCTGAATTCCTTTATGTTTCTTGACCGACGCGGTGCAAACGCCCACGATCCGTAAAAATTTCAGGGTTTACTGCGCCATGGTAGAAACGCTTCCGACACATGGAGGAGGCGTCATGATCCATCTCAATCCCGTTTTCATTCCGGGCCCGACCAACATTCCCGAGGCGCTGCGCAAGGTCGTCGATATCCCGACGATGGACCATCGCAGCCCCGGTTTCGCCGATATCATCCATCCGACGCTGGACGGTGTGAAGAAGGTGCTCAAGACGACCACGGGCGAGGCCTTCGTCTTCCCTGCGACCGGCACCGGTGGCTGGGAGACGGCGATCACCAACACGCTCTCCCCCGGCGACAAGGTTCTGGCCTGCCGCAACGGGATGTTCAGCCATAAATGGATAGACATGTGCCAGCGTTACGGGCTGGAGGTGGAGGTGGTCAGCGTCGCGTGGGGCGAGGGCATCCCGGTCGATCGTTTCGCGAACATCCTCGGCGCCGACACGGGCCACCAGATCAAGGCGGTGCTTGCCACCCATAACGAGACCGCAACCGGCGTGACATCGGATGTCGCGGGCATCCGGCGGGCGATGGATGCGGCGGGGCACCCGGCGCTTTTCTTCGTAGATGGCGTCAGCTCGATCGGGTCGATGGAGTTCCGGATGGATGACTGGGGCGTCGATGTCGCGGTCACCGGCAGCCAGAAGGGCTTCATGCTTCCGCCCGGCCTCGCCATCACCGGCTTTTCGCAAAAGGCTCTGGAGGCGGTCGAGGGTGCCAAGCTGCCGCGCTGCTTCTTCGACATTCGCGACATGCGTACGGGCTACGCGGCCAACGGTTATCCCTACACGCCGCCGGTGGGGATGCTGAACGGGTTGAAAGCTTCCTGCGACATGCTGCTGGAAGAGGGGCTGGGCAATGTCTTCGCCCGTCACGCGCGGATCGCGGAAGGCGTGCGCCGCGCGGTGGCGGCCTGGGGGATGGAGCTTTGCGCCGTCTCGCCCGATCTCTATTCCAACAGCGTCAGCGCGGTGCGTGCGCCCGAGGGGTTCGACGCGGGCCGGATCGTGGCGCAGGCGCTCAATACCTATGGCGTGGCCTTCGGGGGCGGGCTCGGCGATGTCGCGGGCAAGGTGTTCCGCATCGGGCATCTGGGCCTGATGACCGATGTGATGGCGCTCTCGGGGCTGGCCACGGCCGAGATGGCGATGGTCGATCTCGGCCTGCCGGTGGAGCTGGGCAGCGGGGTTGCCGCAGCCCAGGCACATTACCGCGAGACCGCCGCCACCCCTGTGCGACAAGCCGCCGCGTAAGAGCGGTCAGGTTCGGGCGCTGGCGAGCCTTCCCAGCATCGTCAGCGCCTGATCCATCTGCTCGAGCGAGACGAACTCGTCGGCTTTGTGGGCCTGCTCGATCGAACCCGGCCCACAGATCACCGCATCCATCCCGAGCGACTGGAACAGCCCGGCCTCGGTGTTGAAGGCGACGCAGCCTGCGTGGTTCTGGCCGGTCAGCGCGAAGACCAGATCACGCGCGGCATTGTCGTCCATCGGCTCGAGCCCGACGACCTCGCCGATGGTCTCGGTAGCGATCCCGGCCTCGGGCGCGATCGCGCGCATCTCTGGCAGCAGCGTGTCTTCGACGTAGCTCGCGATCTCGCCTTTGACGAACTCCATGTCGGCGGCGTTGATCGGGCGCATCTCCCAGGCGAGCTCGGCACGCGGCGCGATCACGTTATGCGAGGTGCCGCCTTTCAGCGCGCCCACGTTGAGCGTCGTCTGCGGCGGGTCGAAGCGCGAACCTTCGGGGCAGCGTTTGACAAGTTCGGCGCGCAGCTCGAACAGGCGATTGATGTAGCGCACCGCGTATTCGACCGCGTTCACGCCTTTTTCGGGGGCGGAGCTGTGGCCCGGCAGCCCCTCGAAGCGCACGGTATATTCGCAGCAGCCCTTGTTGCCGTCGAAGACCTGCATCGAGGTCGGCTCGCCGATGATGCAAAGCCCGGGTTTGACCGGGCGTTTCGCGAGCAGCTTCACCAGTTCCTGCGCGCCGAGACAGCCGACCTCCTCGTCATGGGTGAAGGCGAAATGGATCGGGCGGGTTTTCGCGGCCTCGGCCAAGAGGTCGAGCGAGCCGAGGCAGGCCGCGATGAACCCTTTCATGTCGCAGGCGCCGCGCCCGTAGAGCTTGCCGTCACGCTCGGTCATGGTGAAGGGATCGCTGGTCCAGTCCTGATCGGTGACCGGCACCACGTCGGAATGGCCCGACAGCACCAGCCCGCCGTCGCGTGGCGCGCCCAGTGTGGCGAAGAGGTTCGCTTTGTGGCCGCTCTCATCGACCATCACTTCCACCGCCGCGCCGACGGTTTCCAGCCGGTCCGCGATATAGTGGATGATCGGCAGGTTGCTGTCGGTCGAAATCGTCGGGTAGGCGATCAGGTCCGAGAGGATCGCGCGGGTGGTGTCGATGCGCATAGGTTCAGTCCTTGATGAACAGTTTGCGCTCGACGTTGCACAGGGGCATGGCGGGGCCGTCCTCGGTGATCACGATGGTCTCCGTCGTCTCCATTCCCCAATGGTCCATCCAGAGGCCGGGCATGAAGTGGAAGGTCATACCGGGTTCAAGGATCGTCTCGTCGGTGTCGCGGATCGAGACGGTGTGCTCGCCCCAATCCGGCGGGTAGGAGCAGCCCACCGCATAGCCCGCACGGTTGGGGCGTTCGATGCCGACCTTGGCAAGCTCGACATTCAGCGCCCGGGCGATGTCGCAGGCGCGGTTGCCGGCGCGGGCGACCTCGATCCCGGCGTTCAGCCCCTCGGTCAGCGCCTCGGAGGCGTCGATCATGTGTTGCGGCGGTTTGCCGAGGAAGACCGTTCGGCAGAGCGGCGCGTGATAGCGGCGGTAGCAGCCGGATTGTTCGACGAAGGTCGCCTCGCCCGCCTTCAGCGCCTCGCCGTTCCATGTCAGATGCGGCGCGGAGGCGTCGGGGCCCGAGGGCAGCATCGGCACGATGGCCGGGTAGTCGCCCCAGCTGTCTTCCTCGCCCTGCACGGCGGTGCGATAGAGCTCGCCCACCAGATCGTGCTTGCGCAGCCCCGGCTCTGCCAGCTCCATCGCGCGTTCGATCACCAGTTCGGAAATCCGCGCGGCGCGGCGCATGAAGCGAAGCTCCTCGTCGGATTTGATCAGGCGCTGCCAGTTCACCAACACCGACGCGTCGAGCAGCGTGGCCTCGGGCAGCCCTTCATAAAGCACCGCATGGGCCTTCGCGGTGTAGAAATAGGTCTCCATCTCGACACCGATCCGGGCCTTGCCGTAGCCCATGATCCGCAGGTGCGAGGCAAGGTCTTCCATCGGGTGCATGATGTCGGATTGCACCATCGCGTCGTTGTAATGGAGGATGTTCTCCTCCTCCATCCAGACGGTGCGGCGCGCGCCGTTGGCATCCATGAAGCGGCCCCACCAATAGGGCGCGCCTTCCATCGGCAGGATCACCCCCTGATGGGTGTAGAAAGACCAGCCGTCATAGCCCGTCAGCCAGAACTGGTTCGAGGGGTTTGTGATGAAGAGAATGTCGATCTCGCGTTGCGCCATCGCCGCACGCACGAGCGCGATCCGGCGGGAATATTCGAGTTCGCTGAAGTGCACGTTTTCGATCGGCATTCGGGCTTCTTTCTGCTGGCGTTATTTCGGGCAGGTTGGGGCGCGCCCCCGAGCGAGGTCAAGGCCAAAACGAAAACGTGCGGCCCCCGGGAGGGCCGCACGTTCGCGTGACTTGGGGCAGCGGATGTAACCGCTTACGGAATGAGCCGCTCGATGATCAGATCGGCCGCTTCCTCGGGGCTGATCGCGGTGGTGTCGATCCGCATCTCGGCATTCTCGGGCGCCTCATAGGGCGAGTCGATGCCGGTGAAGTTTTTCAGCTGACCGGCGCGTGCCTTGGCATAAAGCCCTTTCACGTCGCGGGCCTCGGCCACTTCCAGCGGCGTGTCCACGAAGACTTCGAGGAATTCGCCCGGCTGCATCATCGCGCGGACCATGTCGCGCTCGGAGCGGAAGGGCGAGATGAAGGCCGTGACCACGATCAGGCCCGCATCGGTCATCAGCTTCGCGACCTCGCCGACGCGGCGGATGTTCTCCACGCGGTCGGCCTCGGTGAAGCCCAGATCCTTGTTCAGGCCATGGCGGACGTTGTCGCCGTCGAGCAGGAAGGTATGGCGGTTCATCCGCGCCAGCTTCTTCTCGACGATATTGGCGATCGTGGATTTGCCCGAGCCCGAGAGGCCCGTGAGCCAGACCACGGCGGGTTTCTGGTGCTTCATGTTGGCATGATGCTCGCGCCCGATATCGGTCGCCTGCCAGTGGATGTTCTGAGCCCGGCGCAGCGCGAAATTGATCATCCCCGCAGCCGCCGTCTGGTTGGTCATCTTGTCGATCAGGATGAACCCGCCCAGATCACGGTTCTCGCCATAGGGCGCGAAGGGGATCTCGCGGTCGGTGGTGATGTTGGCCACGCCGATCGCGTTCAGGTCCAGCGTCTTCGTCGCCAGATGCTCCTGCGTGTTGACGTTCACCTCGTATTTCGGCTCGTGGACGGTCGCCGAAACGGTCTGCGTGCCGATTTTCAGCCAATAAGCGCGGCCCGGCACCAATTCGGTCTCGTCCATCCAGACGAGCGTGGATTCGAACTGATCGGCGACTTCCAGCGGCTCTTTCGCGGCGACGATGACCTGACCGCGCGAACAGTCGATCTCGTCAGTGAGCGTGATCGTCGTGGATTCGCCTGCCACCGCCATGTCGCGGTCGCCCTCCAAGCTGACGATCCGCGCGACTTTCGAGGTCTTGCCCGAGGGCAGCACGCGCACCTCGTCGCCCGGTTTCACGGTGCCCGAGGCCACCAGCCCCGAGAAGCCGCGGAAATCGAGGTTCGGACGGTTCACCCATTGCACGGGCATCCGGAAGGGGCGCTCCTGATCGGAGGTCACGTCCACTTCGACCGCTTCGAGATAGGGCAGCAGCGAGGGGCCCTTGTACCAAGGCGTGTTCTCGCTCGGGCCGGTGATGTTGTCGCCCTTGAAGCCCGAGATCGGGATCGGGGTGAAGCCTTCGATGCCGATGCTGTCGGCGAAGGTTTTGTAATCGGCCACGATCTCGTCGAAGGTCGCCTGATCGTAATCGACGAGGTCCATCTTGTTGACGGCCAGCACGATATGGCGGATGCCAAGCTGGTGGACGAGATAGGAGTGGCGCCGCGTCTGGGTCAGTACGCCCTTGCGCGCGTCGATCAGGATCACGGCCAGATCGGCGGTAGAGGCGCCGGTGACCATGTTGCGGGTATATTGCTCGTGGCCGGGCGTGTCGGCGACGATGAACTTGCGCTTCTCGGTCGCGAAGAAGCGGTAGGCCACGTCGATGGTGATGCCCTGCTCGCGCTCGGCGGCGAGGCCGTCGACCAGCAGCGCGAAGTCGATCTCCTGGCCTTGGGTGCCGACGCGCTTGGAATCCGCCTCCAGTGCGGCCAGCTGATCCTCGAAGATCATCTTGCTGTCATAGAGTAGCCGCCCGATCAGCGTCGATTTCCCGTCATCGACCGAGCCGCAGGTGATGAAGCGCAGCATGGTCTTGTGTTGATGCGCCTCGAGATAGGCGTCGATATCCTGCGCAATCAGCGCGTCGGTCTTGTAGATCGGATCATTGGTCGTCATGTCGGCTCACCTGATAGGGTGGAAATGAATGCGCGCGTGCGGCTCGGGAGAGGAAGGCTCAGAAGTAGCCTTCCTGCTTTTTCTTCTCCATCGAGGCGCTCTGATCGTGGTCGATCGCGCGGCCCTGACGCTCGGAGGTGGTGGTCAGCAGCATTTCCTGAATGACTTCCGGAAGGGTCTGTGCCTCGCTCTCGACGGCGCCGGTCAGCGGGTAGCAGCCCAGCGTGCGGAAGCGCACCGAGCGCATCTTCGGCTCCTCGCCGTCACGTAGCGGGAAGCGGTCGTCATCGACCATCAGGATCAGCCCGTCGCGTTCCACCGTCGGGCGCGGGGCCGAGAAATAGAGGGGGACGATCTCGATCCCTTCGAGGTGGATGTATTGCCAGATGTCTAGCTCGGTCCAGTTCGAGATCGGGAAGACGCGAACGCTCTCGCCCTTGGCCTTCTTGGCGTTGTAGAGGCGCCAAAGCTCGGGGCGCTGGTTTTTCGGATCCCAGCGGTGATTGGCCGAGCGGAACGAGAAGACACGCTCTTTCGCGCGGGATTTCTCCTCGTCGCGGCGTGCGCCGCCGAAGGCCACGTCGAAGCCGTGCTTGTCCAGCGCCTGTTTCAGACCTTCCGTTTTCCACATGTCGGTATGCAGCGAGCCGTGATCGAACGGGTTGATCCCCTTGGCCTTCGCCTCGGGGTTCTGGTGCACGATCAGTTCCATCCCCGCATCCTTCGCGGCCTTGTCGCGCAGATTGTACATCGCCTGGAATTTCCACGTCGTGTCGACATGCATCAGCGGGAAGGGCGGCGGCGACGGGTAGAAGGCCTTTTTCGCGAGATGCAGCATCACCGCGCTGTCTTTGCCGACGGAATAGAGCATGACCGGATTATCGGCTTCGGCCACGACTTCGCGCAGGATGTGAATGCTCTCGGCTTCGAGCCGCTGCAGGTGAGTCAGGGTCTTGTTCATGAGGGAGGTCTCTGTCTGAACGCGGTTTTCCAAGATATAGGCGTCGGGTTTTGCTGGATAACCCCCCAAATGGGGGGTAAATACGGCTTATGTTGGGTCAGTCCGAAAACACACTGTTGATCAACGCGCTCTTCGCGGCGGCGAGTGAGGCGGGGAAAGCTGGCTGGGTGCGCTTTCTCGAGCGGCTATGTGAGGCTGCCCATGCCGAGGGCGCGGCGGTGCAGATTCTCGCGAACGAGGGGGAGGGCGCGGGCTGGCAGGTTGGCAGGATTGCTTTGCCCGATGCCGCGCGCCTGCACCCGATGCGTCTGGACCGCGTCTATTCGCAGATCGATCTGCCGGGCGATATCGAGTGGCCCGGGCCGCTCCGCGCGCTGAAAGTTGCGGCGGGGGCGGCGGGACAGGCTGTGTTGATGATCGCGCGTCCGCATCGGGATTTCCGCGCGGCCGAGGCGCTGGCGCTCTCGACGCTTGCGCCGCATCTGGGGCAGGCAATGATGATCCGCGAGGCGCTCGGTGGCGAGCGGGCCCGTGCTGCGCGTGATACTGAGGCTGCCGAAGCGCTCGGCGCTGGCTGGGTGGTGCTGACGCCTGCGGGCACGGTGCTCGCATTCGACCCGCGCGTGGCGGCGGAGTTCGATGCGCAAGGCTGGTTGCGGCTGCGCATGGGCGCACGCCCGGAATTCGCCGATCCCGACGCCGCGCTGCGCTTTCGTCAGAACCTTGCTGCACTTGGAGAGGGGCGGGAGGTCGTCCGGCCGATTCCACTGGGACCTGAGGGCCGGGGTGTTCTCTGTCTTGCGCCGGGACAATGGCGGGGCAGTCCCGCACTGATCGGTCATCTGCGCGACATGCCGCGGGCCGAAGCTTTGCCAGTCGCGCGGATCGCGGGCGCGCTCGATCTCAACCGCTCCGAGGCGCGGCTTGCGGCGCTTCTGTGCGACGGGGCGAGCCTGCGCGACGCGGCCGAGCGGCTGGGCTGGACGCTGGAGACCGCGCGCTCGACCTCGAAGCAGATCTACGCCCGCGCGGGTGTCAGCGGCCAGACGGGGCTGTTGCGCAAGATGTTCGGCTCGGCGCTCTGGCTGGGTTAGCCGCGTGCAAAGAAGACCGCCGCCATCACCAGCCCGACCGCGATGATGAAGCCGCGCAGCAGCGCCATGTTGGTGATCCGCTTCGACAGATGCGCGCCGAGATAGCCGCCGATGGCGCTCGCGATGCCCAGCACCAGCACCGCCTGCCAGTCGATCAGCCCGGCCACCGCATAGGTCACGACCGACACCAGCGACAGCACCGCCGAGACGAGGTTCTTCAACCCGTTCATCGCGTGCAGATCGGTGAAGCCGATCAGGCCGAGCGCGGCGAGCAGTATGATCCCGAGGCCGCCGTTGAAATAGCCGCCGTAAATCGTCACGGCCATCAGCAGAGCGAACGCCGAAACCGCGCCCATCGTGTGGCCCGAGCGTTGCAGCGCCTTCAGCAGCAACGGCCCGAAAGCGAAGGCCGCCGTCGCCAGCAGCAACAGCCACGGCACCACGCCTGCGAACAGCTTCTCAGGGGTGATCAGCAGCAGCAGCGCGCCGAGAAAACCGCCGGCGACGGCCGCGATCAGGATCGTGCGCAGCGCCATCGGCCCCTTATGGCGCAGCTCGTGGCGGAAGGCCCATGCGCTCGACAGATAGCCGGGCAGGGCCGCCAGCGTCGCGGTCGCATTCGCGGTGATCGGCGGCACGCCGGTCCAGACAAGCGCGGGGAAGGACAGGAACGTCCCGCCGCCCGCGACCGCATTCAAAGCGCCCGCCGCGAGGCCGGCGAGCGCGAGGATCAGAAAAGACAGCATTATCTACCGTAATCAGCCGAGGTCAGGTGCGACCGGAACGACGATCCGCCCGCGCACCTTTCCATCGAGGAATTTCGGCGCGGTTGCAATCACGTCTTCCAGTGCGACTTCGGTCTCCATCGCGGCGAGCTTGTCCATGTCGAGATCGGCGGCCAGGCGACGCCATGCCTCGACGCGGTCCGCAACCGGGCACATCACGCTGTCGACGCCTGCGAGCGTCACGCCGCGCAGGATGAAGGGGGCCACG
This sequence comes from Thioclava sp. DLFJ5-1, assembly GCF_002020115.1. Taxonomy (NCBI): domain Bacteria; kingdom Pseudomonadati; phylum Pseudomonadota; class Alphaproteobacteria; order Rhodobacterales; family Paracoccaceae; genus Thioclava; species Thioclava sp. DLFJ5-1. Next base: position 308,795 of record NZ_MPZU01000004.1, on the reverse strand, counting down.
GATGTCGGCAGGTTCATCGAGCCCGCCAGACCGCAGGCCGCAACGGTGCCGCGATAGGTCATCATCGACAGGACATTGGCGAGGACTTCGCCGCCGACCACATCGACAGCCCCGGCCCAGCGTTCCTTGTTCAGCGGGCGCGGCTTGCCCGAGACATCCTCGCGCGGAACGATCGAGGAAGCGCCGAGGCCCTTGAGGTAGTCTTCCTCTTCGGGGCGTCCGGTGACGGCCGCGACGGTATAGCCCAGCTTGCCCAGAAGCGCGGTCGCCACGCTGCCCACGCCGCCGGTCGCGCCGGTCACGACGACCTCGCCGCTCTCGGGCGTCACGCGATGCGCCTCGAGCGCCATTACGCAAAGCATCGCCGTGTAGCCCGCGGTGCCGATCGCCATCGCCTGACGCAAGGAGATTCCGTCGGGCAGTTTCACCAACCAGTCGCCTTTCAGATGGGCGCGCTCGGCCAGCCCGCCCCAGTGTTTCTCGCCCACGCCCCAGCCGTTGAGCACGACCCGGTCGCCCTTGGCGAAATCGGGATGCTTGCTGTTGGCGACGATGCCCGAGCAGTCGATGCCGGGCACCATCGGGAAGCTGCGCACCACGGGGCCCGCGCCGGTGATCGCCAGTGCATCCTTGTAGTTCATCGTCGAGTAGGCGACGTCGACGGCCACTTGGCCCTCGGCCAGATCGGGCAGGTCGATTTCCTTGAGCGCGGCGCTCTGGGTCTCTTCGGGTTTCTCGATCAGAATGGCTTTGACCATGGGGTATCCTTTCAGCTTCGGGCGAGCCGCAGGAAGCCGTCGGTAAAACGGCGCAGCAGCTCGGGGTTGCGTTGAAGTTTGGTGCGCAGGACCGCGCCTTCCCAGCCGGTCCAGAACAGTTCTGCGAGGGCGTCGGGGTCATGATCGGGGCCGATCTCGCCTGCCGCTTGCGCGTCACGTAGGCAAGTCGCGGTGAGGCTTTGCCAGCGCTCGAAGACCGCGATTAGGCGGGTGCGGAACGCCTCGGGCAGGCTGCCCATCTCCTGACCGAGATTGCCGATCAGGCAGCCACGGCGAAAATCGAACCGCGCCATGCCCGCCTCGGCCTCTTCGGTGAAGGCGGTGAGCCGGGCGAGGGGGGTAAGGTCCGTGCGGTCGAAAGCGCGGCGGAGCTTGTCTTCGAAATAGCTGCCATAGGCGTCGATCAGGGCCGCGCCGAAGGCCGCTTTCGTCGGGAAGTAATGGTAGAAACTGCCCTTGGTGACACCGGCGGCGGCGGTGATCTCGTCGAGGGCGACGCTCGCGTAGCCGCGCTCGGTCAGTTGCGCCAACCCCGCCTGGATCAGCGCCTTTCGGGCGTCCTGATCTTCCGGTTTGCGGCGCGGGCGGCCACGGCGCGATGGGGCTGGCGTAGCGGTCATGCGGAATTAATATACTATGTGGTATGATAAATCAATCGCCGCGATTTCGCCTCGGCGGTTCGGTCTTTGCTGATCTCCGGCAGCGTTCCGAGCAGAAGCGCACGCTCTCCCAATCCCGGGCCCATTTCTTGCGCCACGCGAAGGGGCGGCCACAGCTGGCACAGAGCTTCGTCGGCAGATCGGATTTGCGGCGCATCTTCATGCAGGGCGATACGCGGCCGGGGCGTCGCCGGATGACCCCGCGCAAAAGAAAAGGGGCCGCGCGCGGCGACCCCTCTCCCGTCCCTCTTCCCTTCGATCAGATCGCCGAGCTGTGCCCGGCTTTCGACAGATCATAGGCATCGAAATGGCGCGCGATCATCCGGGTCAAAGGGCGTGCCTTGACCGGAATGCGCAGCCCCTCCGCGCTCACCTGAACCATGTCGCCGAAATGCTCGGCGCAGGTGGCGAACAGCGCGGACAGCTCTTCCGGATCGGCGCCGAAGTCCTGCACCAGTTCCGCTGCGCTCACTTCGAAATCACACATCAGCGCCTCGATCAGCCGCGCGCGCATCTTGTCATCCGCGGTGAAGCGGTGCCCGCGCGAGGTCGAGAACCGATCCGCCCGGATCGCCGCGGTATGGGCTGAGGTGGCGGGTGCGTTCTGCGCGTAGCCCTGCGGGAAGCGCGAGATCGACGAAGCGCCGAGCCCGACCAGCGCTTCGGCCTGATCGTCGGTATAGCCTTGGAAATTGCGCCGCAGCTTGCCGGCCCTCTGCGCGATCGAGAGGCCGTCCGTCGGTAGGGCGAAATGGTCGATGCCGATCTCGTCATAGCCGTCGGCCACGAACAATTCGCGCGCCACTTCGAACAGCTTCAGGCGTTCCTGCGGGGTGGGCAGGTGATCCGACGGGATCATGGTCTGGCGTCGCGCCATCCACGGCACATGCGCGTAGCCGTAAAGCGCCACCCGGTCGGGGCCGAGAGACAGCAGCTTCTGCACCGAGTCCGCGATCTTCGTCGGCGTCTGGTGCGGCAGCCCGTAGAGAATATCTGCGTTGAGGCTCGCGACATCGCGTTCGCGAATCATGTCGACCGCGGCCTTGGTGATCTCGTAGCTCTGATCGCGCCCGATAACGCCTTGGATTTGCGGGTCGAAATCCTGCACCCCGATCGAGGCGCGGTTCATTCCGGATTCCACCAGCGCGTCGATGCGCTCGGCGTCGATCTCATTCGGGTCGATCTCGACCGAGAATTCTGCGCCTTCGCCCATCGGCACCGCGTCGAACACCGCATCGGCGAGGCGACGCATCATGTCTCCGGGCATCAGCGTCGGCGTGCCGCCGCCCCAATGCAGCCGCGACAGAGTGACGCCGGGCGCCAAGCGTTCCTTGAATAGACGCAGTTCGGCCAGCAGCGTCTCGGCATAGGCGCGCACCGGTTCTTCGCTCTGCGTGCCTTGCGTTCGGCAGGCGCAGAACCAGCACAGCCGGCGACAAAACGGCACGTGCATATAAAGGGAGATCGACGCACCTTCGGGGATCGCTTCGATCCAGTGCGCGAATTCCATTGGCCCGACATCGCCCGCGAAATGGGGGGCGGTGGGGTAGCTTGTGTAGCGGGGCACCCGTGCGTCGAAGAGCCCGAGCCGGGTCAGTTGCGATTCCTGTTCCATAGGCGTATCTTTAGATGTAAGACGCGCAACAGAATTTGACCCAGATCAAGCAATATCCACATGGCACATGATGACGTTCAGCCTGCTTCGCTCGCCTGCGGAGACTGCCCGATCCAACATCGCGCCGTGTGCGCACGATGCGATGCAGACGAGCTCGAACAGCTTGAGAAGATCAAATATTACCGGAGTTTCGAGGCAGGCCAGACGATTATCTGGGCCGGCGACCAGATGGATTTCGTGGCCTCGGTCGTCTCGGGTATCGCGACCCTGACGCAGACTCTCGAGGACGGGCGCACGCAGATGGTTGGCCTTTTGCTGCCCTCGGATTTCGTGGGCCGTCCCGGGCGCAACCGCGCCGCCTATAACGTGACCGCGACCACCGACATTCTGATGTGCTGCTTCCGCCGCAAGCCCTTCGAGGAGATGATGGAGCGCACGCCCCATATCGCGCAGCGCCTGTTGCAGATGACGCTCGACGAACTGGACGCGGCGCGCGAATGGATGCTGCTTCTGGGCCGCAAGACCGCGCGCGAGAAGATCGCCTCGCTGCTGTCGATCGTGGCGCGGCGCGATGCGTCGATCAACATGAGCCCCAGCGCCCGGCAGATGGTGTTCGATCTGCCGCTGACGCGCGAGGCGATGGCCGATTACCTCGGGCTGACGCTCGAGACGGTGAGCCGCCAGATGTCCGCGCTGAAACGCGACGGGGTAATCGAGCTGCAGGGCAAGCGCCATGTCACCGTGCCGGATATGGATCGGCTGCTGCTGGAAGCAGGTGATGACAGCGACGGCGGTTTCCTCATCTGAGCATCCGTCCGCTCAGGGGGACACGCACTGACGATATGTAAGGGGCTTCATCGAGTCCCGCGTGATATCCTGACGCGAGAGGTAGATGCCCGTGCTCGACAGGGTCAGCACGATGTCGCGCTGCCATTTCTGCCCTTCGCCGGTGAATTTCCACGTTGCCCGCACCACGCGGTCGGTCGCGCTGTCGATCTCAGTGAGCTTGGCCTGCGACTCGTAGAATTGCAGGCTGTCCGGCTTCACCACCATCAGCCCCTTGTTGTCATCGCGTGAGCTGTCGCAATCGGCCTTCGTCAGCCCCCAGCGCCCGACCATGCCCTCCGGCAGCGTCTTGGGCATCGCCCCGTCTTGTTTCGGCGTCATCTCCTGACAGGCGGCGAGCAGGGCGAGGCTAGCGAGAAGGGCGGGCAGGATATGGCGGGTCATTGGGGGCTCCGGTCTTTATTTAACCAGCCAACCCGTCAGCGCGACCGGAGTTCCGCGCAGGGCAGGGATGTCGCGACAAGGTCGCGAATTCGTGCGGGTTCTGCCCCGGTTTCGGCACTGTCGTTAGGTAAACAAGGGGTGGCAGCATCGAGGAAGGTCTTATGCGTATCCTGTTTACTTGTTTCTTCCTCGTTGCCGCTCCAGGCCTGAGTGTGGCGCAGCCGTTGTCGCAGAGTATGGCGCAATGCTCGGGCCTGTTTCACGGCGTCGGCACGATGATGTCCGACCCCGCGCGGGCGGAAAAGCTCGACCGGGCCGGGATGATCTGGCGTGGGGCTGCGATCAAGCAGGCCGAAGCCGAAGGGCGCGCAGATGCCGCCAGCTGGGTCGCGGTTCATCAGCGTGAAAGCTTCGACGACTGGCGCGGGCGCGGCAAGATGGCGGCCTTCTCGCAGGACTTCCGCGACTGGGCCAGCTATTGCCGCAAGCTCGGCAAGGCGAAGGGCATAAAGACCGACCTCGGGTCATGAAAACGGCGCCCCGAGAGGCGCCGTCATCCGTTCAGAAAGGTGGCGCGCTCAGTGCGCCATGATCACCGGAACCTCGGCCATCTCGAGCATGTGGCGCGTCGCCCCGCCCAAGATCGCTTCGCGGAAGCGCGAATGGCCGTAAGCCCCCATCACCACCGCATCGGCTTCGCTGTCGCTGACATGACGGTTGAGCACGTCCGACACGCGCGGCATCGTCTTGGCTAGCACCGACACCTCGGCATGCACGCCGTGACGCGCGAGCATCTGGCTGAGTTGGCCGCCGGGGTCAGAGCGCTCGGGCCCATGCGCAGGCGGGTCGATCACGGTGATATCGACCAGATCGGCGGATTTCAGAACGGGCAGGGCGGCGCGGACGGCGCGCATCGATTCATGCGACTGGTTCCACGCGATCACAACGCGCTTCGCGGGCATGTCGCCATTATAGCCGTCGGGCACGATCGCGACCGGCACCTGACCTTCGAAGAGCGCAGCTTCGACCGCAGCCTCAATCTCCGGCCCGCGGCCCTCGCCATAGGGGCGGCCCATCACGACCAGATCGGCGAAGCGGGCGCGTTGTCCGACAACGGTCGGCATCGCGCCAATTTGCGAGACGACCGCATCGACGCCCCAACGAATGTCTTCGGCCTCGAGCCGCGTGCGCACCGCGATCTCGGCATTGCGCGCGTCGTCTTGTGCGCGGTCCATCGTTTCTTGCTGCACGAAAGCGGTCGCGCCCGCGTAGTAATAGCCGGTCTGCGTGCGATCCACACCGAGGCAGAGCACGTCGAGATGGGCGTCGCGCCGCCGGGCGACGGCCACGGCGGTATCGATTTGCGTCGCGGCCGCCTTGGGATCCGTGACGATCGTGAGAAGTGTCTTGTAAGCCATGGGTCCTGTCCTTGCGCCAAAAGCGGATAAGCATGTGAGACCAGAGCCTAACCCGAAGAGATCGGTCGCACTTTGACGCGGATCAAGGGACGTGTTCGTCATATCACATAACTGCGACCGAATGGCGCACTGTGATCGCGAGCATTTGATGCAGATCAAGGCATCGTGCATACCCTCGGACCACAAGGACTCCAGTCAAGCCCAGGAGGATTCTCGGTTTACGAGGGTGCCGCAGGGGCAGACCAGACGAAGGGACGCACAAAATGTGGGATTATATCAAGCTGATCGCGCTTGGCCTTGTGGCGGTTCTGGCCGCCATTGCGGCCGGCTACGCGCGCGATCTTGCCTATCAGGTGAATGCTGTCGAGGTCATGCTGGCCGCGGCCATCGCATTCATCTGGGTGCTTCGCACCATGGGGAGCCGCCAGCCGGTGGCTCAGAACGAATATTTCGACGGCGTGGTTCGCGCCGGGGTGATCGCGACGACCTTCTGGGGTGTCGTGGGCTTCCTGGTCGCCGTCATTATCGCCTTCCAGCTGGCCTATCCGGCGCTCAATTTCGAATGGGCACAGGGCTATCTGAACTTTGGCAAACTGCGCCCGCTGCATACGTCGGCGGTTATTTTCGCTTTCGGTGGCAACGCGCTGATCGCATCGTCGTTCTACGTGGTGCAGCGCACCTCGGCAGCGCGGCTGTTCGGTGGCAACGGCCTCGGCTGGTTCGTGTTCTGGGGCTATAACCTGTTCATCGTGCTCGCTGCGACCGGCTACATCCTCGGCGCAACGCAGTCGAAGGAATATGCCGAGCCGGAATGGTATGTCGACATCTGGCTGACGATCGTCTGGGTCGCTTATCTGCTGGCCTTCCTCGGCACGATCTTCAAGCGCAAGGAACCCCATATCTACGTCGCCAACTGGTTCTACCTGTCCTTCATCGTGACCATCGCGATGCTGCATATCGTGAACAACCTGTCGATCCCGGTCTCGTTCTTCGGTTCGAAGTCGGTTCAGGTCTTCTCGGGCGTGCAGGACGCGATGACGCAATGGTGGTACGGCCACAACGCGGTGGGCTTCTTCCTGACCGCAGGCTTCCTGGGCATGATGTATTACTTCGTGCCGAAGCAGGCTGAACGTCCGGTCTACTCCTACAAGCTGTCGATCGTGCACTTCTGGGCGCTGATCTTCCTGTATATCTGGGCCGGTCCGCACCACCTGCACTACACGGCGCTGCCCGACTGGGCCTCGACGCTGGGCATGACCTTCTCGGTGATCCTGTGGATGCCCTCCTGGGGTGGCATGATCAACGGTCTGATGACGCTCTCGGGCGCATGGGACAAGCTGCGCACCGATCCGATCATCCGCATGATGGTGGTGTCGGTCGGCTTCTACGGCATGTCGACCTTCGAAGGCCCGATGATGTCGATCAAGGCGGTGAACTCGCTGTCGCACTACACCGACTGGACGATCGGTCACGTGCACTCGGGTGCGCTCGGCTGGAACGGCATGATCACCTTCGGCATGCTCTACTTCCTCGTGCCGCGTCTGTGGGCACGTGAAGGGCTCTATTCGCTGAAACTGGTCAGCTGGCACTTCTGGCTCTCCACCATCGGGATCGTGCTCTACGCCGCTTCGATGTGGGTCGCCGGGATCATGCAGGGCCTGATGTGGCGCGAAGTGGACAGCCAGGGCTTCCTCGTGAACGCCTTCGCCGACACCGTGGCCGCCATGCATCCGATGTTCGTGGTCCGTGGTCTGGGCGGTGTGCTCTACCTCACGGGTGGCATCATCATGGCCTACAATCTGTGGATGACCGTCGCTCGTCAGCCGCGCGTGGAATCGCGTTCGGTTGCCGCCGTGCCGGCTGAATAAGGAGAGGAACAGATGGGACTTCTCGACAAGCACAGTGTTCTTGAAAAGAACGCCACGCTCCTGCTGATCTTCGCCTTCCTGGTCGTCACGATCGGCGGCATCGTGGAGATCGCACCGCTCTTCTACCTCGAAAACACCATCGAGGACGTCGAAGGGGTGCGGCCTTACACGCCGCTGGAGCTCACCGGGCGCGATATCTACATCCGCGAGGGCTGCTATGTCTGCCACTCGCAGATGATCCGCCCGATGCGCGACGAAGTGGAGCGTTACGGCCATTACTCGCTGGCAGCGGAGTCGCAATACGACCACCCGTTCCAGTGGGGCTCGAAGCGGACGGGGCCCGACCTCGCCCGCGTCGGCGGCCGCTACTCGGACGCCTGGCATGTGGATCACTTGACCAATCCGCAGTCGGTCGTGCCGGAATCGGTGATGCCGAAATACGGCTTCCTGCTCAATCGCATGGTCGATCCCGCGCATATCGACGAGCGGCTCTCGACCGATGCGATGGTGGGCGTGCCCTACACTTCGGACATGATCGAGAACGCCAAGGCGGACTTTGCCGCTCAGGCCGATCCGATGAGCGACTATGACGGGCTGATGGAGCGTTATCCCAACGCGACGAACGTCCGTAATTTCGACGGTCGCCCGGGCATTTCCGAGATGGACGCACTCGTCGCCTATCTGCAGGTGCTCGGCACCATGGTCGACTTCTCGACCTTCGAACCCGTGGCCAGCCGGTAAGGGGAGCTGATCAATGGACTATCACATCTTCAGGGAATTCGCGGACAGCTGGTTTCTGATCTTCATGTTCGTCTTCTTCCTGGGCGTCGTGGCTTGGGTCTTCCGGCCCGGGTCTCGCAAGACCTACGAAGATACGTCCGAGATCCCGTTCCGGCACGAAGACAAACCCGCCAATGCCTCGGAGGCCGGCGAAAGCCGGTCCTCCAAGGACTGACGGCGCCACGTTGTAAGGAGGCGTGGAGAACATGAGCAAGAGACCAAGCAAGCACAAGCACGAGGTCGAGACCACGGGTCACCAGTGGGACGGCATCGAGGAATACAACAATCCGCTGCCCAAATGGTGGCTGTGGACCTTCTATGCCTGCATCATCTGGGGGATCGGTTACTCGATCGCGATGCCGGCATGGCCGATCTTCAAGTCCGGCGCGACGCCGGGGATCATGGGCTCGTCGACCCGCGCGAATGTGCAGGCCGATATCGACAAGTTCGCCGCGGCGAACAAGCCGATCCAGGAGAAGCTCGTCTCGGTCGATCTCGACCAGATTTCGAGCGATCCCGAGCTGAACAACTACACCCAGAACGCCGGTGCGGCCGTGTTCCGGACCTGGTGCGCGCAGTGCCACGGTGCGGGTGCGGGCGGCAACTCGAACCTAGGCTATCCCAACCTTCTCGACAGCGCATGGCTGTGGGGCGGCACGATGGAGGACATCCATTTCACCGTCACGCACGGCATCCGCAACGAGACGGACCCGGATGGCGAGGCACGTTACTCGGAAATGCCCGCCTTCGGGCGTGACGAGATCCTCGAGCCCGAGCAGATCGACCAAGTCGTGCAATATGTCCGCAAGATTTCGGGCCAGGAGCATGACGAGGCAATGGCCACCGAAGGCGAAACCGTCTTCGTGGACAACTGCGCGGCCTGTCACGGTGAAGACGGTAAGGGCGACGTCATGATGGGCGCGCCGAACCTCACCGATGCCGTCTGGCTCTATGGCGGCGACGTCGACACGCTGACCTACACGGTCAACAACGCCCGCAATGGCGTGATGCCGAACTGGAACGAGCGTCTGTCGGAAGCGGATATCCGCGCCGTGGCGGCCTACGTTCACAGCTTGGGCGGCGGCCAGTAACGGTCGAAAGCACAGAGATCCCGCGGGGCTTTGGTCTGGCGGGTCGCACCGGCACCCCGTCCTGTTCGCGCGTTTCCTGGGGGTGCCGGTGCCCAATTTCAGAGGGCCCCCATTGCGGGGCCCTCTCGTTTGTCGAGGGTTACCTGTCGTCTATCTTGGGGTCATCTTTGGGCAAAACAAGCTCTGCGCTTGTCTTTGCACGCCGATGTGAACGCCGATGCGAGCGGGCCGCCGGTAGGCCGGGGCGCTGATCGAGGCCCGTGGCGATGGTGAAGCTCTGCGCCCAGATCCCGATCATTTCCACATCTCCCGCAAACGTTGGCGCAGCGAGGGACGCGGTGCGCGATGGCGCTTGCGCGAGTCTATCGGGTCCGTCAGGTGCGGCCAGTTGCTTTGCGGCGGATGGAGGTTCATGCGGGCGAACAGCATCAGCGTGTCGGGTGTAACTCTATCTTTCATGTCTGATCTCCTGAAGGCGGGTCAACTCTGGTCAGGATGCGTTATTTGCGCGAAGATGCGACTCAGGAAACTTTCCGCTATGTAAGGTGAAGTTACGGATATGGATTGGCGAACGCTTCCCTCCCTGACCGCGCTGCGGGCCTTTTCGGCGTTTTCCGACTCCGGATCGGTGGCTCAGGCGGGGCGTGCGCTCAACGTGTCGCATGCGGCCGTCAGTCAGCAATTGCGGGGGCTTGAAGAGCGGCTCGGCGTGACGCTCGTCGACCGGTCGGGGCCGCGGCCTACGCTGACGCCCGACGGTCGCCGCCTCGCGCAGGCGCTGCGCGACGGCTTCGGCACGATTGCCGAAGCGGTCGCTTCGCTGAGCGACACCGCCGACTCCCGTCCGCTGCAAATCTCCACCACGCCAAGCTTCGCCTCGGCGTGGCTTCTGCCCCGGCTGCCGGATTTTCGCGAAGCCTATCCCGAGATCGGTCTGACCATCGACCCTTCGGCGACCGTCTCCACGCTTGCGCCGGGCGGGGTCGAGATGGCGCTGCGCTACGGATCGGGGGACTGGCCCGGCCTCGAGTCGCGGCTTCTGGTGCGCTCGCCCATCGTCGTGGTCGCGGCGCCTGCGCTGGTGGGGGCGGGGCGGTATGACTGTCCGGCGGATTTGCGTGGCCTGCCGTGGCTGCAGGAGCTCGGCACCTCCGAGTCGACCGACTGGTTCGCGCGCCATGGCGTCACGCAGGATCAGGCCAGAAGCCTCACCGTGATGCCGGGGAACCTTTTGCTCGAAGCAGCGCGCGGCGGGCAGGGGGTGGCGGTGACCGCCTTGGTCTGGGTCGCAGGCGATATTGCGGCCGGACGGTTGCGGCTTCTGTTTGAAGACAGTGAGGAAAAAGGCTATTACACGGTTACGCGACCGGGCGTGAGGCGACCGGCGCTACGCCAGTTCATGTCTTGGCTCTTCAAGCAAGCGGCGCATGCCGGTGACCAGTAAAAATACCAACCAGTGAAGATTTCCTGTATGGCAAACCTGTCTTTTTGACGCAGGTCAAAGCCTTCACGACTGTGTCATACCAGAAGAGCCTGTGACGCAGAGAAATATATGAACGGAGAGAGTCGTGAGCTCCACCGAACCAGTCGATCCCCCGCCGCTTTACGCCGCCCGCGAGCCGATCTTTCCGCGCCGTGTGCACGGCCAGTTCCGCAATCTGAAATGGGTGCTCATGGCGGTGATGCTTGGCATCTATTATATCACGCCGTGGATTCGCTGGGATCGTGGCCCGGAACTGCCCGATCAGGCGGTGCTTCTGGACCTCGCGAACCGCCGGTTCTTCTTCTTCATGATCGAAATCTGGCCGCATGAATTCTACTTCGTCGCGGGCCTTCTGATCATGGCGGGCCTCGGCCTGTTCCTGTTCACCTCGGCGCTGGGGCGCGTCTGGTGCGGCTATGCCTGCCCGCAGACCGTCTGGACCGATCTGTTCATCCTTGTCGAGCGTTGGGTCGAGGGCGACCGCAACGCGCGTATCCGTCTGCTGCGTCAGAAATGGAACGCCGAGAAGTTCCGCAAGCGGATCACGAAATGGGTGCTCTGGCTGCTGATCGGCGTCGCGACCGGTGGCGCCTGGGTGTTCTACTTCACCGATGCGCCGACGCTGCTGTCCGATTTGTTCCACGGCACTGCCTCGCCGATCGCCTATACGACGATCGCGGTGGCGACGCTCACGACTTTCGCCTTCGGCGGCTTCGCCCGCGAACAGATCTGCATCTACGCCTGCCCGTGGCCGCGCATTCAGGCCGCGATGATGGATGAAGACACCATCACCATCGCCTATCGCGAATGGCGCGGTGAGCCGCGCGGTAAGCTCAAGAAGGGCCAGCACGACCCGACGCAGGGCGATTGCATCGACTGCATGGCCTGCTTCAACGTCTGCCCGATGGGCATCGATATCCGCGACGGCCAGCAGCTCGAATGCATCACCTGCGGCCTGTGCATCGATGCCTGCAACGAGATGATGGACAAGATCGGCAAGCCGCGTGGCCTCATCGGCTACATGGCGCTGAAGGACGAGGCGAACGAGCGTTCGGGCAATCCGGTCATCAATGTCTGGAAGCACATCATGCGCCCGCGCACGATCCTCTACTTCTCGATGTGGTCGCTGATCGGCATCGGTCTGGTGGTCGCGCTGTTCATGCGCTCGCCCATCGACTTCAACGTGACGCCGAACCGCGATCCGCTCTTCGTGGTGGAGCCCTCGGGCGCGATCCGCAACATCTACACGCTGCGGCTGCGCAACAAGGCGGGCGAGGCGACCGAGTTCAAGGTCTCCGTCAAGGCGCCCGACCCGGCCGACCAGGGCACGCTGAGCGTGTTGCTCGAAGGTCAGGACGGAAACACCGTGACGGTGCCCGCAGATGAAACCATGACCCAAAGGGTCTATATTGTCGCCGAACCCGGTTCGTCCATCGCCACCAGCGAGCGTACCGAGCTGACGATGTGGATCGAGGACATGACCAATACTGATCGCGTGTCGGAGACGACCGTATTCAACGGAAGGGTACAATGACCGAGATGGCGAAACCGCTGACCGGAAGAAAAGTGCTGATGATCGCGGTGGCCTCCTTCGGGGTGATCATCGCGGTCAACCTCGTCATGGCGTGGCAGGCCGTCAGCACGTTCCCCGGCCTCGAGGTCGACAATTCCTATGTCGCCTCGCAGACCTTCAACGAAGAGAAACTGGCGCAGGATGCGCTTGGCTGGACCGTGTCGCCGGAGTATTCCGACGGCAAGCTGAGCTTCGTGATCCGCGACGAGGACGGGCTGCCCGCGAGGGTGGCCGAGTTCAAGGCGCTCGTCGGGCGCACCACCCATGTCCGCGATGACATGACGCCCGATTTCGACTATGTCGGCGGCATCTTCACCACGAAGCTCGATCTTGCGCCGGGCGTCTGGCTGGTGCATCTCGACGCGAAAGCCGCCGACGGCACGGAGTTCCGCCAGCGGATTGACCTGTTCGTGAAAGGCTGAGCCGATGTCGGTGTCGCCCGCTTCTCCATCGCATAGCGAACCGTTCGAGGACGAGCATGTCTCGGCCTCGGCCTGTCCCGCCTGCATCGCGGCCCCCTCGGCCGAGCAGATAGCGAAGTCGGGTGACATCAAGGGCGCGCGGATCATGCTGTCGCTGCCCACGGCGCATTGTGCAGTCTGCATCACCGATGTCGAACGCGAGCTGATGAAGCAGCCGGGCGTGAAATCGGCGCGGGTGAACCTGACGCTGAAACGCGCCTCGGTCGACGCGGCGGGCGATGTCGAGCCGGCGGGGCTGATCGCGGCGCTCGACAAGATCGGCTACGAGGCGCACGAGCTCGATCCCGGCATGCTGTCCGCGACCGAGGCCGACAAGCGCGGACGGGACCTCCTGATGCGCATGGGCGTCGCGGGCTTCGCGATGATGAACATCATGATGCTCTCGATCGCGGTCTGGTCGGGGGCGGAGGATTCGACGCGCGACCTCTTCCACTGGATTTCGGCGGCGATCGCGCTGCCCACCACGATCTTCGCGGGCCAGCCCTTCTTCGCCAATGCCTGGGCGAGCTTGCGCGGCGGGCGTCTCGGGATGGATGTGCCGATCTCGCTCGCGATCCTGCTCGCGCTCGGGATTTCGCTGTTCGAGACGATGCATTCCGGCGCGCATGCCTATTTCGAGGCGGCGACGATGCTCACCTTCTTCCTTTTGGTGGGCCGCTATCTCGACTATCGGACCCGCGCCGTGGCGCGCTCGGCCGCCGAAGAGCTGGCCGCGCTGGAAGTGCCCCGCGCGACCGTGTTGCGCGACGGCGACGAGGTCACCGTGCCCGTGGGCGAACTGGTGCCCGGCGATCTGATCCGGGTGCGCCCGGGAGGCCGTATCCCCGCCGATGGCGAAGTGACCGAGGGCCAATCCGAGAGCGACCGCTCGCTGTTGACCGGCGAAAGCCTCCCCGTGCAGGTGCTACCCGGAATGACGCTCTCCGCCGGTGAGGTGAACCTGACCGGGCCGCTGACCCTGCGCGTGACGGCAGCCGGGCGCGACAGCTCGCTGCATCGGATGGCCGATCTCGTCGCGATGGCCGAGAGCGCGAAGACCAAATACACCTCGCTCGCCGAACGGGCGGCGCGGGCCTATGCGCCGATCGTGCATATCCTGTCCTTCAGTGCGTTCTGTGCTTGGGCCTGGATCACGGGCGGCGATTTCCGTCTGGCGGTGAATATCGCCGCCGCCGTGCTGATCATCACCTGCCCCTGTGCGCTGGGGCTCGCGGTGCCTGCGGTGGTTACCGCCGCATCGGGCAAGCTGTTCCGCAAGGGCCTGTTGATCAAGGATGGCACCGCGCTGGAGCGTATGGCCGAGATCGACACGGTCGTCTTCGACAAGACCGGCACGCTGACCATGGGTGCGCCGCGTCCGCAGAACCTCTCCGATCTCTCGCCCGAGGCGCTCTCCGTCGCGATGGCGTTGGCCGAAGGCTCGAGCCACCCGCTCGCTCGTGCCCTGCATGAGGCTGCGGCAGGGCAGGGCGTTGCGCCCGCCACGCTGAGCGATCTGCGCGAAGTTCCGGGCTACGGCGTCGAGGGCGTCTGGCAGGGCCAGCGCGTGCGGCTTGGTCGTGCGAACTGGATCGGCGCTGCCGAGGGTGCGACCACCGCGACCAATCTCAAGATCGGCGATGCGGCACCGATCTCGATCCGTTTCGCCGACACGCTGCGCACCGGGGCCGAGGAGGCCGTAGCCGGTCTGAAGGCGCAGGGCAAGCAGGTCTGGCTCGTTTCGGGCGACGTCGAAGGCGCGGTGAGCGATCTCGCCGCGCGCCTCGGGATCGAGACCTACCGCGCCGGGGCCTTGCCTGCCGAGAAAGCGCAGCTGGTATCCGATCTGACCCAACAGGGCCACCGCGTGCTCATGGTCGGCGACGGTCTCAACGACACTGCCGCGCTGGCTGCCGCCCATGTCTCGGTCTCGCCCGCCTCCGCACTCGATGCGGCGCGCACGGCGTCGGATATCGTGCTTTTGGGTAAAGATCTCGCGCCGGTCGCCGATGCCGCCTCGATCTCTGTGCGCGCCCGCCGTCGGATCAAGCAGAACTTCGGTATCTCCATCGTCTACAACATTATCGCCGTGCCGCTCGCACTGACCGGGCTCGCGACGCCGCTGATGGCGGCGCTCGCGATGTCGGCCAGCTCGATCACGGTCTCGCTCAACTCGCTGCGCCTGCGCTGAAAGGAGCCCCTCATGGAGGTTCTTCTCTATTCGATTCCGATTTCCCTGCTGCTCGGCGGGATTGGCCTCGGGGCGTTTTTCTGGTCGCTGAAGAACAATCAGTATGACGACCCGAAAGGCGATGCCGAGCGCATCCTTTCCGACGAGTTCGACGATCACCCGAAGCAGGACTGAGCGCGCGACGGTAAGGGCTGGGCCGGGCGGCCCGATCCCCTCAGTTCCGCGCCCGCTGCGCCTTGGTACAAATATCCCCGCCGGAGGCATCTGCCGTGGCAACCCGCACGGCGGGTGCCATAAGCTCCGGAAAAAGGAAAAGCCGCGCTGACCAAGCGCGGCTTTTCATATTTTGCCCCTAAGGGAAGACTCTCAGGGGCCGACCACTTTGCAGTCCATAGCGCGAGACTCGAGCCTTGCACAGGCCAGTTGTGCCATGTCTTGGGTCATTCCTACGAAATTCGCCTCATAACCGGTCTTTCGGGTGGCCACTTTGCGCAAAGCTTCGCCCAAAGTGTCGCTTTCCATCAGTGCCGTGGTCAGCATGTGGCGCTCTGCGGCGAATCGCGAGCCGAACAACCCGAGGCTGACACCCCAGTTGCGCCCACCCGAGCTGGAGACGCGGGCGACCACGCGCGGTTTCTGCTCGGGGGCCGGGGCAGGGGGGGTGAGAGCGGCGAGAATGATCTCGCTTTTGCGCTTCTCGGGGGCTGCGGCCATCTGCGCGGTCTCGGGCTGCGGGTCCGTCGACTGCACGAAGCTGGACGGGGCCTTGGCGCCATCGGACTTGCCGTTTTGGTCCAGATCGAGCGTATGTGCCTCGGCCAGCTCCATCGTCTCCGGCTGCGGCTGGGTGGACTGGACGAATTTCGGGCCGTCCGACGCGCCGGGCTCGTAGGAGGCAAGCTGCACGTCGCTCGGCTCTTCGCTGCCATCCGCGCTGGCCTTGCCGGCGGCGACGGCGGCGTCATGCGCCTGCGCCTGTGCCAGCGGGGTGGCCTTGGTCACCTCGGCAGGTAGCGCCTTCGTCGCGTCCGCGACCTGAATCTCGCGCGGGTTGCGCTGCGGGCGGGGGCTTGCGGTGATCTCCGCGCCGATCCCGAGCGTGCCGGCATCGGCCACGACGACATCTTGCGTGTCCGCAGTAGCGTCCTGCGCGCCTTCGGCCACGTCCTCGGGGATGTCGGTGCTCTCATCCACCTGATCGGCCTGCACCGCGGCGGCGAGCGCCATCGAGATTGCATCGCTATCCGCAGTCGGCGCGGTCGGGCGGATATCGGGGCGCGGGCTCTTCTTCGGCGCGAGGTTGGCCATCAGCATCGGCGATTGCGCGGGCTCGATATATTGCGGGATCCGGGGGCGGTTCGTCGGCGCGTTATTTGGAGCGCGCTTGAAGCCCAGATCCAGCAGATCGGCCATTTTCGCGTTGCGCTGCGCGGTGGAGGTGCCGCCGAAGACGGTCGCGATGATGCGCTTGTTGCCGCGTTGAGCGGAGGCGGTCAGGTTGAAGCCCGAGGCCGAGGTGTAGCCAGTCTTGATGCCGTCCGCGCCCTTGTAGGCTGCGAGGAATTTGCGGTTCGTCGAGTAGACGGTGCGCACTTTCGCATCCGCCGAGCGGCGCGAGAAGATGTTGTAATATTGCGGATAGTCGAAGAACAGGTGACGGCCCATGATCGTCATGTCATGCGCCGAGGACAGGTGGCCCTTGCGGGTCAGGCCGTTGGCGTTGACGAAATGGGTGTTCTTCATGCCCAGCTGCCGGGCGGTGCGGTTCATCCGCGCAGCGAAGCCTTCTTCCGAGCCGCCGATGTAATCGCCAAGCGCCGCAGCGGCGTCATTGGCGGATTTGATCGCAGCGGCGCGGATCAGGTAGCGCACGGCGATCTTCTGACCGGGACGCAGACCGAGCCGGGAGGGCGGCTGGCTGGCGGCGTGCTTCGTCACGGTGACGATGGAATCGAGGCTGAACTCGCCATGCTCGATCGCCTGGAAGGTGATGTAGAGCGTCATCATCTTCGTCAGCGACGCCGGATGCAGCGGCGTGTCAGCGTTCTTGGAGTAGAGAACTTCGCCCGATCGCATGTCCATGACCATCGCCGCGTAGGGCGCGGCCTGCGCAGCGATCGGCGCAATGAGTGTCAGAAGGATTACGAATAGCCCATCACGGACCCAGCGCATCAGCGTGGTCACGGCTTCACCTATTTCACTGCCTCAGTTTGACCCCTTTGCGGTACCGATCTTGAGCCGGTTTCCGGGGTTTATATTAGCGAGAAGCGTAGCACGGGTCTCTCAGGCTGAAAACTACCTATTTTCAAGCGCTTTCACTGCGACATTCATGCAATACCGCAAGATGTGGTGGGCTGCTTGCGGCGACCTGTCTATAGGTGGTGTATTTCGGACACAGGTGCGTGAGGTCAGCGGAGCATGACGCCACGCAATGCAGGGCTCAATCGGTGATTTTTGCGATCAGATCGGGCAATGCGCCGAGGTCGGGCAATTCGGCGAAGCGCGGATGCTCCATCGGGGGCTCGGCATGCTCGAAGGCCCATGTCAATTCATGGGGCACATGCACGCCCCAGCCCCCCGCCTCGATCATCGGGATCACGTCGGATTTCAGCGAATTGCCCGCCATCAGCCCATGCTCGGCCCCTTCGGCATGGCGCGCGAAAATCTCGGTGTAGACCGGGGCCTTCTTGTCCGAAACGATTTCGACCGCGTCGAACAGATCGCCCAAGCCCGACTGCGCCAGCTTGCGCTCCTGATCGATCAGGTCGCCCTTCGTCACCAGAAGGATGCGGTAGTCGTCCGACAGCGCCTCGATCGTCTCGCGCGCATGGGGCAGCAGCTCGATCGGGTGCGACAGCATTTCGCGCCCGGCGGCGAGAATCTCCGACAGGATCGTTGCGGGCACGCGGCCTTCGCTCACTTCGATTGCGGTTTCGATCATCGACAGGGTGAAGCCTTTGATGCCAAAGCCGTAATGCGCGATGTTGCGACGTTCCGCCGCGATCAGTCGCTCTGCCAGATGATCGGGCTCGGCGTGGTCGCGCAGCAATTCGGTAAAGTGGTCATGCGTGAGTTGAAAGAAACGCTCGTTATGCCAAAGCGTATCATCCGCATCGAAGCCAATCGCCGTGAGCCGCATCGTCCCGCCTTTCTCGCCGGAGGTGTTGAAAGACTTTTCATATGTCACGAAGACCCTATATTCCGCCAGAGCCCCTCAACGAATCCTGATGCCGGAGCGCCCTTGACCGAGCCTCTTTACATGATGTCCGACGACGACCAGGACGACAGCGACAACGATGCGTCCCTCGCGACCAAGACGCGGCCGAAGACGCAGCGCCCGCCGATGTACAAGGTCATGTTGTTGAACGACGATTACACGCCGATGGAATTCGTCGTCCATATCCTCGAGCGGTTCTTCGGTCTGAACCACGCGCAGGCGTTCGAGATTATGCTGACCGTGCACAAGAAGGGCCTTGCGGTGGTCGGGGTGTTCTCTTTCGAGGTGGCCGAGACGAAGGTGGCGCAGGTGATGGATTTCGCGCGCCGCCACCAGCACCCGCTGCAATGCACGATGGAGAAGGACTAAAGGCCGCCCAAGCGGTTCCTTGCAAATTCAGTCGCGCCCGCCTATTCGGCGGGCTCGTTTCTTTCAGAGGGTTCCCTGCATGAGCCATCCGCGACTTTCGCTCGCTCTCGAGATGCCCGAGGCGCTTCCGTCCGAGGGAGACATCGCGCTGTTCGCGCCCGTGGGCACGCTGGACCTCGGCGGTCTGCCGGTCGATCGCCTCGTCGCGATCCAGCCCGAGAAGCCCGATCATGACGTGCTCGCGCAGCGCGGCGTTCGCGTTTCGCCGAGTGCCGAGGGCAGCTATGCCGCCGCGATCATCTTCGCGCCCCGCGCCAAGGCCGAAGCCCGCGCGCTGATCGCCGAAGCCTGTCAGCGCGTGGCGCCGGGCGGGCCGATCTATGTCGACGGGGTGAAGACCGAAGGGATCGACTCGCTGCTCAAGGAGTTGCGGGGGCGGGTGGATCTTTCCGCGCCGATCGCAAAGGCCCATGGCAAGATCGCATGGTTCTTCGCAGCCCCCGATCTGCTGAGCGACTGGGCGGCTCAGGACATTCACCCGGTCGAGGGTTTCGTGACCCGTCCGGGCGTGTTCTCCGCGGACGCGGTGGATGAGGGCTCGGCGCTTCTGGCGGAATGCCTGCCCGATAGCCTGCCGTCGAAAGTCGCCGATCTCGGCGCGGGCTGGGGCTGGCTCTCGGCGCAGATCCTTGCGCGCAAGGGCGTCGAACGACTCGATCTGGTCGAGTCGGATGCGGTCGCGCTGGATTGCGCGAAACGCAACATCACCGATCCCCGCGCGCAGTTCCTCTGGGCCGATGCCACGCGTCACGCACCGGAAGAGCGCTACACCGCCGTCGTGATGAACCCGCCTTTCCACGGAGCCGCGCGCGGGGCCGATCCGGCGCTGGGGCTGGCCTTCATTCAGGCCGCACGCGGGATGCTGTCCCTGTCGGGCACGCTCTGGATGGTGGCGAACCGCCATCTGCCCTATGCCGACGCGCTCGCCGCGGCGTTCCACGAGATTGAAGAGATCACGCCGCCCAGCGGCCCTTCGACCCGTTTCCGTATCATCCGCGCAGCCAAGCCGATCCCCGCCGGGAAGACCCCGGGGAAATCGGCGGGCATGCGCGCCACAGCCGAGCCGAAACGCAGCCTTGCCCCTCGCAAGCGGCGCTAAGCTCGCCTAACCTGCCTCAACATCCACGAGGAGACACCCAATGTCCCTTTCTGTTTCCGGCAAGACCGTCATCGTCACGGGCGCAGCCCACGGTATCGGTCAGGCCATCGCGCGCCATTTCGTCGATCGCGGCGCGCAGGTGATGTTTGCCGATATCGATGAAGAGAAGCTTGCCACCGAACTGGGCGACACGGCCAAGACCGAAGGGCCGGTGCGCTATTTCTCAGGCGATCTTTGCGAGAAGCTGGCGGTGAAGAACCTGCTCTCGGCCACGGTGGACGCGTTCGACCGGATCGACATTCTGGTGAATTGCGCGCGTACCTTCGCGCCCTGCGATCCGCTCGACCCGTCGGTCGAGGTGCTCGACTCGATGCTGTCGCAGAACATGAAATCGGCCTTGCGCGTCAGTCAGATGACCGCGAAGCGGATGATCAAGCAGGCCGAGGATGAGGGGCGCACCGAAGGTGAAATCGGCTCGATCATCAATGTCTCGACGCTGGCCTCGAACCGCACCCAGCCCGAGCTGATGGCCTATTCGATCGCCTGCGCCGCGCAGGATCAGGCGATCCGCTCGCTCGCCGTGGCGCTCGCGCCGAAGCGGATCCGGGTGAACGGCGTCAGCTTCGCCTCGGTGATGAGCCGCTCGCTGCAGGATGCGCTGAAAGAGAATGACGACTGGCGAGAGGCGATCTGCGAAGGCACGCCGCTGGGCCGGATCGCGCCGCCGTCGGAGCTGGCCGAGACGGTGCAGTATCTTGCGTCTTCGGGGGCAAGCTTCGTCACCGGGCAGATCATCAATGTCGACGGTGGGCGCAGTCTTCTGGACCGCGTGCAGGTTCCGGCTTTCTAAAGGTTCAGGACCGCGCGGCGCGCCGGTCCATCGCCCAGAGTACGCCCGCGCCGGCCACGCCCAGAAGGGCGCCTGCGGCCGCGGCCAGCTCATAGCCCGCAATAGCCGTGCCGATGGCGAAGATGGCCGCAGAGAACCCATCGCCCGCCAGCTTTTGCAGCGCCATCAGCGAGGCCCCCGCGCCGGGCCGGTTCGACAACAGGTCCTGCAGATAGGCCATCGGCTGGGTCAAAACGACCGCGCCGCCGATCGCGCCGGGCAGGGCGAGAAACCAGACGTAAGGCGTCGGCGCCAGCAGCGGCAGCAGCCCCAGATGGGTCGCGTAAAGTGCAGCGCCGATCCAGATCATCGTCGTGCGCTCGATCCGGCCCAGAACCAGCGGCAGCGCCAGCATGAAGGGCACTTCCAGCCCCGCCATGAGGCCCGCGTAAAGCGCGGTATCGGCGGCCCCGCGTCCCGGCGTCGCCTCGAACACCAGCCCCATCACGACGAGATAGAGCATGATCGACCCGTTGATCGTCCCAAGCGCCACGACGCGGGCGAGGATCGGCAGGTTCGCCATCTCGTGCAGGGATTGCCGGAAAGTCAGCCCCGATTTCGGATCGGGCCAGCGCGTCGCCCCATCGCGCGGCCAGAACAGGAAGGTCAGCGCGAGGATCGTGGCCCCGAGCGTCAGCGTCACCGGGTAGATCGAGGTCATCGCCGCGCCTCGGTCGAAGACCACCGACCAGATCGGCAGCACCACCACCCAGGGCAGCGCAAAGAGCGCGCGCAGCGTCGAAAGGATCGCGGGCCGGTCCTCCGCGGGGTGGGTCGACGCCGCCAGCCGCGAGAGCGCGAAGAGCTGGCCGAAGATCGAGGCCGAGAGCGGCAGGATCAGCGCGTTGGCGATCACGAAGACCACCCAGTTGTCGCCTGCCAGCACCAGCCCCGAGCCCACGATCAGCATAGCCGAGGTGCCAAGCGCGATGGCCCGGCGGTTCGCGCGCTGATCGGCGAGGATTCCAAGCCCGACCGAGGCCGAGACCGACAGGACCGAGGCGACCATCAGCACGCCCGAATAGGCGCGGTCCGAAAGGCCGAACACCTTGATCGCCAGCGCCGAGACATAGGGCCCCATCGTCGCCGCATGGGCGCCGAACAGCACCAGCAAAATGGCGGCGAGGCGCAGGGCAGGGTCGGACAGGACGAGACGGATCGGGCGCAGCATGACGCCGCTTTGCGCCTTCGGGCGCCCAAGTTCAAGAGGCAGCCGCCAAGCCATACGCGTGGAGCGACAAAGGCTTAGCGAAATGCTCGGCGAAAAACCGCCACAGGCAGGGAACGGCTGCGCTGGAATGCTAGTTCAAAAGGCAGGGCGGGAGAGGTTGTACATGTAAAAGGAAGCATCATGCTCTCGCGTCATATCGCACTGAAGTTCGATAATGTGATCCGCAATATCCTGCTGCGCGCCGAGGTTCCGCCTTCGCAGGTGCAGACACCGCGGCTGGGCCGTCTGGAAGATGCCGAAACCGCTCTGGAACAGGAGTGCGCCCGCGTCGTGCTGGCGATGCCGCAAGAGGAACGCGGGGTTCTGAGCCTCACTTACGGCCTCAGCGGGCACGCCCCGATCCCGCCGCACCGTGCCGCCGACGTGCTCGGTTGGACGCTGATCCAGACGATGACGATCGGGGAGGGCGCGATCCTGCGGTTGCGCAATGCCAAGTCCGCGCGTGCCGCGTTCGAGCCGCTTCTGGAGGCTCTGCATCCGCGCCTGCTCGCGGCAGCGGACGAGATCTACGAGATGCGTCTGGCCGATGTGCCGCGCAAGCGCCGCGACAAGGTGCTCAAAAACCTTTGGTGCGATATCAGCCCGCTGGAACGCCTCGCGCTACGCGGCTTCGGCGACGGCGAAATCCCCGAGATGGAGCGGGCGCTGGAGCGCCGCGCCTCCGGTCAGCTTCTGTGTTAACTCAGCGCCAGTCGAAGAACCCTTCGCCCGCCTGAGACAGCAGATCGCGCGCGAGGTGTTCGCCCATCGCGGCGCCCTCGTCGATATTGCCCCAACGCTCGCCCGCGAGCGCCTCGGAACCATCGGGGCGCAGGATCTGGCCGCGCAGCCAAAGCCGGTCGCCCTCGATCAGCGCAAGCCCCGCAATCGGCGTCTCGCAGGAGCCGTCCAGCGTCGCGAGGAAGGCACGTTCGGCCAGCAGGCGCTGCTCGGTCACAAGATCATGGATCGGTGCGAGAAGCGCCTCGGCGCGGGCATCGGCCATCCGGCGTTCGATCCCGATCGCGCCCTGCGCGACAGCCGGCAGCATCTCCTCAGGCGCAATGGGCCCACGCGCCGAGTCCTCCATCCCCAGACGCCGCAGCCCCGCATAGGCGAGGAAGCTCGCCGCAGCGACGCCGTCCGCCAGCTTCTTCAGCCGGGTCTGCACATTGCCGCGAAACTCGACAAGTTTCAGATCGGGGCGCACATGGGCAAGCTGCGCCCGGCGGCGCAGGCTGGACGTGCCGACCGTCGCCCCTTCGGGCAGGGCCATGATCGAGTCGTATTCCAGACTGACGAAGGCATCGCGCACATCTTCGCGCGGAAGGTAGCAATCGAGCACCAGCCCCTCGGGCTGCTCGGTCGGCATGTCCTTCATCGAATGCACGGCGATATCGATGCGGCCATCGACCATGGCCTCTTCGATTTCCTTCGTGAACAGGCCCTTGTTACCGATCTCCTTGAGCGGCTTGTCCGCCGCGATCATCGCCCGGTCGTCGCCCGTGGTCTTGATCACCACGACTTCGAAAGCGTCTTCGGGCAGACCATGCGCGGCCATCAGCCGGTTTCGGGTCTCATAGGCCTGCGCCAGCGCCAGCGGCGAGCCGCGGGTGCCGATCTTGAGCGGGGATTTCGCATCGGGCATCTGTGTCATGGCCTTGGAATATCCGCGACAGATGGACCTTGCAAGAAGCCCTGCGCTTGACATGACGCCACAGGTCGCGTCGAAGGGGTGCAAAGAGGAGGCGCGAGAATGACCGACAAGACGATCCTGCGAGCTTTGAAAGGCGAAGTGCTGCCGACCCCTCCGGTCTGGATGATGCGGCAGGCGGGGCGCTACCTGCCGGAATATCGCGCGACGCGGGCGAAGGCGGGCGACTTCCTGTCGCTGTGCTACAATCCCGAAATGGCCGCCGAGGTGACGCTGCAGCCGATCCGCCGCTACGGCTTCGACGCGGCGATCCTGTTTGCCGACATTCTGTTGCTGCCGCAGGCTCTGGGCGCCGATCTGTGGTTCGTCACCGGCGAGGGTCCGCGCCTCTCGACCATCACCGGGGCGGAGGGCTTTGCCAGGCTCAAGACCAAGGACGACATCCACGAGACGCTCAACCCGGTCTATGAGACCGTCTCGATCCTCTCGGAAGAACTGCCCAAGGAAACCACGCTGATCGGTTTCGCCGGCGCGCCCTGGACCGTCGCGACCTATATGATCGCGGGGCGCGGCACGAAGGATCAGGGCCCGGCCCATGCGCTGAAGGCCGAAGACCGCGAAACTTTCGTGAAGATCATCGACCTGCTGACCGTCTCGACCATCGAATACCTGTCGAAACAGGTCGAGGCCGGGGCCGAGGTCGTGAAGATCTTCGACAGCTGGGCGGGCTCGCTCAAGGGGCAGGATTTCGAGGATTTTGCCGTCGAACCCGCCCGCAAAATCATCGCCGAGATGAAAGCGCGCTTCCCGGGCCTGCCGGTCATCGCCTTCCCGCGTGAAGCGGGCGAGGGTTATATCGGCTTCCATCAGAAGACCGGCGCGGATTGCGTCGCGCTCGACAATTCGATCACGCCGGAATGGGGCGCCGAGCATGTGCAGGTGTCTGGCTGCGTGCAGGGCAACCTCGCATCCTCGCATATGGTCACAGGTGGTCAGGCGCTGATCGACGAGACGCGCCATGTCGTCAAAGCGTTCAGCAAGGGCCCGCATATCTTCAACCTCGGCCACGGGATCACTCCCGATGCCGATCCGGAGAATGTGGCGCTGATGGTCGAAACGATCCACAACGGCTGACGCGCGGTTTCGACCGAGCGCGCGCGTCCGAGCGGTCGGGCGCGCATCCCTCTCTTCGTCTTGGCAAAAATATCCCGGGGTGAATGCGCGCAAGCGCAGAGGGGCAGCGCCCCTCCAACCTTGGCCCTATGCGCGCCTCATCCCCTCAATACCACTTCGCGACGGGCGGCAGGCTCATCAGAACCGCATCCGCGTTATGCCCGGTCTCGAGCCCGAATTTCGTGCCCCGGTCATAGACGAGGTTGTATTCCGCATAGAGCCCGCGATGGCGCAGCTGGGTCTCGCGGTCCTCCTCGGACCAATCCTGTACCCGGCGCTTCTCGATCAGCGGCTGGAAGGCAGGCAGGAAGCCCGCGCCGACCGCTTGTGTGAAGGCGAAATCATCCTCCCACTCGCCGGTGTTCAGATCGTCGTAGAAAATCCCGCCGACGCCGCGCGCCCGGCCGCGATGGGGGATGAAGAAATACTCGTCCGCCCAGGCTTTGAAATGGTCGTAATAGGTCTTGTCATGGGCGTCGCAGGCGGCCTGCATCTCGGCGTGAAAATGCGCGGCGTCCTCATCATACTCAAGACACGGATTGAGGTCCGCGCCGCCGCCGAACCACCACGCGCCGGGCGTCCAGAACATGCGCGTGTTCATGTGGACGGCGGGGCAATGCGGGTTCTGCATATGGGCGACGAGGCTGATCCCCGAGGCCCAGAAGCGCGGGTCTTCTTCCATCCCCGGCACGCCGCGTGCGGCCATCGCCTTTTGCGCGCGGGGCGCCAGTTCGCCCCAGACGGTGGAGATGTTCACGCCGACTTTCTCGAAGACGCGTCCGCCGCGCATCACGCTCATCTTGCCGCCGCCATGATCCTCGCCGTTCGGGCCTTTGCGCTCGGTGGGCGTCACCTCGAAACGGCCCGGCGCCTGATCGGCAAGCGGGCCTTGCGCATGGCTGTCTTCCAGCCCCTCGAACGCCGCCACGATCCGGTCGCGCAGGTCGGAAAACCACTGGCTCGCGCGGGCCTTGCGGGCGTCGAAATCCTCAACCGTGTCAGTCATGCGTAGGGCCTCCCAAATCTTTAGCGTGATCCTTATCAGGCGCCGAGGGATGCGGGAAGGGCGCGATTGATCGCGGTCGGAAGCGGGCGTAGGCTCGACCCATCAAGGAGATAGCCCATGCGCCACGCCCTCATGCTGATCCCGCTCGTCCTGCTCGCCGCCTGCGGCACGCCGCAGGAACGCTGCATCCGCCAATCCACGACCGAGTTGCGCCGCGTCACCGATCTGGTGAGCGAGGTGCAGGGCAACATCGCGCGGGGCTACGCGTGGCAGAGCTACGAAACCACGTCGAGCCGGTGGGAAATCTGCGGCTACGACACGATCACCAAGGGCGACAAGGTGATCCAGAAGCCGCGTATGTGCCTCGAGGATTACACGGTGACGCGTCAGCGCCCGATCCCGATCGATCCGGCTGCCGAGAAACGCAAGCTTGAGGCGCTGCTGAAGCGGCAGGCGGAGCTGTCGAAGGCCGCCGAGGCGCAGATCGCGGCCTGCAAGGCGGCCTATCCCGAAGAGGAGAGCTGAGCGCTCAGCTCCCCGTTTTCACCTTCGCCAGAAGCTCCAGCACCTTCGGCCCCAGAGCAGAGACCACCTTCTTCACCCCTTCGGGCGAGGGGTGGATATTGTCGGGCTGCATCAGGTCGGTCTTGGCGCGCTCCTCGATCGGGGTCTCCGTGATCGGAGCGAGCAGGTTGGGCACCAGAACCGCATCGTATTTCTGCGCCAGATCGGGATAGATCGCGTCGAAATCCTGCTGGTATTTCGGCCCGAAATTCCCCGGCGCGGGCAGCCCCGCCAGCAGCGCCGGGATGCCCTTCGCCTGAAGTTTCGCCAGAATGCCATCGAGATTCGCCCGGGCCTGTTCGGGCGGCAGTCCGCGCAGCAGATCGTTGCCGCCCAAGGCCACGAGCACCGCGTCGGGCTGCGGCGTCAGAAGCCAGTCGATCCGCGACAGCCCGCCCGCCGTCGTGTCGCCCGAGACGCCCCCATTGATCACCTTCACATCCTGCCCATGACCCTGCAGCCAGCCCTGCAGCTGCGGCACCAGCCCGTCGGCCGGATTAGCGAGCCCATAGCCTTGGGTCAGCGAGTCCCCCAATGCGAGGATCGACACTTCCGCCATCGCGGGCCCGGCCCCCAGAGCCAGCCCTGCGGCGATAAAACCCGCAGCGATCCGCTTGCGTATCCCCATCCGCGGCCCATATCCCTTTGAAGCAAAAGAAAGACGGCGCATGAGTGACACGATCCTTGAGTTGAAAGACGCGCGGCTTGCGCTCGATGGCAATACCGGGCCGGTCGAGATCCTCAACGGGATCGACCTGAGCATCGCGAAAGGGGAAAGCGTCGGGCTTACGGGGCCGTCTGGATCGGGCAAATCGTCGCTCCTCATGCTGATGGGCGGGCTCGAACGCGCCACCTCCGGGTCTGTCACCGCTTTGGGCCATGATCTCTCGAAGCTGTCCGAGGATGCATTGGCGCGGTTTCGTCGGGGTAATATGGGGGTGGTTTTCCAAAGCTTCCACCTCATCCCGACGATGACGGCGCTGGAAAACGTCGCGATGCCGCTGGAAATCGCGGGGGTGGAGCGTCCGTTCGAGCGTGCCGCGGCAGAGCTGGAGGCCGTCGGGCTGGCGCATAGGCTCGATCATTATCCCAGCCAGATGTCGGGTGGCGAGCAACAGCGCGTGGCCCTGGCCCGCGCGGTCGCGCCGCGGCCTGCGATCCTGCTGGCCGATGAACCCACCGGCAATCTCGACAGCGCCACGGGCGAGACGATCATCGAGCTGCTCTTCGGCCTTCAGGAAAAGCACGGCGCGACGCTGGTTCTCGTGACCCACGCGCCCGAACTGGCCGCGCGCTGCGACCGCATCGTGGAGCTGCGCGACGGCGAAGTCGTGGGCGATCACATTGCATCGGGCACCCCCGCATGAGCCTCGCGCTCTCCATCGCCCGGCGCGAGCTGCGCGGCGGCATTCGCGGCTTCTGGGTGATGCTGCTCTGCCTGATGCTGGGCGTGGCGGCAATCGCCTCGGTCGGGCTGGTGCGGTCTGCGATCGAGCGCGCGCTGTCGGATCAGGGCGCGGTGCTGCTGGGCGGCGACGCGCAATACGAATTCACCTATCGCCGCGCCAAGCCCGAGGAACTGCAATGGATCACCGATCGCGCCACCGCGGTCTCCGAGGTGATCGATTTCCGCTCGATGCTGTCGACCGGCACCGATCCCGCCGACCGCGCGCTGACGCAGGTGAAGGCGGTGGACGGGGCCTATCCGCTGACCGGAAAGCTGCAGCTTGATCCGCCCGTCGCCTCCGATGCGCTGAAGGGGCAGGGCGGTGTGCCGGGGATCTTCCTCGATCCGATCCTCGCTGATCGGCTAGGCCTGAGCCCCGGTGATAAGGTGCAGCTTGGCGGGCAGGATTTCGTGATGATGGCGCGGATCGTGCGCGAGCCGGATTCGACCCGGACGGGGATGGGGCTTGGCCCGCATTCCATCGTCTCGCTGTCGGCCATCGAGAACACGCCGCTTCTCTCGCCGGGTTCTCTTTTCGAGACCGAATACCGCGCGACCCTGCCGCCAGACACCGACCTCGCCACCCTGAAACAGCAGGCCGAAACCCGGTTCGACGGGGCCGGTATGCGCTGGTCCGACCGTCGCCGTGCCGCGCCGGGGGCGGAGCGTTTCGTGCAGCGGCTGGGCTCTTTCCTCGTGCTGGTCGGGCTTGCCGGGTTGGCCGTGGGCGGGGTCGGCATCTCCGCCACCGTCGCTGCGTGGATCGAACGCAAGGCGCCCACCATCGCCACTCTGCGCGCGCTCGGCGCGACCGGAGGCACGATACGCGCAGCGTTTCTGCTGCAGCTCGCAGCCCTCGGCCTTGCGGGTATTCTCGCCGGGCTCGTCCTTGGCGCCGGTCTCGTCCTCGGCGCATCCGGGCTGATCGAACGCTCGCTGCCGCTGCCGGTCGAGATCGGCCTCGATCCCGGCCCGCTGGGCGAGGCCGCGCTTTACGGCGCACTCGTCGCGATGCTGTTTGCCCTCTGGCCGCTCTCGCGCATGTCGAAGATGCGCGCGGCGACGCTTTACCGCGACACCGGCGCAGGCCGCCGCCTGCCGGGCTGGCCCACGCTTGTGCTGACGGCGGCGCTTCTGACGATCATCGTCACCGTCTCGGCGTGGTTCTCGGGCCTTTGGACGCTGACGCTGGCGAGCCTCGGCGGCATCGCCGTGGCGCTTCTGATCCTGACGCTCGCGGCGAGCCTGATCCGCTGGCTGGCGCGCCGCGCCCAGCATAGCGCCCGGGGCCGCCCGGTGCTGCGCGCAGCCCTTGCCGCGATTGGCGCGCCGCGTTCCGAAGCGCGCTCGGTCATCCTGTCGTTGGGCCTCGGCCTCTCGGTTCTGGCGGCCGTGGGGCAGGTCGATAGCGGTTTGCGCGGGGCGATCGACCGCGATCTGCCGAAGGTCGCGCCCGCCTATTTCGTGATCGACATCCAGCCCGATCAGATCCAGCCCTTCACCGATCTGCTGGCGGAAATGCCCGAAGTCACCAAGGTCGAAAGCGTGCCGATGCTGCGCGGCGTGATCACCAAGATCAACGGCGAGGACGCGCGCAAGACGCATGGCGAGCATTGGGTGCTGCGCGGCGATCGTGGCGTGACCTATGCCGAGACCCCCCGCGAGAAGATCACTGCGGGCGAGTGGTGGCCGAAGGATTATAGCGGCCCGCCGCTGGCCAGCTTCTCGGCCAAGGAGGCGCAGGAGATCGGCCTGAAGCTCGGAGATACGATCACGGTGAACATCCTCGGGCGCGACATCACCGCGAAGGTGACCTCGTTCCGCGATGTGGATTTCTCGACCGGCGGGATCGGTTTCGTTCTCACGCTCGATCCGGCGGCTTTGCGCGGCGCGCCCCATACATGGCTCGCCACGATCTACGCGCCGCCAAGCGCCGAGGCGCAGGTGATGCGCGATCTGGCGGAACGCTTCCCGAATATCACCGCGATCCGCGTGCGCGATGCCCTGCAGCGCGTGACCGATGCGCTCTCGGCTATCGCGCGGGCGACCTCGCTGGCGGCGGGCGTGACGCTGCTCACCGGCTTCGTCGTGCTGATCGGCGCGGCGGCCGCGGGCGAGCGGGAACGCGCCTGGGAGGCGGCGATGCTCAAGACGCTCGGCGCCACGCGCGGTGCGATCCTTGCGAGCTTCGCGCTGCGTTCGGCGCTGATGGGCGCGGCTGCGGGTCTGGTCGCGATTCTGTTTGGCGGGCTCGCGGGCTGGGCCGTGGTCGATCTGGTGATGGGGGCGGAGTTCCATTTCGCGCCGCTCCCCGCGCTCCTGATCGTCGCGGGCGGCGTGATTGCGACGCTGCTGGCTGGTCTGGTTTTCGCACTGCGCCCGCTTGCGGCCCGGCCTGCGGGGGTGTTGCGCGCGCCTGAGTGAGGGCGGCGTTGCCTGCAAAGGTTGGTCGCCTCCGGCGGGGATATTTCGGCCAAGAGGAAGGTAAGGCGCTTTGCTTCGCCTTGGTTCAAATATCCCCCGCGGAGCGGCCCTCAGGCAGGCCCTGCGCAGGTCGCGGGTCAGCGCAGCCCGGTTTCGCGGAGCAAGCCGCGCCGTTTTGCTTCGTAGTAATAGCCGCGCGAATACCATTTCACCGCGCGATCTTCCGAGCCGTCCGAGACCAACCACGCGCCGCGCAGGTATTTCACGGCGTATTTCAGGTTGGTGTCGGGATCGAGCAGGTCATGCGGTTTGCCCCGAAATCCCATGCCGCGCGCGGTCTGCGGCAGGATCTGCATCAGCCCGTAATAGGGGCCGTTGCGGGCATCGGCGCGGTAGCGGCTCTCGCGCTGGACCACGCGGTGGGTGAGGCTGCGCGGCACCCCGTAATGGTCGGAATAGCGGTTGATCAGAGCGCGGATTTCCGGCGTCTCGTTGCGATGGAGCGGCAGGGCATAGGCCGGTTTCGCCATCGGTCGCGGCGAGCCGCCACAGGCCGCGAGAGCGCCGAGCGAGAGCAGAAAGAGGCGACGAGTCAGCATACGGGCGCTCCGAAGGTGGGACGTCGCAGCTAAACGTCCTCCTTGCCGCTTGGGAAGGGCGGAGTTCCAGCCTCGGCGCGCTCTCGCCGATCCGCGCCCGGATCAGCGCAGGGCGCGGCGCAGGCGCAGCGCGTTGGTGACCACGAAGACCGAGGAGAATGCCATCGCGCCCGCCGCCAGCATCGGTGACAGGCCGGGCCCGCCGAAGGGCACGAGGATGCCCATCGCGACCGGGATCAGCGCGACGTTATAGGCGAAGGCCCAGAACAGGTTCTGCCGGATATTGCGCATCACCGCGCGCGACAGCTCCAGCGCCATCGCGACGCCGTTGGGATCGCCGCGCATCAGCACGACCTCGGCTGCCTCGATGGCGACATCGGTGCCGGTGCCGATCGCGAGCCCCACATCGGCAGCCGCGAGCGCAGGCGCGTCATTGATGCCGTCGCCCACGAAGGCGACCGGGCCGATCTGGCGCAGGCTTTCGACCGCGTCGCGCTTGCCGTCGGGCAATACTTCGGCCTCGATCCGGTCGATGCCGAGATCGTGGCCGACCGCTTCCGCAGTGGCGCGGGTGTCGCCGGTCACCATCGCCACCTGCTTGCCCGCCTTGTGCAGGGCGTCGACCGCTTCGCGCGCCTCGGGTTTGATCGGGTCCGACAGCGCCATCAGCGCGACGGGCCGGTCGTCGAGCGACATCCAGACCGGGGTTCGGCCTTTCGCGGCCAGCGCCTTCGCACGTTCGGCAAAGGGTGCGATATCGGCCCCGGCCTCTTCCATCGCACCGGCATTGCCGATCCAGAGCTTGGCCCCTTCTGCCTGCGCGCGCAGCCCCTTGCCGGACAACGCCTTGACGCGTTTGACCGGCGCATGGGCGATGCCGCGCGTCTCAGCCTCGGCGAGGATCGCACGGGCCAGCGGATGCTCCGAGCGCGCCTCGGCGCCTGCGGCCAGCGCGAGGATTTCCGCCTCGGGCAGATCGGCGAGCGGTTCGAGATCGGTCAGGGCGGGGTGGCCTTCGGTCAGCGTCCCGGTCTTGTCGAAGCCCACGACTGCGACTTCCGAGAGGCGTTGCAGCGCGTCGCCGCGGCGGAACAGCAGGCCCAGTTCGGCGCCGCGCCCGGTGCCCACGAGGATCGAGACGGGCGTCGCCAGACCCATCGCGCAGGGGCAGGCGATGATCATCACCGAGATCGCCGCGACGAAGGCATGCGAAAAGCCCATGCCCGCGATCATCCAGATCGCGAAAGTCAGGAGCGACAGCGCCATGACTACGGGCACGAAGACGCGGGTGACCTTGTCGACCAGCGCCTGCACCGGCAGTTTCGCGCCCTGCGCGGCTTCGACCATCGCGATGATCCGCGACAGGACGGTGTCGCCGCCGGTCGCGGTGACGCGGTAGCTGAGTGCGGATTCGCCGTTCACGGTCCCACCGGTGATCACATCGCCTTCGGTTTTTGCGACAGGGACCGGCTCGCCGGTCAGCATGCTCTCGTCGATATGGCCCGCGCCCTCGGCGATTACCCCATCGAGTGCCACGCGCTCGCCGGGGGCGAGCAGCAGGATGTCGCCGGGCACGAGTTCCTCGATCGGACGTTCCTCGACGCCGTTTTCGGTCTGCACGCGCGCGGTCTTGGGCTGCAACCCGATCAGCCGCGAGATCGCCTCGCCTGCGCGGCCCTTGGCGCGTGCCTCCAGCCAGCGACCCAACAGGATCAGCGTGACGATGGTCGCCGCCGCCTCGAAATAGACGCCCCGCGCGGCCTCTGGCAGAAGGCCGGGCGCAAGCGTGACAAGGGCGGAATAGATAAACGCGGCGAGCGAGCCCATCGCGACGAGCGAATTCATCTCGGGCGAACCGCGCAACAGCGCGGGCACCCCGATGCGCAGAAAAACGCGGCCTGGGAAGGCCAGCACCAGCGCGGTGAGGATCATCTGCACCCACCAGCTTGCCTGAATTCCGATCGTATTGGCGATCAGGTGATGCATGCCGGGGATCATATGCGCGCCCATTGCGAGCACGAAGACCGGGGCGGTCAGCGCGAGCGCGGTCAGGAACTGGCGCTTGAGCTGGCGCGCCTCCTGCATCTGGCGCTCGGCGGCGCTGGGACCGCTGGCCATCTCCTCTTTCAGACGGCCCGGATAGCCCGCCTGGTCGAGCGCCGTTTTGAGGCTTTCGAGATCGGCAGGCCCGTCGAACTCGACATGCGCACTGCGCGCCATCAGGTTGGCCGAGGCGTTCTGCACGCCGGGTTGTGCCATGAGTGCGCGTTCGACCCGTCCGGTGCAGGCCCCGCAATGCATGGCGTCGATGATAAAAGTGGCTTCGCTCATAGGGCGTTATCTGATCCTGCACGGGGCTGCGGTCAAGCGTCGCGCGACATATGCAAACAATTGAATTTGTCGTGAGGAACTGTTATATCTTCTGACAACGTAACCTTTTTCGTGGAGTGCCCTCGAATGAACCTCGACCGTGCGATTTTTGCCTTTGCTGGCGTGATGATCCTAATCTCGCTGCTGCTGGCCGTTTATGTCTCGATGTACTGGCTGTGGTTCACCGCCTTCATCGGCGCGAACCTGCTGCAATCGGCTTTCACCGGCTTCTGCCCGGCTGCGATGATCTTCGGCAAGTTCGGCATCAAATCGGGCTGCGCTTTCGGTAAGTAATCGACAAAGCGGCAACGATTGGCGCTGGCCTTTTTCTGACCCGAGACCAAATTCTTGAGAGGGTGGGGCGGCTTTGCTAGCCTCACCCTTGGTTTGTGTCGAACGCTTTGCCGGGAGACGCCGCAGGATTTTGCAGGAGTTTGATCATGGATCGCCGCGCTTTTCTTCTTTCGCTGGCCGCTTTGCCCTTCGCAAGCCTGCCCGCTTTCGCCGCAAGTGAGCCTGCGCAAACTATTGAGACCGCGCCCGCGAAGCGCTGGCCGATCGGCTCGCAATATTACCCGACCAAGGTCACGGTGAAACCCGATCTGCCGGTGGGCTCGATCATCATCGTCTCGGATAAGTTCTTCCTCTATCACATCACCGCGCCGGGCGTGGCGATGCGCTATGGCGTGGCCGTGGGCAAGGATGAGCTGAAGTTCCGCGGCACCGCGACGGTGGCGCGCAAGGTCAAATGGCCGAGCTGGACGCCCACGCGCGAGATGATCGAACGCAATCCGGCTTACAAGAAATACGAGGACGGGATGAAGGGCGGGCCGGAAAACCCGCTCGGCGCGCGGGCGATGTATCTCTATCAGAACGGGCGTGACACGGCGATCCGCATCCACGGCACGACCGAACCGCGGTCGATCGGCCATGCGGTCTCGAACGGCTGCATCCGGATGGTGAACGATCACGTCATCGAGCTGTTCAACAGCGTCCCCGTCGGCACGCAGGTCACTGTCTACTGATGAAACTTACCTCGATTGCCGAGGTCGCCGCGCTCGATTTCGACACGATCATCGATGTGCGCTCACCTTCGGAATTCGCCGAGGATCATATCCCCGGCGCCATCAACCTGCCCGTGCTCGACGATGAGGAGCGCGCCCGTGTCGGCACGATCTACAAGCAGGTCGCGCCTTTTGACGCCCGCAAGATCGGCGCGGCGCTAGTGGCGCAGAATGCCGCCAAACATCTGCAGGGGCCGCTGGCCGATAAGGAAGGCGGCTGGCGGCCGCTGGTCTATTGCTGGCGCGGCGGGCAGCGGTCGGGGTCTTTCGCGACGATCCTCAAGCAGGTCGGTTGGCGCGTGGAGCTTGTCGAGGGCGGCTACAAGGCCTTCCGGTCGCTGGTGGTGGAGGCCGGGCTTGCCGAGCTGCCCTGTCCGGTGGTCGTGCTCGATGGCAATACCGGCACCGCGAAGACCGACATCCTGAAAGCCGCGCGGGCGCAGGGTGCGCAGGTCATCGATCTGGAGGGGCTCGCCAACCATCGCGGCTCGCTCTTCGGGGCGATGGAGGGCGGTCAATCGAGCCAGAAGGATTTCGAATCGCGGCTGATCATGGAGATTGCGGCGCTCGATCCGGCGCGGCCGGTGCTGCTGGAGGCGGAAAGCTCCAAGATCGGCGATCTGCAGCTACCCGCCGGGATCTGGGCCGCGATCAAGGATGCGCCGCGCCTGCGGGTCAGGGCGCCGCTGTCGGAGCGGGCGGAGTATCTGGCGCGGGCCTATGCGGATATCACGGCGGATGCCGATCGGTTGCTGGCGGTACTCGATCAGCTGCGGCCCTTCCAGCCCGCCGAGCGGATCGCGGCGTGGCAGGCACAGGCCACGGCGGGGGAATATGCGGCGCTGGCGGGCGAGCTGATGCGCGACCATTACGATCCGCGCTATGAGAAGCACCGCGCGCGCCATGTGGAGCGGGAGCGGGTGATCGAGGCGCAAAGCCTCGCGCCGGAGGCGATCGAGGGGCTGGCTGCGCAGGTGGTGAAAGAGGCGCAGGAGATGGCGGAGCGCTGAGGGACGCGCCCGAGCCTCGGGCGGGCGCCCACCTCGATGCGTGGCTGGGTGATTTATTTAGCAAGCCCGAAAGACCGTTAGGCCCGCGATGCCATCGCCAATGCGCCCTCCCGGAGGGAGGGTCGGGCGCGGCCCGGGCTGGTCGCCCGTGCCGGAAGAGAGATGCGAGGCACTCACCGCACCCGCAGGAACGCCGGACCCTCCGCAATCACCCCGATCTGCGCGGCGCGGTAGCCTGCCGCGTCCAGCTTTGCCAGAACTTCCGCCGCCTGAGCCTCCGGCACGCTCGCCAGCAGCCCGCCCGAGGTCTGCGGATCGTGCAGCAGCTCCGCGCGTGGTCCCGGCGGGGCGGTCATACGGCCTGCGCAATTGGCGATGTTCTGCGGCAGAAGCGTCGAGTGCTCGCCTGACTCGGCCAAAGCCTCGGCCCCGTTGAGCAGCGGGATCGCGGCAAGGTCCAGCTCTGCCGAGACGCCAGACGCCTCGCACAGCCCCAGCAGATGCCCGGCGAGGCCAAAGCCCGTCACATCCGTCATCGCCGAGGCCACGGGCGCGAGGATCGCGGAGGCCTCGGCGGAACTGCGGCCCATGCTCTCCAGCGCGCCTGCCACCACCTCGCCCGGCGCGTGTTTCGCCATCTCGGCGGCGAGGATCACGCCCGTTCCAAGCGGCTTCGTCAGGATCAGCACCTCGCCGGGCGTCGCGCCATCTTGGCCCAGCGGCCTCCCTGCCAGCCCGGTCACGGTGAAGCCCAGTGTCAGCTCCGCGCCCATCGAGGTGTGCCCGCCGACGAGGTCGCAGCCCGCGTCGCGGAAGGCCTCGGACGCGGCGCCCAGCATTTCGCGCAGGGCCCGCGCGCCCAGTTCCTCGGATTGGCGGGGCAGGGTGACCTGGGCGAGGGCCGCCTGCGGGGCCGCGCCCATCGCCCAGGCGTCGCTCATCGCATGCAGCGCCACGATCCGGCCCAACAGCCACGGGTCCTCGGTGAAGGCGCGGACGTGATCGGTGGTGAAGGCCTGCGTTTGCGTGCCGCAAGACAGCACGGCGGCATCGTCGCCCGGACCACTCAGCACATCGGCGCGAGCGGGCGCGGGCAGATCGGACAGCGCCTCGCGCAGCGCCTGACCGCCGAGCTTCGCGCCGCAGCCGCCGCACATCGGTTTGCTGCCCAGCACCTCCGCGATCCCTTGCGCATGCTCGCGCGGCAGGGGCGGCGTCGGCATCGCGGGCAGATCGTGGACCTTCGCCATGAACTTGCGGTCAATGTGGTCCTTCCACCGCCACAGCCATTTCCCGTTCAGCGGCAGGCCCCATTTGTCCGCCACCGCCTGTTTGCCGCCCGTGGAGATCAGCTTCAGATAATCGCGTTGCGGCTGATAGGTCTTCATCGGTCCGCCTGACGCCGCCGCGCGCAGGTTGGCGAAAAGCGGCTTCGCTTCGCGCACCGCATAGACGCCCGCCTTGGGGCGCGGCGCGTGGCTGAGATGTGCGATGTCGCCTGCGGCGAAGATCGCGGGGTCGGAGCTTTGCAGCGTCGGGCCGACCGTGACGAAACCGTCGGTCAGATCGAGCCCGGTCTCGGGCAGCCAGTCGGCGGGTTTCGTGGCGCCCGTGCCGATGATGAAATCGGCCTCGGCTGTGCGTCCGCCTTCCAGCAGGAGCCGCCCTTTTTCCGCGCCGATCAGCGCCGCGTCGGTCTCGATGGTCACGCCGAGCCGCGCGCAGTGCGCCAGCATCGCGTTCCGAGCGCCGGTGCCGAGCGCGCGCAGCGCCTCGGGTGCTGCCTCATAGACCGTGACCTGCGCCTGCGGCAGACGGTGAGCGCAGGCCATCGCGAGCTCCACCCCCGCCACGCCGCCGCCGACCACGGCGACCTTCGGCGACTCGGGCGGATTGGCTGCGAAAGCGTCCCAGGCATCGGCGAAAGCGTCGAGCGGCTTCGCGGGCGCGACGTGGTCGAGAAAGCCCGGAAGTTGCGGCATCTCGGCCGTGATCCCGATATCGATCGAGGCCACGTCATAGGCGATCGGCGCACGCCCTGGCACTTCGATCAGCCGCCGCGCCCGGTCGAGCCCCGTGGCGCGCCCCAGAACCAGCCGCGCGCCCGCATGCCGCGCGAGCTTCACCAGATCGAGCTGCAGCTCGTCGCGCGTGTAATGCCCCGCGACATGGCCCGGCAGCATTCCCGAATAGGCCGCGGAGGGGGTTGGATTGATCACGGTCAGCCGGACACCCGGCAGCGGGTTCATCCCCCACATCCGCAGCACCAGCGCATGGGTATGTCCGCCCCCGATCAGAACGATATCGCGTGTCAGAGGCAGGGCAGGGGCGGCGTGCATGGTCTCTCCTTTTCCCCTCATGCCTAGCCTTTGCGCGCGGCTTCGCCAATTCCCAATATGCCGCAGCGAAATGGGGGCAATTTTCCCGCAAAACGTCCTTGACTGGACGATCCGCTTTGCCTAGTTAGCCCCCCAGTGGCTAGGTAGCTCAGCTGGTTAGAGCACACGACTCATAATCGTGGGGTCGGGGGTTCAAGTCCCCCCCTCGCCACCACTCCTCCCCCTCTTTCGGGAGAGATGCGAAAAGGGCGCCCCGCAGGGCGCCCTTTGCTTTTGTCTCAGGCTCAACCTCAGTTCGAGGCGGTGCGCAGAAGATCGGTGATCCGGCGCACCACGGCACGGCGGTTGGCTTCCGAGGCACCTTCGGTCTGCACCTTCAGGTCCTGCTCGCCATAGCCCTGCACCACAAGGTTCTCGGCGGGGACGTCGAAATACTCGCTCAGAGCCAGCGCAACCGATTCCGCGCGACGGTCCGAGAGCGCGAGGTTGTAGGCGGCGCTGCCGACGGCGTCGGTATGGCCTTCCACGAGGAACAGCTCGCGCGGGTTCTCGTCGATGCGCTGCTGGATCGCCTGACCCAGAGCCGAAAGGGCCTGCGCCTGATCGGGCTGGATCGCTGCGGAGCCGGTCTCGAAGTTGATGTTCTCGACCGAAATCGCGGGGGCGAGATCACGCACCGGGGTGATGTTGCGCACCTGCGAGAGCGTGAAGGTACGGTCGATGCCGCTCTGACGGGTCAGCGCATCACGGAGCGCTTGCTCGTTGCTGGACGAAACCGTCGCGACGGGCTTGGGCTTGGGAAGCGCCGAGACGTCGACCGGATCGGCGCCGCGCGCGTCGTCGACTAGCAGGTACTGCGTGCCGTCGGGCTGGACCAGCGTCCGCTTCAGGATCTGACGCTGGGCGTCATAGACGGTGACGATCTGGCTACCATCTGGCTTGGTCACGATCGTGCGCGACGAGCCGTCCGCGTAGTCCTGCGTGCGGATTTTCGAGCCGGGCTGACGCAGCAGCGCGTTGTCGTCCTTCACCAGCTGGTAGGAGCCGTCGGGCTGTTGCACCACAACGCGGTCGCCCGAATTCACGGCCACTTTCGAGCCGTTGTTCAGGATTGCCCCCACGGCGAGCGCCCCAAGACCGGAGAGCGCGGCGGTTTCCAGCGTGCTCAGACGGTCTTTCTTTTTCTTCTTCGACGAGTCGGTTTGCGCGGTTGCCTGCGCCTGAGCGTCGGGCTTGGCGTCGACCGAGGTCGCGAAGTCTTCGGATGCGCTGCGCGCGGTGTCCTCGGTCACCGTCTCTTCGGTGGCATTGGCGGTGTCGGTGCTGTCAGTCGGCGCGTTGAGCGCCTCGTTCTGCACCGCTTCGCCTTCGATCGCGGCTTTCGTATCGGTCAGCGCGTTCTCCAAGAGCTTCGTCGCCTTGGTGGCCGCGGTGTCTTGCGTGTCCGCCTGCTGATCGGTTTCGGCATTGGCGGTCGTGTCCGCGCTGGCCGAGCCGTCTGCAGTCGCGTCGGCAT
Source organism: Thioclava sp. DLFJ5-1 (assembly GCF_002020115.1). Classification (NCBI taxonomy): domain Bacteria; kingdom Pseudomonadati; phylum Pseudomonadota; class Alphaproteobacteria; order Rhodobacterales; family Paracoccaceae; genus Thioclava; species Thioclava sp. DLFJ5-1. The sequence continues at coordinate 269,637 of NZ_MPZU01000004.1, read as the reverse complement.
TGGCGGCCTCGTCCGGCTGGATCACCTTCGGCTCGACTTCCGCGCCGGACCCGCCGTTGCCTTCCTGCACGACCTGCGTGTTGGAAGTGGTGTCCGTCGAGGTCTCGCCTGCAGGTTTCGCCTCGGGCTCTGCCGTCGCGGTGCTGTCCGCCTGGGCCTCCGAGTTCTCCATCGCGTTTTCGGTGGTGGCGGTCACCGGGGCAGGGGCGTCCTGCGAGGTGGTGTCGGGGCTGAGCGTGTTCGTCGCCTCGGCGTCCGTCTGGTCGTCGGCCGCGGTGGTGGCATCGTTCGAGCCATCAGCCGTTGCGGTGGTCGCGCCATCGGTTTCAGCCGTAGCGGAGCCATCGGTTTCTGCGGTGGTCTCTGCGTCTGCGGTCGTATCCGCCGAGGTCGAGCCATCGGTGTTTGCGGTGGCCGAACCGTCGGTCTCTGCCGGTGCCGCAGCATCGGGCTGCGGGTCGGTGGCAGCGGCTGCGTCGGTCTCGGCAGAGGCATCGGCATTCGCATCGGTATTGGCATCCGTCGTCGCAGCGGCGGCTGCGTCGGCGTTGGTATCGGTGCCCGTGGTCTCGGATTGAGTGGTCACATCCGCGCCGCCTTCGACTGCGGCTTTCGCGCTGGCGTCGGGGGTGTCACCGCTCGCAGCCGGGTCCTGATCGGCGGGCGGGGCTGCGCCTTCGATCGCGGCTTTTGCGGCCTGATCGGCTTCGCTGTCGCTCATCGGCGCGTCGGCATTCGCCGGATCGGTGCCTGCCGCAGCTTCGGCGGAGCCATCGGCATTTGCCGCGTCGGCCTCGCAATCGGCTTTCGCCTTATCCATCGGGGTGCCATCGGCGACCGCCTTCGCGATGCATTCAGCGGCGGCGGTATTGCTATCCTGGGCAAGCGCACTGAACGGCAGGATCGCCGGGCTCAGCGCGGCGAGGCCGGCAACGAGCGCGGTGGTCGTCTTCAACGTCTTCATGTCGTCTCCCTTTCATGCGGCATCTGGCCGCGTGTCGGGGGTTCAAACGTCTCACAGACCCGTGTGTTCCGGCGCTCTGCTGACCATCGGCAGGAATCAGCACGGGGCGGACCTGCTGGCCCGCCCCGTGATTTGCGAAGATAAACCTGTGCCGGTGCGGCTCAGTGGGTCTTCTTGACCGCTTTCAGCTTGTCGATCCCGAGCATCTTCATCGCGGTCTTCTCGTAGAACGGCTCCGAGGTGCCTTTGCGCAGTTTGCGCATGAAATACTTCTCGAAACCGATCTTGGCGAGGTGGACCCATTTGCCCTGGCTCGACCAGTTGACATTGCGCGGCGGAAGCTGCGGCTGGGCCACGAAGGCGATGCCGCTATCGCCGAAATCGGCCAGACAGATCGCGTTCCAGGTGCCGGTCTCGTCGGGCTCCTGACCTCGCACGATATTGCCGAGGTTATGCGCGGTGGCGGTGACCATCGACTCGATCATGAAGCCGGTTTTCGGCACGCCGCAGGGCACCGGGGTCGGCCCCATGGGCGGAATAGCGATGCCGACGCCGATGCCGAAGACGTTTTGGTATTTCGGGTTGCGCTGGTGCTTGTCGACGATGACGAAGCCGCGCGGGTTCACGAGACCTTCCAGCCCCATGACCGCCGGGATGCCGCGGAAGGGCGGCAGCATCATCGAGTATTTGAACGGCATCTCATGGGTCGCCTTGACGGAGCCGTCATCGGCGATCTCTTCGACATGCATCACGCCGTCTTCGACCTTCTTCACGCGGCTCGAGGTCATCCACTTCATGTGCTTGTCGCGCATCGCGCCTTCGAGAAGGCCCTTGGTGTCGCCGACGCCGTCGAGGCCGAGATGGCCGACGTAAGGCTCGGAGGTGACGAAGGTCATCGGCACTTGATCGCGGATCTTCGCCCGGCGCAGCGCGGTGTCGAGGATGAAGGCGAATTCATAGGCTGGGCCGAAGCACGACGCGCCTTGCACCGCGCCCACGATGATCGGGCCGGGATCTTCGCAGAAGCGCTTGAAGGCGGTGCCGGCATCCTCAGCGTGATCGACATGGCAGACCGAATGGGTGAAGCCGTCGGGCCCGAGCCCTTCGATCTCGTCGAAGGCGAGTTCAGGGCCGGTGGCGAGCACGATGTAATCGTAGGAAACCTCGCGGCCATCCTCCAGCTCGACCTTGTTGTCATCGGGGTGCAGGCGCTTTGCCGCGACCGGGATGAACTTGATGTTCTTCTTCTTCATCGTCGGTTCGAGATCGACGGTGATGTCCTTGCGGTCGCGCCAGCCGACGGCGACCCAAGGGTTGGAGGGCACGAAGTGGTACTTCGGGTCCTTGGTAATGACGGTGATTTCGTCTTCCTTGCGGACTTGGTCACGCAATTCATAAGCCATGATGGCGCCGCCAAGACCTGCGCCGAGCACCACGATATGTGCCATTTTGTTCCCTCCCGTTACCCGGTCATCAACTTGTCACGTCTAACTCGATAGATGCAATTGTTTGAATGTGTCAAGAAGACCCGCCTTTCAAATCCTGCGACGAATCAGCCTGTGGAACAAGTCTGACGCTAACGTGAAGTGAAAAGACACTTGTGAAACAACGAAAAAGGGCCGGCGCGTGGCCGACCCTTTCCTATTCGCATCAGTAGGACTGACTTACTTCGGCGGCTCTGCCGTGATCCCCTCGACGTAGAAGGTCATCGAGTGAAGCTGATCGTCGGTCGCCATTTCGCCATCGGCGAGGAAGGCCGTGCCGTCCTGCTTGTTCAGCGGACCGGTGAAGGGATGGACCTTGCCCGAGCCGATATCTTCCTTGAGCTGCAGCGCCTCTTTCTTGACGTCGTCCGGCACGGCCGAGGAGATCTCGCCGATCTCCACCATGCCGCTGTCGATGCCGCCCCAGGTGGCTTCCGACTTCCACGAGCCGTCCATGACCGCACCGACGCGCTCGATGTAATAGGGCGCCCAGTTGTCGATGGTCGACGCGACGCGCGGCATCGGCGCGAAGCTCGACATATCCGAGGCCTGACCGAAGGTGATGACGTTGCCCGCTTCCTGAGCTTTCGCCTGCGGCGCGGTCGAGTCGGTGTGCTGCAGCAGCACGTCCACACCATCGGCGATCAGGGCTGCGGCCGCGTCGGCCTCTTTCGCCGGATCGAACCAAGTGTAAGCCCAGACGACTTTCATTTCGACGTCGGGGTTCACCTTCTTCGCGGCCAGATAGGCGGAGTTGATGCCCTGATAGACCTCGGGGATCGGGAAGGAGCCGATATAACCGATCTTGTTGGTCTTGGTCATGCGGCCGCCGATGGTGCCCTGAATGGCGCGACCCTGGAAGAATTTCGCGTCATAGGTCGCGACGTTGTCGGCGAGCTTGTAGCCGGTGGCGTGCTCGAATTTCACGTCGGGGAATTTCTTGGCGACGTTCATCACCGCGTCCATGTAGCCGAAGGAGGTCGCGAAGATCAGCTTGTTGCCGTCCAGCGCCAGCTGGGTCAGCGCGCGCTCGGCATCAGGGCCTTCCGGCACGTTCTCGATGAACGAGGTCTTCACCTTCTCGCCGTATTTTTCTTCGATCGCCTGACGACCTTGGTCGTGCTGGTAGGACCAGCCCATGTCGCCGACGGGGCCGACATAGATGAAGCCGATTTTCAGCGGCTCGTCAGCGGCGAAAGCCGGGACGCCGACGCCCGCGACGACGGCCGTTGCGGCGGTGGTTTTCAAAAAGGATCTGCGGTTCATCGCGTTACTCCAAGTTGGGTGGCGGGCCTCTTGATGGGGCCCTTCGAGAGATGCCTCAGCTCGAGGCGTGGAAAGACTTGCCGAGGCTGGCAGGCGCGGCCTGCACGCCGTGGCGGTGAATGGCGGACAGGATGACCAGCACCACGATGGTGATGACGTAAGGGGCCATCGAGAGGATATGCACCGGGATCGCATAGCCTGCGGCCTGCAATTGCAGCTGCAGAGCGGTGATGCCGCCGAAGAGGTAAGCGCCCAGCAGCACCCGCCACGGGCGCCAGCTTGCGAAGACCACGATGGCGAGTGCGATCCAGCCCGCGCCTGCGGTCATGCCTTCGGTCCATTGCGGCACGCGCACGAGGCTGAGATAGGCGCCGCCCAGGCCGGCCAGCGCCCCGCCGAAGGCCAGCGTGGCGAAGCGCACGGCGACGACGCGGTATCCCAGCGCGTGGGCGGCGTCATGGCTTTCGCCCACCGCGCGCAGGATCAGCCCGGCGCGGGTGGAGCGCAGCACGTACCAGACCACCGCGACGAGGATCAGCGAGAGATAGACGATCCAGTCATGGGAGAACAGGATGCGGCCCAGCACCGGAATATCCGAGAGCGGCCCGAAGTCGATCTTGGCCGTCGGCGGCGGGCGCACACCCTCGTAGCCCTTGCCGATCAGCGCGCTCAGGCCCAGCCCGAACAGCGTCAGCGCAAGGCCCGTCGCGACTTGGTTCGACAGAAGCTTCTGCGTCAGGAAGGCAAAAAGCGTCGCCAGCAAGGCACCGGCGATCGCGCCCATCAGGAAGCCCAGAACCGGGCTGCCGGTCGCGACGGCGGCGGCGAAGCCTGCGACCGCGCCCATGATCATCATCCCCTCGACGCCGAGGTTGAGCACGCCCGATTTCTCGGCGACCAGTTCGCCGGTCGCGGCCAGCAGAACCGGGGTCGATGCGCCCATCAGCGTCGCCGTCAGGGTGATGATATCGATGCCGCCTACGATCATAGTGCGCCTCCATGTCCCCAGAACAGAACCGGCCCCCAAGCCAGATAGCCGCCGACGAGGCCGACGATGAGCCCGGCCACAGAGGCGTAACGCTCGCGTCCATGCAGGGTGGGGCGGCGGGGCTCTTCGCTGTCGGGGCGCGCGCCGATGCGGTAGATCACCGCCCGTGAGGCTCCCAGCGCCAGCTCGAACACCACCATCATCACCACGCCGATCACCACGAAAGCCCAGAACGCCTGCGCCACCGCGAGCAGGTAGTACAGGCCCAACCCCATGACGGTGCCGCCAAGGAAGATGATCATCAGGCGCAGCGAAGGGAGTTTGCGCGTCATGCCGCGACCCTCCCGAAACGGATGCGGAAATTGGTCAGCACGTCGAAGGCCAGCAGGAAGAACAGCAGCATCCCCTGAAAGACCTGGATCGCCGCCGAGGGCAGGCCGAGCATCAACTGCGCCATGTCGCCGCCGATATAGGTCAGCGCCATCAAGAGCCCCGCCAGCAGGATGCCGATCGGATGCAGGCGGCCAAGGAAGGCCACGATGATCGCGGTGAAGCCGTAGCCCACGTTGAAACTGTCGGTGATCTGACCCGAGGGGCCGGAGACCTCGAACATGCCCGCAAGCCCTGCGAACGCGCCGCCCATCCCAAGCCCGAGCATCACCAGCCGCGCCGGGATCACGCCTGCGAAGCGTGCAGCCCGCGGCGCCTCGCCCGCGACGCGGATGCGGAAACCGGTGATATGGCGGTGCATCAGCCCATAGGTGAAGATCACCGCGATCAGCGCCGCGACGACGCCCCAATGCATGCCCGTGCCTTCGATCAGCTCGTGATTGAAGGCCGAGGGGTAGTCTTGCAGGTTGCGCGAGCCGGGAAAGCCGAAACCTTCAGGGTTCTTGAGTGGGCCGAAGGCCATATAGGCCAGCAGGTTCTCGGCCACGTAGACCAGCATCAGCGAGACGAGAATTTCCGAGGTGCCGAACAGCACCTTCAGCACCGCCGGGATCATCGCCCAGAGGAAGCCGCCAAGCGCGCCCAGCACGATCATCGCCGGGAACAGCCAGTGGCTCTCAGCCGGGTACATCTTCAGCGCCAGCCATGCCGAGAACAGCGCGCCCATGATGTATTGCCCTTCGGCGCCGATATTCCAGATGCCCGCGCGAAAGCCCACGGCGAGCCCGCAGGCGATCAGGATCAACGGCCCGGCCTTCACCAGAAGCTGGCCACGGAAATAGCTGGCATTGCCGCCGAAGAGCGGGTCCCAGAAGATCACGCGGATCGCCTCGACCGGGTGCTTGCCCAGTATCGCGAACAGGATGCCGCCCGCGATCATGGTGGCGATCACGGCGAGGAGCGGGGTCGCGTAGGACCAGAATTGCGACGGGGTGGGGCGTCGGACGAGGGTGATCATACCGCGGCCTCCTGCATCCCGTGCGCACCGCCCAGCATCATGCCGATCTCTTCGATCGTCAGCCCCTGGGTCGGGCGCGAGGCGCTCAGTCGGCCTTCGTTCAGCGCCGAGAAGCGGTCGGAGATTTCCATAAGCTCATCGAGGTCCTGACTGATCGCGATCACCGCAGCGCCTTTCGCGGCGAGGTCCAGCAGCGCCTGCCGGATTGACGCGGCGGCGGCGGCATCGACGCCCCATGTCGGCTGGTTCACCACCAGCACCGCGGGGTTTTGCAGCACCTCGCGGCCGATCACGTATTTCTGCAGATTGCCGCCCGAAAGCGCGCGGGCCGCGACATGCGAACCCGGCGTGCGCACGTCGAAGGCCTGAATGATCTCGTCGGCGAAGGTCTTTGCCGCGCCCTGATCGACGAAGCCGTTGCGGGTCAGCGGCTTGCGCATCGTGCCGGTGAGGATCGCGTTCTCGGTCAGGCTCATCGCGGGGACGGCGGCATGGCCCAGCCGTTCTTCGGGCGCAGCCAGCAGCCCCTTCGCGCGGCGGCCGTTCGGCCCGAGCCCGGAGATATCTTCGCCCATCAGGCTGACCGTGCCGGGGGCGGAGGGCCGCTCGCCCGACAGGGTCGCCAGCAATTCTTCCTGACCGTTGCCCGCGACGCCGCCGATGCCCAGCACTTCGCCCGCGCGCAGCTCGAGGCTGAGGTCTTTCAGCGAGGGGCCGAACTGCGACAGCGGCGCGAGCGACAGGCCCGAGACTTTCAGAACGACGTCGCCCAGCTTGCGCTCGGCCCGGTCGGTGACTTTCAGCTCCGCGCCGACCATCAGCTCGGCCAGCTCGCGCGCGGTCTTCTCGCGCGGATTGCAGCTCGCCACCACCTTGCCCGCGCGCAGGATCGTCGCGCCTTCGCAAAGCGTGCGGATTTCTTCAAGCTTGTGGCTGATATAGAGGATTGCGGTGCCCTCGGCGGAGAGCTTGCGCAGGGTGTGGAACAGAATCTCGACCTCTTGCGGCGTCAGAACCGAGGTCGGCTCGTCCATGATCAGAAGCTTGGGGTCCTGCAGCAAGCAGCGCACGATCTCGACGCGCTGACGCTCGCCCGCGGAGAGGTCGCCCACTAGTCGTGCGGGGTCTAGCGGCAGGCCGTAGGCGGTGGAGATCTCGCGGATACGCTTGGCAAGCTGGCGCATCGGCGGCGGGTTTTCCATGCCAAGCGCCACGTTCTCGGCAACGTTAAGCGCCTCGAAAAGCGAGAAATGCTGGAACACCATCGCGACGCCAGCGGCGCGCGCGGCGCGCGGATCGGCGGGCGCGAAGGACTGGCCCGCGAAGTGCATCGTCCCGGAATCGGGCTTCACCAGCCCGTAGATCATCTTCACCAGCGTTGATTTGCCGGCGCCGTTTTCGCCCAGCAGGGCGTGGACCTCGCCCGGACGCACCGAGAAGCCGACGCCGTCATTGGCCACGACACCAGGATAGGCTTTCGTCAGCCCGTCGATCTTGAGCAGCTCCGTCACCCGGCGCGTTTCCCTTTCCCCGTCGCCGCTTGCGCGGCGTTCAGCTCTTTCACTAGCCCGGTCGCTACCCCAAGGGCAATGGCTTGAGGATGCTTCCCCAAGGTCGGATCGCCTATCGGGCAGGCAATGCGCGAAATTTGTGCATCCGAATGACCGAGCGCGGCGAGGCGCTTGCGGAAGCGGACCCATTTGCTGTCCGACCCGATCAGGCCGAGTCCGCCGAAGCCATGGGCGAGCAGCCGGTGGCAAAGCTCCAGATCGAGAGAATGTGAATAGGTCAGCACGAAGTGGCGGGCCTCAGTTGGGGCGAGGGAGACCAGATCGGCCGGGTTCTCGGCGATCAGCGGTGTGACGCCTTCGGGTATCATGTCGGGAAACCGCTCCGCCCCGCTATCGGCCCAGAATAGCGCGAGGCCGGGAAGGGGGCTCAGCGCCCCGATCAGCGCGCGCCCGACATGGCCTGCGCCCCAGACCCAGATCGGGCTGGGCGGCGGCGCGACGCGTTCGATCAGCCAGTTCTCGACCAGCAGCGGCGGCGTCTCGCCGCGATCGCGGGCGCGAGCCAGCGCGCGGGTGACGGCCAGCGGCTCGGGCGTACCCGGCGTCAGAGGGCGTGCGTGCCAATCGCCCGTGATCTGCGCGACGGTGGTCCGGTCCATCCGCTCGTAGCCCAGCACCGCGGCCCCGCCGCAGCACTGGTTCATCGCGGGGCCCAGCGGGATTTTCTCGATCCCCGTCAGCCCGCCCCGCGCCTTCGCGATGGCGGAGAATTCCAGCGCGCCACCGCCGATCGTGCCTTCGACATGATCCGCCCAGACCAGCATCTCCGCCCCGTCTTCGCGCGGGGTGGAGCCTTGAGCGCGCGCGACCACGACACGGGTGAAGGCTCCGCGGTCTGCCGCGCGGGCGAGGGCTGCGGGATCGAGGCTCATGCGTCCCCCCTTGCCCGGTGCACGGCAGCCAGAACCGCTTCGGGCGTGGCGGGCGCCTGCAGATCGGGCCAGTTCGGGCCGCAGAATTTGCACGCGTCCTGCAGCGCGAGGAAGGCCGAGATCGCCAGCATGAAAGGCGGCTCACCCACCGCCTTGGAACGATAGATCGTGTCCTCGCGGTTCGGCTCGTCCCAGAGCGCGACGTTGAAAATACGCGGGCGGTCCGAGCAGGCGGGGATCTTGTAGGTCGAGGGCGCATGGGTGCGCAGACGCCCCTTGTCGTCCCAGACCAGTTCCTCGGTCGTGAGCCACCCCGCGCCCTGCACGTAGCCGCCTTCGATCTGGCCGATATCGATGGCCGGGTTCAGCGAGGCCCCCGCATCGTGCAGGATGTCGGTGCGCAGGATACGGTTCTCGCCGGTCAGCGTGTCGATCACCACCTCGGTCACCGCCGCGCCATAAGCGAAGTAGAAGAACGGTCGGCCCTGACCCTTGATCCGGTCCCAGCTGATCTTCGGCGTGGCATAGAAGCCGGTCGAGGAGAGCGATACCCGCGCCTCGTAAGCGAGCTTCACCAGCTTCGCGAAGGGCAGGGCGTGATCGCCCGCGCGCACCTCGCCATCGGCAAACGTCACGTCTTCCACCGCAGCGCCCGCGCTTTCGGCCATGAAACCCGCCAGCCGCGCCTTGATCGTCTCGCACGCGGCCTTCACCGCCATGCCGTTCAGATCGGCCCCCGAGGAGGCCGCCGTGGCGGAGGTGTTGGGAACTTTGTCGGTGGCCGTCGCGGTGATGCGCACATCCTCATCCGTGACGCCGAAGACCGAGGCCGCGACCTGACAGACCTTGCGATGCAGGCCCTGACCCATCTCCGTCCCGCCGTGGTTCAGCTGGATCGAGCCGTCGGCATAGACATGCACCAGCGCACCCGCCTGGTTCAGCTGGGTCAGCGTGAAGGAGATGCCGAACTTCACCGGCGTCAGCGAGATGCCGCGCTTCAGGGTCGTATTGGTGGCGTTCCACTCGGCCACGCGGGCCTTGCGGGCCGCGAACTCGGCGGATTTCTCCAACCGCTCGGTGATCTCGGGCAGGATGAAATCCTCGACCGGCTGGCCGTAATGCGTGCTCTGCCCGCCCTCGGGGTCGTAGTAGTTGCGCTTGCGCAGATCGAGCGGATCGATCCCCATCACATGGGCGAGGTGATCGAGCGCGGCTTCCGTGCCGATCATGCCCTGCGGGCCGCCGAAGCCCCGGAAGGCCGTCGCGCTTTGGGTGTTGGTGCGCAGCCGGTGGCTCTCGATCTTCACATTTGGCAGGTAATAAGAGCTGTCGCTGTGCAGCATCGCGCGGTCGCAGACCGGCAGGCTCAGGTCGGGCGACCAGCCGCAGCGGGCGAGATGGGTGAACTCGGCCGCGACGATCTTGCCCTCGGCATCTGCGCCGAGCCGGTATTTGATCCGGAAATCATGGCGCTTGCCGGTGATGACCATGTCGTCGTCGCGGTCGTAGCGCATCTTGCAGGGCCGCCCGGTGGCACGCGCGACCACGGCGCAGGCGATGGCGAGCGCGTTGCCTTGGCTCTCTTTGCCGCCGAAACCGCCACCCATCCGGCGCATCTCCACGCGGACGTCGTGCATCGCGCAACCGAGCGCGTCGGCCACCTTGTGCTGGACCTCGGACGGGTGCTGCGAGGAGCAGCGGATCACCATCCCCTGATCGTCAGGCAGCGCGAGGGCGGCTTGCCCTTCGAGGTAGAAGTGCTCCTGCCCGCCCATGTCGAAGCTGCCTTCAACAATATGCTCGGCCTGCGCGAAGCCTTCGCCGGTATCGCCGCGCGCCCATGTGACCGGGCCGCCTTCAAAATGGCTGTTCGCGTCGAGCGCCTCATCGACTGTCAGGATCGCCGGACGGGGCGTGTAGTCGATCTTCGCCAGCCGCGCGGCCTTGCGCGCCGCATGATGGCTGGTCGCCGCGACCACGAAGATCGGCTGGCCGACGAAATGCACGACGCCTTCGGCCAGAACCGGTTCGGGTTCGGGCGCGGGCGAGGCGTTATTGGCAAACGGCATGTCCTCGGCCGTCAGCACCGCGACGACACCGGGCGCTGCGCGCACTGCGCTCAGATCGAGCGAGGCGATCTCGGCATGGGCCTCGGTCGAGAGGCCGAAGGCGAGGTGCAACGTGTTGCCGGGGCAGGGGATGTCATCGACGTAGCGCGCCGCGCCGGTGACATGCAACTGCGCGGAATCGTGGGGTTTCTTGGTGCCGACGCTCATGGTTGCACCTCCAGAATGGAGAGTGCGCCTTGGGCGTTGCGGACGTATCGGATCAGCATCGCCTTGGCGGCTTCCATCCGGTAGGCATCCGAGGCGCGCATGTCGGTGAGCGGCGTGAAGTCCTGATCCAACGCGGGCAAGGCGGCCGTGATCGCCTCTTCGGTGAAGGGCTGCCCCTCAAGCGCCGCTTCCAGTGCCGTTGCGCGTTTCGGGATACCCGCCATGCCGCCGAAGGCGATGCGCGAAGCGCCGATCTTGTCATCATCGCGCGGGATACTCAGCGCGCCACAGACGGCGGAGATGTCCTGATCGAAGCGTTTCGAGAGTTTGTAGCAAGCTAGATCGGGCGCGGATTTCGGGAAGCTGACGCTTTCGACGAATTCGCCGGGCGCGCGGTCCTGCTTGCCGTAGTCGAGGAAGAAGCTCTCAAGCGGGATCGTGCGGCGCGCCTCGCCCTTGCGCAGCGTCAGCTCCGCGCCCATCGCGATCAGGACGGGCGGGCTGTCGCCGATGGGCGAGCCGTTCGCGATATTGCCGCCGATGGTCGCCGCCTGTCTCACCTGTTCGGAGGCGAAGCGGCGGAGCAATTCGGCAAAGCTGGGGAGTGTGTCGCGGATCGCCTCGCGCAACGCGGCCAAGGTGACGCCCGCGCCGACGATGTAGCGGTCGTCGGTTTCCTCGATGATCTGCAGATCCGTGCAGTTGTTGAGGAAGGCGACCTCTTTCAGCTCGCGCAGCTGCTTCGTGACCCAGAGACCCACATCGGTCGCGCCCGCGATCAGCGTGGCGTCGGGATGGGCGAGATACCAGTCTGCCAGCGCATCCGCGCTATCGGGCAGGAAGACGTGATCGGCCTTTGGCGCGACGTCTGCCAGCTCAGGAACCGTGTCGTGCATCCATGCGGGCACGGCCTTGTCCTGCGCGGCTTCGGCGGCGCGGATGATCGGCGCGTAGCCGGTGCAGCGGCACAGGTTGCCTGCGAGCAGATCGTCGTGATCGCGGCGCCCATTGAGATGCCCCGCCGCCATCGTGGCGATGAAGCCGGGCGTGCAGAAGCCGCATTGCGAGCCGTGATGATCGACCATCGCCTGCTGAACCGGGTGCAATTCGCCCTTCGGCCCGGCGACGCCCTCGACAGTGCGCAGCGCGCGGCCGTGCAGATGGGGCATCATCATCAGGCAGGCATTGAGCGGTTTGGCGCCCTCCGCGTCGGTCACGATGACCGAGCAGGCCCCGCAATCGCCCTCGTTGCAGCCCTCCTTGGTGCCGGTCAGCCCTTCGGCGCGCAGCCAGTCGAGCACAGATTGCGTCGGATCGGTAAGCGTCACCGTCCGGGTTTCTCCATTGAGAAGAAACGTGATCTCCATACGAAAAATCCGCCGCCTTACCAGTCGTCCCTGCGGTCCCCCTCGATGCGGCGTAGAACGGGACCGGCCCAGCAAAGCCGATGCAGACAGGCTTTGGCAAGGGATTCGCGGCGGTGCGTTGCCTGAAACTTGATCCGGTGATCAAGAATTGGGCGCTCAGCCGCGCCAAGTGGTCGAGCGCAAAGCGTCGGGCGGACGCGGCGAGAGGCTGGCGCGGGGCGCTGCTACCCGCTAAATCTGGTGGCATGACCAGCCCCCGATTCATTCATCTGCGCGTCCATACCGAGTATTCATTGCTCGAAGGCGCCGTGCCCGCCAAGAAACTCGTGAAGATGTGCGAGTCGGCGAAGATGCCCGCTGTCGCCGTGACCGACACGAACAACATGTTCGCGGCGCTCGAGTTTTCCGTGACCGCGACGGGGGCGGGGCTGCAGCCGATCGTCGGCTGTCAGGTCTCGTTGGAGTTCGATCCGGCCAAGCCGGGCGAGCGTCCGCGCCTTCCCGCACCGATCGTTCTGCTGGCCCAGACCGAGCGCGGCTACGAGAACCTGATGAAGTTGAATTCGTGCCTCTATCTCGACAAGCACGGGGCGCTGGTTCAGGTCACGCTGGAGGAGCTGGAGCGGTATTCCGAGGGCCTGATCTGCCTTTCGGGCGGCCCAGACGGCCCCGTCGGGCGGTTGATCCGGAACGGCGCGAAGGACCGTGCCAAGGCGCTGTTGCAGCAACTTGCCGGGATCTTCCCGAACCGCCTCTATGTCGAATTGCAGCGCCACCCGGGCGAGGGCGGCACGCTGACCGAGGCCGAGATTGCGACCGAGCGGCCCTTCGTCGAATGGGCCTATGAGCTGGGTCTGCCGCTGGTCGCCACGAACGACGTCTATTTCCCGAAGCCCGCGATCTACGAGGCCCATGACGCGATGATCTGTATCGCGGAAGGCGCCTATGTCGATCAGATCGAGCCGCGCCGGCGTTTGACCCCACAGCACTATTTCAAATCCGAAGGCGAGATGGTCGCGCTCTTCGCCGATCTGCCCGAAGCCGTGGAGAACACCGTCGAGATCGCGAAACGCTGCGCTTTCTCGACCTATAAGCGCGCGCCGATTTTGCCGAAATTCGCCGATGACGAGGTGGTGGAACTGCGGCGTCAGGCTTGGGACGGGTTGCGCAACCGCCTTGACGTGATCCCGCATGCCGCTCCGGTCGAGGATTACGAGAAACGCCTGCAATTCGAGCTCGACATCATCGAGCAGATGGGCTTCCCGGGTTACTTCCTGATCGTTGCGGACTTCATCAAATGGGCCAAGGATCACGACATTCCGGTCGGGCCGGGGCGTGGCTCGGGCGCGGGTTCGCTCGTGGCTTACGCGCTGACCATCACCGACCTCGATCCGCTGCGCTATTCGCTTCTGTTCGAACGCTTCCTCAACCCCGAACGTGTCTCGATGCCGGACTTCGACATCGACTTCTGCATGGATCGCCGCGAGGAGGTGATCCAATATGTTCAGAATAAATACGGGCGCGAGAAGGTTGGCCAGATTATCACCTTCGGCGCGCTTCTGTCCAAGGCCGCCGTGCGCGACGTGGGCCGAGTCTTGCAGATGTCCTACGGGCAGGTCGACAAGCTGTCGAAGCTGATCCCGGTCGAAGGCGTGAAGCCCGTCAGCATCGAGAAGGCGCTGGCCGACGAGCCGCGCCTGCGCGAAGCGGCCCGCAACGAAGAGGTCGTGGCACGGCTTCTCGATTATGCGAAGGCCATCGAAGGGCTGCTGCGGAACGCTTCGACCCACGCGGCGGGCGTCGTGATCGGCGACCGTCCGATCGACGAGTTGGTGCCGCTCTATCAGGATCCGCGCTCGGACATGCCCGCAACCCAGTTCAACATGAAATGGGTCGAGCAGGCGGGTCTCGTGAAGTTCGACTTCCTCGGCCTGAAGACGCTGACAGTGATCCGCTCGGCGATGGAGCTGATCTTCAAATCGGGCCGTCCGCTGCATGTCGATGCCGCCGGTAATCAGCTCTACGAGCCTGCCGAGGGTGCGGAAAACCATATCAACGCGATCCCGCTGGATGACGAGAAGACCTACAAGCTCTACGCCGATGCGAAGACCGTCGCCGTGTTCCAGGTGGAATCGGAGGGCATGAAATCGGCCCTGCGCCAGATGAAGCCCACCTGTATCGAGGACATCGTCGCACTGGTGGCGCTCTATCGTCCCGGCCCGATGGAGAATATCCCGACCTATTGCGAGGTGAAGAACGGGCTCAAGAAGATCACCTCGGTCCACCCGACCATCGACCATATCCTTGAAGAGACGCAGGGCATCATCGTCTATCAGGAGCAGGTGATGCAGATCGCGCAGGTCATGGGGGGCTACTCGCTTGGCGGCGCAGACCTTCTCCGTCGCGCGATGGGTAAGAAGATCAAGGAGGCGATGGACGCCGAGCGCCCGAAATTCGAGGCGGGCGCGGCCAAGAACGGGGTCGACAAGAAGAAGGCCTCGGAGGTGTTCGACCTTCTGGAGAAATTCGCCAATTACGGCTTCAACAAATCCCACGCGGCGGCCTACGCGGTGGTGTCCTATTACACCGGCTGGCTTAAGGCGAACCACGCGGTCGAGTTCATGGGCGGCGTGATGAATTGCGATATTCATCTGACCGACAAGCTCGCGATCTATGCCGACGAGGTGCAGAAGAAGCTCGGGATCGAGATCATTCCGCCCTGCGTGAACCGCTCGCTTTCGACCTTCGACGTGGTCGATCAGAAGCTGGTCTATGCGCTGGGCGCGCTGAAGAATGTGGGCGTGGACGCGATGCAGATGATCGTGACCGCGCGCGGCGACGAGCCGTTCAAGGACCTGTTTGATTTCGCGCGGCGCGTGGACATGAAGCGGGTGGGCAAGCGCCCGCTGGAGATGCTGGCGCGGGCCGGGGCCTTCGATCTTCTGGACCCGAACCGCAAGCGCGTTTGCGAGTCGCTGGAATCGCTGATGGCGTGGTCGGGCGCGGTGATCGAGGCGCGCGAGTCGGCGCAGGTGTCGCTGTTCGGCGAGGCGGGCGACGATCTGCCGCCGCCGCGTCTGGCCGATACCGACGACTGGCTGCCGGGCGAACGTCTGGCCGAAGAACACAAGGCCATCGGCTTCTACCTCTCGGGCCACCCGATCGAGGATTACCTGCCCGCGCTCAAGCGCAAGAAGGTGCTGAGCTGGGAAGAGGTGCAGCAAAAAGCCGTGGGCGGTCCTTTCGTGACCAAGATCGCGGGCGAGGTCGCCTCGGTGCGCGAGAAGAAATCCGCCAAGGGCAACCGCTTCGCCTTCGTGGCACTCTCGGATGCGTCGGGGCCCTACGAGGTCGCCTTCTGGTCCGAGGCGCTGGAAGCCTGCCGCGATGTGCTGGAAACCGGCAACCTTCTGGTGCTGACCGTGAAGGTCGAGGTGGATGGCGAGTCGGTGCGTATGGTCGCCACTTCGGCCCAGACCGTGGAGAAGGCGACGGCGGATGCGGGGTCATCCGGGCTTCTTGTTCATATCGACAACAATGACGCGGTCGCCTCTGTTGCGAGCCTCGTCGAACGGGTCGCCCGCGAAGGGAAGGTGCATTCGCGCGGCCCGATCAGCTTCATGGTCTATGACAATGAGCGCGGCTGCCGCTACCAGATCACCGCGATGCCCGAGGCGCCGGTCAACGCACAGGTGAAAGGCGCTTTGCGCTCCTTGCGCGGGGTGAGCGAGGTCGAAGAGGTCTGAGCCTCACAGGCTGCGCGCCACCCATGCCAGCCGCAGCGTTATCGCGGCGGCAAGGGCGGTGGCGAACTCGCCCCAGCGCAGCAGCGCCAAGCCGCGCAGCAGATCGGGCTCGTTGATCCCGTCGCGTACCGCACCGGAGATCATCCCCATCTCCAGCCACGCCGCCGCGCCCAGCACGGCAGTTGCCAGAAAACTCATTGAGACCAAAATCATGGTCTGTCGATGGCTGCGCAGCCGCCAGATCAGCCCGCACATCAGCGGCACGGCGAAGAACACCTGCATCGCGAGGATGCCGCTGCCCTGCCACAGCTCGAACCGGTCGATCGTCGAACGAAGGTCGATGCCCGGGGGCCAGATCAGCAAAGCGGTGTAGATGAGCGCTTGGGCACTCACGAAGACACCGTTCAGCCCCCAGAGCGCCGCGTCCATTACCAGTGCGGCGGTTTCTGGTCGGCCAGGGGGATCGCGCTGCCGCTGTCATATTCGCGCTCGGCCTCGCGCTCCATCAGCAGGCCCAGATGGCGCTCCAGCCGTTCGATCTGACGGGCTTGCGCGACGATGACATCGGACAGCTCGTCCACCGTTTGCGTCAGATAGGCGATCTGTTCTTCCGCCCGTTCCAGCCGTTCCTGCATCTGCCGTTCCTATTGCTTGCCGGGGCCAGCCCCTTGGGCTACACCCTCGCGCGAGATAAGATCAGGTGCAAGCCGATGGCGAAACAGAAAAAGCAGCCCCGTCCCAAGGCAGAGGCCCCGAAGGGCTTCCGCGATTATTTCGGGACGGAGGTGACCGAGCGGGCCGATATGCTGGCGAAGATCGCAGAGGTCTATCGCACGCATGGCTTCGAGGCGCTGGAAACTTCGGCGATCGAGACGGTCGAGGCACTGGGTAAATACCTCCCCGATGTGGACCGCCCGAATGCGGGCGTCTTCGCGTGGCAGGAGGAAGATGACGGCAAGTGGCTGGCGCTGCGCTACGACATGACGGCGCCGCTGGCCCGGGTCGCGGCGCAATATCGCAACGACCTGCCGACGCCCTATCGTCGCTTCACGATGGGCCCCGTCTGGCGCAACGAAAAGCCCGGTCCGGGCCGGTTCCGCCAGTTCTATCAATGCGATGCCGATACCGTGGGCGCGCCTTCGGTGGCGGCCGATGCCGAGATTTGCGGGATGCTTTCGGACGCGTTGGAAGCCGTCGGCATTCCGCGCGGCGATTACGTCGTGCGGGTGAACAACCGCAAGGTTCTGAACGGCGTGATGGAAGTCGCGGGCGTTCTCGACCCGGCCGATCCGACCAAGTTCGAGGAAGAGCGCGGCATCGTCCTGCGCGCCATCGACAAGTTCGACAAGTTCGGTGAGGAGGGCGTGCGCCTTCTGATGGGCGAGGGGCGTCTGGACGATTCCGGCGACTTCACCAAGGGCGCGGGGCTGTCCGAGGCACAGGCCGATACGGTCATGGGCTTCATGGAGGCCAAGCGCGAAGACAACGCCGCCACCGTCGCGCGGCTGCGCGAGTTGGTCGAAGGCTCGGCGCTGGGTGCGGAAGGCGTGGCCGAACTCGAGCAGATCGCCTCGCTTCTCGACGCGCAGGGCTACGGTCCCGACCGCATCGTGATCGACCCCTCGGTCGTTCGCGGTCTGGGCTATTACACCGGCCCGGTTTTCGAGGCCGAGCTGACCTTCGAGATCACCGACGAGAAGGGCCGCCCGCGCCAATTCGGTTCGGTCGCAGGTGGCGGGCGCTATGACGATCTCGTCAAGCGCTTCACCGGTCAGGTCGTTCCGGCCACCGGCGTCTCGATCGGCGTCGACCGCCTGCTGGCCGCGCTCCGCGCCAAGGGCCGCATCGGCGGCTCCGCGCAGGGCCCGGTCGTCGTGACCGTGATGGATCGCGACCGGATGGCCGAATACATGGCGCTGGCCTCCACGCTGCGCGGGGAAGGCATCCGCGCCGAGGTCTATCTGGGCAACCCGAAGAACTTCGGCAACCAGTTGAAATACGCCGATAAACGCGAAAGCCCGGTGGCGATCATCCAAGGCTCGGACGAGGCAGACCGCGGCGTCGTCCAGATCAAGGATCTGATCCTTGGCGCGAAGATCGCGCAGGACGCGACGGTTGAAGAATGGAAATCCCAACCGGCGCAATTCGAGGTTCCGACCGGGGAAATGGTCGCAAAAGTGCAAGAAATCCTTGCGCGCTACGAGGCCGAGTGATGGCGGACAAGGCGAAAGCGCGGGGACAGGCAAGCCGCCTGCTGGAGCAATTCCTCAACGCGGGTGCGGTCGAGGTCACGCCTGACATCCTGCAACCCGCCGAGGCGCTTCTCGACCTTTACGGCGAGGATATTCGCGCCCGCGCCTATGTCACCGCCGACCCGCTGCGCGGCGAGATGATGCTGCGCCCGGACTTCACCGTGCCGGTCGTGCAGGAGCATATGGCCAATGGCGCCGAACCTGCGCGCTACGCCTATGCGGGCGAGGTGTTCCGCCGTCAGGATCATCGCGGTGCCGCGCGCGCCCATGAGTATTTTCAGGCCGGGTTCGAAATCTTCGACCGCGCCGACCCGGAAGCCGCCGATGCGGAGGTTTTCGCGCTGTTCGCGGGGCTTCTCGCCAAGCTGAACCTGTCCGCCACGATCGGCGATATGGGCCTGCTGCGCGCCGCCGTCGACGGGCTCGACACGCTGCCCGAACGCAAGGCCGCGCTTGCCCGTCACATCTGGCGTCCCAAGCGCTTCCAGCATCTGCTTGCCCGCTATTCGGGGCAGGTCGAGGTGCCGAAAGCCCGCGCCGATCTACTGACCGGCCAACGCTCCGGCGCGCCGTGGATCGGGCTTCGCTCGCGCGAGGAGATGGAGGCGCGGATCGCCACGCTCGCCGCCGATGCCGCTGCCGCGCCGATCCCGACCGATGCGGTCGCCGCGATGGGCAAGCTGGCTGAATTGCGCTGTGCCGCCGATCAGGCGCCTGCCGCCCTGCGCGCGCTGAACATCGCTGCCATCGAACCCGCCATCGCGCGGCTCGAAAAGCGCCTCGACGCGCTCGCCACGCGCGGCATCGACCTCTCCGCGATCACTTTCGACGCGAGCCACGGCCGCTCGACGATGGAATATTACGACGGCTTCGTCTTCACTTTCACCGCAGCCGATCCGGCGCTGCCGCCGGTCGCATCCGGTGGGCGCTACGACGCGCTGACCCGGCAACTGGGGCAGGGGCGCGAAATCCCCGCCGTGGGCGGCGTGATTCGTGCGGGACTGATGTCCGATCTGGAGGCGCAAGCATGAGTGAGGCCATGATCAAGCTCGGTGTGCCCTCCAAGGGGCGTCTGATGGAGAAGACCTTCGACTGGTTTGCGCAAGCAGGCATCACGCTCAAGCGCACCGGGTCGGAGCGCGAATATGCAGGCGCGGTCGAAGGGGCCGAGGGCGTGCAGCTCGTGCTGCTGTCGGCCGGAGAAATCCCGCGCGAACTGGCGGCGGGCCGCATCCATCTGGGCGTCACCGGCTCGGATCTCGTGCGCGAGAAGCTGGCCGATTGGGAAAGTCAGGTCGCCGATCTCGCGCCGATGGGCTTCGGCCATGCCGATCTGATCATCGCGGTGCCGGCCTGCTGGTCGGATGTGGACAGCCTCGAAGACCTCGACGCCGCTGCCCACCGTTTCCGCGCCACCCACGGCTTCCGCCTGCGGATCGCCACGAAATACCATCGGCTGGTGCGCGAATTTCTGACCCGCGAAGGCGTGGCCGATTGGCAGCTTGTCGACAGCCAAGGCGCGACCGAGGGGACGATCGCGAACCTCACCGCCGAGGCCGTGGCCGACATCACCTCGAGCGGCGAAACGCTGCGCGCGAACCACCTGAAGATCCTCTCGGACGGGCTGATCCACCAATCTCAGGCGACGCTGTTTGCGTCGCGCGCCGCCGACTGGTCGGGGCAGGAAAGCCGCCTTGCGGGTCTCGCGCAGCAGCTCGGACTGCCCGCGCCAACGCTCTGATCTTCCTCTTGGTCGAAATATCCCACGGGGGTCCGGGGGTGTGAAACCCCCGGCCTGCGCCGCTCAATAGCCCCGCGACCGGTCCACGCGATAGAGGAACGGCTCGCCTGCCTCGCCCCGCCGGATATTTTCCGCGATGACTTCGGACGCGGTCTGTGCCCGGCTCTCGGCGGCGATGTGGGGCGTCACCGTCACGTGGGGATGCGCCCAATAGGGGTGCTCGGGGGGCAGGGGCTCGACGCGGAAGACGTCGAGCGTCGCATGGCCGATCTGGCCGCGATCCAGCGCCGCCAACAGCGCGTCATCGTCGATCAGCGTGCCGCGACCCGGATTGATGATCCGCGCGCCTTTTGGCATCTGCGCCAGCGTTTCCGCGTTCAGAAGATCGGTGGTCTCGGGCGTGTCGGGCAGGATCGAGACGAGAATCTCCGCCTTCGACAGCGCCTCCGCCAGACCGTCATCGCCGCTCAGGCAGGTGATCCCGGGGATGTCCTTGGGGCTGCGGCTCCAGCCGGTGACAGCAAAGCCCAGACCCGCGAGCGCCTCGGCGCAGGCCTTGCCCAAAGCGCCCAAGCCCAGCATCACCACCGATCGGTCCCGCGCCAAGGGCGGCACGCCCCCGTCATGGTGCCAGACACCGTCCTGCTGGGCCAGTGTCGCGTCGATCCCGAGGTGGTAGCGCAGCACATGGCCGGTCACGTAATCGACCATGCCGCGCTCCAGCCCCGCATCCACCATCCGGCACAGCGGCTGGGTGAGGGTCTCGTTGCCCACCACGCGCTCGACGCCGGCCCAGAGGTTCAGCACAGCCTTCGCACCGGTATAGGCGGTGAAATCCTGCACCGGTCCCTGCGGCGAATAGACGACATAGTCGACCCGCGCGGGGTCGATCTCGTCCGGCTGGACGATCTGCGCCTCGACGCCGGTGGCCGCGATGGCCTCTGTCAGCGGGCGTTCGTAACGAGCCCAGTTCTCGGGCTTGTCGGCGAAAAGGACGCGGATCATCTTTGCCTCGGTCTATGGACATGGGCGCTTTGCACCAGCCCGAAGGCCGCAAGCAGGATCATCATGGCGGTGCCCCCGTAACTGACGAGGGGTAGCGGCACCCCCACGACGGGCATCAGCCCCATCACCATCGCCATGTTGATCGCGAAGAAGAAGAAGAACGTCCCCGCGACCCCGAAACTGAGCAGCGACGCGAACCGATCCTTCGTCGCCATCGCGGTGTAAAGCGCGAAGCCGATGATGCCGGTGTACAGCATCAGGAGGGAGAAAGCGCCGACGAAGCCGAACTCCTCGGCGAGCGTGGTGAAGATGAAGTCCGTGTGCTTTTCCGGCAGGAAGTTCAGCCGCGATTGCGTGCCCTGCATGAAGCCGCGCCCCGACCAGCCGCCCGAGCCAAGCGCGATCTGCGCCTGCATGATGTTGTAGCCCGCACCAAGCGGGTCGGAGCCGGGATCGAGGAACGTGTCGATACGCTTGTACTGGTAGTCGTGCAGCAGCTGGTACTCGGTGCCGCGGCTTTCCATCACGCCGAAGACAAGCCCGACGACCAGCGCGATCACGGTGCCGAAATACCAAAACGACACCCCGGCCGCGAACATCACGAAGGCCCCGCCCAGCACCAGCATCACCGCGGTGCCGAGGTCGGGCTGGGCCAGCACGAGGAAGGTCGGCGCGAGAATGATCACCGCAGGGATGAACACCCAGAGCGGGCGCGAGACCTTCTCCACCGGTAGCCAGTCGTAATAGGCGGCCAGCAGCATCACGAGGGTGATTTTCATCAACTCGGAGGGCTGAATACGCAGCGGGCCGATCTCCAGCCAGCGCTGTGCGCCCATGCCGATCGCGCCGAAGAACTCCACTGCCACCAAAAGCAGAAGCGCCACGAAATAGGCCAGCGCCGAGACATTGCGCCAGAACCAGACCGGGATGAAGGCCACGGTGAACATCGCGATCATTCCGAGCGCAAAACGTTTCATCTGCGGCTCGGCCCAGGTGTGGATATTGCCGCCCGCGACCGAGTAGAGCATCAGGAAGCCCGCGCAGGCCACCGCCGTCAGCAGGATCACCAGCGGCCAGTTCAGATAGAAGATCTTGCGCCATCCCGTCGGGACGGTCTTGAGATTGCTCTCGAGATAGCTCATGCGCGCGACCTCGATTGCGGCTTCTGCACGGTGTCGGGGTCGACCAGATCGAGCGTTTCGTTCAGCTCCTTGGCCTTCGCGCGGGCGAAGGACGGGTAGGCATCGTCCGGGGGCAGACCGCCCGCCAGCGCGAACAGCAACACGTCGCGCGCGATCGGGGCGGCGGCCGTCGAGCCGCCCGAGCCGTGTTCGACCACGACCGAGACCGCGTAGCGCGGATTGTCGATGGGGGCGAAAGCCACGAAGAGCGCGTGGTCGCGCCGGTTCCAGGGAAGCTGCTCGTTGCGGATCACGCCGCGGGCACGTTCGGCCTTGGTGATGTTGCGGACCTGGGAGGTGCCGGTCTTGCCCGCCATC
Organism: Thioclava sp. DLFJ5-1; assembly: GCF_002020115.1. Taxonomy (NCBI): domain Bacteria; kingdom Pseudomonadati; phylum Pseudomonadota; class Alphaproteobacteria; order Rhodobacterales; family Paracoccaceae; genus Thioclava; species Thioclava sp. DLFJ5-1. Next base: position 247,198 of record NZ_MPZU01000004.1, on the reverse strand, counting down.
TTCCATTCCTTCATCGCGATGCGCGAGCCGCGCGCGGTGCCGCGCGAGGAGTTCACCACCGCGGTCATCCCCTTGCGCACGCTGTCGAGATAGACCTTCTCGACGCCCAGATCGTCGGTGACGCGGATCGGTTGCTCGACCCCGTCACGGGCGCGGATCAGACGCGGCTCGACCTTTTTCCCGCTGGCGATGCGCGCCGCCATGATCGCGAGATGCATCGGCGAGGCCAGCACATAGCCCTGACCGATCGCCGCGTTCGCGGTGTCGCCGATCAGCCAGTCCTTGCCGTAACGCTCCCGCTTCCACTCCTTGGTGGGGGCCACGCCTTCCTTCACCGCCGACATCGGCAGGTCGGGCCGGACGCCAATACCCAGACGCTTGGCCATGTCGCTCATCTTGTCGATGCCGACGCGCTGCGACAGCTCGTAATAATAGACGTCGCAGGACTGCTCCATGCTCTTGGTCATGTTCACATGGCCATGGCCCGCGCCTTTCCAGCAGTGGAAGCGGCGGCCCGCAATCTCGACATAGCCGGGGCACCAGATGGTTTCCTCGGGCGTCACCAGCCCCGCCTCCAGCGCGGCGAGCGCGGTGACCATCTTGTAGGTCGAGCCCGGCGGGTAGAGGCCCTGCACGGTCTTGTCGGCGAGAGGGCGGTGATCGTCCTGCGTGAGGCGCTGATAATCGGCGACCGAAATCCCGCGCACGAAAAGGTTGGGGTCGAAGCTCGGCGCGGAGGCGCAGGCGAGCACGTCGCCATTGGTCACATCCATCACCACGGTCGCTGCGGATTCCTCCTCCAGCCGCTGCAGCGCATAGTTCTGCAGACGATAATCGAGCGTGAGCTGAAGGTTCTCGCCGGGCTGGCCGGGTTCGCGCGACAGCTCTCGCATCTCGCGCCCGGCGGAGTTCACCTCGACACGCCGCTGACCGGCCGCGCCGCGCAGCACGCTTTCCTCCTTGGCCTCGATCCCGGTTTTGCCCAACTGGAATTTCGGGATCAGCAGAAGCGGGTCGGGGTCTTCCATCTTGCTCAGATCGTAATCCGAGACCGGGCCGACATAGCCGATCACATGGCCGAAATCCTCGCGGCGCGGATAGAGGCGCGACAGGCCGACATCGGGGCTGACACCGGGCAGCGAGGGGCCGTTCACCGCGACGCGCGAGAACTCGTCCCATGTCAGGCGGTCGGCCACCGTGACCGGCGTCGTCGGTGGGCGGCGGCGGATGTCGTGCAGGATGTCTTTCGTATCGCCATCGGTGATCGGGATCAGACGGCGCAACGCGGCCAGCGTCGCATCGACGTCGTCGGTATCCTCGCGGGTGATCGTGACACGGTAATTCTGCTCGTTGCCCGCAAGCATGACCCCGTTGCGATCGAAGATCAGCCCGCGCGCTGGCGGGATCAGCCGGATTTTCACCGAGTTGCCCTCGGCCAGCAGACGGTATTGCTTGGCGTCTTCGAGCTGCATCTTGCGCATCCGCGCCGCCAGCACGGCCACGACCGCCGCCTGCGCGCCGCCCAAGAGCAAGCCGCGTCGCGTGATGCGGCGGGTGCTGACTTCGGTCTCTTTCGGGGATCGTCTCATTCTGGGCCCCCTCACATTCGATGTCCGTAGGCGTCGACCTCGCCCGGTGCTGCGCGGCGCAGGCCGAAGGCCACCCGCGACACCAGTACCACCACCGGATAGGCGGCCAGCGTCACCAGCATCTGGAACAGCTCCAGCCCGAGGCTCGGCTGATCGACCATCGTGACCAGCAGGACTATGCGCTTCACCGCCACCATAGCGATCAGCAGCCCCGCAACCAATGCCCATTCCAGCGCGAAGGGCAGATCGCGCAGGCTTTGCTCGCGGCGGCGCAGAAATTCGGTCGCGCCGAGGACGATCAGCGCCCAAAGTCCGATGGGCCGCCAGAACATGATGTCTTCAAGCAGGAAAACCAGGACGATCAGCAGGGCCGGGGCGTATTCGGGACGCCGCAGTACCCAGGCGAGCGTCAGGGCCAAGGTCAGGTCGGGGCCGGGCAGGCCGCCCGGCGAATGGTCGACCGGCATCAGGCGCACGAAGATCAGCACGAGGCCGATAACGACGAAGAGCGTTCGGTAGCTGAGACGACGGCGGGTGATGGGGTCGATCATTGGCTGCCCCCGTTGCCGTCCTCCGACCCGTCATCGGGTTCGAGCGCGCCCTCGGCGGCCTCCGAGCGCGCCTTCTCGGCGGCTTCCTGTTCGATGACTTTCGGATCGGGCGCGATCAGCCCGCCTGCATTCTCGATCCGCTCGGCCGGGTGCGAGCGCAGCACGCGCAGGAAGTCGAGCCGCTCGTAATCGGCCGCGAGGCGCACGCGCAGCCGCTTGTCGCGGCCCTGGAAGACCTGACCGACCAGCAGTCCCGCCGGGAAGACCCCACCATCGCCCGAGGAGATCACGCGGTCGCCCGGGCGCACGCGGTCGGGATGTTCGAGGAAATCCACGAACGGGTAGGGGGAGTTGTCGCCCGCGAGGATCGCGTTCTGCCCCGAGGCCGGGATCGAGACCGGGATGCGGCTCGAGGCGTCGGTCAGCAGCAGCACCCGCGAAGTCGAGGAGCCCACGCCCGAGATCCGGCCCACAAGGCCCAGCCCGTCCATCGTGGCCCAGCCATCGACGATCCCGTCGCGCTTGCCGACATTCAGCAGTACCGATTTGCGGAACGGCGAGCCGCTATCGGCCAGCACGCGCCCCGACACGGAGGTCAGCTTCGGATCGAGCCGCACCTTGTTCTGCGCCAGAAGCTTCGCATTTTGCTGCTCCAGCTGAACGGCGGCTTCTTTCCACGCCTTCATCTGCTGCAGCTCGCGGCGCAACTCCTGGTTCTGCTCGTAGATGCGGGAATAGGATTGGAAGCCCTCGACCATGTCGGTCAGTTTCGTGACCGGCGCCATCGCCCAATCGAAGCTGGGCACGAAGCGATCCACGAGGGCAGAGCGGAACCGCTCCATCCGCGGGCTGTCGATACGCCAGACGAGGAAGAGGGCGAGCAATATGACGACTAGAACCGCAACGCCCAGTCGGCGCAGCGGTCCGATATAGTCTTGGTCGTCGCGATTTCTGGCCAAATCCGTCTCCGGTCAGATCACTGGCCGGGCGTGGTGCGATCCCGGCCCCGTCTCAGCTGTCGTAATCAATGACGTGGCGAAGCTGCTTTTCATATTCAAGCGCCTTGCCGGTGCCGAGGGCAACACAGTTGAGCGACTGATCGGCGATCGAGATCGAGAGGCCCGTCTGCTCGCGCAGGGCCAGATCCAGCTCGCCCAGCAGCGCGCCGCCACCCGTGAGCATCACGCCACGGTCGACGATGTCGGCGGCGAGGTCCGGCGGGGTCGTTTCCAGCGCCTGCATCACCGCGTCGCAGATCGACTGGACCGGCTCCGACAGCGCCTCGGCGACTTGCGCCTGCGTGATTTCGGTTTCCTTCGGCACGCCGTTGAGCAGGTCGCGGCCGCGCACGTGGAGCGACATGCCGCGCCCGTCATCGGGCATCCGCGCGGTGCCGATCGTGGTCTTGATCCGCTCTGCAGTGGATTCGCCCACGAGAAGGTTCTGGTTGCGGCGCAGGTAGGAGATGATCGCCTCGTCCATACGGTCGCCGCCCACGCGCACCGAGCGCGCATAGACGATGTCGCCGAGCGAGAGGACGGCCACCTCGGTCGTGCCGCCGCCGATATCGACCACCATCGAGCCCGTGGGGTCGGTGATCGGCATGCCGGCGCCGATGGCCGCTGCGATCGGTTCTGCGATCAGGCCGGCGCGGCGCGCACCTGCCGAGAGAACCGACTGACGGATCGCGCGCTTCTCCACCGGGGTCGCGCCATGCGGGACGCAGACGATGATCTTCGGCTTCGAGAAGGTCGAGCGTTTGTGCACCTTGCGGATGAAATGCTTGATCATTTCCTCGGCGCTGTCGAAATCCGCGATGACGCCGTCGCGCATCGGGCGGATCGCTTCGATAGATCCGGGGGTCCGGCCGAGCATCAGCTTGGCGTCTTCACCGACTGCCAGCACCTGCTTTTTGCCGTCCTTGACGTGATAGGCGACCACAGAGGGTTCGTTCAGCACGATACCCTTGCCTTTGACATAGACCAGCGTGTTCGCCGTCCCGAGGTCGATCGCCATGTCCGAGGAGAAGATCCCACCAACCATATTACGCCTGTCCCATCCCAAATTTCTTAGAAACACCGCGACTCGCGCCAAGCCACGGCCCGCGCCTCGTATAGTCAAAGCGGCCCTTACGGGGAAGCGGATTTGCGCCACAGGCAAGGCCCCCCTGCGGTTATCCGCTGAGGCCAGGTCAAGGGATTGACCTTTTTCAACATTTTGGACGGATTTTGCCCGGAAAAAGTGCTTGAAATTACAGATATACGATACGTCACGAAATCGTGCTGAAATCGGGAAAATCGCGCGGGTCCAGAATGAAAACGGGCAGCCCTTCGCGGGCTGCCCGAAAGCTGTGCAACTAGTGGTCGGCTCAGAGCTTGTAGCTCACCGTTTTCACATCCGCATCCGGCGCGGTTTTCTGGCTGCGGAAGCGCAGACGGTTGAGCGCGCCGACATAGGCCTTCACGCTGGCGAGGATCGTGTCGGTATCCGACGCCGCCCCCGTGCCGATCCGCCCGTCTTCCTCGAGGCGGACCGAAACGGTCGCCTGTGCGTCGGTGCCTTCGGTCACGGCATGCACCTGATAGAGCTTCAGCTTCGCATGCGTCGGGTAGATTTCCTTCACGCAGTTGAAGACCGCATCGACCGGACCATCGCCTTGGCACTTGCTGGATTTCTCCTCGCCATCGACGAGCATCTTCAGCTCGGCTTCCTGCCCGTCCGAGCCGCAGACCACGCGCAGCCATTTCACCTGCAGGTAGTCATCGGCCGTGTTCGCGGCGCTGTCGGTCATCAGCGCGATCAGGTCCTCGTCGTAGATTTCCTTCTTGCGGTCGGCCAGCGCCTTGAAGCGGACGAAGACGTCCTTGAGCTGGTTGTCGCCCAGCTCGTAGCCCAGATCCTTGAGCTTCGCGCGCAGCGCGGCGCGGCCCGAGTGCTTGCCCATCGCGATATTCGCCTCGTTGAGGCCGATATCGGCGGGCTTCATGATCTCGAAGGTCTCGACATTCTTCAGCACGCCATCCTGGTGGATGCCGCTTTCGTGCAGGAAGGCGTTCTTGCCGACGATCGCCTTGTTGAACTGCACCGGGAAGCCCGAAACCTGCGCCACGCGGCGCGAGATGTTCATGATCTTCGTCGTGTCTATATGGGTTTGGTAGGGCATGATGTCCTGACGGACCTTCATCGCCATCACGACCTCTTCGAGCGCGGTGTTGCCCGCGCGTTCCCCCAGACCGTTTATCGTGCATTCGATCTGGCGCGCACCCGCATCGACCGCGGCCAGCGCGTTCGCCGTCGCCATGCCCAGATCGTTGTGGCAGTGGGTCGCGAAGATGATCTCGTCGGCGCCCGGCACCCGCTCGAGCAGCATCCGGATCAGATCGGCGGATTCGGTCGGCGCAGTATAGCCCACCGTGTCAGGGATGTTGATCGTGGTGGCGCCCGCCTTGATCGCAATCTCGACGACGCGGCAGAGGTAGTCATGCTCGGTCCGGGTCGCGTCCATCGGCGACCATTGAACGTTGTCGCACAGGTTGCGCGCGTGGCTGACGGTCTCGTGGATGACGTCGGCCATCTCGTCCATCGTCAGGTTCGGGATCGCGCGGTGCAGCGGCGACGTGCCGATAAACGTATGGATGCGCGGCGATTTCGCGTGCTGCACGGCCTCCCAGCAGCGGTCGATATCGGGCAGTTTCGCACGAGCCAGCCCGCAAATCGTCGAGAACTTGGCGCGTTTCGCTATATCGCTGACGGCTTCGAAATCGCCCTCGGAGGCGATGGGGAAGCCGGCTTCGATGATGTCGACGCCCATTTCGTCGAGCAGATCGGCGATCTCGAGCTTCTCGTCATGGGTCATCGTCGCGCCCGGCGATTGCTCGCCATCACGCAGGGTCGTGTCGAAAATCAGAACGCGGTTTTTGTCGATCATGGTCTGGGCCATCTGCTAGTCTCTTTCGTCTTGGCTCTTAGCGTTACTTGGTCCCGAAAGCCAGCATTGCGCGGTGGCTTTCGGAAGTTGTCCGGGCGCTGGTTACCCCTGAGCGTTCGCGCCCGAAGGCACGCTCAGAGGCTGCTAAGAAGAAGGAGACCACGGGGCATCGCGCCTTGGGCGAGAGCCCCGGCTGCGGTGAGTTGAATATGCTTAACCCGTGTCATGAGGGGCACTATAGGCGCCAAGTGATAAATGAAAAGCAAAAAAGGAACCGCTCGCGGCGGGGGCGCGTAGCCTTTGGGCGCATATGACGGAGGCGACAGTGGCGGGTCAGGCAATCGTGATCGGAGATACGGGCGGGATCGGTTCGGCGATCCGGGCCGAGTTGGAAGCGCGCGGCTTCGCGGTGAAGGGGTTGTCGCGGTCGCGCGATGGATTCGATGTGACGGATGAGCGTTCGGTCGAGGCGGGTTTGCGCGAGATCGAGGGGCCGGTCAATCTGATCTTCGTGGCCTCGGGCGCACTTGGCACGCCGGAAAAGGCGCTGTCGCATCTGACGCCCGAGGAATTGCAGACCCAGTTCGCCGTGAATGCGATGGGCCCGGCGCTGGTGCTGAAACACGCCGCCCGCCTGTTGCCCCGCGACCAGCCCGCACGGTTTGCGGCGCTCTCGGCGCGGGTCGGCTCGATCGGGGATAACGGCTTGGGCGGCTGGTATAGCTATCGGACCTCGAAAGCGGCGCTGAACCAGGTGCTGCACGGCGCGGCGATCGAACTGGGGCGCTCTCACAAGCAGCTCGTGGTCGCGGCGCTGCATCCCGGCACGGTCGACACCCCCTTTACCGCCGATTACCCGCGCGACAAGCTCGCCCCGGAAGACGCCGCGCGCCGGTTGCTGGATGTGCTGGACGGGCTGACCCCCGCGCAATCGGGCGGGTTTTACGATTACGCAGGCAAGGAGATCCCATGGTAACCCGAAACGCCATCGTCACCGGCTCCGCGCGCGGGATCGGCCGCGCGATCACCGAGGCGCTGCTGGATCGCGGCTGGCAGGTCGCGGCGCTCGATCTGGATATCGACCCGCTGGAGGCGCGCGAAGGCTTGCAGGCGATCTGCTGCGATCTGGGGAGCGAAGCCGACATCCGCTCGGCCGTGGCCGACGCCGGGTTCGAGGCGCTCGATCTCTTGGTGAATAATGGCGGGCCAGCCAATCCCGAATGCGGACCGCTGGAGGAACTGACGCTGGAGGCGTGGCATAGGTGGATCGACCCGCATCTGACCGGCACGTTCCTGATGACGCGCGAGGCTCTGCCCGCCTTGCGCAAGGGGCAGGGGGCAGTGGTCAACATGGCCTCGACCCGCGCGCTGCAATCCGAGCCTGACACGTTTGCCTATGCGGCGGCGAAGGGCGGCGTCACCTCGCTGACCCACGCAATGGCGGTGAGCCTCGGGCCAGACGTTAGGGTCAACGCGATTGCGCCCGGCTGGATCAATTCGAGCGGCGAGGCCCTGAGCGAAGAGGATCACGCGCAGCATCCCGTGGGCCGGGTCGGCGCGCCGAAAGACATTGCCGAGGCCGTCCTCTACCTCGCTGACGCGGGCTTCGTGACGGGGCAGGTGCTGGTCGTCGACGGCGGCATGACCCGAAAGATGATCTATGACTAAGCTGATCGCGGTGCTGGGCGACCAGCTGAGCCATGACGGCGCGGCTTTGCGCTGCGGCGACAAAAGCGCGGATGTGGTTGTCATGGCCGAGGTGCGCGAGGAAGCGACCTATACCGGCCATCACAAGCAGAAGCTGGCGCTGACCTTCGCCGCGATGCGCCGCTTCGCCGACGAGTTGGAGCGCGACGGCTGGCAGGTTCGCTATACGAAGCTGACCGACGACGACAACGCAGGCTCGCTAGTGGGCGAATTCGCGCGCCGCGCCGAGGAAGAGGGGGCCGAGGAGGTGGTGACGCTCGTCCCCGGCGAATGGCGCTTGCGTCAGGCCTTCGAGAGCGCGCCGCTCAAGATCCGCCAATTGCCCGACGACCGCTTCATCTGCTCCGAGAAACGTTTCGCGGAGTGGGCCGAGGGGCGCAAGGAGCTGCGGATGGAGTGGTTTTACCGCGAGATGCGCCGCGAGACGGGGCTCTTGATGGAGGGCGACGATCCGGCAGGTGGTGAGTGGAACTTCGACAAGGAGAACCGAAAGCCCGCCCAGCCCGACCTGTTCCGAGAGCCCGCGCCGACCTTCCGCAAGGATGCGCTGGTGCAGGAGGTGCTCGAGATGGTCGAGGCGGAATTCCCGAACAATTTCGGATCGCTCGACGAATTCAACTGGCCGGTCAGCCGCGCGCAGGCCGAACGCGCGCTGGAGCATTTCATCGCCCATAATCTGCGCGATTTCGGCACCTATCAGGATGCGATGCTGGCCGAGGACCGGCTGCTGCATCACTCGACCCTGTCGTCGAGCATCAATCTCGGGCTGCTCTCGCCGCTGGAGGTCTGCAAGGCCGCCGAAGAGGCCTACAAGGCAGGCGATGCGCCGATCAATTCGGTGGAAGGGTTCATCCGGCAAATCCTCGGCTGGCGCGAATATATGCGTGGGATCTATTTCCGCGAGGGGCCGGAGTATACCTCGCGGAATGCGCTGCACCACAAGCGCGACCTGCCGTGGTTCTACTGGTCGGGCGAGACGGAGATGGCCTGCATGAAGGCCGCGATCGGGCAGACCCGCGATCTGGCCTATGCCCATCACATCCAGCGTCTGATGGTCACGGGCAATTTCGCGCTGCTGGCCGGGATCGATCCGCGCCAAGTGCAGGACTGGTATCTCGCCGTCTATATCGACGCCTATGAATGGGTGGAGGCGCCGAACACGGCGGGGATGAGCCAGTTCGCGGATGGTGGGGTGGTGGCCTCGAAGCCTTACATTTCCTCGGGCGCTTATATCGACAGGATGTCGGATTACTGCGCGGGCTGCGCCTATGATGTGAAGGCGAAGGACGGCGAGAAGGCTTGCCCGTTCAACAGCCTCTACTGGCATTTCCTTGATCGGCACCGGGAGCGCTTCGAGGGCAATCCGCGCATGGGGCTCGTCTATCGCAACTGGGACAAGCAGAAGAAAGAGACTCGCGACGCCAAGCTGAAGACAGCGGAGGCGGTGTTCGCAAAGCTCGACAAAGGCGAGGCGCTGTAGCGCGCCTGCCCAGTAACTTCGATCAGTTCGCGGACGGCTCCGCCGTGGCCGGTTCGTTCGCCGGGGCAGGCGGGGTCTCCGCGCTGGCATCGGGCGTCGGCTGGGTGGCAGGCGCGCTGGTGTCCTGCAGCTTGTCATTCGACCATTCGCCGCTCGCCACCGTGCCGGAGGCATAGGTCATCGTGCCTTGCCCCTCGCGTTTGCCATTCGAGAAGCTGCCCACATAGGTGTCGCCATTGGCATAGGTCGCGCGGCCTTGCCCGTCGATTGCGCCGTTGCGCCACTCGCCCTCATAGGTGAAACCATCGGGCATGGTCAGCTTGCCGGTCCCGTCGCGCTGGCCGTTCTTGAAGGCGCCCTCATAGGTCGTGCCATCAGCATAGCGCGCGGTGCCCTGACCTTCGCGCTGCCCGTTCACCCAGTCGCCCTCGTAGCTGTAGCCGTCCGGGTAGGTCATCTTGCCCTTGCCGTCATTGCGCGCGTTCTTGAACTCGCCCTCATAGACGAGCCCGTTCGCGTAGCGCGCGGTGCCGGTGCCCTGAATGACGCCATGCGCCCAGCCGCCCTCGTAGCTGGAGCCATCGGGATAGGTGATCTTGCCCTGACCGTCGGGCAGGTCGTTCTTGAAACTGCCCTCGTAGACCGAGCCGTCGGGGTACTGCACCTTGCCCTGACCTTCGATGCGGCCTTCCTTCCATTGGCCGGTATAGACATAGCCGTCCTTGCCGCGGAACGTGCCGGTGCCGTGGCGCTTGTCGAGCAGGAAGTCCCCCTCATAGGTGTCGCCATTGGCATAGGTGACCTTGCCCGCGCCGTGGCGCTTGCCGTTGACCATCTGGCCCTCGTAGACATCGCCATTGGGTTGGGTCAGCTTGCCGCGACCGTTCATCTGGCCAGCCTTCCAGTCGCCGACATAGGTCAGCCCGTCCGCCATCGTCAGCGTGCCGGTGCCGTCGCGCTGGCCATGCGCCATCTGGCCCTCATAGGTGGAGCCATCGGGATAGGTGATCTTGCCGTTGCCCTGCTTGACGCCGCCCAGCCAGTCGCCCTCGTAGCGATAGCCGTTCGCGCTCTCCAAGGTGCCCTTGCCGTCATGCATCGCGTTGCGGAACTGGCCCTCATAGACCGAGCCGTTGGCGTAATGCGCGGTGCCGGTGCCGGTGATCTGACCGTTGAGCCAGTCGCCCTCATAGGTGCCGCCATCGGCGAAGGTGATCTTGCCCTTGCCGTTGGGTTTGCCGTTGTCGAACTCGCCCTCGTAGATCGAGCCGTTGGGGAAGCGCGCGCGGCCCTTGCCCTTGATCTCGCCCATCACCCATTGGCCTTCGTATTCGTAGCCCGAAGGAAGCTTGTAGCTGCCATAGCCGTCCTGCTTGCCATCGGTGAAGGTGCCCTCGTAGAGGCCGCCGTCATCGTATTGCTTGGTGATGACCTCTTGCGCCGGCGCGATCTGCGCGGTCCAGCCGATCAGAACTGCCAATGTCGCGATGCGAAGCTGCGCGCCTGCCATGCGTGCCCCCTGATGGTGCTGCCTGTGCTCCGGTCTCGCGAGCGCGTGGATTCGCGCTCTGCCGTGCTTGGGGAAAGGTTAATTGCGTGGGGGTAGCCTGACAAGCGGGCAGGGCGGTCCGTGTCGGGGGCGCGGAAGGGAAGGGGCGGCAAATGCAGGGCAGCCATCCCCTTTTCACCCCAGCGTTTTCTGCTAAATGAGAGGGCGATAACAGCCCCGAGGACGCTTATGGCCGATCGTTTCCGCCTCACCATGGCCCAGCTCAACCCCACCGTGGGCGCGCTGGAGGCCAATGCCGAGAAGGCCTTCGCCGCTTGGGAAGAGGGCAAGCGCGCGGGCGCCGACATGGTCGTGCTGCCCGAGATGTTCCTGACCGGCTACCAGACGCAGGACCTGATCGCGAAGCCCGCTTTCGTGCGCGACGCGGTCGCCGCGATGGAGGCGCTGGGCGCGCGGATCACCGATGGTCCGGCGCTGGGCATCGGCGGGCCCTACTGGACCGAGCAGGGGCAGTATAACGCCTATTGGGTCTGGAAAGACGGCGCGCTGGTCGCGCGGATGCTGAAACACGATCTGCCGCATCACGGGATTTTCGACGAGTATCGCATCTACGACACCGGTCAGATCTCGGGGCCCTATGCGATCAACGGCGTGCGGGTCGGTACCCCGATCTGCGAGGATGCGTGGCACCCGGATGTGGCCGAGACGCTGGCCGAGACCGGGGCAGAGATCCTGATCGTGCCGAACGGCTCGCCCTATCACCGGGGCAAGCTCGACGTGCGGATGACACATATGGTCGCGCGCGTGGTCGAGACCGGGCTGCCGCTCGCCTATCTCAACTCGGTCGGTGGGCAGGACGATCAGGTCTTCGACGGGGCTAGCTTCGTGCTGAACCGTCACGGGCAACTGGCCGCGCAATTCGCGCCTTTCGACGATATCATCGACCATGTCGATTTCGAGCGTGATGGCGAGGGCTGGGTCTGCATCGCGGGTCGCGACGATCCGCAGCCTTCCGAATGGGAGCAGGATTACCGCGCCATGGTCGAAAGCCTTGGCGATTACCTGCGCAAGTCTGGGTTTTCCAAGGTCGTGCTCGGCCTGTCGGGCGGGATCGACTCCGCGCTGGTCGCGACGATCGCGGCGGATGCGCTGGGGCCGGAGGCCGTGCATTGCGTGATGCTGCCCTCGGAATACACTTCGCAGGGCTCGCTCGATCACGCGGCCGATCTGGCAAAGCGGCAGGGGATGCGTCTCGACACGGTGCGTATCGACGGGGCGCGCGATGCGGTCTCGGAGGCGCTCGCCCATCTGATGGAGGGCACCGAGCCCGACGTAACCGAGGAAAACATCCAGTCGCGCCTGCGCGGTGTGATGCTGATGGCGCTGTCGAACAAGTTCGGCGAAATGCTTCTGACCACCGGCAACAAATCCGAGATGGCCGTGGGCTATGCGACGATCTATGGCGACATGGCGGGCGGCTACAATCCGATCAAGGATCTCTACAAGACCCGCGTTTTCGAGACCTGCCGCTGGCGCAATACGAATTACCGCGACTGGATGAAGGGTCCGGAAGGCGAGGTGATCCCGCGCGAGATCATCGACAAGCCGCCGTCTGCGGAGCTACGCCCCGACCAGAAGGACGAGGACAGCCTGCCGCCCTATCCGGTGCTCGATGGCATCCTCGAAGGTCTGGTGGAGCGCGACGCCTCGGTCGCCGATCTCGTGGCCGAAGGCTACGAGCGCGAGACGATCAAGAAGGTCGAGCATCTGCTCTATATCTCGGAATGGAAGCGCCACCAGTCCGCGCCGGGCACGCGCCTGTCGAGCAAGGCGTTCTGGCTGGATCGCCGTTATCCGATCGTCAATCGCTGGCGCGATCACGGCTGAGCGCGGCGTTCGCGCTGCCGCTCAATCTGCGTCGCTCCACGTCAGACGTGCGACGCGGGGGCGGGTGACGATGAAATTGTCGAACGAGATCGCGTCGTGGAAGCCGACGAAATGCTTGGTCGGATCCTCGCCGATTGACGTCAGATAGGCCTTGTACGCTTCAGAAAGCTTGAAGGGGAGGTCATAAGCGTAGGAGGTCTCCACGATGAGCGCCTGATCGCCCGCCGCGAGGACCGGAATGCGATCCGCCTCGAGATCGAGCGCCTCCTGCGTGTAGCTTTGCGCCAGACCGGTCGCGTAGGAATCGTCCAGCTTCACCTTTTTTGCGTCGCTGCCTTCGGTGGGATCGTTGCAGGCGTGTCCCAGATCAAGCGGATCGTCCCAACAGCTTACCAAGGTCACACGCATCCAGCTACGCGACGGGTCGCTATTGCCGGTCGCAAAATCGTAGACCTGTTTGATGCCTGCGACGAATTTCGGACCGATTGGATCCCGTTCGCGCGAGATCAGGTCCGAGACCGTTACATTGGCCCGTGTCGCGGCGCCGCGAATTTTAAACACATCATACATTTCGATCGACAGGATCAGCCAGCCCGACAGCATGATGAAGGCCATCAGCCCTTCGATCGGGATGGATCCGGTCTCGTCGTCGCGGAGGCGGCGGAGTAAATTGCGCATCTTTGCCATGACCATCGCTCAGGTCCCTCCTGCAGCAGAGGCGACCGCCGGTTCGATCACGATCGCGGTCGTTGCCACCAAGGCATAATCGCCATCCGCGCCGACCGGCGATGCTTCGAGGAAGGCTTGTGCGATGAAATCTTCCAGCAGCATCGGCTTTTCGCGCAGGCAGACCCGCACGAGGATCAGTTGATCCGGGGCGGCGGATTCCAGCGTGCCGGCGGGCGGTGGCTTGGTTACGTCCGAGAAATCCTCGCAGCGCACCGGGTGATTGGCGATCGAGGAGGTCCAGTTCGTCTTGTCGACCTGAAACATCTCGACCGAAACCCGGTTCATGCAGCTGCTCCCGAAGAAGCCCGCCTGTTTGCAGATTTCGTGGCGCAGCGTTTTCTCGTCGATGCTGGAGTAGTTCCCGATGCGGATGATCCGGCTCGTGGCTTCGGTCGCGCGGGTCAGCAGGGTCTGCTTGATGAAGATCACGCCCAGCTCGATGCCGGCGAACATGAAGAAGATCAGGAACACGATCCAGAGCAGGGCGGGGATCGTCACCGCCCCGTCCTCCGCCTTCAGGAAGGCTCGTTTATGTGTCAGCCTCAGTGCCATGCTCTGCGCTCTCCGGTCAGTTCGTCAGGCGCAGGGTAGAGATCTGCGTCGCGATCGAGGAAAACGCATCCGCGAGATTGGCGGAGTCGACGTCATACTGGTAGCTCGGACCCGAACTGCAATCGGCGAGCGCGGTCTTGCCGCTCTGCGGTGCATCCACGGCCACGGTGAAGACGATGATATCTTTGCTTTTCCCGGCCTGGCACACGTCGTGCAAGTTCTTGTCCTTCTCCGAGAACATCGAGGAGATAGCCATCTCGTCATAGATCGAAGCCACGGATTCCTGCGGGTCTAGGCGCTGGCGCGGCGGCAGAAGGAAGGTCTGGATCACATATTGCAGCGTCCATCCTTTGCTCCAGACGGTGCGCCAGTCGATCGCATGCAGGTCGCGATGCTCGAACTGAGGCACGTCCTCGCAGACAGTGTCCCAGTAGTAGCCGTATCTCCAGTTGTATTTGAGCTCTTTGTGGCATTCCCTCGTGGTCGTGTAGGTGCCGATGTCCTCCGGTGCGTACCAGTTGCGATCGGCGAAGGAGTAGTAGGGCTTCTCTCCCTGATCTGCGCGGTCTTGCGAGAACCAGTACATTTTCGACATGGTCGTGCTGTCGTCATTGAAGGCCGTCGAACTATCGACAGAGAACAGGCCGGAACCGCCCGTCCGATACTGCATCCGCGTCGAGAAGGTGCGTGTGTTCTGACCGTCGGTCATCAGGATCATCACCTTCATCGAGCGTTCGTCGATGCTCTGACCGGTCGCGGGATAGGGCAGGGGGCGGTCGTCCACATCAGCGGAGATCGTCCCGTTTTGGACCAGGGCAGCCGAGACCGGTTTGGCCGAAGGGTCGAGCAGCGCGAAGCCCCAGCGAGCGCCGATGTCGATCGCTGTGTCACCTCCTGCACGCAACGACGCAATCTTGTTCACGACGTCGTTCTGGTTGTCCTCGAAGGCCATGACGTCGGAATAGCTGTGATCGTAGCAGTTCTCGCCGGAGTTGCTGAGGTATTTCCGGACATACATGTTTTGGCCGATGAAATCATAGCTCCAGCCATACATGGTGCGCTGCAGGCCAGTGGTCGGCAGGCTCACGCTGTTGAACCCCTGAAGCTGCACGTCTGCGCAGGTGTTGTAGCTGTGATCGGACGACAGGTTGTAGACCGAGGCCAGAGCCGGGCCGAGCGAGACCTGCTGATTGTACGGTACGATCGAGATCGATAGGCGACCGGCCGGCGCGCCCGGAGGCTGAACGTTGTCGAACATCTTGTTGGTGAAATTCGTCGCGGCATCGCGTAGCGAGGCGATCTTCGTCTCGCCGTAATAGGAGCCGGAATCCGTTTGACCCATAGAGCCGGAGACGTCGAGAACCATTGAAATCTCGACATTGCCGATCGATTCCTCGGCTTTGGCTGCGGTGTTGGAGCGGAAGGAATCGACGCCGAAGCCGATCAGGTCACCGAAGATCGTCGGCATGTCATCCTGCGCGGTCATCGATACGCGGCGGTATTCCTTCTGCTGGCCCTCTTCGACCACGGGCTCGATATTGAGATAGTCGAGGCCGCTGGTGGAGAGGTAGTCTTTCGCCACGGTCGCGGGATCGAGCGTCTGATCCAGATTGGCCGCGGCGAGCGCGGCTCGGTCGAGCGAACTTTGGATAAGCGTACGGCGTTCGTCTTGGCGGACGAAATCAATCGCAATGCCGCCAATGACCATCAGCACGATCAAAACCTGCAGGCTGAAGATGAAAACCGCTCCATCCTCATCCTGCGCGAACCGCCCCATTCGGGCGCGCGCGGCTTCGATACGGCGTGCCAAGCCGTTTTGTTCGGTTTTGTCCCTCATCCCCGACCTCCTTCTCCTTGTCCCATGGCCTCGCCGCCAGCGGAGAAAACTCGCAAAAAATCACCGGATGAAACTGCATAATTCCTGAGGCGAAATTAAGGCAAAACCTTGTCTAACTTCATGGAATTGTTGTGCTTTAAATGTGGAATGCCGCGGTGTGTGTGAGATAGTTTCCCAATCGACCACCAATCTGAGGGGCTTCTGACGCTGGGTGCCGTCTTAGAGACTGAGTCGTTTAAACTAGGTTAACTCGCCGCAAGAGGCGGATTTCTCACCTTCGGCTGACGCGAAGTTCTCGGCGCGCGCGAGGCCGAAAGCTGTGGGTAGCTCCGCGGGTCCTCTCGACTCTGCCGCGCATGGAGACAATATAGAGAGCATGAGCCTGCCACCCGGATTTCTCGACGAATTGCGCAGCCGTTCCTCGATCGCTCAGGTCGTGGGGCGCAAGGTCATTTGGGACATGCGCAAGTCGAACCAGGCCAAGGGCGACATGTGGGCGCCGTGCCCCTTCCATCAGGAAAAATCGGCCTCGTTCCATGTCGATGACCGCAAGGGCTATTACTACTGCTTCGGCTGTCACGCGAAGGGCGACGCGCTGAGCTTCGTGCGCGAGACCGAGAATGTGAGCTTCATGGAGGCGGTGGAAATCCTCGCCCGTGAGGCCGGGATGCAGATGCCTGCGCGCGATCCGATGGCGCAGGAGAAGGCCGATCTGCGCACCGAGCTGGCCAACGTGATGGAAGAGGCGGTGAAGTATTTCCGCCTCCATCTGAATACGCAGGCCGGGAGCGCCGCGCGCGACTATCTGGCCGGGCGCAGCCTGAACAAACCCGCCATCGACCGCTTCGAGATCGGCTTTGCCCCGCCCGGCTGGCAGGGCCTGCGCGATGCGCTCAAGGCGAAGGGGATTTCCGACGAGCTGATCAAGGGCGCCGGGCTTGCGAAGGACAGCCAGAAGGGGCGCGAACCCTTCGACGTCTTCCGCAACCGTATCATCTTCCCGATCCGCGATCCGCGCGGGCGCTGCATCGCCTTTGGCGGCCGGGCAATGGATCCGAACGATCCGGCGAAATACCTGAACTCGCCCGAGACCGCGCTCTTCGACAAGGGACGCTCGCTTTATAACCACGGTCCCGCGCGCGAAGCCTGCGGCAAGGGCGCGCCGCTTGTGGTCTGCGAAGGCTATATGGATGTGATCGCTATGGTCGAGGGCGGCTTCGGCGGGGCGGTCGCACCGCTCGGGACCGCGATCACCGAAGATCAGCTACGCCTGATGTGGCGCATCCATGACGAGCCGATCATCGCGCTCGATGGCGACACGGCGGGCCTGCGTGCGGCGCTGCGGGTGATCGATCTCGCGCTGCCGCTCTTGGAGGCGGGGAAGGGCGTGCGTTTCGCGATCATGCCGCCGGGGCTCGACCCGGATGACGTGATCCGCAAGCAGGGCCGCGAGGCGATGGAGACGATCCTCGCCGAGGCAAAGCCGATGGTCTCGCTGCTGTGGCAACGCGAGACCGAGGGGAGAGTCTTCGACAGTCCCGAGCGCCGGGCGGCCCTGGACAAGAGCCTGCGCGCCGCGATTGCGCGCATTCAGGATCCGTCGATTCGTGGCCATTACGGGGACGAGATCAAACGCCTGCGCTGGGAGCTGTTCGGCACCGGTCCGCAGGCTGGCCCACAGGGCGGCGCGCAAGGATCCCGCGGGGGCTTCACGCCGGGCGGTTTTGGCCCCGGCGGCAAGCGCGGCAAGGGCCGCTTCGGTGCGCCGCCGCCGGCCTTGCCCGAGACGCGCTCCTCGCTTCTGGCGACCGCGCCGAGCGACGTGGCCGAGCATTTGCGCGAGGCGATGATCCTCGGCATCTGCGTCACCCACCCGGCGCTGATCGCGGAATTCGAAGCGGAACTGGAGGCCGTGCCGCTGCGCGACGCGACGCATGATCAGCTGCGGCACCGGATGCTCGCCCATGTCGCCGCGCCCGCCCCGGAAATCGCGAAAAACCTTTACGCGGAAATGGCGGCCGACCTTGAAAAACTGTTGAACCTGCCCCATTTGCGCTCTGCCCCTCCGGTTCGCAACGCTGAGAACCTCGATTTGGCGCGGATGTGCCTGACCGAGGAACTGGCCAAGCTGGACGCCGCTCGCGCCGTGCGCGAAGAGGTCGCCGATGCGATGGAGGATCTGGCGGGGCTTGCCGACGAAGGCGTGACATGGCGTCTGGCGCAAGCAGCATCGCTTCGCCATCGCGCAGAGAGATCGAAACTGGAGGACTCCTCCGATATGGGCGAAGATCAAGCGGCGCTGTCCGCGACGCTTCAGGCCATGATCGACGGGGAAATCTGGCGTAAGAAACATTGAGCCGGATGGCTGCGGGCCAACGGATTACGGAAAAGCGAATTGTTGCGGACACATTCAGAATCAACTTTCTGTCCACAGCCCTCGCGCCCCTGTGATTCGCCGCCGCGATTCGATACACAGACGAGATATGATTCGCTTTCGTCATAGCTTGAGCCCAACCAAGCCCTGACCGAGGAGCCCACATGGCCGCCAAAGACATCGACGACAATAAATCCGACACCCCGAGCGACGACGCGACGTCCTTCGATATGAGTCAGGCCGCCGTGAAGCGGATGATCGCCGAGGCGAAGGAACGCGGGTTCATTACCTATGACCAGCTCAACAAGGTGATGCCGCAAGATCAGGTCTCCGGGGACCAGATCGAAGATGTCATGTCGATGCTCTCCGAAATGGGCATCAACGTCATCGAAGCCGAAGAGGCCGATGAGGAAGAAAGCAGCAGCCAGGGCGGCGAAGTCGCGACGACGGCTTCGGGGTCGCGCGAAGTCGCGGTCTCGACCACCAGCTCGGAAACGCTCGATCGTACCGATGACCCGGTGCGGATGTATCTGCGTGAGATGGGCTCGGTCGAGCTGCTGTCGCGCGAGGGCGAAATCGCGATCGCCAAGCGCATCGAGGCTGGCCGCAACACGATGATCGCGGGGCTCTGCGAGAGCCCGCTGACCTTCCAGGCGATCACGATCTGGCGCGACGAACTTCTCAACGAAGAAATTCTTCTGCGCGACGTGATCGACCTCGAGACCACCTTCGGCAACTCGCTCGAAGGGGTCGAAGGCGAAGAAGAAGAGATCGCACCGCCCACCGTCGGAGCCGAGACGACGACAGAGGGCAGCAAGAAATCCGAAGATAGCGGCAATTCGGAGCCCGAGCTCGACGCGGACGGCAACCCGATTCAATCCGACGATGACGACGAGGACGAAGGCGCGAACCTTTCGCTCGCCGCGATGGAAGCCGCGCTGAAGCCGCGTGTTCTCGAGACGCTCGAACTGATCGCGCGCGACTATGCTCAGCTTGCCGAAATGCAGGACCTGCGGATGTCGGCGACGCTGAACGAGGATGGCTCCTTCTCTGTCACCGAGGAAGCCGCCTATCAGAAGCTGCGCTCCGAGATCGTCGAGCTGGTGAACTCGCTTCACCTGCACAACAACCGGATCGAAGCGCTGATCGACCAGCTCTACGGCATCAACCGCAAGATCATGTCGATCGACAGCGGCATGGTGAAGCTCGCCGATCAGGCGCGCATCAACCGTCGTGAGTTCATCGAAGAGTATCGCGGCTACGAACTGGACCCCAGCTGGTCCGAGCGGATGCAGGCGAAGTCGGGCCGCGCTTGGCAGTCCCTGTTCGAGCGTTCCGCCGACAAGGTGGAAGAGCTGCGCGGGGAGATGGCTCAGGTCGGACAGTATGTCGGCGTCGATATTTCCGAATTCCGCCGCATCGTCCAGCAGGTCCAGAAGGGCGAAAAGGAAGCCCGTCAGGCCAAGAAAGAGATGGTCGAGGCGAACCTGCGTCTCGTGATCTCGATCGCGAAGAAATACACCAACCGCGGCCTGCAATTCCTCGATCTCATTCAGGAAGGCAATATAGGCCTCATGAAGGCCGTGGATAAGTTCGAGTATCGCCGCGGCTACAAGTTCTCGACCTATGCGACGTGGTGGATCCGTCAGGCGATCACCCGCTCGATCGCGGATCAGGCGCGCACCATCCGTATCCCGGTCCACATGATCGAGACGATCAACAAGCTGGTCCGCACCGGTCGCCAGATGCTCCACGAGATCGGCCGCGAGCCGACGCCGGAAGAACTGGCCGACAAGCTGCAGATGCCGCTCGAGAAGGTCCGCAAGGTGATGAAGATCGCCAAGGAGCCGATCTCGCTCGAGACGCCGATCGGCGACGAGGAAGACAGCCAGCTTGGCGATTTCATCGAGGACAAGAACGCCGTTCTGCCGCTCGACTCCGCCATTCAGGAGAACCTGAAGGAGACGACGACGCGGGTTCTGGCCTCGCTCACCCCGCGCGAGGAGCGGGTTCTACGGATGCGCTTCGGTATCGGCATGAACACCGACCACACGCTCGAAGAGGTGGGGCAGCAGTTCTCGGTCACCCGCGAACGTATCCGTCAGATCGAGGCGAAGGCGCTGCGCAAGCTCAAGCACCCGAGCCGGTCGCGCAAGATGCGTTCGTTCCTCGACCAGTAATAGCATTCGATCAGGACGCCCCCGGTTTCGGGGGCGTTTTCATGTCATCCGGGGAGGGGAGCATGAAAGTCTTCACTACGTTTGTGGCTGTAGCCCTTCTGGTCGCTGGGTCCGCCAGCGCCGCCGAGCGCGCGCAATTCTACATTCCCGACAAGCCCGCCAAGCTGGTCTATCTCTTCACCTGCGAAGGGGAGAGCCAGGACGAGATCGCCGAGAATTGGGAGAAGGCCAAGGCCGTCTTCGCCAGCGATCATCAGGAAGAGGCTGCGCGTCTGGAGGCGAAAACCACGGCGCAGCGCGAGAGTGGCCACGCCCCGAGCCAAGAGGCGATCGACGCGCATAACGTCGAATTCAACGCGCATAAAGCCGCGGTCGAAGCCGATCTTGCTCCGCTGGGCTGCAAGATGAACGGTCTCGTTCACGTGCCGTGACGGAGGGCGGTCCGCTTGCATTGCTGCGTCAAGGCGGCGGCCCCTAAAACAGCATATTTCGCACATTTCTTGAGCATTTCGGGAGTTGGAACGGCTTTTTCGTCGCTCAAGTTGCTGGAAAGTTTGCAATTCCCCTGATCGTGTTACTGTCACCCTACGGACAGTTGGGGTGTTCGGTGGGGGAGAGTTAAATGCGGCTGCGCAATTACGCGCCAGCCCTACTGAAGCCATTTAATGATGAGTTGACGCGAAAGTTTCTGTTCGCTTTGCTTTTAGTGGATTCAGTGCTGCTGGCTGTTTTTATCGCTTATCAGGTCTTTGGCCTCAATCAGGGCGACGGGCTGATCGCCCGGCAGTTCTGGCGGTTCGATATCGGCCTCGACATCAGCTTTTCCGAGAGTTTCGGGTTCTTCAAATGGACGTCGATCATGGTGTTCATGATCGCGTCGTTTCTGAAGAAGCCCAATGCGGTCAGCGTAGTCATATTCGCTGTCTTCGCCATTCTGCTTGCCGATGACAGCAAGCAGTTGCATGAGCATGCGGGCCGGTTTTTGAGAGAAGGGGCGTTTGCGCAAATCGTCTCCGATCCCCATGCCGCGCAGGCGATCGGAGAGCTCGTCTATCTTGCGGGGCAGGGTGTCATCGTGGTCGCACTTCTGTGGCTCGCTTATCGCTTCGGGGCGCCGGAGCAGCGCCTCTATGTGCTTCGCTTTTCTGCTTCGATCTTCGGTCTCATCGTCTGTGGAGTGGGGTTTGACGCAATCCATAGCGTGTTCGAGGGCGCTCCGCTCTCATGGCTTCTCGGCTTGATCGAAGATGGCGGTGAGATCACCTTCGCCTCCATCGCCTGCGGCTACGGTTTCAGTTACCTGCTCGCGCAGTTCCAGAGTGACGAGGTTTCCCACGCGTAGTGGCGGCCTAATTCGTGTGGCGCGCTTGGGCAAAAGGCGTTGCCTGTCGTCTTGCGGCGGTCCAAATTGAGGCGACCCAATAACCGGAGATACCATGTTTAAATTTGCGCCTGTCTTGCTCGCCCCTCTCGTTCTCGCTGCCTGTCAGGTCGGCACGATGCAATCGGGCACGCCGCGCATGGATCAGGCGGGCACCTGTTTCCTCTACGTACAGGAAGAGGCAGGCGGCACCTATTCGGTGATCTCCGGGGTAGGTGACGGCACGCCGCAACCCAAGGCCATGGTCAAGCGCGGGCTAAGCGGCGCGCAGACCGATGCGGTGTGGGCGAAAGAGCGCAAGATCATGGACATCAACCCCGAATGCCTCGCGATCGTCGCGACGGATCGGTCCGAGGCGCGTCCCGCGCCGAAAAGCTGATGCATCGCCGGTTCGAGATCGCAACATCGGGCCCGGGTCTATACGAGTTCACGCGTGACGTGGCGGCTTGGGTCGCGGGCGCCGATGCGGAGGAGGCGTTGCTCACGCTTTTCATCCGTCACACCTCGGCCAGTCTCGCGATCCAGGAAAATGCCGACCCGGAAGTGCGCACCGATCTGAAGGAATTCTTCCATCGGCTCGTGCCGCCCACGACCGATCCCAGCATGTCCTACCTGACCCATACCTATGAGGGGCCGGACGATATGCCGGCCCATATCAAATCGGCGCTTCTGCCGGTCAGCTTGCAGATTCCTGTCATTTCGGGGCGTATGGCGCTCGGAACGTGGCAAGGAATTTACCTTTTCGAACATCGCAGTCGAGCGCATCGCCGCGAGGTCATGGCGCTCCTGCGCTGAGTCTCATTCGCCACAGGCAACCGCCACATCTGGGGTCGAAAGATTTTTCCTACCCAAACCATCGACGCTAGGCTAAGGTCTTGTGGATAAGAGGGGCATGCAGACCCTATCGTGAGGCGGGACAACGAACGGGGGAAAGCGAATGCGCTGCCCATTTTGCGGAAATGTCGATACTCAGGTGAAAGATAGCCGTCCGGCGGAAGATCACGTCGCGATCCGGCGACGTCGGTTCTGCCCGGCCTGCGGCGGTCGTTTCACCACTTACGAACGCGTCCAGCTGCGCGACCTCGTGGTGATCAAGACCTCCGGCAAGCGTGAGGATTTCGATCGCGACAAGCTCGAACGCTCGATCCGGATCGCGATGCAGAAACGCCCGGTCGAACCCGAGCGGATCGACCAGATGATCTCCGGCATCGTTCGGCGTCTGGAAAGCATGGGCGAGACCGACATCTCCTCGAAGGTGATCGGCGAGATCGTGATGGAGACGCTCGCACGGATCGACACGGTCGGCTACGTCCGGTTCGCCAGCGTTTACAAGAACTTCCAGGAAGCGGACGACTTCGACAAGTTCGTCTCCGAATTGCGTCCGCCGGGGGCGGGCGACCCCGAGTGACCCAGAACGACCGGCGGTTCATGTCGATGGCCCTGACGCTTGCGCGCCGGGGCCTTGGCAATGTCTGGCCGAACCCGGCCGTCGGCTGCGTGATCGTGAAAGAGGGTCGCGTCGTCGGACGCGGCTGGACCCAGCCGGGCGGACGGCCCCATGCGGAGGTGCGTGCGCTCGCACAGGCGGGGGAGGCGGCGCGTGGCGCCACGGCCTATGTCACGCTGGAACCCTGCGCCCATTACGGCAAGACGCCGCCCTGCGCGATGGCGCTGAGCGAGGCCGGGGTGGCGCGGGTCGTCTCGGCGATGGAAGACCCCGATCCGCGGGTCTCGGGCGGCGGTCATGCGATGCTGCGCGAGGCCGGGATCGAGGTGGAGACCGGGCTGATGGAGGCGGAGGCGCGCGATCTGCAGGCGGGGTTCCTCAGCCGCGTGACCCGCGCGCGGCCGTGGCTTGCGCTGAAGCTTGCGAGCAGTTTTGACGGGCGCATTGCGACCTCGACCGGCGAGAGCCAATGGATCACCGGGCCGCAGTCGCGCGCGCTGGTCCATGCGATGCGCGCTGAATTCGACGCGGTCATGGTGGGCGGCGGGACCGCGCGGGCCGACGATCCGCTGCTGACCGTGCGCAGCTTCAAGCCGCTGCGCCAACCTCTGCGGATCGTGGCATCGGCGATGCTGGATTTGCCGCGCAAGCGGCTTGCCGGGTCGCTGGACGTCGCGCCGCTCTGGCTGATCCATGGGGCTGATGCTCCCGATGAAGCGAAAGATTACTGGCGCGAAGTGGGCGCGGAGCTGATCGAGGTGGCCGAGACAGTTGGCGGCGGTCTCGATCCGCTGGCGCTGATGGAGGCTCTGGCCGGGTTCGGCCTGACCCGCGTGTTCTGCGAGGGCGGCGGTAAGTTCGCGGCCTCTCTGATCAATGCCGGGCTGGTGGACGAGCTGATCGGCTTCACGGCGGGCATGGTGCTGGGCGCGGATGGTCGCGCCGGGGTCGGCGATGTGGGGCTTAGTGCGCTGGCCTCTGCGCCGCGCTACACGCTGGTCGAAAGCCGCCCCATCGGCGACGACCTGCTTCACCGCTGGCGGCGCCAGAGCCACGCGTAGGACGCGAACACGCCTTGCAGCTTCGCGCCGATCCGGTTGAGCGGGCCCCGGGGTAGGGTGCGGCCCTCGCTCAGGCGATCCAGCGCGACCTCGACCGGGCAGGGCAACCCGCTGACCGGGTCGAGATAGCGCGGATAGGCGATCAGCGCGGCATGGGTGAGCTGCAGCAGATCGGGGCGCGCCGCTCTGCGCGCCGGAACAGGCCCGAGATCGCGTGTGAGCCCCCAGCCGGCATAGAAGGGCGCCCCGAGGGTGGTGACAGCCTTGCCGCGCAAGAGAGCCTCGAAGCCGAGGCCGGAAGTCATCGTCCAGACCTCGTCCACCGCGTCGATCAGCGCAGCGGTGTTGGTCTCGGGCAGGATCAGATCGGCATATGTCTTCGCCACTTCATCGGGTACGACGCCGGGACGCAGACCAGCGACGACATCGGGGTGAGGTTTGAAAAGGATAACTGAATCGGGGTTCTCGGCCCGGGTTCTCTCCAGAAGCATCGCATTTGTGCAAGTCTCCCCCGCGCCGAGGCGGATTGAGGCATCGTCTTCGACCTGGCCGGGCACGAGGATCTTATGGCCTTGGGGCAGGTCGGGAAGCGCGCCGCCGAGATTGTATTTCGTCAGGCCCTCAGTCGTGATCCGTTGGATGAGCTTGCGCACCCGCACCTCGCCGCCCGGCGGCAGAGGCCGCGCGATCAACGCCTCCAGATCACTGGGATGGGTCGGGTCGTAGAAGATGCCAGTGCGATCCGCGATCAACGAGAGCGGCGGGACGAGTTCGGCGCCGAGGCCGCGTGAGCGCAGAAACCCGTCTTCGACGCGGATAGGGTCGCGGTCGTCGTCTGGGGCCTCGCGCGTGGCCCAGTAAAGAAAGGGCCGCGTCGGGTCGGGTGTCTCGCTGAACCGCAGCGACTCGTGCCGCCCGAAGAATTTCCGCAGATGCGGGCGTTTCCACAGCGACATGCCGCCCGCGACATAGCCCTGCCGATCCTCGCGATAGGCGCGGGTTTCGGCCTCGAGCTGATCCACCGCCTCCTCGAAGCTGCACAGGCGCTTGCGGCAGGGATCGAACCAGATCGGCGCGAGGATATGCGACACCGCGAAAATCTGCGCGCGGGTCAGGCTGCGCGATCTGCGGCGTACGGGGTTTTCGTCCTGCGTGAGCCCCCAGCCCCCATAGAACGGTTGGCCGAAAACGCGCGGCTTGTGGCCTGCGAGGATCGCCTCGTAGCCCATGAGCGACGACACGGTGTAGACCGCGATCGCGCCTTCGAGCAGCTTCCATGGCGAGACCGGCGCGTCGTAAATCTCGGAATTCGCGTCGCAGTCTTCCGGCCCGTAATGGCCGCCCCGCAACCCGGCGCGGGTTTCGGGATGGGTCTTGATCAGGATGCGCGCACCGGGGTTTTCGATCCGCGCATAGGCCAGCATTTCGCGGAACGTGGCCGCCGTCGCCCCGCCATGGGTGATCGAGCCATCGTCCCGCGTCTGGTCGATCACCAGAACATAGCCTGGATCGGGGACGGGCAGGTCCGGGTCGAAATCGTTGTATTTCGAAAGCTCCGAGGCTTTCAGCCGGGCAATCCCGTCGCGGGCCCGCTGCAAGACGGCGCTATCGTCGAGCGGCTCGGTCGCAAGGAGATGTTCGAGCCGCGAGGGCTGGGCGCTGTCGAAATGGACGCCCATCGGGTCGAGGATCAGGCCCAAAGGTGGCGCGCCGGTTCGACCCGAGTGGATCGAACGCAGAAACGCGTCCTCCACCCGGATCAGCGGTACGCCGCGCTTGGCGGCCACCGCCTCACCACGCGCCGCATAGGGCGAGCGGCCCCAGACCATCACGCCATCGTCGGGGCCGGGCAGGCCGAAGCGCGGCGCATGGTCCGCTGCCCGCAAAATCTCCCGCAGGCGCTTCTGGCGCAGCACCCCGCCATTGTAGAAAAAAAGCCGCCGGGGGATCGCCCCGGCGGCCTTGTGGTCATTGTCGCGGGGCATCAGTTCCCGGCGAGCGTATTGAGCGTGTTCACCGTGCCCAGCGGCTGGGTTAGCGCCGAGAGCGTCTTCTGCCACTGCACGAAGGGCGCCTCGGTGACGTAGACCGTGTCGCCGTCGCGGATTGCGAAATCGCGCGCCATGAACATGCCGTTGGGCTGGGTCAGGTCGAGCACGTAGATCATGCGCTGATCGCCGACCAGGTCGGTGCGGCCAAGCACCTTCATCGCGATATCGGCTGGCTCGTTGCGCAGCACGAAGACGCCGGTCGGATCGGCGAGGTTCGACTGCAAGCCGCCCACCGTCGCGATGGCCTCCAGCGCCGAAAGCGTCTGGGTCTCGAAGGGCACGCGGGCCTGCTTGCCGGTCGCGCCGAGCGAGGTGAAGGCGCGCTGGTCCTTCTCGACGAGGATCACGTCGCCATTGCGCAGCGCGATGTCCATCTTGGGGTTCTCGTAGAGATCCTTGAGCCAGATCGAGCCCGACATGCCGCCGCGCGTCACGGTGATCTTGGCGACCTCGGGGGGGATCGATACGCCGCCCGCCTTGGCGATCATCGCCGAAAGCGTCCGGGTGGGCCGCTCGATCGGGTAGACGCCTTGACCGTTGATCGCGCCCATGACCGAAACCGTCGCGCCATCGCCGGCCACGCGGGTCACGAGAACCTGCGGGTCCGGCGTTTGCGCGTCGAGCTTGGTGGTGATGATGCGGCGCAGCCCGTCGGGCGTGTTGCCCGCGGCTTTGATGCGGCCCGCATAGGGAACGAAGATGAAGCCCGCGCCATCGACCTGCACCTCTTGCAGCTGGGTCGCGTTGGCGCCCTTGCTGGCGAGCAGCCCGTCATCGACGTTCTCCCAGATCGTCAGCGAAAGCGTATCGCCCGGACGGATCGTGTCGGAGCCGATCTGACCGGCATTGATGAAACTGGAGGTAAAGCCGAGCGCCGGTTGCACGGCAGTTGCGCGGGTGACGAAGTCGTTCACCTTGACGACGAACGCATCGCCCTGGCGCATCACGGAGCCTGCGAAGAGCTCGCGCTTGTTGGGGCCGGAGCGCGGAAGACCACAAGATGCGGTCAAAAGCGTGGCGGAAAGGCCCGTCAAAACGGCCCTACGGGAAGGGGTCATGGTCACTGCTCGAGCTCCTCGTTCGGGATGCTGCTTATCGTTTTGCGACCAAGCTACCGAAGCCTCGGGAAAAAAACGAGAAAAATTATCGCACCACCTGCAACTGTTGCCGTGGGGCCGCGTTGCCTGCGACCAGCGCATCATAGGGATCTTCGGCGGCCAGCATCATGTCGACCACCTGTCGCAGCAGGGCGCGGCGGCCTTTCGCAGAGTAGAAGCCGCCCGGAACCTGGCTCGTTTCCAGCAGGTAGTGACGGTAGTCGCGATAGGCGCGGCTGTCGGGCCGGGCCGGGCTTGCGAAGAAGGCCTCGAGCGGTTGCGCGGAGGTGAATTCCGGCTTGTCGAAGATCGCACGGCCCAGCGATTTCAGCGGCAGCCCGCGCCAGAGCGCCTGCTGCGCAGCGGTCGAATTGACCGTGACGGCGGAGCGCGCCTGCGCCAGAAGCCCGGCCAGCTTGCCGCCGCGCACGAAATGCACGCGCGACGCCAGCCCATGTGCGCGGGCCGCTTTGCGGATCGTCTCGCGGATGGGCGCGCGCCCATCTTCGAGCGGATGGGCCTTGAAGACGAGGTGATGATGAGGCGGGGCGCCTTTCGCGAAATTCTCCATCACCAGATCGATGAACTCGGTCTGGCTCGCGAAGGGCGAATGCATCCGGAAGCTGGAATCGTGTTCGAGCTGCAGCAGCACGAGATGATAGGGGAAGCCGCCATGCCGGATGCGCCGCGTCGCGCGTTTACGCTCCAGCATATGCAGCGGCATCAGCAGCAGGCGGCGCAGCCAGAGGCGGAATTCCTGAAACACCGTGATGTCGCGATGCGGCCGGAAGCGGCGATAGGGGCCGGGGCGGAGCATCACGAAAAAATGGTAGAGCGCGCCGTAGAAAACGTGGTGGCGCATATCGCCCCAGCGGGGCGGCGCGTCGGGAAACTCGATCTCGGATTGGGCGAGCGCGGTGCGCATCTGCGCCACCGACATCTCCATCAGCCGGGAATGCCCGTTCGAGCCGCCGCGCTCGTAGGTCACCCAATAGGGGCGGACGTACCCCTCTTCGAAGACATGCACGTTGAGGCCCATCGCCTTCGCGATCTCGACAGCCTGCGCATGGATCGGGCGGGTGTCGCCATAGAGCACGAGATCGGTGATGGCTTTCTCGGCGATCAGGGCGCGCAGGTGATCGGCCCAATCCTCCGGCGGGGCGTCGAAGCGCAGGTAGGAGGCGCGGTCGAACCAGAAGACCTCATCCCCGCGGTTGAAGCCCACGCGCCAGACCGTCGCCCCCGCCTGCCTGAGCATCGCGCCGAGCTGATGAAAGAAGGGGCCGTGGGGCCCCTGCAGCATCAGGAAGTGGCGATTTTCGAAACGGTTCATCCAGTCGTGGGTCCTTGGCCTGCCTCCGTGATTGCGCAGGATGCGCGCGAAGTCACGGAGTTTGTGGGGTAATCCCTTAAATATTGGACAATTTTAGGGCAGGCGCTGTGCGGCGCCGCGCAGAGTGTGACGGGACGGCGAGGCGCTCGTCTCTTGCGAAGGCGCGCCCTGCGGGCTAGCTAAGGTCCGAAATCTGAGGGGATATGCCATGTTCACCGGGATCGTGACCGATATCGGAGAAATTCTGGAGCTGGAGCAGCGCGGCGATCTGCGCGCGCGGATCGGCACAAGCTATGACGTGGGCAGCATCGAGTTGGGCGCGTCGATTGCCTGCGACGGCTGCTGCCTGACCGTGATCGCAACCGGCACCGAGCCGAAAAAATGGTTCGATGTCGAGATTTCAGCCGAGAGCCAGACCAAGACCAATATCGGCGGCCGCGGCAATGACGCGAGCGGCGGCTGGCAGGTGGGTCAGAAGATCAATCTCGAACGCGCGCTGAAAGTGGGTGACGAGCTGGGCGGTCACATCGTGTCGGGCCATGTCGATGGCGTGGCCGAGATCGTCGCGATGGTGGATGAGGGCGACAGCACGCGCTTCACCTTCCGCGCACCGGAGAGCCTCGCGAAATACATCGCGCCGAAAGGCTCTGTCGCGCTGAACGGCACCTCGCTGACCGTGAACGAGGTCGATGGCGCGACGTTCGGCGTCAACATCATCCCGCATACCAAGCAGGTCACCAACTGGGGCCATGCCAAGGCGGGCGACCGGATCAATCTCGAGATCGACACGCTCGCGCGCTATGTCGCGCGGCTGCAGGAGTGGAACACATGACCACCGACGGCAAGCCCCTGACCCCGGTCGACAAATCCGGCACCCATGACGTGCCCGGCGAGGTCGAGGAAAGCCTGCGCCACGTGATCGCGCCCGCTGAGGACATTATCGCTGAGGCGAAGGCCGGGCGCATGGTGATCCTCGTCGATCACGAGGATCGCGAGAACGAGGGCGATCTGTATATTCCCGCCGAGAAATGCACCCCCGAGGCGGTGAACTTCATGGCGACCTACGGGCGCGGGCTGATCTGCCTGCCGCTCACCTCCGATCGCGTCGACCAACTGGGCCTCGCGCCGATGGTGCGCGCCAATTCGATGCGCCACGAGACGGCCTTCACCGTCTCGATCGAGGCGCGCGAGAACATCACCACCGGCATTTCCGCCCATGACCGGGCGCAGACGATCAAGGTGGCGATCGACCCGAGCAAGGGGCCGCAGGATATCGCGTCGCCCGGCCACATCTTCCCGCTGCGTGCGCGCGACGGTGGGGTGCTGGTGCGCGCGGGCCATACCGAAGCCGCCGTGGACGTGGCGCGTCTGGCCGGGCTCAAGCCCGCCGGCGTGATCTGTGAAATCATGGGCGATGACGGTCACATGCTGCGCCTGCCGGGGCTGATCGAGTTCGGCAAAAAATACGGGCTGAAGATCGGTACGATCTCGGATCTGATCGCCTATCGCCGCCGCCACGACAATCTCGTGCGCGAGGGCCTGCGCCAGATGGTCACCTCCAGCCATGGCGGTGAGTGGGAGATGCGCGTCTTCACCGACATGGCCGAGGGTGTCGATCACATCGTTCTGGTGAAGGGCGACATCTCAACGCCCGAGCCGGTTCTGGTGCGTACCCATTCGCTCAACATTCTCGACGACGTTTTGGGCATCGGCCCCGGTCCCGCCGACGAGGTGCGTCGCGCGATGGAGATCGTGGCTGCGGAAGGTCGTGGCCTCGTCTGCCTGTTCCGCGACCCGTCGAACCGCCTGCTGCGCGAAGAGGATCAGGGGCCGCGCACGATCAAGCAGATCGGTCTGGGCTCGCAGATCCTGTCCTCGATGGGGCTGCATGACATGATCCTTCTCACCGACAATCCGCAGACGAAATATGTGGGCCTCGACGCTTATGGCCTGCGCATCGTCGGCACACGCCCCATTACGGAGTAAGACATGGCCGGAATCTCGCATTACACGCTCGACCTGCCGAAATTCGACAGCGCGCCGCGGCTGCTGATCGTGGTCGCGCCGTATTACAAGGATATCGCGGACAACCTGATTGCGGGCGCGAAAGCCACGGCTAAAGAGGCGGGGGCCCATGTCGACGTGATCGAGGTGCCCGGCGCTTTGGAAATCCCGACCGCGATCGCGATGGCGGCGCGCATGGCCGATTACGACGGGTTCGTGGCGCTTGGCTGCGTGATCCGCGGCGAGACCACCCATTACGACACCGTCTGCAACGACAGCTCGCGCGGGCTGACGCTGATGGGGCTCGAAGGGATTTGCATCGGCAACGGCATCCTGACGGTCGAAAACTACGAGCAGGCCGCCGTGCGCGCCGACCCTGCCGATCAAAACAAAGGTGGCGGTGCGGCTGCTGCGGCCTTGCATCTCATCTCATTGTCGCGCAAATGGGCGCGCCGGACGAAGGGTATCGGGTTCAAGCCCGCCGAATCCTTCCGTATCGCCGGCGACACTGACGGATCGAACAACGCATGACCGACGACGCCTCCTCCGACGCGCCCCAAGACGCCCCGAAACCGCGCAAGCTCACCCAAGAGGAGAAGCGCCAGATGAAATCCGCCTCGCGTCTCTACGCGGTTCAGGCGCTGTTTCAGATGGAAGCGGCCGGGCAGGGCGCGGACAAGGTGCGCCGCGAGTTCGAGAATTTCCGCTTTGGCGCCGTGGATGAGGACGGCACCGAAATGGCCGAGGGCAATCTCGACCTGTTCCGCCGTTTGATCGACGATGCGGTGACCTGGCAGGCGAAGATTGACCAGGCGACCGACCGCGCGCTGGTGGCGAAATGGCCGATCGACCGGATCGACCCGGTGCTGCGCGCATTGTTCCGCGCCGCCGGGGCCGAGCTGATCACCCCCGCGACGCCGCCGCGCGTCGTCATCACCGAGTTCGTCGACGTGGCGCGGGCCTTCTTCCCTGAAGGCAAAGAGCCGAAATTCGTCAACGCGGTGCTCGATCACATGGCGCGCGCGCTGCAGCCCGACGCGTTCTGAGCGCGCTCACTCGCGACACCATGCCACGGGCAAACACCCGCTTATCTCGCATTTGCCGCCCGTTTCCCTGTTTGAAACTTGGGAATATGCACTAGATTGTGAGGTAAGCAGGAGGATTTTTCATGCCCGAACTGGTCCGGCTCTACATCAAGAACGTCGTCATCGGCTTCTTCATCGCGCTTGCCTTCGTTGGCCTTCTTCTCGGCTTTAATGTCGGCAATCTGCGCCACCTGATTTTCACGTCGGATATCGGCTATATCGCGATGGCGCTGCTGGTCGTGTTCAACACCATCGTTTTCTCCGGTGTGCAATTCGCGATCGCGGTGATGCGCATGGCTGAGGATGACGACAGCTCCGGCGGCGGTAAGCGCGACGGCATTCCCACCGATATGGCAGCCGAGCATCTGGCGATACCGGTTCCGGTCGATACGCCGAAATCGCGCCAGCAGATGCAGTTGCGCCGCTGACCGCATCCGCTTCCCAAGACGACAAAAGCCCCGACCGATCCGGCGGGGCTTTTTGCTGTCTTGCGATGGGTAGTGTGACGGAAACCGCAGCAGACGTGTAGACGAGAGTTCCCGGAGACCTGAAAAGTCAGGTGGGCGCCAGATACCGAGGCCAGGACCCCGGCAGAGCCAGCTCCCTCAGGAATGGTATAGGCCACTGGAAAAGGGTCTTTCACAGAAAGAGCAGTAACCGTCAGCCCCCCAGATAGGGGTGAAATCGGGTTCCGACAAGGGGGAGAATGAACAGCGCCACTCGAGCGCCCCAGGTGCGGAGGAGAAGGGCGCGTGTGTCGGGTGACTAGACTTTTGTTCACACTTCGTTCATGTTGTCCCGCATGACGCAGATTCCGCTTTCCGAACTTCAGCCGGGCCAGGTGCTTGCGCGTGGCACGGCCCGCGCGCTGTCCGAGCTGGGGCTCGACAGCTTGCCGGAAATGGTGCTGCGCCCAAGGCTTCGCGCCGATCTGATGGCGATCGACCGGAAGGGCGAAATCTGGATTGTGGAGTGCAAGTCGAGCCGCGCCGATTTCACCTCGGATCGGAAATGGGACGGATATCTGGACTGGTGCGACCGCTATTTCTGGGCGGTTGACCAGGATTTCCCCACGGATCTACTGCCCGAGGGAACGGGGCTGTTCATCGCGGATGGCTACGGCGCCGAGATGATCCGCGAGGCACCGCTGTCCAAGCTTGCGCCGGCGCGACGCAAGGCGCTGACGCTCGATTTCGCGCGCGCGTCGGCACGGCGGTTGCAGCGGCTGTGCGATCCGGGCGCGATTCCGCCCGGATTTTGAGGCTCAGCGCTTCTTGCCCTTGCCGCCCTTGCTCATTTCGCGCGCGGCTTCGGCGGCTGCTTGCAGTTCTTCGGCGATTTCCATCGCCTCGTCGGGATCGAAATCGAGCGGCAGCTCGACGCCTTCGCCCTCGACATAGATCCGCACCATCCCGAGCGAGGTCGGGCCGATTTGCAGATTCGCGGAGATGTCGCTTTCCTTGTCGATGCTCATCGAAAACTCCTGAGAGGTTGGATGGAAAATGCACCTAACCCCCGCGACGTGCGCAGGCAAGACTTGGTGCGAATTTCTCGTCATCGGACACTTGCATTCCGCGCGCGAGGGGTCTAAATCCCGCGCCAGTGCCGCCTTAGCTCAGTTGGTTAGAGCGCTGGATTGTGGATCCAGAGGTCCCCCGTTCAAGCCGGGGAGGCGGTACCATCCCCCCCCTTCAGATACGTTATCGGTGGTATTTCGCCTCGCGCGCTGGACTTTTCCGCGCAATGATCAATCTTGTTTTCTCAAACGCAGCGGAGGCTTCATGCCTGTTTACACAGATTACGATTTGCCAGATGCGCTGGTCAGCTATTGCGACAAGTCGAATGTCGCGCTGACCATTGCCGCGGCTGATCTCGAGGATGTGCCGCTTGTCTACGTGAATCAGGCGTTTCTCAATCTGACCGGGTATTCCGCTGAAGAGGTGCTGGGGCAGAACTGCCGCTTCCTGCAGGCAGGGGCCGCAACCGAGGAAGAACGCTCAGCGATGCGGGAGTTCATCGACGACGAAGACATCTCCGCGGGCCGTTTTCGCGTCACCAACAGCCGCGCGAATGGCGAAACCTTCCAGAATTTCGTCTTCATGACGCGTCTGCGCGAACCCAATGGAGAGACACGCTTGTTTCTCGGGTCGCAGTTCGACCTGACCTCCGCGGCGGAACGTCAGAACGTGAAGGTTGATATCGCTGCGCATGACGAGAGTCTGCTGCGCAATGCCGACGATCTCGCCGCGATGTCGCGCGGATTCGGTCTCGCGATGATCGGCTCTGCCAAGGTTCTGTCGGAGAGCCTCTCCACAATGGCCACGATTATCTACCGCGAGGGCTAAGAATGGCTGCGGCCACGGTTATGTGTTCAGTACTATGTCAAATGTTATTGCAGGGCCCTGAGGCTAGTGACACCGATCTCCGGATGAACTGCAAAGAGAACTATAGAGAAGGGCGCGCAGGGCGCGCCCTTTTGGACGCGCGCTGCGCGGATCGGCGGGCCGTGCAGTGACGGACGCCCCCGAGGATCTATACGTTGTCGGCATCGGCGCCTCCGCCGGTGGGCTTGAAGCGCTTCGCGACCTTCTGGAGCCCGCGCGGGTGGATGACCCCAGCGCCTATGTCGTGGTTCAGCATCTCGATCCGAACCACGAGTCGCTTCTGGCGGAATTGCTCGGCCGGTCGACCTCGCTCGAAGTGCTTCAGGCCGAAGATGGCGCGAAGCTGGAGGCCGGGCATGTCTACACGATCCCGCCGGGTTACGGGCTGGAGGTCGAAAACGGGCGCCTGAAGCTTTCGGAATTCGCCCAACCCCGCGGTCTTCGCCGTCCGATCGACGATTTCTTCGTGTCGCTGGGGCAGGACCTCGGGCGCCGCGCGGTCTGCGTGATCCTGTCGGGCACCGGCACGGATGGCTCCGTCGGGCTGCGCGCGGTGAAAGAGCATGGCGGCTTCTGCATCGCGCAGGATGCCACCGCACGTTACGATTCCATGCCGAATTCGGCTGTCGCGACCGGGATGGTCGACGTGGTCAGCGCGCCGTCCGACGTGATCGCGCGGATCACCGAATTCCGCAATGTCGACCCGGATCAGGTGAACACGGCGCCGCCGGTTTCCGGAACGCTCGATGAGATTTGCGCGGCGCTGAACCGTCTGACCGGACATGACTTCGCGCAATACAAGCGCTCGACCCTCGAGCGTCGGATCCAGCGCCGGATGCAGGTCGTGGGCATTCTGCACCCGCGCGAATATCTCGAACGGCTCGAGCGCGAAGAGGACGAGCCTCTGGCGCTGCTGGGCGACCTGCTGATCAATGTCACCCGCTTCTTCCGGGACAGCGCGCATTTCGAAGCGCTCAACGAGACGGCGATCAAGCCGATGGTCGAGAAGGCCGATGATGGCGGCGCGCTGCGCATCTGGGTGCCGGGCTGTTCGAGCGGCGAAGAAGCCTACACGCTGGCGATGCTCATCGACCGGGCGATCCATGCGAGCGACAAGGAAATCGATTTCCAGATCTTCGCCACCGATATCGACGAGCGGATGCTCGCGATCGCGCGTGAGGGGCGCTATCCGGTCTCGGTCCTGCTCGACCTGCCCGAAAGGTACCGCGATCTCTACACGATCGGGCGCGAGGGCAATTTCCAGATCACCGCCGCGCTGCGTGACCGGGTGCGCTTCTCGCCGCATTCGCTGATCAAGGATCCGCCGTTCTCGCGGCTCGACCTGGTGTCGTGCCGCAACTTGCTGATCTATTTCGGCGAGAAGTTGCAAGCGCGGGCCCTGCCGATCTTCCATTACGCGCTCAATCCGGGTGGCGTTCTCTTCCTCGGCCCGTCCGAGACGATCGGGCGGCATGAGGAACTTTTCGATCCCATAGACGGCGCGATGCGCATCTTCCGCAGCATAGGGCCCCGGTCTCCTTATCCGACCGAACTGCCCATGCGCTCCGACCCTCATGCGCGACTTGCGCCACTCCGACCCAAGACGACTGACAGAAGAACCAAAGACTGGAACACGACCTTGGCCAGTAATCGTATCCTCGATCTTTATGCGCCCGCGACGCTGAATGTCGATCGCGACGGGGCGATCCTCGCCGCGACAGGGCGCTTGGGCAAGTATCTTGAGATCGACCCGTCCGAGACCGGGCAGGGCTATGCGCAATCGCTCGCGCGCGCGGGCCTGCGCGAGGCGCTCTCTGCGGTGATCCGCGAGTCGGCGGAGCTTGGCACGCGCAAGATCGTGCGCGACGTCGAAGTGATCTCGGAAACCGGGCGGCAGCGTGTCGATGTGCTGGCCGATCCGCTCTCCGACGATACGCTGCTGATCGTTTTCCGCGACCGTGGCCCGTTCGAAGCGTTGGACGAATATGATTTCGACGAGATCGCGCCGTCGGAAAGCCATGTGCAGGTGCTGGAAGCCGAGTTGCGCGCGACCCGCAACCGCCTGCGCACGACAGTCGAAGAGTTGGAGACCGCCAACGAAGAGCTGAAATCCTCGAACGAGGAAATGATGTCGATGAACGAGGAGTTGCAATCGACAAACGAAGAGCTCGCGACGGTCAATGACGAACTCAAGACCAAGGTCGAGGAGCTTTCGACCGCGAATGCCGATCTGCGCAACATCTTCGATTCCAAGCTGCATGCGCTGGTGACGGTCGATCGCAAGCTGCGCCTGCGCAACTTCACCGATGGCGCGAGCGAGATGATCCGCCTGCGCGGCAGCGATCGCGGACGTCCGCTCGACGACATTCAGAACCTGCTCGACACGCCCGAGGTGATGATCGAATTGATCAATGTGGTCCTTGAGGGCGAGTTGCCGCGACCGCGCCGGGTCAAGTCCACCGAACTCGGCAAGGTCTGGTCGCTCTCCGCGACGCCGTATCTGAATTCGCGTGGCGAGGTGGAAGGCGCGACGCTCGTCTTCACCGACATCACCGAGGCGTTGCGCCTCGAAACCGAGCTGACGCTGAAGGGCGAGCGGCTGCAACTCGCACTGGAAATCGCGCAGATCGGGGTTTGGTCGATCACTGAGCCCAATGGAGTTGTCGAAGTCGACGAGGCTGTCGCAGCCTTCTTCGAATTCGAAGCGGCCGGCACCTATCCGATCGAGCGGTTCTTCGAACGCATCGCGGAACATGACCGTGCCCGTGTCGAGCAGGCGTTGCGCGAGGCCCGCGAGACTGGTTCCGAATTGGAAGTCGATTATGAACTCGACCTCCCCTCCGGCACGAAGCGCCATCTGCGCGCAACGGGTCGGACGATGGGCGAGGGGAATGAAAACCGCCTGCTGGGGCTCAGCGTCGATATCACCGCCGATGAAGAGGCGGCGCAGATGCGCGAGCTGATGCTGCGCGAGATGAACCACCGGGTGAAGAACCTGTTCTCCATCGTCTCGGGCATGCTGCGCATCGCGGGGCGTTCGGCGGCCAGCCCGCGCGAGTTGGTCGAGGATGTCGGCCAGCGGATCAACGCGCTTGCGCGCTCGCATGATCTGGCCCGCACTCGCACCTCTGGTGCGGCGATCCCACTGCGCGAGGTGATCGAAACGACTCTGGCCCCCTATGACGACCCGTCGAAATTCCTGATCGATGGGCCGGATGTTGATGTGCCGACGCATCACCTGACGGCTCTGGCGCTGATTTTCCACGAATGGAGCACTAATGCCGCTAAATATGGGGTATTGGGGCCGCGAGAGGGTGATCTCGAGATCACATGGTCGATGGAAAACGACGATACCGTGATACTTTCGTGGAACGAGCGGTACCGTGAAGCGTTGCAACTCGACACCAACAAACAGGGCTTCGGCTCGACGTTGGTCGATATTTCCGCAAGCCAGATATCGGCGCGGGTCGACACGCGTCAGACACCGGAAAGCCGTTGCAACAGGATTATCTTCGCGCATGAAATCGATGGCGACGCTGACTGAGAAAGCACCGAGCGAGGTGCTCCTTGTCGAAGATGAAGCCGTCGTCGCGCTTGATCTTCAGTTCATGCTTGAGGATCTCGGGATGGAGGTCTGGGGGCCCTGCGCCACCGTGCGCGCGGGGTTGGACCTGGTCCGAGATCGTTTGCCCGGCGCCGCGATCCTCGACGTGATGCTGGCCGACGGTGAGGTCTACGAACTGGCCGATCATCTTCACAAAGCGGGCGTGCCGCTTCTGTTCCATTCCGGCCACGCCGAGGCCAATCAGCTGCGCGAGCGCTATCCCGGCGCAGCTGTCTGCCCGAAGCCCGCGCTCCCCTCGGAGATCGAGGCGAAGCTCGCGAATTGGTTCATTCCGTCTGAGTGAGATCGTCCAGCTGGGACTGATCGATCCGTGCCAGCAGGTCGCGCGTGGCGTGGCTGACATGGTGGTCGCGGTGCCGCAGCGCATAGAAGGGCCTCGGCGCGAGGTGCAACTCCCAATCCTGCACCGTTCCAAGGCTCAGTGACCGCGCGACGACATGGGCCGAGAGTATGGTGATCCCGGCCCCTGCCTCGACCGCGCTCAGCACCGCCTCGTTCGAGGGCAGGACCAGCGCCGCTGAGAGCGCGTGCGGCGCGACGCCAAGATCGGCAAGGGCCGTTTCTGCGGTAGAGCGCGTGCCAGAGCCCGGCTCGCGCAGCACCCAGCTCGCCTTGCTCAGCGCGCGCGCATCCAGCTTGCCGGGCGGCGGCGCGGCGCTGACCAGCATCAGCCGATCCGCCCCGATCTGGACCCGCTCCAGCTTTGCATCCTCGACATCGCCCTCGACCAGCGCGAGATCGTGCAGGCCTGCGCGCAGACGCTCTGCCGCTTCCTGCGTGTTCCCGATTTCCAGCGTGACCTCGATCCCCGGGCGGGCTTGCCGGAAAGCGGCGAGGTAGGGCGGCAGCCAGTAGCCCGCGATGGTCTGGCTGGCGATCAGGCGGATATGCCCGCGTTCGAGGCCGCGGGTCTCGGCCAGCATCGCCTCCGCCTCGGCAAACCGTGCCAGCACCGCGCGCGCCTCGGGCAGAAAGGCGCGGCCCTCCTCGGTCAGCGAAATCCCCCGCCCGATCCGGTCGAACAGCGCGATCTTATGACGCGCCTCGAGCGCCGCAATGGCGGCTGAGGCCGTCGATTGCGTCATGTTCAGCCGGGCGGCGGCGCGGGTCATGTGCTGCTCTTCCGCGACCGCGACGAAAACGCGGAGTTGTTCGGGGGTCATGCGTGTCTCTGGTTCGAATGATCGATAAAGTCGATCATATCGACAAAAACATTTCGTTTGAAGAATGAATTGGCGCGGGCAATTACAGGACAAGACCAGACGATAGGAGGCCGCCGTGCCGCACCATTCGACCCTTGCCTGCAGCCTCACCCGCCCGCGGCTTGCGCTTCGCGCGTTCGCGCCTGGGCTTGGGTTGAGCATCGGCGTCGCCGCGCTCGCGGCCTTGGGCGGTTTGGCTGAGCACGCGCTGTTCGGTGCGGCATGGCTGGAGCCGCTGGTGTTGGCGATCCTCATCGGTGCGGTAGTGCGCTCCCTCTGGACGCCGCCTGCGCGCTTCGAAGCCGGTATTCGATTTTCCGCCAAGTCGGTGCTGGAGATTGCGATCGTGTTGCTTGGCGCCTCGGTGAGCGCCCAGACGCTTCTGTCGGTGGGGCCGGGCCTTCTGGGCGGCATCGTCGCGGTGGTCGCGCTGATGGTGCCCGCCGCCTACCTGCTGGGGCGGGCCCTGCGCCTACCGGCCCGCATGGCGCTTCTGATCGCCTGCGGCAACGGCATCTGCGGGAACTCCGCCATCGCCGCGGTCGCCCCCGTGATCGATGCCGATAGCGACGATGTGAGCGCCGCCATCGCGTTCACCGCCGTGCTGGGCGTGGCGGTGGTGCTGTTGCTGCCCGTCGTCGGTCATGTCGGAGGTATGAGCGTGAGCGGCTATGGCATCCTGTCGGGGATCACGGTCTACGCGGTGCCGCAGGTTCTGGCGGCCGCAGCGCCGATGGGGGCCGCAGCGATCCAGCTCGGCACGCTGGTGAAGCTGGTGCGCGTCCTGATGCTGGGGCCGATTACGGTGGTTCTGTCGCTTCTCGCGCCGCATCTGCCGACCGACGGGCGCTCTGTCACGCCGGAAGGGCGCGTGCGGCGCGGGCTGATGCCGCCGCTCTTCATTCTCGGGTTCCTCGGGATGATCGTGCTGCGCTCTGCCGGGGCGCTGCCGGAGGCTGCGCTCGTGCCGATGGGGCAGGGGGCGTCCATCCTGACGGTGATCGCGATGGCGGCGCTGGGGCTTGGCGTCGATGCGCGGGCGGTAGCCGCCGCCGGGCCGCGTGTGATCGCGACGGTGACGCTGTCGCTGGTCATGCTGGTGGGCGCTGGTCTCGGTCTTGTGACCTTGCTTTCCGCCTGAGCGCTCGCGCTGAATGCACGGCGCGATCCGGGGGCTTTCGCAATTTCGCACGGCCCCCTGTGCGGGCTGCCTGTGTTGATCCTCGCGACCCAGAGGATATGTGGGATGGGACGAAAACGTTAGCAGGCTAACTTTATTCCCGAGGCCCCCATGTCCGACCGCGCCGCCATTACATCCGCACCCACCGAAGCCGCCCGCCGCGACCGTGCCGAGTTGACGCGCACGATGATGCTGCTGGCGCGGTCGGTGCGCGCGATGTTCGACGCGCAGGCGCGGGACATGGGGCTGACCTTCGCGCGGGCGCAGGCGATCCTTGCGATCTCCCGCGACGAGGGGCTGAACCAGACGCAGCTGGCCGAGATGCTGGCGATTGAGACGCCGACGCTGAACCGGACGCTCGACGGGCTGGAAAAGCTCGATTTCGTGGAGCGCCGCGCCGATCCCGACGACAAACGCGTCCGCCAGATTTTCCTCACCGAACATGCCCGCGCAAATGCCTCCGAGATCGAAACCTTCGTCGAGGCTCTGCGCGCCCGGCTCTACGACGGTATCGACGCCGAGGAGGTCGCCCGCGCCCGCGAGACGATGGAGAGGATGCAGGCCAATCTCGAAAGGATGCGCGGCGAATGAACTCCCAGATTCGCGACATCAACGGCCCGGACGCGAGTCCGACGGCTGCCGAACCGGTATCGCCGCGCGAGCGCGTGCGGCCCGAGGCGGCTCCGGTCAACGACGCCGAGATCGCGCAGAACGAGGCCGCAGAGGCTGAGACCGCCGAGACGGAGACCGCGCCCCAGCCCGCCGCGCCTGCGGAGCCCGACCATTCCGCAGGCAAGCGGATCGTCTATGCCAGCGCCGCCGTCTTCGTGGCCCTGTCGCAGTCGTTGGCGACCGGCTTCGTTTCGGCCAATCTGCCGCAGCTGGCGGGCGATTTGCACGCAACCACGAACCACACTTATTGGGTGATGGCCGCCTTCATGGCGCCGCGCGCCTCGATGCCGCTGATGCTGATCCGCATCCGCGACCAGTTCGGCCTGCGCCGCTTCGCCGAGGTCGGGATCGTCTGCTTCGTGTTGGCGATGGTGCTGAACCTCTGGGTCGACGACCTGCATTCCGCGGTCATCGTGGCCTTCCTGAGCGGCTGCGCCGCGGCCCCGTTGTCGAGCCTCGGCTTTCTTTACATGCTGGAGGCCATTCCCGCGGCTCAGCGCCTCAAGGTCGCGATCCCCGCTGTCCTGACGATGATCATGGTGGGCAGGCCGTTGGCGCGGGTGCTGCTGCCCGAACTCACCGCGAATGCCAGTTGGCACGCGGTGAGCCTGTTCCAGATGGGCATGGCGCTGGTGGCGCTGGCGCTGATCTTCGCGCTGCCGCTGACGCCGCGCCCGCTGCAAAAGGTTCTCAAGCCGCTCGATTTCGTCTCTTTCAGTCTGCTCGCGGTTGGCTTCGGCGCGTTCACAAGCGTCTTCATGTTCGGTGCGCTCGACTATTGGACGCAGACCGAATGGCTAGGCGTGGCGCTCGTCGCTGCGATCGTGATGGTCGCGGGCGCGGTGCTGATCGAAATGCAGCGGGCCAATCCGCTGATCGATTTCCATTGGCTGCTAAGTCCGCCGATCCTGCACCTGGCGGGGACCCTGCTGGTGTTCCGCATCGCGCTGGCCGAACAAAGCGCGGGCGCCGTCGGTTTCCTGCGCACGATGGGGCTGCAGCCCGGGCAGGAGCAACTGCTGTTCGGGATCATCGCGCTGTCGATGCTGGCCGCGACCGGTGTCCTGATGCTGACCAATAGCGGAGCGCGCGCGCCGCTGTTCCACGGGATTGCGCTGGTGCTGATCGCGGCAGGGGCGTGGCTCGACTCGCAATCGACCGCGCTCACCGGGCCCGAGCAGATGTATCTCAGCCAAGCGATGATCGGCTTTGCCGGTATTCTGTTCCTGCCGCCAGCAATGGCGAAAGGGTTAGGAGCCGCCTTCGCGAAGGGGCCGCATTACCTGCTGAGCTTCGTCGTGCTGTTTCTGGCCACGCAATCCATCGGCGGGGTCATCGGCTCCGGGCTGTTCCGGAGCTTGGTGGTCGACCGCACCGCCTATCACATGGCGCAGCTTTCGCCGCAGATCTCGGCCGACAACCCGATGTTGAGCCAGACCCTCGCGCAGAGTGCCGCATCGCTGGGCAGCCAGACTGCGGATGCCGGGGCGCGGGCAGGGGCCGCGCTGTCTTCCGTCGCGTCTACGGTGCAGCAGCAGGCCACCATTCTCGCCTATGACGATGCGTTCCGCGCCGTTTTCTGGTTCGCGCTGGCGGCCTTGGCCGGGCTGATCGCCCATGTCGCCCTGCACCGAAGCTGGCCCCTCCCGCGCCTGCGCCTCACGCCCTCCATCCCTGTTTCCACGAGTTGATCCGATGTCCCAGACCCGCCGCTATATCGCTTCCGCCCTGATCCTTCTCATCGCGCTCGCCGGTGTCGCGACCGTGCTCTACGCATGGCGCTTGCCGCCGTTCCGCTCTGACGTTGCCTGGACCGACAACGCCTATCTGCAGGGCAAGGTCACGCCGATCTCTGCGCAGGTCGCGGCCGAAGTCACTGCGGTCCCGGTCAGTGATTTCGAGGAGGTCAAGAAAGGCGATGTGCTTGTGCGTCTCGACGATCGCGCGCTGAAAGCGGCGGTGGAGCAGGCGCAGGCTGCGCTCGAGACGGCGAAGGCCGCGCAGTCGAACGGGGCGCAGGCGGTGAATTCGGCGAAAGCTACGCTCGAGGCTAAGCAGGCTTCGCTCGCCTCGGCGAAGGCCGCCGAAGCCACAGCGCAGACCGCGCGCGACCGGGCTTCGAAGCTGACGAAGAAAAGCTATGTCTCGCAATCGGATGCCGATCAGGCGCAGCTTACGCTCGATCAGGCGAAGGCGGGCGTACAGGAGGCGCAAAGCGCCATCGACGTGGCCGAGCAGGCGGTTCAGACGGCACAGTTGAACAAACGCTCGCTCGCCGCGAAAACCGATGCGGCGCAGGCCGCGCTGGATGCGGCGCAGGTGGCGCTCGACCATGCCGTGATCCGTGCGCCCGAGGATGGGCGGCTGGGTCAGGTCTCGGCGCGAGTCGGCAAATTCGTCAGCGCCGGGAGCACGCTGGTTTCGCTCGTGCCTTCCGATCTCTGGCTGATAGCGAATTACAAGGAGACTCAACTTGCGGGGCTGCAGATGGGCGAGCCGGTGACCTTTACCGTCGATGCGCTGGGAAAGACCGAGTTCAAAGGCCATATCGAGCGGTTCTCGCCCGCGACGGCAGGGCAGTTCAGCCTGTTGTCGGGCTCCAATGCGACCGGGAATTTCACCAAGATCGCGCAGCGCGTGCCGGTCCGGATCGCGATCGACCCCGATCAACCGCAGGCCCAACGACTGGCCCCGGGTCTGTCGGCCGAGGTCAGTGCCCCGCAGCACGGATCGTGATCCGTCGTTAGCTATGCGGAAGGCGCAGCGCGGCTATGTCGAATAAGCTGTTTCTGCGGCGCAGCATTTGTGCGAAAAAGACTTCAACGCAGCGAGCAAATCGTTGCAACAGTTCCTGAGGCTCTTTCCTCCTCCCTGAGCCTCGGAAATTGGCGGTGGCCTCTCTCCTCCTCCCTGAGGTCACCGCCTCCTCCTCCCCTTAGATGACCGACATGCGCCACCAAACGGCGCCGTTTTCAATCGTGAAAACGCGTTCGAGCTGTTGTTCGGCGCGACCACATGAAGGTCCGGTTGGAATAGTTGGTCAGCGTGATTCCGGCGGCGAAGTGAAGCCGTCCGTCCTCGAGCGAAGGGGGCTGCGATTTGTGGCCGTCGTTTGGGTCGAGAGAGCGCAGCTCTGGAAATGTCGCGTCGCCGCCTCGTGTTGCCAAGCCAAGCAGACGTCGATTTCACGGCCTGAGCGGCCAGAGAAACCTAAAACAATTCAGTTCTACTGAGAAAAGTGGCTGGGGCGGTAGGAAACGCAGCCATCTTTCTCGCAGTCAACGCATACAAGCGCTTACGGTGAACTCTAGGCCGATTGTGTGACTTGGTGTGTTACCGGCGCGTGTTCCCATTAATTCGACGCTAGTTGCCGGCGCTATACTGAGCAAGTCCAATTTTCCTGACATACTTCCGCGCCTTGTTTCGAAGGCGCGCCTCTTTCGCCTCGCATTCTTCAAATTCAAGGCAAGACGATATCTTATGACATGACTGTGATGAGAGCTTTCCCAACCTATCGCAGTTGCCTTGAACAAAAAAATTGGGGCGGTGTACTGGGGCTGAACATGGTCCGCTCTTTATACGCGGGCAGATTTTGAACCCTTCCGCGTCGCAAAAAAAC
The DNA here is from genome assembly GCF_002020115.1 of Thioclava sp. DLFJ5-1. Lineage (NCBI taxonomy): Bacteria > Pseudomonadati > Pseudomonadota > Alphaproteobacteria > Rhodobacterales > Paracoccaceae > Thioclava > Thioclava sp. DLFJ5-1. The sequence goes on along the minus strand of NZ_MPZU01000004.1, from coordinate 202,733 downwards.
TGTTGAGAGAAATGTGCTGGGTGCACCTGCTACGTGCCGGGAAATGCTTCTTGCAAATGTACGTAAAGCTATGATCCAAGTTTTTGTCATAAGACATATCTATTACGGCAAAGGGAAACGCATGCCCACTGTTCAGCGCATGAAATACTGCCCCACTTGCGGCGCGAAAACACTCCATATCCAACAACGGCCGAATTATCTGCTGCATGTCGTGCTCACCGTTCTTACGGCCGGCCTCTGGCTTGTCCCGTGGCTGCTGTTCATCGGCCCGAGCACGCCGCAATGCACTGCGTGCGGAGGCCCTGACACGATCGGCGATCTCGTCGCGCAGCCCGGAAAGGTGCTCGAAAACAGCCGTAATGCCCGAGAGGCATACGAGGCGCACAAAGCCCATAAGCAGGCTGTGAAAGAAGCCCAATCCAAGGCACGCGCCGAGAGGAGCGCAGAACGCGAGGCAGCTCGTGTCGAACGCGAAAAGGCCAAGATTAAGAAATACCACGATGCCTAAGTGGATCAGTGTGGAATTGGATCGGACGATGCTACGAAAGGTAGCGTCGATCTCCGTGTGGCCGCCCGCATATGCTAAAGGCGCGAAAAATTCGTTGGCGTAAATTGAGGGGTGGCGGCGACAGGATCACAAAGAAATACTCCCAAATCAGTTTTCGCGGTGCTCCTCCCCGGTCAGTTGTCCGTCGCCTTGATCTTCCCGAGGTCGACCCAGCTCGCGATGTAGTTCTTGCTCTCATCGAGCACTATCGTGTTGAAGTTGTCTTTGTCCCAAATTGCAGTGGCAGCGGGATAGCCAATTGTATTTGTAACCCAGCGGCGTTGGCTCGGGACAATTATTACCCGCCCGAGAAAGTGAACCATTAGACTTCCGATGCACGTCCCATCGGGCCAGCGTTGGCCCTTCACCTGAATCACAAGGATTATGTTCTTTCCTATCGACGGCGCGAGGCCACCAACCGGACCCTTTGGGCGTTCAATCACCCTGAAGCCGGCGAGATCCAACTGATCGGTCGCATAGGCTTTCACCTCACCGATGTTGGTCCAGCACCCATTTTCTGCGGCGTCCAGTACCTCGACCCAAGCTCCATCGAAGTCGGTCGGTGCCCAAAGTGTTTCTTCGGCTACACATTGCGTGCCTGTCATCACGGTGAGGAGCGCGAGAATGGCAAGTCGTGTCAATGCGAAGGCCCTCCGATCCGTTATCGAAGACTGTACCTCGCGTGTTCGTGATGACAATCGGTTCGTAGTACCGAGAAGCCGATCCGGTTCCGTCTTGAACGTCGTTTAGACTTATCAAGATAAACGCCAGCTTATCGCTTGATTAATTTTGGGGGCTTGCAGCCGGCCTCATTCTTCGAATTTCAACGAAATATGGACTGAAAACGTTGAAGAGTGTTTGGTTATGATAAGGGGGGGGGCAGTGATTATTAGTTGAAATATGATTAATATCAATTTGTTAGTGGTTTTGTTCTTATAATTTGTAATCAAATTTCAGGCTTTTCGACGTTTCCTAGTACGGTTGCGTCTCAGAACACGTGCTGAATTTATCGGGGTCTACGTCGCGACCGCTGCCACAAGTCCCGTTGTCGGTCTGATCGAGTAATGATCGACCTTTCAAATCAAGCAGAATTCGTAATTTCTGCCAGTCTAAATCGACGAGCAAAGAGTGGGCAACCTTTTCGGACACAGGAAAATAGCGACTCTGGGCCAGTCTTCGGATTCCATTCTCGTAATCACCCTGTACAAAACTGAGCAACGAACGTTGATTAGTTTTGTATGAGGCTCAAGACCATGCCCCCGCTCAGATACGTCGCCTACTACCGCGTCTCGACTAAGCGCCAAGGCGCATCTGGCCTCGGGCTAGACGCTCAACGTGAGGCCGTCGAGTTGTTCACGGCGAAAAGTGATTGCGCGGTGCTGGCGGAGTTCGTCGAAGTCGAAAGCGGCAAGCGCAGGGAACGGCCCGAGCTCGACCAAGCCCTAAGGTGTTGCAGACAAACAGGTGCGGTTCTGCTCATAGCCAAGCTTGATCGCCTCGCGCGCAACGTTGCGTTTGTCTCGTCGCTTATGGAGAGTGGGACCGAGTTCATCGCCTGCGACAATCCACACGCGAATCGGCTTACGGTTCACATCCTCGCGGCCGTCGCCGAGGACGAGGCCCGCCGGATCAGCGAGCGGACCAAGGCAGCGCTGGCGGCTGCAAAGGCGCGTGGTGTGGCCTTGGGCGGAGATCGAGGCTATCGCCCCTTAGGAAGGCCGGACGGCGCACTGGCGGCTCTCAAGGCCGCCACAGACGACTTTGCTATGTCTATCGCGCCAGTCATCATAGACATCATGCAGGCTGGGCATAACTCGCTCTACGCGATCGCAACCGAGCTAAACCAGAGGGGTATACGCACTCGCCGGGGTGGACGCTGGCATGCTTCGACAGTCCGGAACTTGGTCAATCGCATTTCGTGGCCCCAGCCAGCCCCACGCATCACGGAAGCAAACTCAGGAAACAGGCCGCCGAACATGGCCGAAACTGATACAATTATAGGCTAACTGAACAGGCCCGCCCACGACGAACATTTGTCAAGCAATTTTGCCCTTGGCAGCCAATCACACCACAATAGAGGCAGCCTCAGGAACCCCGGCTATTGCGACAGCATCGCTTTTTATGCGAAGGAAACACTGAATAGATTTTCGTCAACCGACCCACGCAGCAGGGGAACTATGCCAATCAACATTCAGATCGAAGATGCTGATTTGGACGGTTTTAGTGACCCGGCCAAAGAAAGCGTCAAAACGGCAGGCGAAGAGTTCATAAGGCATGTCATCAAAGAAGCGAATCGGTTGGAATCAGCCCAAAATGCTGGAAACGGTCCGGTGGAGATAACAAAGGCCATGGTTGACAACGCTGCGCTTATCCAGCGACACGCTGTCGGGGGCAAGAAGACACCGACGCACATAAAGCTTCTTCGTATCGCGTCGTCTGTCCTATCGCTTCTCGTGGGCATCATGTACGACACCACAAAGCTACAACAAAATAGCTACATGGCTACCTTCGTAATAGTTATTGCATTAGCCATCCTAGCCACCACCCTGTCAACTTTGAAGGAGTGAGAAATGACCGATTCACTCCGCAAAGACGTAGCGCACGAGCTAGAACTGCTCAAACATGAGGCGCGAGGCCATAGGACCTTCGCAATGCGACTGGAACTTATACTTCGCATATATATCTATTTCGGCATTGTTATTGCTAGCGGTGCCCTTGCCTACTTCGGCCTCAGCTTCCTGAAGATTGAATTGACAGCCGAGCAACGCATGTCGCTAATTGTAGCTGGCGCGGGCATTTCGGTTTCTGTGATGTCGGCCGCACTCCTTGCCATCCGGCGCCAGCAAGCGATTCTCAGGTCGGATACCTACCTCAAGGTCGAGCAAGGTTACGACTTGGTGCGAGAGTGGGCAACGTTCGAGGAAAACAGTCGACGTGTTTTGGAGGACAAAGGTATCGAATTTAACGCCCGGTCGCCACGCTTCATTGTCTCCATGCTTGAGAGCCACAATCTTGTTTCCAGCGACCTTGCTAAAGAGATTAGCGCCGCATTGGATGTTAGAAACAGAGTTGTCCATCAAGCGGCACCAGTGCCTCAGCCTGAAATTGAGGATGCCACCCACACCCTCTCGATCTCCAATGCTACGTTGAATCTGATCCTGGATAGCGCCGACAAAACCCAAAACGCCCCAATGCCAAGCACTTCAAGAGAGGTGTAGGGACGAGGAAAAAATCTCGATCTCGATAACGACTCATAAGCGAAGAAAGCCTCCGTCATGAAGGCTCACTCCACCATATGAGTATGCGGTGGACAGTCGGCACCGGCCCCATTGGTTTGCTGGCGTAGCGGCCAATAGGATGTCACATGGAAATCAAAAGCGCCCCGCTAGAGCCGGACGCCGTTCCGACGCAGCATCTCATATGGGGAAATAGATGACACACCTTTAGCGTTCCCGGCATCTGGAATCTTGATCTTGTTTTTCCGAGGCGGTTCACTCGTGTCCAGCGTCACGATCTGGTGCCCCCCGCTCAGCGCATGCGCGACAAGCTGGTAGTCGGCTTTGTTTAAGAATTCCGCGACAGCGGCCGGCGTATAGCCGTTGGAGAGCTCATCGCCTAAGAGAGTTCCGCAACTGCGGGCGCAAACGCTTTGCCTTGTTTGACAGGCTGAAACCCGGCGAGTAGCTTCGAGACGTCCACGAACGTGGGTCCGATAAGAGCTCAGCGATCGCGAGCCGCCTTCACCATCAACGTTATTTCCGAGCCGTCCTCTGCCCGAGTGACGCAGAAATTGGTCGCGTAATCCCGTGCAGCAGCAAGACACTCGCCGTCAGGCCCTCACCCACGAAATGCCAAAAACGGTTTCAGGCAATGCTGGCGACGATCAGAAACGCCAAATTTCAAAGGTCTTCTCGGTGCGCGCAGGCAGGAAGTACGAGTGTCTTATTAGAGGTGAAGAAGAACAGACTGAGGAAGATAGAGAGCTTTTACACTTCCTTCAGGCAAACGTGCTGTTCGACTTCCTGCAAGAACAAGAACATGCCCCGACGCGTAAGCGACTCAGGTCCCATTCGAAGCAGGAGAAGCATCGTCTGATGCTGGCTGGCGCGGTGGCCCTTGCATTGCAGGCCCAGCGAGGTGGAGCGGACACTGTCTTTGCAACGATCAATCTTCGAGACGGTGAGCCGCATAGCCAAGCACTGCGCAATATGCGCCGGGTGGTTCTGCAAGAGACAGGGGTCAGAATCAGCTGGGCAGGGGTTTTCGTGCCGGTCACAGGACGGACCCGCAAGACACAGGCGCATGTCCATGTCCTGATCTGCAACCTCAAGGTTCACAGCCCGGCGTGGGACGCGGTCAATCGCTTCATGAATGCTCGCAATCGCAAGTTACCGCGTAGTTGCCACATGACATGGGCCTTTGGCCTCGATGGGCTGGCTCAATACCTAGAGGGCAAGAAGAACCTCTGCCGGCGCGGAGCCGAGGTTATCAAGACCGACGATGTTCTCAGAGAGGCTGAGAAGCTGTGCCGCTACGGCTTCGACGCGTTGAGGGAGACCCTTCAGGGCACCCTTCAGTCGCTTTCTAAACTTGGTTGCGCAGGGTCGCTGGCGACGACCGGCTGTGCTAGCGAGCTTAGCCCAGCAAGTGCCAGTTTGATGGAGAACGGAAATTATGAGGCGATAGAGCCTGGTGAACGACAGGAGCCTCCAAGAGCGGCTACAGAGCCCACCATTCGGGCAGTTCGGCCGCGCCCGCCGCCTCGGCTGATAATGGCGTTCTATGGGCTTCTGAGGGGCTCTCATCGAGAGCTGAAGCTCTGGGCGCCAGTGATAAAGTCAGCGTTGATGCCGGGATACTGGATGCCTTCGATCGCCTCTTTCAGGCGCGAGATTTCAAACCCCTTGATGTAGCGACCATCTTCCCCTGTTAAGGTGTGGCCGGCGAGCCGCTTTCTCATCGTGGCATTGTCGCAGGCATTCGCTAGCGCCGTAATCGCAGAGTGCCGGAGGCCATATACGGAGACCCCCTCGATGCCGAGGTGGGGCAGCTTTTCGTTCAGGCGTTTGCAGATGTATTGGCTGTAGCGACCAGCCTTGCCTTGTGCCGACAGGTCAGGAAAGAGGCGCGTCTGACCGGCCGATTGCAACTTCTGAACGTAAGCTGAGAAGCCTAAATCGCTCAGTATAGAGTGCACAGGGACTTGCCGGCGCGAAGCGGCATTCTTCAGCTGCTTGCCCGTTGAAGCAGCCCCCTCTGCAGTCACCCCACCGTTGATGTCGATAACGGTGCTTCCGTCGACTTCGGAGACGTCCGAGAGATGCAACTGCGCGATTTCTTCTGGTCGAAGCGGGTGAAAGGCCATGAATAGTGGCAGCCAATACCATGAGTCTTTGATGATCTCGGTGCCCGGCGAAAAGCGCCGTTGTCGCCCCCGGCAGCCCCTATAGATGGGGGCTGAGAACAACATTCTGATCTGCTCCGTCGACCAGCTTCGCCGCTCCTCGTTCGTGCCGATGGTTCGCTTGCTGCTTTGATGGACCCCGGCCGCCGGGTTCTCTCGGATTTCGCCTTGGCGCACGGCCCAATGAAAGAGTGCAACTACGTTCTTCATGTGCTTCGCGACTGTCGTCGAGCTGAGCGGCTCTAGGTCGCCGGCGTCGACGCTCTCGACAAGCTCAGGCAGCGTCAGCCTGCGAAGAGCGCTACTCTTTCCGCGTTTCTTCGGCAGTCGGCGCACGAGATCGAGGAATTCGGCGACCTGCTTGCGCGTGATCGACGCGAGCGGCACTTCTCCGAAGTGCTCGTTCAGCAGGGCAAATGTGTTGTGGTTCTCACGCTGAGCGTCTGCGCGCCAATGGCCCCCTTTGACCTTCTCTTTCTCATACTTCTTAAAAGCCTCTTCTAGAGACAGCGTCGGCGCCGGCGGGTCTATGTCGCAGCCTAAGAAAAGGGGGTCGGCTGGCACGGCGGTGAAGTCACCGTCATAACGAGCCGCTGAAATGCGTGAGGCTTCAGCCCCCGCGCGCAGAAGCTTGAAGCAAAATTCGCGGTACTCGGGGCTATTGAAGGGGGCGGTGATGGCGTTTTCCGCCAGCACCTCATCGGCAGTTGGTCCGGCATTCTGCCACCACTTCATTCGAAGCTGCTCACGCGCTCCCTCGACCCGACGCGAATTGCGCGCCGCACCCTCATCAGAATAGGCACGTCGATTGAGCCAATCGAATTCCTTCAGGAACTCGGTGAAGGTTGCGCGCGCGAGCTCGTTGAGCTTCTCGCGGTCGAGTGTGCTGTCCGACATGGCCTCAGCGAAAAACAGGTCTAGCCGAGAGGAGAGCTGCCTCGCCATCTGAACGGCCATATGATGATTGCAGGGCGGCAGGGCGCGAACGAAATCGGAGCGACCTAGTTGCGTGACGAGCCGAGTTGGGATTCGGCGACGAAAGTATAGGCGACGGTTCTTGAGTAAAAGATGCTTTGACATGTGGCCCTCGATTAGGTCGAGGGAGCACGGCACCGGCGACGTTGTGTGACCGTCTTGTGTGACCAAATCGCCCAAAGACCGGCCTCACGACCTTAGCGGCCAGAGAAACCTTAAGCATTTCAGTGTTGTCTGGAAAAGTGGCTGGGGCGGTAGGATTCGAACCTACGGTGCGCGGTACCAAAAACCGGTGCCTTACCACTTGGCTACGCCCCAACGTGGGGGGGTATGTAGCCAAGTGGGCGCGGGGCTTCAAGAGGAAAATCCGACAAATTTCGATTGCGCGTCACGCGCCGCTACGGCAAGCGAGACGGCATGGAAAATTGCGATGTTTTAGTGTTGGGCGCAGGGGCCGCCGGACTGATGGCCGGGATCGAGGCGGCGCGGCGCGGGCGCTCGGTGCAGGTGCTCGACCACGCGCGGCGCCCCGGCGAGAAGATTCGAATCTCTGGCGGCGGGCGGTGCAACTTCACCAACCGTCTCCTGACCCGGCAAAACGCGACCGAACGATTCCTGTCGCGCAATCCCCGCTTCGCGCTCTCGGCGCTGTCGCGCTACACGCCCGCGGATTTCATCGCGCGGCTCGATGCGGCGGGGATCGCCTGGCACGAGAAGCATCTCGGACAGCTCTTCTGCGACGGCAAGGCCACGCAGATCATCGACCTGCTGCTGCGCGATCTGCGCGCGGCAGGGGGCGTGCTGTCGCTCGAGACGGAGATCGAGCGGGTGGAGCGGGAGGGCGGTGGCTTTCTCGTCACAACCTCGCAAGGCCCGATCCGCGCGGCTTCGGTGATTGTCGCGACGGGCGGCAAGTCGATCCCGAAGATGGGCGCGTCCAGCCTCGGCTACGAGATCGCGCAGACGTTCGGCCTCGATATCGTGGAGACGCGACCCGCTCTGGTGCCGCTGACCTTCGCCGAGCAGGATCTGGCGCGCACCGCGCCGCTGTCGGGTCTCGCGCGGCCCGTCGATCTGCGCCTCGGCAAGACGCATTTCGTCGAGGATCTGCTGTTCACCCATCGCGGGCTGTCCGGGCCGGCGATTCTGCAAATCTCCAGCTATTGGCGCGAGGGTGACACGCTCAAGGTCGATCTCGCGCCGGGCAATGACATCGCGGCGGCCCTGTCGGAGCAGCGCGACGCGGCGGGCCGGCAGGCGCTGCACAATGCGCTCGCGCGGCATCTGCCCGAGAAGCTCGCGCATTTCGTGGTGGCGGAGGCGAAGCTATCGGGGCGGCTGGCCGAGCAATCGAACAAGGATCTCGCCAAGCTCGACGATCAGATCCATCGCTGGCAGGTGCGGCCGGTCAGCTCGGAAGGGTATCGCACGGCGGAGGTCACGCTGGGTGGCGTGTCGACCGATGCGCTCGATGCAAAGACGATGCAGGCGAAGCAGGTTCCGGGGCTCTATTTCATCGGTGAAGTGGTGGACGTCACCGGCTGGCTCGGCGGCTACAACTTCCAATGGGCCTGGGCCTCGGGCTGGGCCGCGGGGCAGGTGGCCTGACCACGCGCCTCTTCCTCTTGGGAAAAATATCCCGGGGGGGCCCGAAGGGCGGGGGCAGAGCCCCCTCCCTCTTAAGTTTTGTCGCCCTCCGGCGACGGAGGCAGAGCCCCCTCCCGGATCGGTTTCAATGCCGTCGGGCGTTACCGCCCGACGGCGACGTAATCCGCGAAGCCCGCCTTCCTGACGTCCTTCTCGGCGTAGATGTTGCGCAGGTCGGCCATGCGCGCGGTCTCCATCGTCGCTGCGATCTTCTGCAGGTCGAGCGCGCGGAACTCGTTCCACTCGGTCAGGATCACCACGCAATCGGCCTTCTCGGCTGCGGCATAGGCGTCATCCATCCAGGACACGCCGGGAAGCAGCGCTTCGCCCTCGCGCTTGCCCTGCGGATCGACCACGCGGACCTTCGCGCCGCCGCCCACGAGCGCGGGCACGATGGTCAGGGCAGGCGCCTCGCGCATGTCGTCGGTGTTCGGCTTGAAGGTCACGCCATAGATCGCGATCGTTTTGCCGTTGACCGAGCCGCCGCAGAGATCCACGACCTTCTCGATCATCCGGCGCTTGATGTCGTCATTCACCTTGATGACCGTCTCGACGATCTCCATCGGGCAGGAATAGTCCTGACCGATCCGCGCCAGCGCCGCGGTGTCCTTCGGGAAGCACGAGCCGCCATAGCCGGGGCCTGCATGCAGGAACTTGTTGCCGATCCGGCCGTCGAGCCCCATGCCGCGCGAGACCTGCTTGATGTCGGCGCCGGTCTTTTCGCAGAGCCGTGCGATCTCGTTGATGAAGGTGATCTTCGTCGCGAGGAACGCATTGGCCGCGTATTTGATCATCTCGGCGGTTTCCAGATCGGTATAGAGGATCGGGAATTCGCGCAGGAAGAGCGGGCGGTAGATCTCGCCCATCACCGCCTCGGCTTTCTCCGAGGTGGTGCCAACGACGACCCGGTCGGGCCGCATGAAATCGTCGATCGCCGCGCCTTCGCGCAGAAATTCGGGGTTCGAGGCCACGTCGAATTCGATGTCGGGGCGGGTCTTCCGGACGACCTCGGCGACCTGACGGTTGGTGCCCACCGGCACGGTCGATTTCGTCACGATCACCGCATAGCCGGTCATCGCGTTGGCGATCTCCTCGGCGGCGGCCATCACATAGGTCAGATCCGCATGGCCGTCACCGCGCCGCGTCGGCGTGCCGACCGCGATGAAGACCGCATCGGCGCCTGCGACCGCAGCCTTGAGATCGGTGGTGAAGGTCAGGCGTCCGCCTTCGACGTTCTTCACCATCAATTCGTCGAGCCCCGGCTCGTAGATCGGCACGCGGCCGCCCTCGAGCATTTCGATCTTCGCGGGGTTCTTGTCGACGCAAACGACCTCATGGCCGAAATCGGAGAAACACACCCCCGAAACAAGGCCAACATAGCCCGTGCCGATCATCGCGATTTTCATATTCTCGTCCTTGCCTGTGCTGTGTCGGTGCCTTGATTCCCGGGCGGCGAAATTGCAAGCCGGTTCCGGACAAGTTCTCGTAATTCTTCTCAGAATCCGCGTCACTCCAGAAGCGCGGAATGGTAGCCTGTGCCGCGTTAGACACGAATTCTGGGCATTTCATGCAAGAAAAGTGCCAAAGTGCAACAGTCTTCGCCTCTGCGTGAATGGGCCGTGTATTTCACTCTTTGCAATCCCGGGAAGCTGTGTAAGTCTCGCCGGGAAGCTGCCAGAAAAGTCCGGCGGCTCCCTACGGTAATGACGGAGATTACTATGAAAAAGATCGCTACCATCGCCCTGGCCCTCGGCCTCACCGGTTCGACCGCTTTTGCTGGCGGCTACACCGCTCCGGTCGTCGAGCCCGAGCCCGTTGTGGTTGAGCAGTCGTCGTCCTCGAACGCCGGCATCATCATCCCGGTTCTGCTGCTGCTCGGCGTTGCTGTCGCAGCCTCGAACAACTAATTTCGGGTAACACCGAATTGGAAGGGGCCGGACGTACGCGTTCCGGCCTTTTTCATTTCCGGAGATACGGGGTAGGGCCTGACGCTCCGGGGACAGGAAAAACCCGCGCTTGGCGCGGGTTTTTCTTTTGCGGGAAGGAGCGGTTTTGCCATGCGTCGAGTACCGCTGCTGTGGCCGCACGACAGGTCCCGTCATCTCGCGAAAAGCAAAACTGGACGTTGGGGGCATCCGCCGGGTAAATCCGCTTTGGACCGCGTGAGAGGGAGACCCGCATGAGCCAGAGATTTACCCGCCGTGAGAGTTTCGCCCTTGCCGCCGGTGCCGCCGCCTTGGCCGCGCCGCCTGTGCTGGCCGCAGAGCCCGAGGTCACGCTGCGCCTGCATCAATTCCTGCCGCTGACCAGCTTCGTGCCCGCCCATATCCTCACCCCTTGGATCAAGGCAGTCGAGGAGGCGTCGCAGGGCCGGGTGCGCATCCAGCATTACCCCTCGATGCAGCTTGGCGGGAAGCCGACCGATCTTATCGATCAGGTCACTGACGGGGTTGTCGACATTGTCTGGACGCTGCCGGGCTACACGCCGGGGCGGTTTCCGCGCACCGAGGTGATGGAGCTTCCCTTCCTGGTCGCCGAGGCCGAGGCCGCGTCTGCCGCGCTGTGGGAGCTGGCGCAGGCGGAGATGGTCGATACGGATTTCCGCGACATTCACCTGCTGGGGACCTGGGTGCACGGGCCGGGCGTGATCCACGCGAACAAACCTGTGCGCGCGATTTCCGATTTCGAAGGGCTGAAACTGCGTGGCCCGTCGCGGGTCACGACGAAGCTGCTCGAGCATTTCGGCGCGACGGCTGTCGAGATGCCGGTTCCGGCTGTGCCCGAGGCGCTCTCGCACGGGACGATCGACGGGGCGCTCCTGCCCTGGGAGGTCTCGGCCTCGCTGCGGATCGGCGAGCTGGTCCATCACCACACGCAATTTGCAGGCCCCTCGATCTACACGGCGAGCTTCATTCTCGCGATGAACAAGGACCGCTACGCCGCGCTTGACCCCGATCTGCAGGCCGCGATCGACAGCGTCTCGGGCGTTGAGTTCTCGGCGCAGGCGGGACACCTGCAGCAGGCCGAGGATATCCCCTCGCGTCAGGTCGCGATGGATCTGGGCAATGAGATCATCACGATCCCGGCCGAGGATACGTTGATCTGGAAAGACGCGTCGCAGCCGGTGATCGACGCATGGGTTGCCGAGATGGAAGAGAAGGGGGTGCCGGGTGAAGAGTTGTTGACCTCCGCCCGTGCCTTGATCGAGAAACATTCGTTCTGAGGTTGGGGCGCAGTGAGCTGGTTCGTGGGCGCCGATCTGCTACGCATCGCGCTGACCGTGGCGGTCCCGGCGCTGGCGCTTCTGCCACTCTGACGCAGGTCCGCAAAAGAGCGGTGATTTCTGCGCGCTTCTGTGCGAGCATGATGCCGAGGAGGACCGCCCATGACCGAGATTACCAGCGATTTCAAAGGGCAGACCGTGATCTGCACCTTCGAGATGACGCCCGCCACAGCCGACGAGCTGATGGAGAAGCTGCAAGCCGCCTATTCCGAGGTGATCTCGAAAGCGCCCGGTTTCATCGGCGCAGGCCTGCATATGAACGACGCGCGCACGCGGATCGCGACCTATTCGAAATGGAACGAGCGGGGCGACTATCAGGCGATGCTGCGCAGCCCCGAGATGATTTCGCGGAACCGTGTGATCTACACGCTGTGCCGCAATTTCGAGCCGGTGATGTACGAGGTTTCCGCCGACTTCTGACGGACCGGCATGCGTATTGCTGCGCTGCCGAATTGGTCGCGTGGAGAGGGAACTTCGGGGCGCTCTTCGCGTTGTTGTGAAAAGACATATCGGAGTGACATCATGGAAAGCGTTCTGCAAGCAATCGGCACGGTCGGCCTGATCTTCCTCGTGCTCGCAGGTCTTCTGGCGGGCTGGATCGCTAGCGTCGTCTCGGGTGGGCGTCACAAGGCCGCCTATCTCGCGATCGGTGTGGTCGGCGCCCTCATCACCCCCTTCATCGTCGCCCTTCTGGGCGGGGCGGTGCTGGCGGCGGGCGGGCTGCTTGCGATCATTGCCATCGCGCTTGTCGGCGCAGTCATCGTGCTGGTTATCGGCAAGATGATCCTCGACTGACGCAAGGCGCGCGCCTCAGGGCAAAGGCCCGCCGCGCGCCAGCCACCATCCCAGCTTCAGGTAGGCGAACCCTTCACGGGCGCGAGCCTTCGCGCTCGCCCGATGCGGCGGACAGTCCGCGCGCGCCCGAAGCCCCATCTGCCGCGCGATCATCACCGCGCGCGGCGCGTGATAGGGATCGGTGACGATGATCACCTCGTCGCTCTCCAGATGCGCCCGCGCGAAGCCGATATTCTCGTAAGTGCTGGTCGAGCGATCTTCGAGAAAGATCACCTCGGTCTCCACGCCTTCCGCGCGCAAGATCCGGGACATCACCTCCGCCTCGCTCGGCGGATGCCGCCCGACACCTCCGCAACAGATCACCCGCTCCGCCGCGCCTTGGTGCCAGAGCGCCGCCGCATGAAGGGTGCGCCGTTGCAAGCTGGGTGAGGGGAGGCCATCTGCCCAAACCGCTGCACCAAGGATCAAAATCGCTCTCATTTCGTTGAGCTAAAGTTTCACACTGCCGGCGACAAGGCTGGCAGTCGTGTTATGATCACGAAAAAGGGAGGTTAACATGCGTTTCATTTTTCTTGCCGCGCTGCTGGCTGCCGCGCCTGTTTTGGTCGAGCCCGCTTTCGCCGAGCCGGTCAATATTCGCCCCGACGTCATGTCCGTCACGGTCGACACTGCCAAGGGCCCGGTCGAGATCAAGCGGATTCAGGATAATGAGAACAAGCTCGAGGGCGATTGGGCCAAGACCTCGCGCCCCTGTCCGAGCTTCTGCATCCAGCCGATGATCCCGGCCCCCGGCGTGACCCCGGTAGGGGAGCTGGAGATGCTGGAGTTTCTCAAGGATCCCAACGTGGTGGTCGTCGACGGGCGGGTGACCCGCGACTTCGAGGGCGGCGCGATTCCCGGTGCGATCAACATCCCCTATATGGAAGCCCCCGACCGTCTGGGCGAGCTTGGCTGTCAGCCTGATTTCGAGGGCTTCATCTGCGACGGAGAGGATGTGAAATCGGTCGCGCTTTACTGCAACGGCCCGTGGTGCGGCCAGTCGCCCACCGCCGCCCGCCGCATGATCGAAGCCGGTTTCCCGGCGGAAAAGATTTATTACTACCGCGGCGGAATGCAGCAATGGCGGCTGCTGGGGCTGACGGTCAGCGGGGGCTGAACCTCAGTCTCCGGGCTCTGTGCAAGGGTAGGCTTCGCCATCGGGTAGCCGGCAAAGCGCGTCGAAGAAGCTGCTGGAAAGCCGATCATAGCTGAGCATTCTGTGTTCCCGGTCGCGGGATTCGAGATAGTCGCTGCACGACGCGAGGTAGTATAGCTCGCGTCGTGCATCTTTCGCGTACCACTGGGTGAAAGCGGCGCTAGCCGCGCTGATGAGGTCGCCCGAGCGGCCCATTTCTGTCTCGAAGGCTGCGGCGATGTCGTCCTGCATCGGCCATCCTGCAAGCGCGTCCCAGGCGTCGGGCATCCCGGCTTCGCGCAGATCCCAAGCCACAGCGAGGCTGAAGGTCGTCGCGTCCGCCTCCATCGCGAAGATCGCGCGGGCATTTTCCTTCATCGACAGGTTCGGATCGGGACAGGAGCCGTGGAATTTCTGCTCCAGATGACGCAATTCATGAATCAGAACTGCCTTTTGCAGGGCGGGTGCCATGTCGGTGGCGATCACGAGCCGGGAGGAGCGCGGCTCGAAATATCCCCGCGCATCGTGGAGCGTGTCGGCGAGACACAGCTCGCCAGCGTCTTGAAAGAGCGCGACATGTAGGCTCGGCCAGCGGTCGAGGGCGGGACGCAGCTGTGTGACGAGCGCAGCGATTTCGGGTGGCTTATCGAAGGGTGGGGCGGCGCAAGTGAGGATCTGGGCGTGCGCCGGTCCGGTCATCACACCGAGCCAAGCGCCCAGGGCAATGTACCGGACGAGCCTCACCGCCCCTTCTTCCGCTTCACACCCCCGCGCTGACCCGGCCGTCCCGCAGTTGACCGGCCCTGCGCCTTGACCGCGGCCTCGCTGGCCGCCTCCACCGCCGATTGCCGCGCGAGCGGGTCGTCGTGGACGGCGAGGTCCACCGCCTCCAGACGTTTCACCTCGTCGCGCAGGCGGGCGGCTTCCTCGAATTCCAGATCCTCGGCAGCCTTGCGCATCTTCGCGCGCATGTCGTCGAGATGCGCCTGCAGGTTCGCACCAGGTTTGACCGCATCGACCTTGGCGGTGACGCGCGACATATCGGTGTCGCCTTGATAGAGGCCCGCCAGAACGTCATCGACGTTCTTCTTGATCGTCTCGGGCGTGATGCCGTGTTCTTCGTTATAGGCGATCTGCTTGGCGCGGCGGCGATCGGTCTCGTCCATCGCGCGCTGCATCGAGCCAGTGATCTTGTCGGCATACATGATGACCCGCCCCTCGGAGTTCCGCGCGGCGCGACCGATGGTCTGGATCAGCGAGGTTTCCGAGCGCAGGAAGCCCTCCTTGTCGGCATCGAGGATCGCGACGAGCCCACATTCGGGAATGTCCAAGCCCTCGCGCAGCAGGTTGATCCCGATCAGCACGTCGAAGGCGCCGAGGCGCAGGTCGCGCAGGATTTCGATCCGCTCGATCGTGTCGATGTCGGAGTGCATGTAGCGCACGCGAACGCCCTGTTCGTGCAGGTATTCGGTCAGATCCTCGGCCATGCGTTTGGTCAGCGTGGTGACCAATGTGCGATAGCCGCGCGCGGCGACGGTGCGGATTTCGTCCAGAACATCGTCCACCTGCGTCTCGACCGGGCGGATCTCCACGACCGGGTCCAGAAGGCCCGTGGGGCGAATGACCTGTTCGGTGAAGACGCCGCCGGTCTGTTCCAGCTCCCACGCGGCGGGGGTGGCCGAGACGAAGACCGATTGCGGGCGCATCGCGTCCCATTCCTCGAATTTGAGCGGGCGGTTATCCATGCAGGACGGCAGACGGAACCCGTGTTCGGCCAGCGTGAACTTGCGCCGATAGTCCCCGCGATACATGCCGCCGATCTGCGGCACGGTGACGTGGCTCTCGTCGGCGAAGACGATCGCGTTGTCGGGGATGAACTCGAACAGGGTAGGCGGCGGCTCGCCGGGTGCACGACCCGTGAGATAGCGCGAGTAGTTCTCGATCCCGTTGCAGACGCCGGTCGCTTCCAGCATCTCCAGATCGAAATTCGTACGCTGTTCAAGGCGTTGCGCCTCCAGCAGCTTGCCTTCCTCTTCCAGCTGCTTCAGCCGGAGCGCCAATTCCTTGCGGATGCCCTTCGCGGCTTGCTGCAGGGTCGGGCGCGGCGTGACGTAGTGGCTGTTCGCGTAGATGCGGATCTGGTCGAAACTGTCGGTCTTCGCGCCCGTCAGCGGGTCGAATTCGGTGATCGCCTCCAGCTCTTCGCCGAAGAAGGAGAAGCGCCAGGCGCGGTCCTCCAAGTGGGCGGGCCACAGATCGACCGTGTCGCCCTTCACGCGGAAGGCGCCGCGCTGGAAGGCCGCGTCGAGTCGCTTGTATTGCTGCGCCACCAGCTCGTTGATGAACTTGCGTTGCTCGATCAGATCGCCGGTCTTGAGGTCCTGTGTCATCGCCGAATAGGTCTCGACCGAGCCGATACCGTAGATGCACGAGACCGAGGCGACGATGATCACGTCATCACGCTCCAGAAGCGCCCGGGTGGCAGAGTGACGCATCCGGTCGATCTGCTCGTTGATCTGCGATTCCTTCTCGATATAGGTGTCCGAGCGCGGCACATAGGCTTCGGGCTGGTAGTAGTCATAATAGGAGACGAAATATTCCACCGAGTTGTCGGGGAAGAAGCTCTTGAACTCACCGTAGAGCTGCGCGGCCAGCGTCTTGTTCGGCGCGAGGATGATCGCGGGGCGTTGGGTTTCCTCGATCACCTTGGCCATGGTGAAGGTCTTGCCCGTGCCGGTCGCCCCCAGCAGTACCTGATCGCGTTCGAGCGCCTCGACACCGGAGGACAGCTCCGCAATCGCGGTCGGCTGGTCGCCAGCCGGGTTGAACTGAGTCTGCATCACGAACCGCTTGCCGCCTTCCAGCTTGGGGCGGGTGAGCACGTCGGGGCGTTCGGAGGGCAGATTGGTATTGTTGTGAGGCATCGCGCAGACCTTTTGCTTGCCCCCCAAAGTTGTCCTCTTTTCGTTCGCATTCAAGGGTTTGCGAAAGGCGTTACGGAAGGCTTAACGCAGAGTTTCGAATTGTCTATATTTAACAGGGGTTTGCGCCTCTGTTTGGCTTGAATTCGTGGCGGGTCGCGCGCATCTTGCCTTTTGCAAGCAGCATCAGACTGCCGGCCGGCGCACCACCCCCACCCCTTGCTCCCCAGCCGGTCGGCAGTTCCTCAACTTACGGGTGCTTTCGGTATCCTCCCGGCACGGCGGGCGGCGGCGTCATCGAAGGGTCCGGCATGTCATGCACAATCGCCTCGCCTCTTTCGGCTTTGCGCTCCGGGGCTTGCGATTTGGCTCAGATGCACTAAGAAAAGCGAGAGGTATCGCAGAGGAGTTTGCCCATGCGCGCGCGCATCTACCAACCCGCCCGCAACGCCATGCAATCGGGCACCGCGAAAACGCGGTTCTGGTATCTCGACTATGTCGCCTCCGACGCGCGTGAGATCGACCCGCTGATGGGCTGGACCAGCTCCAACGACACGCAGGCCCAAGTGCGGCTGCGCTTCGAGACCCGCGAGGCCGCCGAAGCCTATGCCAAGGAAAAGGGCATCGATTACGTCGTGACCGAGCCGCATAAGCGCGCCCCGAATGTCCGCGCCCGCGGCTATGGCGAGAACTTCGCCACCGACCGCCGCGCGAACTGGACGCACTGAATACCTGCGATTTCGGCGAAAGCTTTCCCGGCTAAGGGGGAGCTTTTCCGCACCGCGATCACCCGTTTTCCACGTGAATGAAGCTGGGGCGTCAGGCTGCGTTTCGGTTTCTTCCTGCGTTCCAACCTGTGCCACCGACGGTCTCGCGCAGGTTCCAACGTGGCCCGAATTTCCGACGTAGCTCTGCGTTCCATCCAAAGAGCCCGTCGCTTTGTTCCTTGGCATTATCGCGCTCACGATTTTCGACGTTTGAGCAGAGTTTTTCCGAGCCTGCTCGCGCTCAGGAACGGTGATCTTTCCGCAGTGTTCTCTCTCTGCCGGCTGACGGTCGGCGCATGAAATGCAAGGAGAACACTATGACCTACACCATCAAGTCGATCGCTCTCGCAGGTATTCTGGCCACCGCCGCGCCCGTTGCGGCCCTGGCTCAGGCTGACGTCTCCACCGGAACGGACGCTGGCGCATCGGTCTCGGCGCAGGCTGCAGGCGCTGATGTCGGCGCAAGCGCGGATATGGGCGCATCGACGGACGCCGCAACGACTGCGGGCTCGAATGGTGGAATGGGCCAAGATGGGTCGGTGAAGACCTATGGTCAGCTCGTCGCGGACCTTCAGGCCAATGGCGCTGCGTCCACCGACCAGTTCGCCGATTATGAAGTGGGAACCGATGGCGAAGCCGAGATCGTCGCCCTGTCCGATCTGAAGGGTAAAGGCGCCGAGAATGGCTCCGCGGCTCTTGAGAACGCAATGGGCGCTGACGTGGATGCCGATTACAGCCAGCTTCCGTCCAGCGTCTTCGACGGCACCGACTACACGCCCGAGGATGTCGCTGCCGCCTATATCAACGCCGAAGGCAATCTGATCGTCGTGGTCGACAACAACGCCTGATCACCTTCGACGATACATGATCCCGAAGCCCCCTGTCCTACGCGACAGGGGGCTTTTTTGTGCCTGACATCTACTGATAATGCAGCGCATCGATCGGATCGAGCCGGGCCGCCCGCCGCGCGGGAAAGTAGCCGAAGACCATCCCCACCACGGCGGAGAAGCCGAAGGCGAGGGCGATGACATTCAGGCTGGGCGAGAAGGGGATCGCCATGATCTGCGCCGCGACATAGGCGAGGCCGAGGCCGAAGAGGATGCCGATGATCCCGCCCAGAACCGACAGCACCACCGCCTCGACGAGAAACTGCATCAGGACCTGATGCGCCTGCGCGCCGACCGAGAGGCGGATGCCGATCTCGCGGGTCCGCTCGGTCACCGAGACCAGCATGATGTTCATGATACCGATCCCGCCCACGAGCAGGCTGACCGCCGCGACGGAGGAGAGCAGGCCGGTGAGAACCGAGTTGACCGAATTGAGCATCGAACTCAGTTCCGCCATGTCGAAGACCGAGAAGTCGTCGTCTTCACCGATCGCGATACGGCGACGCTCGCGCATCAGCGCCTCGATATCGGAGGTGGCCCGCTCCACGGAGGCCGTCCGGGCCACCTGAAGCGAGATCGAAGAGACGTCCTGACTGCCCATCAGCCGCCTTTGCACCGTTCGGACCGGCATCAGCACGAGGTCGTCCTGATCCTGCCCGAAGGACCCGGCGCCCTTGGACTTCAGCACGCCGATCACCTCGCAGGAGATCGACTTGATGCGGATCTTCTCGCCGGTCGGATCGGTCGCGCCGAACAGGGTCGTCCGTACGGTCTCGCCGATGATGCAAAGATTGGCGCCGCTGCGGTCCTCCGCCGGGGTGAAGCTGCGCCCGAGCGCGATCGTCCAGCCTCCGATCTCGAGATAGGGCGACGTCGTGCCGGTGATCGATGTCGTGCGATTGTTGTTACCGAAGACCGCCGTGGCTGCGGTCGAGACGACAGGCGCGACGGCCGAGAGGCTGCTCAGGTCCTCCAGCGCTTCTGCATCCGAAAGCTTGAAGGGCGGGGCGGTATCGCGCGATCCGGGCCCCATCATCCGCGCCCCCGAGCGCAGCACCAGCACATTCGTCCCGAGCGATTCCACATTGGCCGAGACCTGCTCGGAGGAGCCTTGCCCGACGGTCACCATCGCGATGACGGCGGCGACCCCGATCACCACGCCCAGCACGGTGAGAAAGGACCGAAGCGCGTTGCGGATGATCGCGGTGAGCGCGAGGCGGATGGTTTCCCAAAGCATCACAGCGCTCCTTCGTGCATCTTCTCGTCGCGCACGACGCGACCATCGGTGAAGACGACGAGGCGGGAGGCATAGGCGGCCATATCCTCCTCATGCGTGACCATCACGATGGTCAGCCCGGACTCGCGGTTGAGGTCCTGCATCAGGTTCATGATCTCGACGCTGCGTTTGGTGTCGAGATTGCCCGTGGGCTCGTCGGCGAGCATCACCATCGGCTCTCCCGCCAGCGCCCGCGCGATGGCGACGCGTTGCTGCTGACCGCCCGAGAGCTGCGACGGCGTGTGATCCTCGCGTCCCTCGAGCCCGACCCGCGCCAGAGCCTGACGAGCCCGCGCCACACGCTCGGCCTTGCGCATCCCCTTGTAGATCAGGGGAAGTTCGACATTTTCCAGCGCGGTGGTGCGCGGCAAAAGGTTGTAGCCCTGAAAGACGAAGCCGAGGTAATGCCGGCGCAGCAAGGCGCGCTGGTCGCGGTTCAGGGTCGCCACTTCGACACCGTTGAACAGGTAATTCCCCGCGGTCGGCCGGTCGAGACAGCCGATGATGTTCATCGCGGTCGACTTCCCCGACCCCGAGGGCCCCATGATCGCAAGGAATTCCCCCGGTTCGACGCGAAGGTCGACGCCATCGAGGGCGCGCACGAGGGTTTCGTCGTGGCCATAGTGGCGCTCGATCCCGCGCAGCTCGAGAAGCGGCTCACTCATCGCGATGCATCCCGCTGATCGGTGATGACCTGATCGCCAACGGCCAGATCGCCCTCGGTGACGATCGTGAACTTGCCGTTCGTCGCCCCCGGTGTGACCGCCACTTCGACGGGGGTGCCGTCGCGAAGAACCCAGACGGATTTCCCGCTCGCGGTGCCGCTCTCCGAACTCGGTCGGCTCGGTATCACGAGGCCGATGAGCCCGCTCGCGCCATTGCCCGCATCTTCGACCTCTTGCGGGGGCGCGTAGCGCAGCGCCGCATTCGGGATCAGAAGCGCGTCCTTGGCCTCGTCCACGGTGATCGTCGCCGTCGCGGTCATGCCGGGGCGCAGGAGAAGATCGGAGTTGTCGACCGCCAGCACGCCCTTGTAGGTCACGACATCGTCGGTGGTCTCGGGGGCGTAACGCACCTGCGTGATCGTCGCCGGGAAGGAGCGACCGGAATAGGCGTCGACGGTGAATGTCGCGTCATTGCCGACCGCGACCTGACCGATATCCGCCTCGTCGATATCGACGAGCAGCTGCATCCGGCGCAGGTCCTCGGCCAGCGTGAACAGGGTGGGCGCGGACAGCGAGGCGGCCACGATCTGACCGGCCGAGACATTGCGGTCCAGAACGACGCCGTTGATCGGGGAGCGGATGACCGATTTCTCCAGATCGTCCTTCTCCAAAGCGAGGTTCGCCTCGGCCAGCGTCAGCGACGCTTTCGCGGCCTGAACCGAAGCTACGGCGCGATCACGCTGCGCGATATAGGTGACGAAGGTGCTGTGCGTCGAAACCCCGCGCCGGTCCAGTTCGGCCTGTGTCTCATAAAGCGCCGTCGCTTCCTTCTGCGTGGCTTCGGCCTGTGCGAGCTGCGCCTTGGCGGCCGCGAGCGCGGCTTCGGCATTGGCGACCTGCGCCTTGAATTTCGTGTCGTCGAGCCGGGCGAGGACCTGACCCACTTCGACCTCGTCGTTGTAATCGACATCGATGCTATCGAGCGTGCCCGACAGCTCCGAAGAGACCTCAACCTCCGTCGTGGGCTGCACCGTGCCGGTCGCGGTGACCGTGACGGTCAGATCGCCGCGCGTGACCTCTTGCGTCACATAGCGCGTGCCCGTGGTGTCGCCGGAGGGCGCAAGCCACAGCCACGCGCCGATCGCGATCACGACGGCACCCGCGCCAAAGGCCCAGAGTCGCCAGGGGCGTCCGCTCTTCGCAGTGGACAGCATTTTTTCGATTTCGTCGCGGCTCTGGCTTGGCATAGGTCTTCCGTTCCGGTGTCTCTTCCCGCAGGGCAGGGCAGGTTTACTACGTGCCGGAGCATGAACCCCGTCGCCCGCTATGGCTTTGCTCTAGAACAAGAAAGGAAAAAGAAACGCGCTTGTGATCGCTGGGGCGATGAATTTGTGACCTGTCTTTACTCTCGACGCGGAAAGCCTGCGCAGGAGAGTGTCAAAGGACGGTGCGCGTGAGGGTCTGGATCACCGTCTGAGAATAGCCGTCAGCTTCCACGGTGCTCAGCTCCAGATCGAAGCGGCTGCGGCTCCCGTCGGGGGCGAGGACCGTGAGATCGTCGATATCCGAGGCGCGCTCCATCTGATGACGCGCATATTTCGCGCCGCGCAGGTTCGGCGGGAGCTTGGCGTTGATGAGCCCCGCGATCTCTTCCGCGCCGGTCAGCACGCCGAAGGGAGAGGCGGTCGACCAAACCCCGTCGGGATGAAACAGCTTTGCGGCCGCCGCACCATCGCGCCGGTCCACGCAATCCAGAAAGCGCATCAGCAGCGAGCGCTCGGAACGTCTGGCGGCGTAATGGGTGTGAAGCAGACGGTGCGCGGTCGGCGAGTTCGGCGCGCCCAGTTCCGAGGCGTAAAGCGCCTGCACATCCGCATTCTCATAGGAGCGACGGCGCGGCGCCTTCGCATCCACACTGTAGATCGCCTTGGCGCGTTTTTGCAAAATATGCGGGTCCATGGATTTCGGCTCGCCACCGCCGCCGAGGCAGCCGCCGACGCAGGCCATGACTTCGATCGCGACATAGTCGTCGCGCCATGCCTCGTCTTCCAGCATGCGCTGGGCCGACGCGATCCCGTTGCACACGGCCACCGTGCCGACGCCGGGAATGGTGGCGGTTTTCACGCCCTCGCGGACGCCGCGCAGCGCCTCCCATTCCAGCGGCAGATCGTGCTCGACCCCTTTGAAATGCGCAGCCGTGCGGACCATCGCCTCCATGACACCGCCGGAGGCGCCGAATATCTGGGCGGCCCCGGTGCTCTCGCCCAGCGGGCTGTCGAATTGCCCGTCCTCGGAGAGCGCCCCGAACGGGATGCCCCGCGACCGGATCATCCGCGCCAGTTCGCGGGTGGTGAGCACATGATCCACGTCGCCGGAGACGCCGGGGCGCTGGGCCTCGTCCTTCTTGGCGGTGCAGGGCATCACGCTCACGACATAGGGCTCGGCTTTGCCGTCCGCGAAATCGGGCCCGAGGGAGCGTGAAAAACGGCCCCGTTTCGCGATCGCGCCATGCATCTGCTGGGGGGATTTGGTCGTGCTCAGATGCGGCAGAAGATCGGGGCGGTTCAACTCGACCCAATTCACCCAGCCCGGACAGCAGGAGGTGAACAGCGGGAGCTCCGTCCCGGCTTCGAGCCGCGACAGCAGTTCGGTGCCTTCCTCCATGATCGTGAGATCGGCGGCGAAATTGGTGTCGAATACGTAATCGAACCCCAAGAGTCGCAGCGCGTTGATCAAGCGCCCCGTGCTGACGGTGCCCGGCTCCAGTCCGAATTCCTCGCTGATGGCGATGCGGGTCGCCGGGGCCACCTGAACGACGGAGACGCGCCGATGGGCGTCGAGCGTGTGCAGCACCGCGTGCCAATGCGGAGCCTCGATCAGCGCGCCGACAGGGCAGACAAGCGTGCACTGGCCGCAGGAGATGCAATTGGTCTGCGACAGCGGCACGTCGAAGACCGTGACGGGGCGGCGGTCAAATCCGCGATTGGCGAACCCGATGACATTCTGGTTCTGCACGCTGTCGCCGCAGACCTCCGCGCAAAGCCCGCATTCGATGCATTTCGACAGATCGCGCCAGATGCTGGGGGAGGTATGATCGGTCGCGAGCTCTTCCGAGGCGGCAGGCGCCCCCGCGGGCATCTTCGGCCAACGCTCCTCCCATTGGTTCTCATGGACAAGACGCTGGAGCTGGCACGCCCCGTTCACCTCGCAGCGCATGCAGTCATTGGGATGACGCGCGAGCAGCCATTGCGCATCGGCTTTCCGAAAGGCTGCCAGCGCCTCGGTGTCCGTCGCCACGACATCGCCCTCCTTCGCCAGAGTGCGGCAGGCCGGTTGCGGATTATGGGTGCCCTCAATCTCCACGAGGCACATGCGGCACACGGCATGGGCGGGCAGGCCGGGATAATGGCACAGCGTCGGGACATGGATGCCCGCCTGCTTCGCCGCCTCCAGCAAGCTGCTGCCCTCGTCGACTTCGACGTGCCGCCCGTTGATCGTAAGCGTGATCATGCGAAGGGACCTCCCGTCTCTTTAGTATAGCAGAGGCATGGCTCGCGGCAGAAGTCCCGCCTTCGGCCCGCCCGCAATCGCGTCCTTTCCAGCAGTTTCCCAATTTTCGGGTCAGTCGTGCTACACTGAAAGCCGATGGTGCTCGAAAGGACGACGTAAATGGCCCGAGCCACCCGGATATTTCAGCCCGCCTCACACTGGGGTCTCGGCAGCTACTGGCAGGGCGAGTGCCCGCCATGGATCGCGCTCGTCGTAGTGCTGATCGGTGGGCGGTTGGCTGTCGCCGAGCTGTGGCACGCCTTGTCATCGCCGCTCTCGACGCCGCTTTTCGCGTTGCTGTTCCTCGCGGATATGACACTGGCGCTGTGGCAACTGGTGGGCGCGTGGCGCAGCCTGTCGCATTGGATCGACGCGCAGGCGCAGGGGCATGTGCTGCTGGCGGGGCGCGTGGCGGTGGTGGCGGTCGCGGTGGTGACGGTGGCCCATGCGCTCGATCAGGCCGCGCGGCAGACCACTGCCCTGGCGCCGATCGCCTACGCGGGGCCGCAGCCTTTGGAGGTGCGCAACGGCGTCGCTTATCTGACCGGTGATATCGGCTACGATCTTCTGGCGCGGTTCGAGGCGACCCCGGCGACGGGCGTCTCGGCGGTCGATCTCGACAGTGCCGGCGGGCAGGTCTTCGCCGCGCGGGCGCTGGCGCAACGCGTGCTGGCGCGGGGGCTGAGCACGCAGGTGACGAAACGCTGCTATTCCGCCTGCACGCTGATCTTCATGGCGGGCGCGCATCGCGATCTTGGGCCGGAGGGCACGCTGGGCTTTCACGGCTATAGCTTGAAAGCCTATCCGCTGCCGATCGATGTCGCGAAAGAGGAAGCGATCGACCGCGCCTTCCTGCGCGATCGGGGCGTGACGGCCAGCTTCTCCACACGCGCCTTCGCGACACCGCATCGCGATATCTGGCGCCCGGACCGCGAAGTGCTCGCCGCCGCAGGTGTGCTGCGCGACTAAGGCTCGGCCTCGACGTCGCTCTGGCGCCATGCCGGAATTCCCGCTAATTTTCAGCCATGAAAATCCTCCTCTCAGCCCTGTTTTTCTGTGTCCTCGCGGGGACGCTGAACGCACAGCCTGTGCGGGCGATGATCGGACCTCCGGCGCCCGATCTGCGCTGCACCGAGGACGGGCGCCGCTGCATCGGGCTGAAAAACTATTTCGCCGATACCTGCGGGCTTATAGAAAACGCGGCGCAGGAGGCGGGGATCGACCCGGGCTATTTCGCGCGGCTTCTCTGGCGCGAAAGCCGGTTTGATCCGGCGGCAATCAGCCCCGCGGGTGCGCAGGGGATCGCGCAGTTCATGCCCGGCACGGCGCGGCTGCGCGCGCTTGCCGACCCGTTCAACCCCGCCGAAGCGATCGAAGCGTCGGCGCGCTATCTGGCCGAGATGGCGACGCGCTTCGGCAATCCCGGTCTCGCGGCGATCGGCTATAACGGCGGCGAGGACCGCGCGGCGGGGTTCATCGCAAAGACCGGCGGGCTTGCGGGCGAGACCCGCGCCTATGTGCGCGCAATCACGGGCCATTCCGCGGAGGATTGGCGCGACGCCCCGCCCGAGGAGGTGGATTACCGGCTCGATGGGGAGACGCCTTTCCTTGCGGCCTGCACCAAACTGGCGAAGGGCCGGGCGATCCGGGAATTCCGCGATCCTGTCCCGCCCTGGGGCGTGATCGTGGCCGCCGGGCGCACCCAGCGGTCGGCTGAGGTGTTCGGGAAACGGGCCGCGGCGCGTCATTCCGGCGCGATTGGGGACGCCAAGCTGCGCTTCGTGCGCGCGGTGATGCCGGGCTTCGGCCGGCGCGCGCAATACACCGCGCAAGTCCCGGCAGGTTCGCGCAAAGAGGCGCTGGCGACCTGCGAGAAAATCCGCGGACAGGGCGGGTTCTGCAAAGTCATCCGCAACTGAGGCGTTTTCGCGCTGGAGGCTAGCGCGCCCCGCGCCTAATCTGCCGCCGATACGGATGAGGACGCCCCATGGAAGACACGATCGAAATCGCGCGCGAAACCCCGCTGGGCGCGGATCTTGCAGAGCTTCACGCCCGCCACGCTGCGGCGATGCACGAAGATACGCCGCCCGAGTCGATCCATATGCTGCCGCCAGATGCGCTGGCTGCGCCCGGCATTTCCTTCTTCGTGATGCGGCAGGCGGGGCGCCCGGTTGGCATGGGCGCGCTGAAGCGCATCGCGCCCGATGAGGGCGAGATCAAATCGATGCATATCCTCTCCGAGATGCGCGGGCAGGGGCTCGCGCGGCGGATGCTCGAGGCGCTGATCGCGGCGGCGCGCGACGAAGGGATGGCGCGGCTCTATCTCGAGACCGGATCGCAGGACTCCTTCGCCCCGGCGCGCCAGCTTTACCTGCGTGCGGGCTTCGCCGAATGCGGGCCTTATGTCGGCTACCAGCCCGATCCGAATTCCGTCTTCCTGATGCGCGCGATCTGAACTTGCACCACGCGCCCCGATCGCGCATTTAGGGGGCCACGCGGTCCCTTAGCTCAACTGGATAGAGCAGCTGACTTCTAATCAGCAGGTTCGGGGTTCGAGTCCTCGAGGGATCGCCAAATTAGAATTCAGAACTAGTAGCTGCTGAGCAAGCTAAATAGTAAATAGGCCGCCCCGTCGGGACGGCCTTTGTGTTATCTAGCGGCGATCATAATCACCAGCGTCAGAACAGAGGCAACTGCCCCTACGATGTCGCTGACATTTGCCAACGTCGCGATGTCCAGCATAGCGAACCTCTCGGTTACGTTATGCCTGCTTTGGAGCGCGTCCCAGCGCAGGCTTCTGCCCCGTTTAGCTATGCATCTCTTTGTTGCGTTTTTAGCTTACGCTCCACAACGATATATAGTCTCCCGTAGTGCATCGCGCAACGTTTGGTACAATATTTAGTGGATTTTTGCCTTTTCTTGAACGCTGCTCCTCCGTTTCCCCACTCAGGCCTCCGCCTGCGACTTATTCAACCTCATTGTCCGAAAACAAGGAAACGCGCTCTGAATCGCGGCAAGCTTCTTTTACGCCCGGATGTCAAAGGCATGCGGCGGAGCTACCATGGAGGTTCAAAATGCGTATTTTTCTTCTTGTTCTGCCTGCGGCGCTGAGCGTTGCCGCCTGCAACCCGACGCCGGGTCCCTATGCGAACGGTCCCTATACCGGTCCCGGCCCCGGCCCGCGCACCACCTACAGCTATGACAGCATCGAATATGGCCGCATCGTTTCGGTGCAGCCGGTCACGATGCGCCGCACCACAGACGGCGACCAGATCGTCGGCGCGGTCACGGGCGGCCTCGTCGGCGCGGTGATCGGGCACCAGTTCGGCTCCGGAACCGGCAAGGACGTGATGACCGGCGCGGGCGCGATCGCGGGCACAATTATCGGCAGCAACGTCGCCAGCCAAGGCGGCACCTACACGTCCTATGCGTGGACCGTGCGGCTCGACAATGGTGGTTCGATTACGGTCATCCAAATGTCGAACCAGTTCCGCGTCGGTGACAGGGTGAGCGTCGTGCGCAGCGGCAATCAGGTTTACCTGCGATAACGCCACTGGGCACAGGCTTGAGTGAGGGTGCGACGTCGTTTTGCGTCCTCACTTGGGCCTGATCCGAAGGGCGCGCAGGGCGTTCAGGATCACGGCGACGTCGATCGCCTCCTGCAAGATGGCGCCCTCCACCGGCGTGAGGTAGCCATAGGCGGCCGCGATCATGCCGAGCACCGAGAGGCCGATCCCGGCGGCGACGCTCTCGAAGGCGATCCGCCGCGAGGATGCGGCGATTTCGATGCCCGCGCGCAGTTGATCGATCCGGTCGACGAGAAGCACCACATCGGCCGCTTCCGCCGAGGCGGCGGCCCCGCGCGCGCCCATGGCGACACCGACATCTGCGGCGGCAAGCGCGGGCGCGTCGTTCACGCCATCGCCCACCATCATGACCGGCCCGTGTTTGCGCTCGGAGAGCACGAGGAGAACTTTCTGGTCCGGTGTGAGGCCTGCGCGCAGCCCGTCGAGGCCGAGCCCCTCGGTCACGCGTTCGGCCACATCCGTCCGGTCGCCGGTGGCGAGCAGAATCCGTTCGATCCCCTCGTGGCGCAGCCCGTCGAGCATGGCGCCCGCATCGTCGCGCAGCGGATCGGCCATCACCAGATGCCCGGCCATGCGCCCGTCCACGGCGACCGCGACGAGAACCGCCCCGGCGGCCATCGTCGGGTGGTCCCCCGGTTTGCGCCCGACGCGTGCCGCCACGAAATCGTCGCCGCCCACGATGACCTTGCGCCCTTCGACATGGCCCACGACACCTTCGCCCGCGATTTCCGCCACATCCGACGGGACGGGCAGGGTGAAACCGCGCTCTTTCGCGGCGGTGACGATCGCCTGTGCCACCGGGTGTTTCGAGGCCTGATCGAGGGCTGCGGCGAGGCGCAGGATCTCGTCCTCCTCCATCCCGTCGTGACTGTCGATCGACACGATCTGCGGGCGGCCTTCGGTCAGCGTGCCGGTCTTGTCGAGGACCAGCGTGCCGATGCGCGCCATCGTCTCGAGCGGTCCCGCCCCCTTGATCAGCACGCCGTAATGCGCCGCGCGCGAGAGCCCCGCGACCAGAGCGACCGGCACGGCGAGGATCAGCGGGCAGGGCGTGGCGACCACGAGAACCGCAACGGCCCGGATCGGGTCTCCGGTGAACCACCAGGCCGCGAAGGCGATGACGAGGGTGACCACCAGAAAGCCCAGAGACCAGCGATCCGCGAGGCGCGACATCGGCGCCTTGGAGGCCTGGGCTTCCTCGACTAGCCGGACGATCCCGGCATAGGTACTGTCCTTCGCAGGCCGCACCGCCAACAGATCGAACGCCTCGCCCGCATTGGTCGAGCCGCTCATGACGTCGGCCCCATGCGCCAGACGCACCGGCAGAGACTCCCCGGTCAGTGCCGAGGTGTCCAGAAAGGCCGTCTCGGAGGCCAATGTCCCGTCCACCGGCACCACGTCGCCCTGATGGATCAGCAGCCGATCCCCGGGGGCGATCTCGTCGAGCGGAATATCCTCCAGCCCGCCGTCACGATGCCGGGTCGCGGTCCGCGGGACACGCGAGAGAAGGTCGTGCATCTCACGCCGGGCGCGGCCCTCGGCGAAGCTCTCAAGAAAGGTGCCGCCGGAATACATGACCGCCACGACCGCCGCGGCGAGCGTTTCGTCGAAGACGAGGGCGGCCGTCATCGAGAGTGCGGCCACGATATCCAGACCGACTTCGCCGCGGCGGAGGCTGCGGGAGATCTCAAAAACAAGCGCGGCAAGGGTGGGCACGACGCCAACGATCCAACTGGCTTTCGCCAAGGCGTCCGCGCCAGCCGCCCAGAAGGCGAGGCCCACCACCAGCGCCGCTACAGCAAGCGCGAGGAGGGCGAGCTTCAGACGGTCGGTTCCGCGCTGTTCCATCCGGTCTGTGGTCCTTCTGCACGTCTCACGGTCGATGGCGCCTCACATCTCCAAAGCGTGCGCGCCGTCACCGTGATAGCGCATCCCGGTGATCGGTCCAGCCTCCAATTCGGTTTCGCGAATGTGCTTCGGTCAGCGCAAAGGCGCGCGGCTGCGATCCGGAGTGAAGACGAGCGCGATCACAGCGATCAAACCCGCCACGAGCATGTAAAGCGCGGGGGCGGTGACCATGCCGGTCGCGGCGATGAGGCTCGTGGCGATCATCGGCGTGAGGCCCCCGAAGATGCCGAGGCCGATATTGAAGGCGACGGAATAGCCCGAGAGCCGGTCCCGCTCGGGGAACATTTCCGCGAACAGTGCGGGGCCGGAGCCCAGCGGCACGGCCAACAGGAGGAAGGTCACCGCATGGGCGATGACCACGGGCAGCAATGCGCCGCCCGACACGAGCATCCATTCGTGCAGAGGCCATGCGACCAGCGCCAGCAGCCCGATCGCCAGGGCGATCCAGACCCGACGCGGCACCCACCGGTCGCCCACGATCGCCGCCAGCGGCATCGCCGGGATCACGAGGACCGTCATCGCGGTGTTGATCAGCAGCGCCGTGTCCCGCGCCATCAAGCCCTGACCCGACAGCCATTCCGGAAGATAGACGAAGGCGATGTAGTAGCAGGTGCCGTAGCTGGCCGCGAAGGCCACCGCCAGAAGCGTCTCTCTGCGGTTCGTCGTGAAGGCTTCGAGCAGAGGCGATGTCTCGTCGCGCCCCGCGTGATGCTGCTGGAAATGCTCTGATGTGTGCAGGTTGCGGCGGATCAGGATTGCCACTGTGCCAAGGAGCGCGCCGCCGAGGAAGGGCAGACGCCACGCCCAATCCGCAAGCGTCTGCGCATCGAAGAGGTTCGTCACGAGCGCTGCTGCCCCGACCCCCAGAAGCGAGCCCGACATGGAGCCGATATTGGCCCAGCTCCCCGTCAGGCCGCGTTTCTTCAGGGGCGCGGTTTCGACAAGATATGTGGCCGAAGACGAGAACTCCCCACCGACCGACAGGCCCTGCAACAGGCGCACCAGAACCAGAAGCGCCGGCGCCAGAACGCCGACCTGCGCGTAGGTCGGCAATATGCCCAGAAACAGCGTCGGCATCGCCATCATCACAACCGATATCTGCATCGTGCGCGCGCGCCCATAGCGGTCGCCGAACCAGCCGAATACCGCTGCGCCAAGCGGGCGCATCAGGAAACCGGCCGCGAAGATCCCGTAAGTCGCGATCAGGCCCGCAGTCGGGTCGTTGGACGGAAAGAAGACCGGGGCGATGACGCCTGCAAGATAGCCGTAGAGCGCGAAGTCATACCATTCGACCACGTTGCCGATGAAACCGGCCATGATCCGATGCCGAAGCTCCGCCGGTTTTGCTGTGCTTCCGTCCGGTGCCATGGTCGAGCCTCGCGATTTTCTTTTTATCTTCGCGACATAGGTAGCCTTTTCTTCGGGCCGGACGCAAATCGTGGCCCAAAAACCTCGGTCTGCAGGGGCAGTTCCGTGTCCGGTGGCCTCACGGCATCTGCGCTACCATGGCCAGGTCGAGGTCCAGGGTCGCGATCAATCCGTCTGGCGTGAAATCGCGCGAGAAGCTACCGCCTAGCGAGGTGGACACGGTGAGCCGACAAAGCGATGTGCCGAACCCTTTGTTTTCGTCCTTGCCGGATCCCGATTCGGTGATGCCGGGCTCTTTCCATGCGAGCCTAAAGCGCTCGTCCTCGATCTCTGCGCTAATCTCGACGCCGTGGCCGCTCTGCGACAGGCCCCCATATTTCACCGAATTCGTCGCGAGCTCGAAGAGAACGAGCGTCAGGGGCGTGATCGCGGCAGGGCGCACCTGAATATCCGGAAGCGAGGTCTGGACGCTCGCCCCTTCGCTGAAGGGTTTCAGGATGGTGCTCACGAGATAGGACAGCGGCATGCCATCGGGTTGTTCACCCGAAGGGTCGTTCACGGTCATCGAGTTGAGCGACGCGATCGCGTGCAGGCGGCTGCGCATCTCGGAACTGAGCTGCTCTGCGCTGTCTGCCTGCCGCGCGGCGACGGCAATCAGGGACGCGGCCACGGCGAAGGCGTTGCCGACCCTGTGGCGCATCTCGGACAGCAGCAGCCTTTGCTGCTCCGCCAGTTGGTGTTGCAAGGTGATGTCGCGCGCGATCTTCGACGCGCCGACGACTTGGCCATCGGCATCGCGCACGGGCGAGACGGTCAGAGACACCGGAACGGGGCTGCCGTCCTTGCGCTGGCGGATCGTCTCGTAATTGGCGATCCGCTCGCCGCGCCGCAGACGGGCGATGAAATCGACCTCCTCATCCATCCGGTCGTCGGGAAAGATGATCGTGATCGGCTGACCGATGGCTTCTTTGGCAGTGTAGCCGAACAGGTTTTCCGCGCCGCGATTCCAGCTCAGGATGATGCTGTTGAGGTCCTTGGTGACAATCGCATCTTCCGAGCCTTCCACAATCGCAGCCAAATGCTGTTGGATGCTTTCTGGTGAGTCCATGACAGGTCTGGCCTCCGTGCTCCTCGGGGGACACACATACTAAAAGGTGCATATCAAGTATAGCCCATCGCGGTCGGGGCGGGAGCGCGCGCGATGGCTTTGAAAAATCATATCATTTCGCCGGGGTCAGCGGCGACGCGCTCACGGTCGTTCCAGAACGAAATCCGGAACGATGCCGCAGGAGGCGATGGCCGCCTGCGCGTCTTCGCCGCCGAAGAAACCGTATCCCGCGATCAGGGCAGAGCGGATTCCGGTCGCCTGTGCGCCGAGAATGTCGGTGTGCAGGCTGTCGCCCACCATCAGCACGCGCGCAGGATCGACCGGACCGAGACGCGCGAAGGCGATGTCGTAGATATTGTTGAAAGGCTTGCCGTAGAACTCGGGCGAGATGCCCGTCGCATCGGCGAGCCTATGCGCGAAGTGACCCGGCTCCTGCGAGAACCCGACCTCACGGGGGGCGACGATATCGGGATTGCCGACCCAGACCGGGCGCGGGTTGTCGCGGAGGGACGCTTCGAGCAGGTCTTGTCGCTCTTCGGTCCAGTCCGCCGCGCCGATCAGCAGGAAGCCTTCGGCCGCGTCATAGGCGGTGCGGTCTTCGGCGAGCCATGTGACGTCGAACTGATCCAGCTCGTCATCGCCCGTCGTTTGGCTCGCCATCAGGCCCCAGGCCCGGGCAGGCGCTTCGCGCAGGGCTGCAACGAGAGCGGTGCGACTGGTGACGACATCCTCGGGCGCGAAGTCATAGCCGAGCCGTGCGTATTTCCGCATCAGGCTGTCATGCGGGACGCCCGCCGCGTTCGACACGACCATCACCCGCTTGCCCTGCGCTTGCAGCGCCGCGACGCGCTCGGGCGTGCCTTCGATCGCGGTCTCGCCGATATTGAGCACGCCGAACGCATCGAGCAGGAAGACGTCGAACAGATCGGCAAGTTCCGAGAGATCGCGGGCCATCTGGCTTGTCGTGCCCGCGCCCGGGGAGGGCAGTCGATGGCGCGCGCGCTCATAAGCTACGAGCGCTTCCTGCGCGGTCATTGTCATCAGAGGATCGTCCCTTGCACCTTCGCCGATATCCGTTCGCTTACCACTACTGCGGCAAGGATCACCAGCAGGTTCAGGCGTGCGGCGCGCTGGCATTCCTGCCCTTGTCAGAGGCGTCACTTCGCGAGCAACACCTCCACGGCGTTCTCGCGCAGCGCCTCTTTCAGATCGGCGGGCGGGGCGCGGTCCGCCACCACCGAGGCGAGCGCGCCTAGCGTGGCGGCGCGGGTGAAGCCGTGAATGCCGAATTTCGACCCGAGGATCAGCAGCATTCCGGCCTGCGCCTGCGCAAGCATCACGCGCTTGATCGCGGCAAAGCCCGGAATGGTCTCGGACACGCCCTCGATCGAGAGCGCGGTCGCGCCGATCACCGCTCGGTCGACGTGATGGCGCGACAGGAATTCGAGCGTCTCTTCGCCCACGACCGCCGATTCCGTCGGCAGGTAATTCCCCGGGGCAAGGATCACCTCCGCCCCCTCGCTCCCGCCCAGAAGCATCGCGATGGGCAGGGAATTGGTGATGACGCGGCAGGGCGTGCCTGCCATGGCGAGAAACCGGGCCATCTGCTGCGTGGTCGAGCCGGAATCGATCATCAGCGTCTCGCCGGGTGCGACCTGCGCTGCGGCCATGCGCCCGATCCGCTCGCGTTCCTGAAACTGGTCGCGTTCGCGCTCGTCCAGCGTCGGGTAATGGCCCGGATCGGGGCGCGAGGCCCCGCCATGCGCGCGGTCGATCAGCCCCTTCTCTTCGAGCGCATCGAAGTCGCGCCGGATCGTCTCCGTCGAGACGCCGAACTGCGCCGCGAGTTGCGAGATGCGCAGGTGGGGGCGCAGCTTCAACTCGAACAGGATCTGCTCGCGCCGGTCGCGTTTGCGCAGTCGCTGTCCCTCTTGTTTCACGCTCGCATCCATCGCTTTTCCCGAAGGTGAGAAAACTCACCGAACTTTAAAATTGATGTGGTCTATGCCGCATAAATTCAAGAAAAATGTTGCGAACCCCACATTTTGATGCAGTTTAACGGGGTAGAGCCGCGTGGTCGTAGAGGGAAACCGAAGCCGAACGCGGGATTTGGGAGAGCTTATGATCTATTTCCTGATCAATCTCGCGGGCGCGGTGGCGCTGCTGCTTTGGGCGGTTCGTTTGATCCGCACCGGGGTCGAGCGCGCCTTCATGGCCTCGCTGCGCCAGTTCCTGCGCCGCACGGCGGGCACGCGGATCAGCGCGATGGCCGCGGGGACGGGGGCGGCGATGCTGCTGCAAAGCTCGACCGCCGTCGCGATCCTGACCGCCGGTTTCGCCGCGAGCGGGACGTTGGCCGCCGTGTCGGGCGTGGCGCTGGTGCTGGGCGCCGATCTGGGCTCGTCGATCGTGGCGCAGATCCTGCTCTCGCCGATCCATGTTCTGGTGCCCGCGCTTCTCGTGATCGGGGTGACGCTGTTTCTCAAATCAAAAGCCCGCCGTCCGCGCCAAGCGGGGCGTATCTTCGTGGGGCTGGCGCTGGTGCTGCTCTCGCTCGGTCTGATCGGCGAGGCGACGGCGCCCCTGCGCGACAGCGAACTGGTCGATGCGGTGCTGACCCGGCTGGGTAGCGATCTCGTCTCGGCCTTCGTCCTCGGGGCCTTGCTGACATGGGCGATGCATTCCTCGATCGCGGCGGTCTTGATGTTCGTGACCTTCGCGGGCCAGGGCCTGCTGCCGGGGACGGGCGCAGCGGCGATGGTGCTGGGCGCGAACCTCGGCGGGGCGATCATCCCGGTGATGCTGACGTTGTCCGCCGATCCGATACCGCGCCGCATCATGGTCTCGAATTTCGTCCTGCGCGGGGGCGGGGCCGCGCTGGTGCTGATCGGTCTGATGGCTTTCCCGCATGCGCTCGACTTTCTGGGCGCGACGACGGCGCGGCAGGTGATCAACCTGCATCTGGTCTTCAACCTCGGCGTCGCGATCCTGTCGCTTCCGCTGATCCCTGGGGTGTTGCGCCTTGCCGAGGCGGTCGTCGTCGAGCGCAAGGACCTGTCGCCCTCCCGGATCACCGCGCTCGATGAAAAGGGGCTGGGTGACGCGGGTCATGCCCTTGGCAATGCCGCGCGCGAGTTGCTGCGCATGGGCGAGCAGGTCTTGGAGATGCTGCAGCCGGCGCTCGGGCTTTTCGTCCGTTGGGATCCGGAGGTCGCCGCCCGTATCAAGCGCAACGAGAGCGAAGTCGACCGCATGCATTACGAAATCAAGCTCTATGTCGCGCGGCTCAATGAGACGCGGCTGAGCACCGAACAATCGCGTCGCGCGATGGAGATCGCAATGGTGGCGAACCATCTCGAGGATGCGGGCGATCAGATTTCGACCAATCTCGTCGATCTCGCCCAGCGCATCCACGAACGCGGCCTGACATTCTCGGATGAGGGGCTGCGGGAGCTGACCGATTTCCACGACCGCGTCACCTCGAACACGCGTCTTGCCCTGAACGTCCTGATGTCGGGGGAGATCGACGATGCGCGCCAGTTGGTCGAAGAGAAAGACCGGACTCGCGCCGCTGAGGCCGAGTTGCAGGCGGCCCACCTTGCCCGGCTGCGCGCGAATAACAGCGCCTCTATCGAGACCACGAATATCCATCAGGAAACCGTGCGCGCGCTGAAGCAGATCAATACGGACGTGACCTATGTCGCCTATCCAATCCTCGAACAGGCAGGCGATCTGCGCGCAACGCGCCTGACCGGGTGAGCTAAGCGGATGGGGATGTGGGGACGTGGCCGCTGTTTGAAGTCAGCTTGCCTGCCCCGAGAGCTGAAGCAACTCCTCACGAAGTCTCAGCGCGAGCGGAGACAGGGGCCGTCGGCGCAGGCCCAGCAGGTAATAGGACGACACCCGAAATTCCTGCTGGATGCGCAGAACCGCGAAGCCCGCATTGACCGGGTCCCGGATCAGAAGCTGCGCAACCTCTTCCGAGACGGCGGCCACGGCGTCGCTTTGCGCGAGATAGGCGATGGTGAACAGCAGCGACGGGCTGTTCACGCAGTCGCGCGGCTCGGAGAGGCCCAGCGCTGCGAAGGCCTCGAAGGTCGCCTCCCGGATCGGCGCGCCGCGCTGTTGCAGGATCCATTCGTAGTCCCCAAGCTCGGTCATCGTGACGAAGGGCGAGAGGGCCAGCGGGTGATTTGCGCGCACGAGAAAGACGATTTTCTCGTCGCGCATCGGGGTGATGTCGAAAAGCTCGCTGTCGAACTCGGGCAGAACCCGGGCGAGGATGAAATCCATCTCTCCCGCCGCGAGATATCCCAACAGATCGCGTGACGGCAGAACCTCCACCGAGATATCGCTCTCGGGCGAGGCGCGTTTGACGGCGCGGATCGCGGGCACGAGATAGCCCACCGCAGGACCGGTCACCGCGCCGATCCGCACGCGCCCGGCATGGCCGCTGCGCAGCGCCTCGATGTCGGAGCCCATGCTCTCGAGTTCGCGCAGAACGGCCCGGGCGCGGCGCAACACGGCCAGACCGATCTCTGTCGGCTCCATCCCCTTGGGCTGCCGGGTGAACAGCGGTGCGTCGACCCGGCGCTCCACCTCGGCGAGCATCCGGGACGCGGCCGGCTGGGTCATGGCGCAGCTTTCGGCGGCGAGCTGGAGTTGCCCGGACTCTGCTACCGCCCGGATGAGACGCAGCTGCGCAGGTTTCAGCATCAGGTGAGAAAGGGGCATATCACTTTCGGTATGCAGATTGCGTTGAATGTAATTTTATCATCATGCTCTCACATTGCTAGTGTTTCTCCCACGCCCGGTATCGGGCTGCGCGAGGAGGACAGACGGGTCGCGCACCGTCATAGGGAGGACACCATGAAAATCAAAACCGCCGCCGCAGTGCTGGCGATCGGCACCGCTATGCTCGGTTCCGGAGCTTGGGCCGAAACCGTAGGCATCTCGATGCCGACCAAATCGTCGGCTCGCTGGATCTCTGACGGCAACTCGATGGTCGAACAGTTCCAGGCCGCAGGCTACGACACTGACCTGCAATATGCGGAAGACGATATTCCGAACCAGCTCGCTCAAGTCGAGAACATGATCACCAAGGGCGTGGACGTTCTGGTGATCGCGGCGATCGACGGCACGACGCTGTCGAACGCTCTGGCCAACGCGAAGGCCGCCGATATCAAGGTCATCGCGTACGACCGCCTGATCCGCGACACGCCGGATGTCGACTATTACGCGACCTTCGATAACTTCAAGGTCGGCGTGGAGCAGGCCAATTCGCTGGTGCAGGGGCTCAAGGAGCGTTTCCCCGACACGAAGCCGTGGAATGTCGAACTGTTCGGCGGCTCGCCGGACGATAACAACGCCTACTTCTTCTATAACGGCGCGATGTCGGTGCTGCAGCCGCTCATCGACTCGGGCGATGTCGTGATCCCGTCCGGGCAGATGGGCATGGACACGGTCGGCACGCTGCGCTGGGACGGTGCGGTCGCACAGTCGCGCATGGATAACCTTCTGTCGGCCAACTACACCGACAAGCAGGTGCAGGGTGTGCTCTCGCCCTATGACGGGCTGTCCATCGGTATCCTGTCCTCGCTCAAGGGCGTGGGCTACGGCTCGGGCGACATGAAGATGCCGATCGTCACCGGTCAGGACGCTGAAGTGCCTTCGGTGAAATCGATCCTCGCGGGCGAGCAATATTCGACCATCTTCAAGGACACCCGCGAACTGGCGAAAGTCACCGTCGGCATGGTCAACGCGATGCTCAAGGGCGGCGAGCCCGAGATCAACGACACCGAGACCTATGACAACGGCGTCAAGGTGATCCCGTCCTACCTGCTCCAGCCGGTGCCGGTGGACAAATCGAACTGGGAAAAGGTTCTGATCGGCTCCGGTTACTACACCAAAGATCAGATCGAGTAAGCCGGGCCTCCCCGACTTGCCACGCGCTGGTCGCCCTTCGGGGCGGCCGGTCCCCCACTCGATTTGACGCCGGAGAGGTCGGATGACCACCCTTCTTGAAATGCGCAACATCACCAAGACCTTTCCTGGTGTGAAAGCGCTCGACGACGTCTCGATCGCGGTCCGTGACGGTGAAATCCACGCGATCTGCGGCGAGAACGGCGCGGGAAAATCGACCCTGATGAAAGTGCTCTCAGGCGTCTATCCCGCAGGCAGCTACGAGGGCGAGATCGTCTATGACGGCGCCGCTGCCGAATTCCGCGATATCCGCGACAGCGAAGATCGCGGTATCATCATTATCCATCAGGAACTGGCGCTCGTGCCGCTTCTGTCGATTGCCGAGAACATCTATCTGGGCAATGAGCGCGCCCAGAGCGGCGTGATCAACTGGCAGGAGACCTTCCAGCAGACCGAAGGCCTGCTGAAGAAGGTCGGGCTGCGCGAGGCGCCCGGCACGCTGGTCGACAGCCTCGGCGTGGGCAAGCAGCAACTTGTCGAGATCGCGAAGGCGCTGTCGAAGAACGTGCGCCTCTTGATCCTCGACGAGCCGACTGCGGCGCTGTCGGAATCCGACAGTCAGGCGCTGCTGGATCTGCTGCTGGAACTGAAGGCGCAGGGCGTCACCTCGATCATCATCAGCCACAAGCTGAACGAGGTGAAGCGCGTGGCCGACAGCGTGACAGTGATCCGCGACGGCGCCACGATCTCCACCATCGACGCGCGCGGCGGTGACCTCACCGAAGACCGCATCGTGCGCGACATGGTGGGCCGCGACATGGCGCATCGCTTCCCCGACCGGACCCGTCGTGCGGGCGAGGTGCTCTTCGAGCTGAAGAACTGGAACGTGCGCCACCCCGAACATCGCGACCGCCAGATGATCCGCGACCTGTCGATGCATGTGCGCGCCGGCGAGGTGGTCGGCATCGCGGGGCTGATGGGCTCGGGCCGCACCGAGCTTGCAATGAGCGTCTTCGGGCGCAGCTACGGGCGCGACATTTCGGGCGAGGTGCTGATCCACGGCAAGCCCGCGGATGTCTCCACCGTTGACCGCGCGATCGCAGCGGGGCTCGCCTATGTCACCGAGGACCGCAAGAGCCTCGGGCTGATCCTCGAAGAAACCATCCAGCGCAACACCAGCCTCGCCAATCTCAGTGCCGTGGCGAAGAACGGCGTGGTCGAGGACTTCCGCGAAACCGAAGTGGCCGAGAAATACCGCCGGGACCTCAATATCCGCACGCCTTCGGTCTTCCAGAAGGTGATGAACCTCTCGGGCGGCAACCAGCAGAAGGTCGTGCTCGCGAAATGGCTCTTTACCGAGCCGGAGGTGCTGATCCTCGACGAGCCGACGCGCGGCATCGATGTCGGCGCGAAATACGAAATCTACGGGATCATCAATGAACTGAGCGCGGCCGGGAAGGCCGTCATCATGATCTCTTCGGAGATGCCGGAACTTCTGGGCATGTCCGACCGGATCTACGTGATGAACGAGGGCAGCTTCGTAGGCGAGTTGAACGCCGAAGAGGCGAGCCAGGAGCGCATCATGTCCTTGATCGTTAGGGAATAGGGAAAGTCATGGACCAGATCGAACAAGCAAATTCCGAGCCTTCGGGAGGCCTTGGGATCGGCGCCTACATCGCGCGCCACATCCGCGAATACGGACTGCTGTTTGCGTTGATCGCGATCATGCTGTTCTTCCAGATCGTGACGGGCGGCACGCTGCTCAAACCGGTCAACATCACCAACCTGTTCCTGCAGAACAGCTACATCATCATCATGGCGCTGGGCATGTTGCTGGTGATCGTGGGGGGCAATATCGACCTCTCGGTCGGCTCGGTCATGGGCTTTATCGGGGCCTTCGCCGCGGTGCTGATCGTGTCGATGGACCTGCCGGTCGCGGTGGCGATCCCGGCTTGTCTGGTGATGGGCATGGCGATCGGCGCGGTGCAGGGCTATTTCGTGGCCTATTGGAAAATCCCCTCCTTCATCGTGACGCTGGCGGGGATGCTGGTGTTCCGCGGGCTATCGCTCTGGCTGCTCGAAGGGCAGTCCATCGGCCCGTTCCCGAAATCGTTCCAGGCGCTCTCGACCGGGTTCATTGCCGACCCGTTCGGCGTGGGACGTCCGAACACGTTGGCACTGGCGGTCGGTGTCGCGGCTGTGGTGCTCTTGGTGTGGCTGGGCCTGCGGGCGCGGTCGCGCGATGCGCGCTACGGGATCGAGGGCGAACCCCTTGGCCTCTTCGTGCTGCGTAATGCGATCGTCGCCGTGGCGCTTCTCTTCGTAACGTGGAAGCTCGCATGGTTCCGCGGCCTGCCGAATGTGTTGCTGTCGATGGTGATCCTGACGATCATCTATGTCTTCGTGACCGAACGCACCACGCTGGGCCGTCGGGTCTACGCGGTGGGCGGCAACTCCAAGGCGGCCAAGCTGTCGGGCATCCGCACCGAGCGGCTGACCTTCCTCACCTTCGTGAACATGGGCCTTCTGGCCGCGCTCGCCGGTCTCGTCTTCGCGGCACGCCTGAACACCGCCACGCCGAAAGCAGGCTTTGCGGTGGAGCTCGACGTGATCGCGGCCGTGTTCATCGGGGGCGCCTCCATGTCGGGCGGTTCCGGCAAGATCATCGGCGCGGTCGTCGGCGCCTTCATCATGGGCGTGATGAACAACGGCATGTCGATCCTCGGGATTGGCATCGATTACCAACAGGTCATCAAGGGACTCGTGCTGCTCGCCGCCGTCTTCTTCGATGTCTACAACAAGAACAAGGAAGCCTGAGATGTTGCTCTCGCAATTGACCCTTGCCGACGGATCGCGCGCCGTGGCCGTGCGTGAAGACGGCCCCGCGCATCTGGTGCCGGACGTCTCCACCACCCGCGATCTGGCGCTGGCCGCGATCGCCGCCGGGCACGATCTGGCGACCGAGATCGCCGCGCGCGGGCAGGGGGAGGCGGTGGACCTAGAGGCTGCCTATGCCGAGGGGCGGATGCTGGTGCCGCTCGATCATCCCGATGCCGCGCATCTGCATCTGACCGGGACGGGGCTGACCCATCTGGGCTCCGCCTCCACTCGCGACGCGATGCACACCAAGGTCACCGAGGAGATGACCGACAGCATGAAGATGTTCCGCATGGGGCTGGAGGGCGGAAAGCCCGCCGCTGGCTCGGTGGGTGTCCAGCCCGAGTGGTTCTACAAGGGCAACGGTCTGGCGGCAGTCGCGCCGGGCGCTGCGCTGACTTCGCCGAGCTTCGCGCTTGACGGCGGCGAGGAGCCGGAGGTCGCGGGGCTCTACGTGATCGCGCCCGACGGGCAGCCGGTCCGTGTGGGCTTCGCGCTTGGCAACGAGTTCTCCGACCACGTCACCGAGCGCGGCAACTACCTGTGGCTCGCCCATTCCAAGCTGCGCCCGGCGAGCTTCGGCCCCGAGATGCTGGTGGGCGATCTGCCCGAAAGCGTCGAGGGCACCAGCCGCATCCTGCGCGATGGCGAAACGGTTTGGGAAAAGCCGTTCCTGTCGGGCGAGGCGAACATGTCCCACACGATCGCCAATCTGGAACATCATCACTTCAAATACGCGCCCTTCCGCGATCCGGGCGATGTGCATGTGCATTTCTTCGGCACCGCGACGCTCAGCTTCGCCGACGGGATCAGCGCCGAACCGGGGGACGTGTTCGAGATCGAATGCCCCGCTTTCGGTCTTCCCCTTCGCAATCCGCTCGCCCGCAACTCCGACGCATCGGCCCCCGTGGCCGTCGCCAGCCTCTGAGGTCCGATATGGCTTTCACACCCGCCCCTTGGCCCCGCAAACTGCGTTCGCAGGAATGGTATGGCGGCAATACGCGCGACACGATCTATCACCGCGGCTGGATGAAGAACCAAGGCTATCCGCATGACCTGTTCGACGGGCGCCCGATCATCGGCATCCTCAACACATGGTCGGATCTGACGCCCTGCAACGGCCACTTGCGCGAGCTGGCCGAGAAGGTGAAGGCGGGCATCTGGGAGGCCGGTGGCTTCCCGGTCGAAGTGCCGGTCTTCTCAGCCTCGGAGAACACGTTCCGCCCGACCGCGATGATGTTTCGCAATCTTGCAGCCCTTGCGATCGAAGAGACGATCCGCGGCCAGCCGATGGACGGGGCGGTGCTTCTGGTGGGCTGCGACAAGACCACGCCGTCGCTGATGATGGCGGCGGCGAGCTGCGATATCCCGTCCATCGTCGTGACCGGCGGGCCGATGCTGAACGGCTATTTCCGGGGCGAGCGTGTGGGCTCGGGCACGCATCTGTGGAAATTCTCCGAGGCCGTAAAGGCGGGCGAGATGACGCAGGAGGAATTCCTCGAAGCCGAGGCGTCGATGAGCCGATCCTCGGGCACCTGCAACACGATGGGCACGGCTTCGACGATGGCGAGCATGGCCGAGGCGCTTGGCATGGCGCTGTCGGGCAATGCCGCGATCCCGGCGGTGGACAGCCGCCGCCGCGTGATGGCGCAGCTTTCGGGCCGCCGCATCGTGCAGATGGTGAAGGACGATCTGAAACCCTCCGACATCATGACCAAGCAGGCTTTCGAGAACGCGATCCGCACCAATGGCGCGATCGGCGGCTCGACCAATGCGGTGGTGCATCTGCTGGCGCTGGCGGGGCGCGTCGGTGTGGATGTCACGCTCGATGACTGGGACCGCTGCGGGCGCGATGTGAAGACCATCGTGAACCTGATGCCGTCGGGCAAATACCTGATGGAAGAGTTCTTCTACGCGGGCGGTCTGCCGGTCGTGCTGAAGCGTCTTGGCGAGGCGGGGCAGCTGCACAAGGATGCGCTGACCGTGTCCGGCGGGGCGATCTGGGACGAGGTCAA
Organism: Thioclava sp. DLFJ5-1; assembly: GCF_002020115.1. Taxonomy (NCBI): domain Bacteria; kingdom Pseudomonadati; phylum Pseudomonadota; class Alphaproteobacteria; order Rhodobacterales; family Paracoccaceae; genus Thioclava; species Thioclava sp. DLFJ5-1. The sequence goes on along the minus strand of NZ_MPZU01000004.1, from coordinate 160,058 downwards.
GGACGTCGTGAACTGGAACGAGGACGTGATCCTGCCCGCCGACAAACCGTTGACCGATCAGGGCGGCATCGCGGTGGTGCGCGGCAATCTCGCGCCGAAAGGGGCGGTGCTCAAACCCTCTGCGGCGAGCCCGCATCTGCTGACACACCGTGGGCGCGCCGTCGTCTTCGAGGATATCGACGACTACAAGGCGAAGATCAACGACGACGCGCTCGATATCGACGAGACCTGCGTGATGGTGCTGAAGAATTGCGGGCCCAAGGGCTACCCGGGCATGTCCGAGGTGGGCAACATGGGTCTGCCGCCGAAAGTGCTGAAGAAGGGCATCACCGATATGGTCCGCATCTCGGATGCGCGGATGTCGGGGACGGCCTATGGCACGGTCGTGCTGCATACTTCGCCCGAGGCGGCAGCCGGAGGGCCGCTGGCGGTCGTGCAGAACGGCGACATGATCGCGCTCGACGTGCCGAACCGGAGCCTGACGCTCGAAATCTCGGACGCGGAGCTGGCCGAGCGCCTTGCCGAGTGGCAGCCGAGCCATGAGCGGCCCGATGGCGGCTATGCGTGGCTGCATCAGGCGCATGTGATGGGTGCCGATACCGGGGCGGATCTCGATTTCCTCGTCGGCTGCCGGGGCAACCCGGTCGGAAAGGACAGCCACTGATGAAACTCGCGCTCGTCGGCATCGGCAAGATCGCTCTGGATCAGCACGTGCCCGCAATCGCTGCCAGCTCCGATTGGGAACTGGCCGCGACGGTCTCGCGGCATGGGACGGTCGAGGGGGTGCCCGCCTATACGCAGATGGAGGAGATGCTCTCCGCCCATCCCGAGATTGAGGTGGTGAGCCTCTGCCTGCCGCCCGTGCCGCGCTTTCTGGCTGCGCGCGCAGCGCTTGAAGCCGGGCGGCACGTGATGCTCGAAAAGCCGCCCGGGGCGACCTTGGCCGAGGTGCATACGCTTGAGGCGATGGCCTCTGCGCGGGGCCTCACGCTGTTCGCGACATGGCATTCGCGCATGGCCCATGCGGTGGCCGCCGCCAAGGCGTGGCTTGCGGATCGCAAGGTGCAGTCTGGCCGGATCACATGGCGCGAGGATGTGCGCAAATGGCATCCCGGGCAGGACTGGGTGTTCGAGCCCGGCGGCATGGGCGTTTTCGATCCGGGCATCAACGCGCTCTCGATCCTGACGGAAATCCTGCCCGCGCCGGTTCACCTGACCTCGGCGGAGCTGGAGTTTCCCGCCAACCGACAGGCCCCCATCGCCGTGCGGCTGAACTTTACCGGCGCGATCGAGGCGGATTTCGACTGGCGACAGGAAGGCCCCCAGACCTGGGATATCGAGCTGGAAACCGATGCCGGGTCGATGGCGTTGCGCCTTGGTGGCAACGTCCTTGAGATCGGCGGCGCGAAAGCCGAGGGTGCCGAGAGCATCATGGAAGAATACCCCGCACTCTATGCCCGCATGGCAGAGCTGGTGCGGCAAGGCGCATCCGATGTGGATCTCGCGCCGATGGTGCATGTGGCCGATGCGTTCCTGCTGGGCCGCCGCACCGCTGTTGAAGACTTCGAATTCTGAAGGATACCAAATGACCTATACCCCGCATGGCAAGCATCTGATCGCAGGCGATTGGGTAAAGACCGAAACCCGTTTCACGTCTGATCCGGCGCATGGGCCCTCGCATGAGTTCTGCATGGGCACGGTCGAGATGGTGAATGCCGCCTGCGAAGCGGCCGAGGATGCGTTTTGGGACTATGGCTATTCGAGCCGCGAAACCCGCGCCAAGTTCCTCGAGATGATTGCCGACGAGATCGAAGCGCGCGGTGAGGCGATTACCGAAATCGGCACGCAGGAAAGCGGTCTGCCCGAAGCGCGCCTGAATGGCGAGCGCGGGCGCACCACCGGCCAACTACGGATGTTTGCGGATCACATCCGCAAGGGCGACTATCTGGATCGCCGCCACGACAAGGCGCTGCCCGATCGCCAGCCGCTGCCGCGCCCCGATCTGCGGATGATCCAACGTCCCATCGGCCCGGTTGCGGTCTTCGGCGCGTCGAACTTCCCGCTCGCGTTTTCGACGGCGGGCGGCGACACGGCCTCGGCGCTGGCGGCGGGCTGCCCGGTCGTGGTGAAGGGCCATCCGGCGCATCCCGGCACCGGAGAGATCGTGGCCGAAGCGATCAAGGCCGCCGTCGAGAACTGCGGAATGCCCAAGGGCGTGTTCAGCCTCGTCCAAGGCGGCTCGCATGATGTGGGGCAGGGGCTGGTGCAACACCCGCTGATCAAGGCGGTGGGCTTCACCGGCAGCTTGGGCGGCGGCAAGGCGCTTTATGACCTTTGCGCGCAGCGTCCCGAGCCGATCCCCTTCTTCGGCGAACTGGGCTCGGTCAACCCGATGTTCATGCTGCCCGAAGCGATCAAAGCGCGCGGTGAGGATCTGGGCGTGGGCTGGGCGGCCTCGCTGATGATGGGGGCGGGCCAGTTCTGCACCAATCCCGGCATCGTGGTCGTCAGGGAAGGCACCGAGGGCGAGAGTTTCGTGAACGCGGCCCTCGCAGCGCTCGAGGCCGGTGGCTCGCAGGTCATGCTGACCGACGGCATCGCCGAAGCCTATACCAAGGGCGCCGCGCGGTTCGAGGAAGCTGGCGGCGTTCAGCAATTGCTCACTCAGGTCTGTGACCGGCGCGAGGCCAAGCCCTACCTGTTCCGCGTCTCCGCCGCCGACTGGCTGGAGAACGAGGTTCTCTCTGAGGAGGTGTTCGGCCCGCTTGGTCTGATCGTGACGGTCAAGGATGACGACGAGATGGTGAAGGTCGCGCGCAGCTTCTCGGGGCAGTTGACCGCGACGCTGCATATGGATGACGGCGATGCGGCGCTGGCCGGACGGCTGCTGCCGGTGCTGGAGCGCAAGGCGGGCCGGGTGCTCGCGAATGGGTTCCCGACCGGCGTGGAGGTCTGCGACGCGATGGTCCATGGCGGGCCTTACCCGGCGTCCACGAATTTCGGCGCGACCAGCGTCGGCACGCTCGCGATCCGGCGTTTCCTGCGGCCCGTTTGTTTCCAGAACATTCCCGAGAACCTCTTGCCCGAAGACCTGCAGGGGTGAGAGGCTTCCGCAAATCGCGGGAGGATTCATATGAGCGTGTTCGATGACAGGGTTTGCGAACTGGGCGAGGGGCCGTTCTGGCATCCCGAGCGCAGCCAGTTCTTCTGGTTCGATATCCTGAACCGCAAGCTGCTGACGCGCGATGCCAACGGGCCGCTCGAATGGCAGTTCGAGGGCATGGCCTCTGCGGCAGGCTGGGTGGATCGCGAGCGAATGATCCTCGCGACCGAGACTGGCCTGTCGCTGTTCCACATCGGCGAGGGCACGCTGGAGCCGCTCGTCGAAGTGGAGTCCGACGATCCCGGCACCCGCTCGAATGACGGGCGGGCGGATCGGCAGGGCGGCTTCTGGTTCGGCACGATGGGCAAAGAGGCCGAGCGCGGGCGCGGCACGATCTATCGCTATTATCGGGGCGAGCTGCGCCGCCTCGTCTCGGAGATTTCGATCCCCAACGCGATCTGCTTCACGCTCGATGGTCGCACGGCCTATTTCGCGGATACGCCCAGCCGGAAGGTCTGGTGTCAGTCGCTCGATGCGGAGGGCTGGCCCGAGGGCGAGCGTCGGCTTTTTCTCGATCTGTCATCCGAGGGTCTCTACCCCGACGGCGCGGTGGTCGATGCAGAGGGTGGCTTCTGGTGTGCGCTTTGGAGTTCGGGGCGGGTGGCCCGTTTCGATGCGGAAGGCCGCATGACCCATCATCTCGATTTGCCGGGGAAGAACAGCACCTGTCCGGCCTTCGGCGGCGCGGATATGCGCGACGTGCTGGTCACGAGCGCGCTGGAGGGGATGACCGATCCCGATGCGGATCAGGGTCTGTCCTATCTGCTGCGCGCGCCGGTCGTCGGTGTGCCCGAGCCGCACGTGATCTTGTGAGCCCCGCCGCCGGGTGAGCCGGGCGACGTCTGCGCGTCGGCCCTGCCAGGTGAGCGTGACGGCTCATCCGGTCCCTTTTCAGCGCAAAGCAATGGCGACTCGGCATCGCCGGGGTGGGGTGATCGGAGGGGCGATCCGGCCTCTGCGACGGGATCGCGACAGTGAAACCGTCACAAAAAACGCCTGCTATCTGTCATTTTCTCGCGGCGATTTACACAAAGGCTGGCCGGAAATCGGCGCGCCTCGCGCCGTCGCGATGTTGGCGTGATCGAAAATCATCGGCGAAAGGCCCTATGGAGCTTCCGGTTTCGCGGATCCTTGCCCAAGGCGCGCCGTGATGCAGAAGTCCCTAAACACGCCAGATTATCACGCTCTGTCACGCAATCGCGACTGTTACATAGCTGTCAAAAAGCCCCGTCATGAGTGCACCCAGCGGACGGGACGAGTTTCGTTACCGCGTTCATAGCTTCCGAATTCTGACAGCGAGGACTGTTCAATGTTCATCACCCGCCTCACCCTCACCGCCGCGATCGCCGGTGCGACGCTGGCTTCGGCCGCCGCGGTGCAGGCCGCCGACATCTCCGGCGCCGGCGCGACCTTCCCCTATCCGATCTACTCGGCCTGGGCGAAAACCTACAAAGAGAAGACGGGCACGGGCCTCAACTACCAGGCCATCGGCTCGGGCGGCGGTATCAAGCAGATCGAATCCCGCACCGTGACCTTCGGTGCCTCGGACAAGCCGCTGGGCGGCGACGAGCTGGAGAAGAACACGCTGGTTCAGTTCCCGACCGTCATGGGCGGCATCGTCCCGGTCGTGAATGTCGACGGCATCAAGCCGGGCGAGCTGGTTCTCGACGGCGAGACGCTGGCGAAAATCTACGAAGGCAAGATCACCAAGTGGAACGATCCGGCCATCGCCAAGCTCAACGAAGGCGTGAAGCTCCCCGACGCGGCGATCGCCGTCGTCCACCGTTCGGACGGTTCGGGCACCACCTTCAACTACACCTATTACCTCGCCTCGGTCGACGAGACCTGGAAGAACGACATCGGCGTCTCGACCGCTGTCGAATGGCCGGTGGGTCTTGGCGCCAAGGGTAACCAGGGCGTGGCTGCGAACGTCGATCAGACGAAGAACTCGATCGGCTATGTCGAATATGCCTACGCGCTGCAGAACAACATGACCTACACGGACATGATCAACAAAGCAGGCAAGAAAGTCGCGCCGAAAGCTGAAGCCTTCGCCGCAGCCGCCGCCAATGCCGACTGGTCGAGCCAGCCGGGCTTCGGTGTCATCCTCGCCAACCAGCCGGGCGACAAGACCTGGCCGATGACCGCGGCGACCTTCATCCTGATGCACAAGGATGCCAAGGACGGTGCAGCTTCGACCGAAGCGCTGAAGTTCTTCGACTGGGCCTATGCGAACGGTGGCGACGCGGCGGCCAAGCTGGACTACATCCCGATGCCCGAGAACGTCGTGGCTCAGATCAAGAAAGAATGGGGCCAGATCAAAGGCAAGGACGGCAAAGCTGTCTGGTCGATGAACCACTGATCCTTCTTTCCATAAAACACCTTCGGGGGAGGGCTGCATTTGCGGCCCTCCCTTTCTGCGATTTTGAGTGGAGTGCGCGATGACGGCGACAAGCGATTACGACAGCGGCGTGAAGAGCACGCGCCCGGTGGCCCAGTCCGACCGGATATTCGGCTCTTTGACGCTGGCCGCCGCGGTGGTGGTTCTGCTGGTTCTTCTGGGCGTGTTCGTCTCGCTCGTCATGGGGGCGTGGCCGGCGTTCAAGGAATACGGGCTGCCGTTCCTATGGACCGCGAAATGGAACCCGGTGACCGACAAGTTCGGCGCGCTGGCGCCGCTTTACGGCACGGTCGTCACCTCGATCATCGCGATGGTCATCGCGGTGCCGGTGGGGCTTGGCATCGCGATCTTCCTGACCGAGACCTGCCCGCGCGTGCTGCGTCGCCCGCTGGGGATCGCAATCGAGCTGCTCGCGGGCATTCCCTCGATCATCTACGGCATCTGGGGCCTCTTCGTCTTCGCGCCCTTCATGCAGAGCTATATCCAGCCCTTCCTGATCGACACGCTGGGCCATGTCCCGGTGATCGGCGGGCTTTTCGCGGGCCCGCCCTACGGGATCGGGATGCTGACCGCGGGGCTGATCCTCGCGATGATGATCCTGCCCTTCATCGCGTCGCTCGCGCGCGATATCTTCCAGACGGTGCCGCCGATGCTGCGTGAAAGCGCATACGGCATGGGCATGACCCGCTGGGAGGTGAACCGCCATATCGTGATCCCGCATGTGCGCACCGCGCTGGTGGGCGGCATCATGCTGTCGCTTGGCCGCGCGCTGGGCGAGACGATGGCCGTGACCTTCGTGATCGGCAATGCGCATCGCATCTCGGGCTCGATCCTCGCGCCGGGCACCACGATCTCGGCAGCGATCGCCAACGAATTCACTGAGGCCACGACGCCGATCTACACCTCGTCGCTGATCGCGCTGGGCCTCGTTCTGTTCATCCTCACCTTCATCGTGCTCGCCGCTGCCCAGTGGATGCTCAAGCGCATGAAGCAAAAGTCGGGAGCGTAAGACATGGCTTCGATGACCCGCAGAAAGACCGTCAACGCGGTGATGATGACGCTGTCCACGGGGGCGGCGGCGCTCGGCCTCTTCGTGCTGGCCGTGATCCTGCTCTACCTGCTCTACAAGGGGGCGAGCGCGCTGAACCTTTCCGTCTTCACGCAAGACACGCCTTCGCCGATGGAGCCGGGAGGCTTGCGCAATGCGATCCTCGGCTCGGTGATCATGTCGGTGATTGCAGTGGCGATCGGGACGCCGATCGGTATCCTCGCCGGAACCTACATGGCCGAATACGGGCGCTATGCGAAGCTGTCGAAGGTGATCCGCTTCGTGAACGACATCCTGCTGTCGGCACCCTCGATCATTGTGGGCCTCTTCGTCTATCAGGTGCTCGTCATCAGCCTCGGGCATTTCTCGGCGCTCGCGGGCTCGGTCGCGCTGGCGATCCTCGTGATCCCGATCGTCGTGCGCACCACTGAGGACATGCTGCGCCTCGTGCCCGACCAGCTGCGCGAGGCGGGGCTTGCGATGGGTTGGCCGCGCTGGATCGTGATCCGCACGGTCGCCTACAAGGCGGCGATGGCGGGGATCGTGACCGGCGTGCTCTTGGCCATCGCCCGGATTTCGGGCGAGACCGCGCCGCTTCTCTTCACCGCGCTGTCGAACAACTTCTTCAGCCTCGATCTGACGCAGCCGATGGCCTCGCTGCCGATCACCATCTTCCAATTCGCGCTCTCGCCCTATGACAACTGGCAGGCCCTTGCATGGGCAGGCGCACTTCTCATCACCGTCGCGGTGCTGGCGCTGTCGATTGTCGCCCGCCTCGTCACCTCCAAGAAGGAGAAACACTGATGGACACCCTCATTCGCGACCGCTCGCCGATGACCTTCGACGGGGTCGATCCTGCGCCGAAACCGCGCATTTCGATCAAGAACCTCGATTTCTTCTACGGTGATTTCAAAGCCCTGAAATCGATCAATCTCGACCTGCCCGAGAACCGCGTGACTGCCTTCATCGGCCCGTCGGGCTGCGGCAAGTCCACGCTCTTGCGCGTCCTCAACCGGATGTATGACCTCTATCCGAAGCAGACCGCGACGGGGGAGGTGCTGCTCGATGGCGAGAATATCCTCGGCAAGAAGGTCGATCTGAACCGGTTGCGCGCGAAAGTGGGCATGGTGTTCCAGAAACCCACGCCCTTCCCGATGACGATCCACGAGAATATCGCTTTCGGCCTGCGCCTCGCGAATTACGCAAAATCCGAGATCGACGACCGGGTGCAGGCGGCGCTGAAAGGGGCGGCGCTCTGGGACGAGGTGAAGGACAAGCTGCAAAGCTCGGGCCAGTCGCTCTCGGGCGGTCAGCAACAGCGCCTGTGCGTCGCGCGCACCATCGCGGTGGAGCCGGAGGTGATCTTGCTCGACGAGCCCGCTTCCGCGCTCGATCCGATCTCGACCGGCAAGCTGGAAGAGACGATCCACCAGCTCAAGGAGCAGTTCACCATCGCCATCGTCACCCACAATATGCAGCAGGCGAGCCGCGTCTCCGACCGCACCGCCTTCATGTATCTGGGCGAGTTGATCGAAGAGGGCGAGACCGCGCAAATCTTTACCCGCCCGCGGGTCGAGCGCACCTCGGATTACATCACCGGGCGGTTCGGCTGACCGAACTGCTGCCTTGTTCTTGCAGGGACGTGGGCGTAGAACGCGGCCAGTATTCAGCGGAGTGGTGACATGGCTTTGAACAGACGGCGTCTTCTGCAACTCGGTGCGGCTTCGATGGCGCTGGCGGCCAGCGCGCGCGGTGCGATGGCCGCGTTCGACCCCAAGCCCACGGGCTGGCGCAGCTTCGAGCTGGTCACCAAGGTCAGCCTGCCCGGCGGTGGCGAGACGGCGCAGCTTTGGGTGCCGGTACCTTCCGTGCATGGCGAGGGCTGGATGAAGCCCGGCGCGGTGAACTGGGAAAGCGATGCGGACGAGGTTCAGATCGTGAACGCGCCCGACACCGGCACGCCGATGGTGCATGCGGTCTGGGGTGCCTCCGACGGCCCGCGCAAGCTGACCCTGACGACGCAGGCGCAGACGCAGGATTTCGTGGTCGATCTGAGCAAACCGGGCGACGTGGAGCCGCTCGACGAGGTCGAGCGTGCGCGCTTCACCGCCGCGACCAAGCTGCTGCCGACCGACGGGATCGTGAAGCAGACCGCCGACTCGATCACCCGCGGGAAGACTGGCGATCTGGAGAAAGCCCGCGCGATCTACGAATGGATCGTCGAGAACACCGTGCGCAATCCGAAGACGCCGGGCTGCGGTCTGGGCGATATCTCTTTCATGCTGACCTCGGGCGACCTGTCGGGCAAATGCGCCGATCTCAACGCGCTCTTCGTCGGGCTGTCACGTGCTGCCGGTCTGCCTGCACGTGACGTCTACGGTATCCGCGTCGCGCCCTCGCGCTTCGGCTATAAGAGCCTCGGCCTGAAATCCGACGATGCCACCGGCGCGCAGCATTGCCGCTCGGAAGTCTGGCTGAGCGGCTTCGGCTGGGTGCCTGCGGACGCCGCCGATGTGCGCAAGGTGATGTTGCAGGAAGGCGAAGGTCATCTGGGGCTCAAAGACCCCAAGGTGGTCGACGTGCGCGCGAAGCTGTTCGGCGCATGGGAAGGCAACTGGGTCGGCTATAACTACGCGCATGACGTGGACCTGCCGGGGTCGGACGGGCCGGAGCTGCCCTATCTGATGTATCCGCAGGCCGAGATCGACGGGAAACGCCGCGACTATCTCGACGCCAAGGACTTCACCTATCAGATCACCGCGCACGAACTGCCGGCCTGAAGTCTCTCGTATCGGTGACAATCGCGCACTTTCCCTTGGCGCCCTGCGGCGCTAAGGGCGTTTGCAGGAGGTGCGCCAGATGCGTGTTTTCATAAACGGGTTCGGACGGATCGGTCGCTCGGTGCTGCGCGCCTGGGCGGAGGCGCCTGCGCGCTGGCCGGGACTGGAGATCGTGGGCGTCAACGATATCGAAGCGCGCGAGATGCTGGCTTACCTGTTCGAATATGACAGCGTGTTTGGCCCGTGGCGCGGCACGGTCGCACTGGAGCCGGGCGCGCTGGTGATCAACGGCACCCGGATCGCGCTGCACCGGGCGGATGATATCTCCACGCTCGATCTGTCGGATGTCGATCTGGTGATGGAATGCACCGGCCGCGCCGACAGCTCGCAGATCGCGGGGCAGGGGATCGCGGGCGGGGCAGCCCGCGTGCTGATCTCGGGGCCTGCGAAAGCGGCCGAGATCACGGTGGTGCTGGGCGCGAACGACGCGGCGCTGAACGGGCAGAAGATCGTCTCCAACGCGAGCTGCACGACGAACGCGCTGGCGCCGCTTGCGCGACTGATCGATGCGGAATTCGGGATCGTCACCGGCTCGATGACGACGGTGCATTGCTATACCGGCTCGCAGCCCACGGTCGACAAGCCGCGCGGCCCGATGGAGCGCTCGCGCGCGGCGGCGCTCTCGATGGTGCCGACGACGACCTCGGCGGGCAAGCTGATGGAAGAGGTGCTGCCCGATCTCGCCGGTCGCCTGATCGCGCAGGCGGTGCGCGTGCCCACGGCCTCCGTCTCGGCGGTCGATCTGGCGGTGACGGTGAAAAATCCTGCCACGGTCGAGCAGGTCAACGCGGTGCTGCAAGGCGCGGGCGGCGTGATTGGCACGACCGGGAAGCCGCTCGTCTCCACCGATATGCGTGCGCGTCCCGAGAGCATCGTCATGGCGCTGCCCGAGACCCGTGCGACCCAGCACGGGCTGATCCGGGTCTTTGGCTGGTATGACAATGAATGGGGCTTCTCCAACCGCATGCTCGATATGGCGCTGCGGATGGGCTGACATGAAAAAGCCCCGCCGGATGGGCGGGGCTTTCATTGTCTGGCTTGGGCGCGGATCAGTTCCGGTTGCCCATGAATTGCAGCAGGAACATGAACAGGTTCAGGAAGTCCAGGTAGAGCTGCAGCGCGCCGATGATGGCGGCCTTGCCCATGAACTCCGAGTCGCTGGCCGCAAGCTGCAGGTAGGTGTTCTTGATGTTCTGCGTGTCGTAAGCCGTGAGGCCCGCGAAGATCAGAACGCCGATCACCGAGATCGCGAAGGCCATCGCCGAGGAGGCGAGGAAGATGTTCACGATCGACGCGACGATCAGGCCGATCAGACCCATCATCAGGAACGAGCCCATCGCGCTCAGGTTACGCTTCGTAGTGTAGCCGTAAAGCGAAAGACCCGCGAAGGAGATCGCCGTCACGAGGAAGGTCTGCGCGATCGAGATGCCGGTATAGGCGGCGAAGATGAAGCTGATCGACAGCCCCATCAGCGCGGCATAGACGAAGAACACGATCTGCGCCGTGCTGGTCGACATCTTGTTGATCATCGCGCCGAAGGCGAAGACGATCGCCAGCGGAGCCAGCATCACAACCCATTTGAGGCCCGAGCCGAAGATCGCGGCAACGAGCGCCGGGTTCGTACCCACACCAAACGCCACGGCCCCGGTCACCAGCATCGCCAGCGACATAAGCCCGTAGACCTTGTTCATATGTGCGCGAAGACCCTCGTCAATCGCAGCCTGACGCGTGCCCGCCTGGGGGGTCCGCATCGTTTCGAAATCAGCCATCAGCACCTCCAACTATATCTCCCGGTCGTCCCTCGGACCGGTTTCGGTACCGATATTGGCAGAGCAGCCCCGAAATTCAAGATTTGGGGCCGCTCGAAAATGCCTCGTTTCGCACTGTTTTCACGTCTTTTGTCTCAGCGGCCCGCGCGCCAGTGATCGGGGGCGTCCCAAATCCGGCGCCGTGCCTCGAATGCGGCCTCGGTCTCGCTCAGCCCGAGGTCGTCGAGAAGCCTTGAATCAAGGCGCTCGAGCGCCCGGCGCGACCGGTGATAGGCGGCCATGCGTGCGAGGGTCGCAAAGAGGCCCTGCCTTGCGGGACGGGCAGGGGCGCAGCAGGCGGCGTTGCGCCGGGTCAGGAAGGTCATCGTCTTATCCTCCGTGGCAGATTTTGTGCAAAGAAGGATGGCGCAAGTTTATTGATGATGAAAACGAATGATTGTGCTATTGAGCATCACGAAACGTGATGGATGGGTGGCATGGCGCAAAACCTCGATATCGCGGCGCTGCGGGCGCTCCTCACGGTCGCCGAGACCGGGTCGGTGACGCAGGCGGCGCGACTTCTGAACCTGACGCAATCGGCGGTCTCGATGCAGATCCGTCGGCTGGAGGAAGCGCTCGACAAGGGGCTCTTCGACCGGGCGAACCGCAAGATGGCGCTGACCCGTGCGGGGCGCTCGCTTCTGGACCACGCCCGCCGGATCTGTGCCGAGAACGATGCGGCGCTGGCGCGGCTGCGCGCGACAGATGCCGAGGTGACCGTGCGGTTCGGTCTGCCCTATGATCTGGTCAGCCCGCAAATGCCGGGCCTGCTGCGCGCGATGGCCGAGCAATGGCCGATGGTGCGCCTGCAGCTTGTCTCGCGCCGCTCGTCGGTGCTGCGCCGGATGTTCGATGCGGGGGAGCTGGATATTATCCTGACCACCGAAGACAAGCCCGGACACGAGGCCGAGGTGCTGGCTTCCGATGATCTGGTCTGGATCGGTGCGCAGCTCGGGCGGGCCTTTTGCGAGCGCCCGCTGATGCTGTCGATCGAGGAAAGCTGCGCCTTCTATGATGCGGCGCTGGAGGCGCTTGAATCGGTCGGGATCGAGGCGAAATCCGCTTTCGAGGGACAATCGGACGAAATGGCAAGCGCAACGGTGGCGGCTGATATGGGCGTCGCGGTGCGTCTGTCGCGATATATTCCGCTGGGCTGCGTGGCCCTGGGGCCCGAGAGCGGCCTGCCGGCGATCGGCCGCTCTCGCATCTGCTTCTATGACACGGGACGATTGACCGGCGACCCGGTCGACGCGTTTCGCGCCATGCTCCGCGAGGCCTATGCCTGAGCGCCGATCTCGATGACCAGCTTGCCGGTGGAGCGGCGCGCGCGCAGGTCCTCCAGCGCGTCGGGGATCTGCTCCATCGGATAGGTCGCGCCGATATGCGGGGTGAGCCCGCCCTGAGCGAACCAGTCGAAGAGCCGCGCCATCGAACCGGTCAGCACCTGCGGGTCGAGCTTGAGATAGCCGCCCCAGTAAAGCCCGTGGATCGCGATATTCTTCACCAGCGCGTGGTTGAGCGGCAGCTTCGGCTGGCTGCCGCTGGCGAACCCGATCACGAGGTAACGCCCGCCGGGCTTCAGCGCGCGGAAGGCCGCTTCGCCCGCCGGGCCGCCGATCGCGTCATAGACCACATCGCAGCCGCCAAGCGCCTTGATGGACCCCTTGAGGTCGTCGCTCTCGCTGTCGAGCGTCTCATCGGCTCCGGCGTCCCGCGCGATTTGCTGCTTCGCCTCGCCGCGCGCGCAGGCGATCACCCGTGCGCCCATCTTCTTGCCGATCTCGACCGCGGTGAGGCCGACACCACCAGCGGCGCCCAGAACCACCAGCGTCTCGCCCTCTGCAAGCGCTGCGCGCGTCTCCAGTGCCACATGGCTGGTGCCATAGGCGATCTGGAAGGCCGCGGCCTGCGCGTAGCTCATCACGTCCGGCATCGGGGTGCAGCGGCTCTCCGGGAAATTGCCCGCCTCGGCCAGCCCGCCTTGACCCGCAAAGACCGCAACGCGGGTGCCCGGCGCGAGGGTGCAGCCTTCGCCCGCCGCGATGACCTCGCCCGCGAGCTCCATCCCGAGCGTGAAGGGCGGGGTGGGAGTGTCTTGGTATTTCCCCTCGATCATCAGCAGGTCGGCGAAGTTCAGGCCGCAGGCTCGGACAGCCACCTGAACCTCGCCGGGCCCCGGCGCGGGCAAGGGGATTTCGGTCAGTTCGGGGCGTTGCCCGGGGGCGGTTTGGACATAGGCGCGCATCGAATGCTCCGGAAGGTTGTGTCTCGAGGCGGGGCGGCCAATCGCGCGAACCCCTCGTCGCCCGTGATAAACCGCGCGAGAGATCAGGACCAGCCCGCACATCCGGCGTCGGAAACGGCCCCGCGGCAGGTCCGATCCGCGGGTTGACGCGCGAATCAATCCCTCGTGAAAGACCGGTTAGCGCCACCATCTTCCCCTACGGCACCTGAGTCGCTGATTTGCAAATCGCAAAACACGTGGAAGGCGAATAGCGGGCGACCTATCCTTTAGGTTAGGTGTGCTGCGGAAAGCCGCAAATTCCCTGTCTTTTTAGACAGGTTTGCGATTTTACCCGCGCAGGCCACACTCAGCGCACGGTAGTTTGCGGGTGAAATTGGCTTAAAGGGGAAAGAGTATGAAGCATCCGGTTGATGTCCACGTGGGCAAGCGGATCCGGCACCGGCGCTGGATGATTGGGATGACCCAACAACAGCTTGCGGACAAAGTTGGGATCAAATTCCAGCAGATTCAGAAATACGAAACCGGGATGAACCGCGTTTCGGCATCTCGGCTCTGGGATATCGCGGATGCGCTCGAGGTTCCGATCTCGTTCTTCTTCGAGGGTCTCGCGGAAGACAGCGGGATGCAACCGGAAGTGGCGGGGGATATTCTGTCCGACAAGGAGGCGCTCGCGCTCGTGCGCTCCTACTACGCGATCCCGGAGGCGCAGCGCCGCCGGCTGTTCGAATTGGCCAAGGTTCTGTCCGACGCGGCCTGAGCGCCACGCAGACGAGTTTAGGCGCAACTGGTGACCGAATGTGGGGCGGTAGGCAGCTTGACCCGGAGAAGGGGGGCGGTTACCGCTCCCCTTAATCTCATTTCTGGGGGGCGGTTGCGGTGACGGCACGGCCCGGGGAGGACACCGATGCTTGATCTCGATACCGATACCCGCGCGGCGCTCGCCGCGCTGGCCAATGACCTTGCCGATTGCGCCCGTCGCGAGACCCTGGCGCAGTTCCGGCCCGTGGGCGGGATCGGCGCGGATAACAAGCTCGAAGGTGGTTTTGATCCGGTGACCGAGGCTGACCGCTCCGCCGAGGCCGCGATGCGCGCCCTGATCGCGGAGCGCCGCCCGCAAGACGGCATCTACGGTGAAGAACATGGCGTGACCCGCGGCGAGAGCGGCCTGACCTGGGTGCTCGACCCGATCGACGGCACGCGCGGCTACCTGTCGGGTACGCCGACCTGGGGCGTGCTGATCGCGCTATGCGCCGAGGAAGCGGATGGTCCCGGCGCGCCGATGATGGGCGTGATCGACCAGCCCTATATCGGAGAGCGTTTCACCGGCGGGTTCGGGCGTGCGACGCTCGAGGGGCCGCATGGCGGGCGCGACCTTGGCGTGCGCTCCGGTCGTGGGCTCGAGAGCGCGACGCTTTTCACCACCTTCCCCGAAGTCGGCACGCCCGACGAAGGCGCGGCCTTCGCGCGTCTGTCGCAACAGGTGCGACTGACGCGCTACGGGATGGACTGCTACGCCTATGCGCTCCTCGCCGCCGGTCAGATCGATCTGGTGGTCGAGGCGGGGCTGCAGCCCTATGACGTGGCGGCCCCGATCGCCTTGATCGAGGCGGCGGGCGGCCTTGTGACCAACTGGCAGGGCGGTCCGGCTCATCGCGGCGGGCAGGTGCTTGCTGCGGCCTCGCCCGAGATCCACGCAGCCGCGCTCGAAGTGCTGAACGGCTAACGTCTTCCTCTTGGCAAAAATATCCCGGGGGGTGAGGCGGGATCAGCGGCCTTCCAGTGGAAGGACGCCCCGCCGAACGCCCGAAGCGCGAGCGGAGGGCAGAGAAGAGCGGGGGCATTGCCCCCTCCGCGCTTAGTCTTTGCGCTTGCGGAACAGCTTCTCGCGCCCGATCCGGTCCAGCAGTTCGCGCGTGGCTTCCGTGCCGAAATGCTGGCGATGGGCGAGGTCGGGCAGGCGGTTTGAAATCTCGCGGCCCAGTTCTTCGGGAAGCAGCGAGAGCGTCGCCTCCGAGACCATCAGGCTTTCCACCGGGATACCCTCGGCATAGATGATCTCGTGCCGGTCGAAGACCAGCGCGTAGTAATCGACGAAACCGCCCTCACGAAGCCAGACATTCTCGCCATCGACGAGGTGCTTGGCCTGCACGAGGATTTCCGACGTGTCGCCCAGCTTGTGTACGCCGCGGCGATAGAGGAACACGCGGTGATGGGGCGAGATCACCAGATCGCCCTCATTGCCCAGCACGCCCGCCGAAATCACGACCGGCGCAAAGGACCCCAGCGCGCGCATCGTCGCCTTCGCCACCAGCTTCACCGGCTGCGGGCCGTTGTCGCGGGTCAGCACCCGCGCGCCCGGGGTGAGTTGCTCGATCGGCATCTGCGCGCCACCTGCCAGCGTGATCATCGTGCCGGTGGTGAAGGCCACGCAGACGAGGTCCGACAGCAGCGCCTCGCCGGGATCTTCGCTGGCTTCCAGCAGCGTGTAGTCGAAGCGCGCCGCCATTGGTGAAAGCGGCAGCGCATAAAGCGCGCCGGTGGCGTCGTGGCGGATCATCAGGATATCGACCGTGTCGCCCTCGGGCGTGATCAGCAGGTGCCGCGCGATCAGCGCGAGCGCATCGCCCGGCGCGCCGATCTCGGAGCCTGTCGCCACGATCGGCGCGGCCCCTTGCTGGGCCAGCACGAGGCGGCGCGGTTTGGCGGCGCGATGAAGCTGATAGATGTCGCCGGGTTCGCAGTCTTCGGCAGGACCGAGCGCGTCGCCATGATTGGCCCCGGAAGTGACCCAGATATCCTCGGCCTCGAAGACGTGAACGATCTGGCTCGGGTTGGACACGCGCTCTCCCTCGCCCTGCCGGGCCGTCTGAAACTGATGGATCGCATCGGCTTACCGCGGGCCGCTCCCGATGGTCAAGCTGCGACAGCGCGCTTGTCCTCCCCGGCGCGCAAGCTACTGTCCGAGGCGACGCTGGCAGGGCGGCGCGCGGCGTTTCGCGCGCGGGGCCCCGCCGGAGCACGCCGGAGAATGACAGCAAAGGAGAGGGCGCGATGGATCTTGGGATCAAGGGCCGCAAGGCGATCGTATGTGCGGGGTCGAAAGGGCTTGGACGGGGCTGCGCGATGGCGCTGGCGCAGGCGGGCGTCGAGATCGTGCTGAACGCGCGCGGCGCCGATGCGCTGGCCGCGACCGCGAACGAGATCATGGCCGCGACCGGCGTGACCGTGACGCCCGTGGCCGCCGACATCACCACGCCCGAGGGGCGCGCGGCGGTGCTGAGCGAAGCGGGCGAGGTCGACATTCTGGTGACCAATGCGGGCGGCCCGCCCCCGGGCAACTGGCGCGACTGGTCGCGTGACGATTTCATCGCGGCGCTCGACGCGAACATGCTCGCCCCGATCGCGATGATGCAGGCGGTTTTGCCTGCCATGATCGAGCAACGCTGGGGCCGGGTGGTCAACATCACCTCGCAATCCGTGCGCGCGCCGATCGCGCAGCTCGGCCTGTCGAACTCCGCGCGCTCGGGCCTGACGGGCTTCGTTGCGGGCACGTCGCGGCAGGTCGCCGAATATGGCGTGAACATCAACAACCTGCTGCCGGGCCTGCATGCGACCGACCGTGCGGTGTCGCTCGATACGGCGGCGGCGAAGACGAAGGGCATCTCGGTCGAGGAGGCGAAAGCGCAGCGCGAAGCGACGATCCCGGTGCGCCGCTACGGCACGCCCGAGGAGTTCGGGGCGACCTGCGCCTTCATGTGCTCTGTTCATGCCGGGTTCATGGTCGGGCAGAACGTGATGCTCGACGGCGGGCTGAACAACATCTCGATCTAAGCTGGACCTACCGGGCTTGCTTGGGGGGCGGGGGGCTGTTATCTCCCGCCCTGCATTGCCTGACACTTTCGGTCGAGATTTCGCTGCATGAGCGCACAATTACCCCCTCCGCGTCTCGAAGTTCGCGCGCTTGGCCGCGTGTTCGACGGGCGGGCCGTCGTCGATGACGTGTCCTTCGCGATCCCCGCGGGGCAGGTGACCTGTTTGCTGGGCCCCTCGGGCTGCGGCAAGTCGACGACGCTGCGGCTGATCGCGGGCGTCGACATGCAGGATAGGGGCGAGATCTACGTTGATGGCAAGCTGATCTGCGACACGGTGTTCCGCATCCCGCCCGAGCAACGCGCGATCGGGCTGATGTTTCAGGACTTCGCGCTGTTTCCGCATTTGACCGTGGCCGAGAATATCGCATTCGGCCTCAAGGGAGATGCGGCGGCGAAGCGCGCCCGCGTGACGGAACTGCTCGAGAAGGTGCGGCTCACGCGGCATCGCGACAGCTATCCGCACGGGCTTTCGGGCGGCGAGCAGCAGCGCGTGGCGCTGGCGCGTGCGTTGGCGCCCCGGCCGCGTATCCTCTTGATGGACGAGCCTTTCTCGGGACTGGACGAGCGTCTGCGCGACGATATCCGCGACGAGACGCTGGCGCTTCTGAAAGAGGAAAACACGGCCGTTCTTCTGGTCACGCATGAGCCGCATGAGGCGATGCGGATGGCCGATGAGATTCTGCTGATGCGCGGCGGGAAAATCGTGCAGCGCGGTGCGCCCTATAACCTCTACAACGCGCCGGTGGATCGCGCGGCGGCGGCGTTCTTCTCGGATGTGAACGTGCTCAAGGGGCAGGTGCAGGACGCGCTGACCGTGACTCCCTTCGGCGATTTCCTGACGCCGGGCCATGCGGATGGGACCGAGATCGACATCGTGATCCGCCCGCAGCACCTTAAGATCGATTTCGACCGGGCAGGGCGCGGCCCGGCCCCGACGCCGCAGGACGGCACGCCCGCGCGGGGCGTCGTCGAGCGCGCGCGCTTCCTGGGTCGCGAGAGCCTCGTCGAGTTTCGGATGGATTTCGACGGCACGATCCTGCGCGCCAGCGTCCCCAACGTCTTCCTGCCGAAGCCCGGCACGCCGATGTGGTTGATGATCCGCCGTGATCGCTGCTTCGTCTTCCCGGCGAAAGAGGCTGGCGCCTAACCGTTCAGCGGTCCTGCCGCCCTGCGCGCCCGCCCCGGCGTTTGCGCAGTTGCGGCGCGCGCTCGGGCAGTTCCGCCATCACTTCGCGACGCGCCTCGGGCGTCATCCGCGACCATGCGCCGATTTCTTCCATCGTGCGGTAGCAACCGATGCAGATCCGCGCCTCGGGGTGGATCTGGCAGAGCTTGACGCAGGGGCTCTCGATCTCGGCGCGTTTCCAGATGCCGTCGCTGTCGGAAGGATTGTTCATGCCGCCCCCAGATAGCGCAGTCGATCCAGCGCGCCTTGCAGGATGAAGCTCGCCGCGACGTGGTCGATCGCCTCGGCGCGTTTGGCGCGCGACATGTCGGCCTCCAGCATCGCACGTTCGGCGGCGACCGTGCTCAGCCGCTCGTCCCAATAGCCGATCGGTAGATCGGTGAGGCGGCTGAGGTTGCGGGCGAAGGCGCGGGTCGATTGGCAACGCGCGCCCTCGGTGCCGTCCATGTTCTTCGGCAGGCCGAGGATCAGGCCCTTCAGCTCGCGCTCCGCCACGATCTTCAGAAGCGCCTCGGCATCGACGCCGAACTTCTTGCGTTTGATCGTCGAGAGCGGCGTCGCGACCGAGCGCAGCCCGTCGGACACCGCGACGCCGATGGTCTTGGTGCCCAGATCGAGCCCCGCGACCCCGCCCATGCGGGGGATCGCTTCGGCGAACTCTTCGATCGTCTCGCAGATCATTCCGCCACACCTGCCGATTTCGCCGCCGCCTCGACCTGAGCCAGCGCGTCCGGATTGTCGGCCAGCGCCTTTTGCGCCTCGCCCCAGGCTTCCTTGGCGCGTGCGTTCTCGCCCAGAGTCGCGAGCGACGAGATCACGCGGGCCCATTCCTGCGGCGTGCCGCCGTCGGTGGTCAGCCGGTCAAAGAGACCGTCGACCATGCCCTGGATCATCTGCTGGCGCTCCTCGGGCGTCATGGACTGCGCGTCCTTCATCTGCTGGGCGCTCGGGCCGGGGAGGGCGGGTGCCGCTTGCGGTGCGCTTTGCCCCGCCGAAGCGCCGCCCATATCCTTGAGCGCCTGACCAGCGGGCGCCTGATGGGCTGCGTCGATCTTCGCCATGTCTTCCGGGCGCGAGCCGAATTTGCCCTTCGCTTCGCCATAGATCGCATCGGCGCGGTCGACCTCGCCGATCATGCGCAGCGAGGAGATGAGACGTGCCCAGTCATCCGCGCTACCACCTTCCTGTGCGAGCCGGTCGTTCAGCCGCTCCACCATCGAGCGGATCATATCCTGACGTGCCTCGGGCGACATGTCCGCCGCCGCCGCGACATCGGCCTGCGACGGGCCGGGGGCGCCGCGCGGTCTGGGCGGGGTGTAGTCCTTCTCGCCCGCGAGCCATGCCAGGTCGTTAATGTTCTGCCGCATCATCGGCACCCAGGGGTCGCTATTCTCCGAGTTGCGCAACGCGCTGTCCCAGAAGCGGAACGCGCGGTCGGCACGCCCGTTCTGCAGCATCATCAGGCCGACATAATAGAGCGACAGCCCGTTCTTCGGATCCATCGTCAGTGCGGTCGCGAAGACTTTCTCCGCCTCGGGGGTGATCATTCCGCCTGCCGCCACGGCCATCATGTCGCCCAGCTCGGCGTAATCCTGCGCCGTCGCAGAATCGCCCTTGGTCGCGACGAGACGCTGCTGCGCCTTCCATGCGGCATCGAAGTTGCCCAGCGTTGCCTCGTTGCGTGCCAGCAATTCGAGACCTTTCGGATCGTTGGGCTTTTTCGCCACGGCTTCGCGCAGCTTCTTCATCAGTGCGAGGAATTGCGGATCCGGGTTGGATTGGGGGGCGGTCGCGCGGGCCTTTGCCATTTTCTCGGCTTCGGCCTGCGAGGGGCGGCTGTCATAAAGCTTGTCGGCATCCGCAAGACGCACGCCGATAGGCTGGTCCTCGTACCCGTCCTGCCCCACGTAATCGTAAAGCGCGAATGCCCCGCCGAAAATCACGACGACGCCGAGCACGACTGCGATGGTCGCCCCTTTCGGCGCGCGGCCCAGATCGGAGCCTGCCTGTGCCTTGCGGTCGGCCTCGAGCATCCGGCGCGAAATTTCCAGCTTCGCGCGGTCGGCTTCCTCGCGCGAGGTGACGCCGCGTTCGACGTCGCGCTCCAGATCGCGCAGCTGGTCGCGATAGACCTGCACGTCATACGAGGCCGCAGGGGCCATCTCGTCCTCGCCGCGCCCACGCAGCAGCGCAAGGGCGAACAAAAGCGCGATGACCGCAACGAGCGCGGCGGCGATAATCCAGAACAGCATGGCGTCTCCTCATCCTTCGTTCCCCATTTAGGCGAGATGAGGCCGCGCCGAAAGGGTCTAGCGCGTGAATGGAACCCGATGTCGCAGGCCCATGTCGCTTTTTTCCCTGCGATGCCGCAACAGGGGGGCTTTCGTCCGCCGCCCCGGTCCATCACAAAGGCGATAGAGTCGAGACTGCTCGGAGGCGCGCTCATGAAACGCTATTCGATGTTTGCCGTTGCACGTGAGGCGATGCGCTTCCATCGCGGCTGGGAACGAGCCTGGCGCTCCCCCGAGCCGAAGAAACGCTACAAGGTCATCGTCGTGGGGGCGGGCGGGCATGGCCTCGCCACCGCCTATTACCTCGGCAAGGTGCATGGCATCACCGATGTCGCGGTGATCGAGAAAGGCTGGCTGGGCGGCGGCAATACGGGCCGCAACACCACGATCATCCGCTCGAACTACCTGCAGGACCCGTCGGCGGCGATCTACGAGAAAGCCCGCGCGCTTTACGAGGATCTCAGCCAGGATCTGAACTACAACGTGATGTTCTCGCCGCGCGGTCTTCTGATGCTGGGCCAGACCGAGCATGAGGTGCGCGGCTACAAGCGCACGGTGCACGCGAACCGCCTGCAGGGCATCGACACGGAATGGATCGGGCCGCAGCAGGTCAAGGATCTCGTGCCGATCATCAATATCGACGGGCCGCGCTACCCGGTGCTGGGCGCGCTGCTGCAAAAGCGCGGCGGCACGGCACGGCACGATGCGGTGGCCTGGGGCTATGCGCGGGCCTGTTCCGATATGGGCATGGATATCATCCAGAAATGCGAAGTGACCGGCGTGCGCACCGAAGGCGGCAAGGTGCAGGGCATCTCGACCAGCAAGGGCGAGATCGACTGTGAACAGCTCGCCATCGTCGTCGCGGGGCACTCCTCGGTCATGGCCGAAATGGCGGGCTTCCGTCTGCCGATCGAGAGCGTGGCGCTACAGGCTTGGGTCTCCGAGCCGATCAAACCCTGCATGGATGTGGTCGTGATGGCCAACACCGTGCACGGCTACATGTCGCAATCCGACAAGGGCGAGATGGTGATCGGCGGCGGCACGGACGGGTTCAACAACTACACCCAGCGCGGTTCGTGGCACCATGTCGAGGAAACCACCCGCGCGCTGGTCGAGACCTTCCCGATCATCTCGCGCCTCAAGATGCTGCGCCAGTGGGGCGGCATCGTGGACATGACCGGTGACCGCTCGCCCATCCTGTCGAAAACCCCGGTCGAGGGCATCTTCGTCAATTGCGGCTGGGGCACCGGCGGGTTCAAGGCGATCCCGGGCTCGGGCTATGGCATGGCCGAGCTGATCGCGCGCGGCCACTCGCCGCTGACCGACCAATTCGGCCTCGACCGCTTCAAGGAAGGCCGCTTCATCGACGAAAGCGTCGCCGCAGGGGTGGCGCACTGATGGGGCAAGATGAAAACGAAGTCAGGGACTTTGTCTCCCAAGTCCTTAAAGGCATTTCGGACGGTGTTCGTGATGCACAAAAACACGCAATGGACACAGACGGAGTTCCAATTGCAGTTGGCTTGCATGATGGAAAGCCCGTTGAACTAAAAGAAACGGCGGTCGAGTTTGATCTCAATTTGATCGTATCGAAATCTGCGACGATATCCGGAGAAGTCGGTGCAGGTGGGGTCGTCGTCAAGCTGGTCGGAGTTAAGGCTGAGGGGCAAGGCGAGAAAACATCTCAAACAGAAAACAACCACAAAGTGCGTTTTTCTGTCCCCCTCTATTTTTCCTCGAACTATCAAAGGGATAAATAATGCTGACCCTCACCTGTCCCTGCTGCGGCGTCACCGCCGAGGAAACCGAATTCGCTCCGGGCGGCGAGGCGCATCTCAAGCGCTTCGGGCCGGGCTCGTCGGATGACGAGTTCGAGGGCTACCTGTTCGCCCGCAAGAACCCGAAAGGCGTCCATTTCGAGCGCTGGCGGCATGCCTATGGCTGCGGCAAGTGGTTCCTGGCTGCACGCGACACCAACACGCTCGAGGTGTTTGCGACCTACAAGGCGCAGACCACCGAGCCCCCCGCCGATGTGATCGCGAAGATCAAAGCGAAACGCCCCGACTGGGAGGGCTATAAATGAGCACGCGTCTTTCCAAGGGTGGTCGTCTGATCGACCGCGCGAAACCGCTCGCCTTCACCTTCAACGGCAAACCGATGCGCGGCTTTGCGGGCGATACGCTGGCCTCGGCGCTCTTGGGCGGCGGTCAGGTCATGGTGGGCCGGTCGTTCAAATACCACCGCCCGCGCGGCATCGTGGCGTCTGGCGCGGAAGAGCCGAACGCGCTCGTCGGTCTGGGTCGTAACGCGCGGTTCGAGCCCGATCAGCGCACCACCACGACCGAGCTGTTCGAAGGCGCCGAGACCACGAGCCAGAACCACTGGCCATCGCTCGACTTCGATATCGGCGAGATCAACAACACCTTCTACAAATTCCTGCCCGCAGGTTTCTACTACAAGACCTTCATGGCGCCGCGCGCTGCGTGGAAACACCTGTTCGAGCCCATCATCCGCAAATCCGCAGGTCTTGGCGGCGTGCCGAAAGAGGCCGACCCGGATCGCTATGAACAGGTCTATGCCCATTGCGATGTGCTCGTCGTGGGCGGCGGCGTGGCGGGTCTTGCCGCGGCGCTGAAAGAGGGCCGCGCGGGCAAGCGGGTCTGGCTGATCGAGCAGACCCCGAACTGGGGCGGGCGCACGCCGGTCGATGGCGGTCAGATCGACGGTCATGACGCGCAGAACTGGATCGACAGCGCGCTGGTCGAGCTGTCCTCGATGGAGAATGTCACGATGCGCACCCGCCTGATGGCGGCGGGTCTGCACGATCATGGCTATGTCATCGGCTACGAGAACCTTGCCGACACCACCCCCGGCGATGGCCGTCCGCGCCACCGCCTCTGGCGCATCCGCGCGGGCCACACGATCACCGCGACCGGCGCGATCGAACGCCCGCTCGCCTTCGCGGGCAACGACGTGCCCGGCGTGATGCTGGCCTCGGCGGTGCGCGATTACATCGTGAACTGGGCCGTCTCGCCCGGCGATCGCACGGTGCTCGTGACCAACAATGACGACGCCTATCGCACGGCGCTCGCGATCCTCGATGCGGGGCTGACGGTCTCGGCCGTGGTCGATGCGCGCGAGGAAACCCACGGCGCGCTGCCCGAAGCCGTGAAGGCGCGCGGCGTGCGCGTGCTCGAAGGGCGCGGCATCGCGAAAGTGCTGGGCCGCAAGGGCGTCTCCGGTGTCGAGATCTGCGCACAGGCAGGCGAGGGCGGTGCGGTCGAGATGATCGACTGCGATTGCGTCGCGATGTCGGGCGGCTGGTCGCCGGTCGTGCATCTGTGGTCCCATTGCGGCGGCAAGCTGACCTGGGACGATGCGCGCGCGATGTTCCGCCCCGATCCCAACCGTCCGCCGACCGGCGCGGATGGGACCGGCATGGCGACGGTCGTGGGCGCCGCCAATGGCGATCTGACGCTCTCCGAGGCGATGGGCGGTCTGGGTATCGGCGCGGCGTCCGAGGAAGAAGCGCCGCTCGCCCCGGTTTGGATGATGCCCGCGGGCGCGCCCGACGCGCTGCGCTTCAAGAGCTTCCTCGACTACCAGAACGACGTGAAGGTCTCGGACGTGCAGCTGGCCGCGCGCGAGGGTTACGAGTCGGTCGAGCATACCAAGCGCTACACCACGCTCGGCATGGCGACCGATCAGGGGAAACTGAGCAATATCAACGGGCTCGCGATCCTCTCGGATGCGCTTGGTCAACCGATCCCGGCGACCGGCACCACCACCTTCCGCCCGCCCTACACGCCGATCTCGCTCGGCGCTGTGACGGCGGAGGCCAAGGGCGAGCTGTTCCAGCCGCTGCGCCGCACCCCGATCCAGTCCTGGCACGAGGCCAAGGGCGCGCATTGGGAACCGGTGGGCCATTGGCGTCGCCCCTATTGCTACCCGAAATCGGGCGAAAGCCATCGCGACGCGGTCAACCGCGAGATCACAAATACCCGCAAGAATGTGGGCATGCTCGACGCCTCGACGCTGGGCAAGATCGTGGTGAAAGGGCCGGATGCGGGGAAATTCCTCGACATGCTCTACACCAACATGATGTCGACCCTGCCGGTGGGCAAATGCCGCTACGGGCTGATGTGCAACGAGAACGGCTTCCTGATGGATG
Source organism: Thioclava sp. DLFJ5-1 (assembly GCF_002020115.1). Lineage (NCBI taxonomy): Bacteria > Pseudomonadati > Pseudomonadota > Alphaproteobacteria > Rhodobacterales > Paracoccaceae > Thioclava > Thioclava sp. DLFJ5-1. The sequence goes on along the minus strand of NZ_MPZU01000004.1, from coordinate 135,036 downwards.
ACGGGGTCGTGGCGCGGCTCGACGAGAATACGTGGCTGTGCCACACGACCTCGGGCGGGGCGGATCACATCCACGGCTGGATGGAAGACTGGCTGCAATGCGAGTGGTGGGACTGGAAGGTCTATACCGCGAACCTGACCGAGCAATACGCCCAGATCGCCGTCGTCGGACCGAAATCGCGCGAGCTGCTGGAGCGCTTGGGCGGCATGGACCTGTCGAAAGAGGCGCTGCCCTTCATGAAATGGACCGAGGGCAAGCTGGGCGCTTTCGACGCGCGCATTTTCCGCATCTCCTTCTCGGGCGAGTTGAGCTACGAGATCGCGGTGCCCGCGAGCCAAGGCCTCGCGCTGTGGAAGGCGCTCATGGCCGAGGGTGAGGCGCTTGGCGTGATGCCCTACGGCACCGAGGCGCTGCATGTGATGCGCGCCGAGAAGGGCTTCATCATGATCGGCGACGAGACCGACGGCACGGTGATCCCGCAGGATCTGGGGCTGAACTGGGCGCTCTCGAAGAAGAAGACCGACTATCTGGGCAAGCGCGCGCAGGAGCGGTCCCACATGACCGACCCGAACCGCTGGAAGCTGGTCGGCCTCGAGACGCTCGACGGCTCGGTGATCCCCGATGGCAGCCACGCGCCCGCCGAAGGGTTCAACGACAACGGCCAGCGCAACACGCAAGGCCGCGTGACCTCGACCTATTACTCGCCCACGATCGGCAAGGGGATCGCGATGGGGCTGGTGCTCAACGGGCCCGACCGGATGGGCGAGGTGATCGAATTCACCGGCGAGGGCGAGGAAATGGTCAAGGCGCGGATCGTCGATCCGGTCTTCTACGATAAGGACGGGGAGAAGCAGAATGTCTGAGGCCGTCAGCGCCCTTTCGGGCCAGACCCACGAAGGGTTCGTCACCGTGTCCGAGGCTGGGCTGGTGGGCATGATCTCGATCCGCTCCGATCTGGAGGCCAAGGGGCTCGCCAAGGCGCTCAAAGCCGAGGGGCTGCCCGTCCCCGGCCCGCGCCGGATCGAGACCGCAGACGGGCGCTCGATCGCGTGGATGAGCCCGGATGAGCTGTTGCTGATCTGCGCTCATGACGAGGCGCCCGCGCTGACCGACCGGCTGGCCAAGGCGCTTGCCGGGGATCACGCGCTGGTCGTCAACGTCTCGGATGCGCGCGCGATGTTCACCATCCGCGGCGAGAAGGCGGATCAGGTGGTGATGAAGCTCTCGCCCGCCGATATCGCGACCCTGCCTGAAGGCGAGATCCGCCGTTCGCGCACGGCGCAGGTCGCGGCTGCGTTCTGGCGCTCCGGGGAAAGTGAGATTTCACTCATATCTTTCCGCTCGGTCGCAGGCTATGTTATGGGATTGCTTGAAGTTTCCGCCCGTGAGGGCAGCGATCTCTTTTAACATCCGGGCGTTGGTCTTGCATTAATCGGGCCGCTTTGTGCCCGATTAATTTGTCGAGGCCATATGTTCCGTCCATTTCTTTTCGCAGCTTTCGTCGTCTTTTCCACTGGCCCGGTTCTGGCCAACCCCGAGCAGCCGAAGCTGCCGCGCGGGACGCAGGTGATGCGTTGCACCTTCGAGACCGGCCATCTGTCGAATTCGACGCCCGGCGAGGTCGATCTGCTGAAAATCCCGGGCGGGGAATGGAAGGTCTACGACACGTTCCTCCATCATTTCGACTTGCCGATGCAGCCGGTGCAGGTGCTCGTCGACAATCCAAAGCGCACGACGTTTGGCTGGAAGGTCGACAGGCTCAAGACCAAGCGCAACTTCTACACCCCGCGCGTCGAGTTCCGCGTGACCCGTTTGAAGGCCAGTGGGCGGGCCTCGATCGCGGTGCGCCCGCGAGGCTATCGGTCTGAGACGGCTTGGGGCTCCTGCGATCCGATCCATGAGATCCGAGCCGGGGCAGGGGGCGCGGCCTCTTCGTCGTAGAATTCCGATAAGACATCTTAATCAACGGCGGGCGTCCCCGAGCGTCCGTCATCTGTCGAACGTGCAGAGGGTGTTTGGCGGCACGTCTGGCCGCTGCCGACCTCCGGATGCGCGCAGACACCCTTTGCGACGCCGCGAGGAGCGATCCTCTACGGTGATCCTCGTCTCTAGAGCTTCATGCGCGAGCTTGTCGCTCAGGGCACAGGGACTTCCTCGGAAGCCGCCAAGTCTGGACGCTGCGTCCTGAGCGCGACGCGCGTTTCGCTGGCTTTGCGGCGCGCGGCTGTCAGCTCCGCCATCGCCTGTTGGTCGTCGATGCGCCCGAGATTGGCACCGCCAAATTCATAATCGAACGGGACGTCGTGAAGCTCAGGATCGACCTGGAAAATAATATCGTTAACCGCAAAGCTGTTTTTACGATAACCCTCCTCGATTGAGAGAGACAGGGAAATCAGATGTCGACTGTTGAAAGGCGACATGAAGAAATTGCGCGTAAGTGCCGGGAAAATGAGCCCGATTGTCGAGCTGTAGTATATTTCGAGGAACATAAGATCGACTTGGCGTTTCGCAGCATTTTCCGGCAGCGTTTCAACCCACTTCTGATATTCAGGTAGAAACGTTCTATATGTCTTGCGATCGAACTCCTTGCCCGGCACGATTAACAGCCGCTTGACTTGCCAGCGCAGATTATTTCGTCCCTCATCGCCCAGCTTGTCGATGAACACGGCACGTAACAAGTCAGTTTGGTGACCGCGCAGGATCACCATTCTATCCTCGAGGCATTCATGCAGCCCGTGAGCGACTTCTCGGGTCAGCTTTTTCTTGAACCCGAGCGCGGCATGGAATTCGGCTTCGAACCGCGAAACATCCTCTTCAGAGACCTTGATATTCCGCTTGTCGTGGATTTCATGGTCGACCTGCAGAACCTTCGCGAGTGTTCCAGCGATCGTTGCGTCGATCCTGCTCGCGTAATTATGGATATGGGTGAAAAATTGGTCGAAGCCCGCGAGGTTCGTGCGCGATATCGAAGCGAGCAAGCGGCTATCCTGCCCTCCCGATAACGGGAGCGCGGTTTTGAAATTGGCGTTGATCTCTCCGATAACCTTAGAGGTTCGTTGAATTATTTCTCCGTAAATATCGTCATGCGATCGATCCGTCGTGAAATCCTCGTCGCGGGGCCAAAAGCGAGTTTCGGAGAAGTCATTGAGATCGAGATGGAAATTCGGATTACCGCGACGGACATCCTTATCGTAGGTATGAAACAGGCTGTAATTGCCTTCGCCGCGCTCGATGAGAGAATGGTCGTATAGCGGATGAGGTGTCGCATCGCGTTCGATGCAAAGGGCAAGGCTCGACGCGACCTGTCGCTCTTCACGGTCATAGACCATGCCATTCATACCGACTGCGTCACTGTAAAATCGCTTTGAATCGCCTTTGGCAATAAATACATTATACCGACCGGAAACATAAAAGAGCCAGTCTTCGAAATCCTCGAAGAAGCTATCGCGATCCAAATCGAGTGACGGGATTTTATGGGTGCCCTTCACCAAGGTCTCGTTATCGACTCCGATACCGATGAAAAGGCCGATCGCACGGCCCTTGGTATCTTCCAGCTTCGAAACGCATACTCCGTCGCCGACATGAAGGTGCCAGCCGCCGAAACTGTAACGCTTCAGGATCGTGTCCGTAATCTCACGTTGTGTCAGGAGATATTGCCAGCGCGAGATTTTCTCGAAATTGATGCCTGCTTTCGCGCAGCCGGACTCCGCTCTAATCGTCGTCATTCACAAATCTTTCTGAAAATTATGAATAGATTTAGATACTGATAAAACTCTCAGCGATACTATGAACCCGGACGTTCTTGTCAACGCTGCCGGTAGGGCGGTCGACAATGAACGGGGCTTCTGTGTCCCCACCTACGTTCAGGCCCTAATCTTGCCAAAAGACACAAAAGCGCGCCGGGGCGGGGCCTCGGCGCGCGTTCTGTTCAATGCAGGGAAGATTACTCCAGTTCGACCAGCAGATCCTTCGCGTCGATCTGCGCCCCCGGCGAGACATGGATCGCCTTCACCGTGGCTTCGCGGTCGGAATGGATGCCCGTCTCCATCTTCATCGCTTCGATGGTCAGGAGCATATCGCCCGGTTTCACCTTCTGGCCGACATTGACCGCGATCGAGGCGATCGAGCCCGGCATCGGCGCGCCGATATGGTTCGGGTTGCCCGCTTCGGCCTTCGGCTTCGCCGCCGTCGTCGCCTTCACCGCGCGGTTCGGGACGCGCACGGCGCGAGGCTGGCCGTTGAGTTCGAAATAGACCTTCACCTCGCCCAGCTCGTCGGTCTCGCCGGTGGTGAGATAGCGGATTTCCAGCGTCTTGCCGGGGTCGATCTCGGCGGAGATCTCGTCCTGCGGCTCCATCCCGTAGAAGAAGACCGGGGTCGGCAGGGTGCGCACCGGGCCATAGGCTTCGTGGCGGCTCGCGTAATCGGTGAAGACCTTGGGATACATCAGGTAGCCCGCGAGATCCTCATTGTCGATTTCGCGCCCGTCGAGCTGATCGGAGACCTCCTTGCGGGCGGCTTCCAGATCGACCGGGGGCAGGTTCTTGCCCGGGCGCTCGGTCGAGGGATGCTCGCCCTTGAGCACCTTCTTCACAACACCCTCGGGCCAGCCACCGGGCGGTTGGCCGAGATTGCCGCGCATCATGTCGATGACCGAATCCGGGAAGGAGACATCCTTGGCCGGGTCGAGCACGTCTTCCTTCGACAGGCCCTGCGCCACCATCATCAGCGCCATGTCGCCCACCACTTTCGAGGACGGCGTGACCTTAACGATGTCGCCGAAAATCTGGTTGGCATCGGCATAGGCCTGGGCCACCTCGTGCCAGCGCTCTTCCAGCCCCAGCGAGCGCGCCTGCGCCTTGAGGTTGGTGAACTGGCCGCCGGGCATCTCGTGCAGATAGACCTCGGAGGCCGGGGCTTCGAGACCGCTCTCGAAGGCCGCATATTGGTGACGCACGGCCTCCCAATAGTTCGACATCATGCGGATCGCGTGGATATCGAGACCGGTGTCGCGCTCGGTATGGGCCAGCGCCTCCACGATCGAGCCGAGGCAGGGCTGCGAAGTGCCGCCCGAGAAGGCGTCCATTGCCGCATCCACCGCGTCGACGCCCGCATCGGCGGCGGCGAGAATGGTCGCGCCCGCGATTCCGCTCGTGTCATGGGTGTGGAAGTGGATCGGGATATCGACCTCTTCCTTCAGCGCCGCGATCAGTTTGCGGGCGGCGGCGGGTTTCAGCAGGCCCGCCATATCCTTGAGACCCAGCACATGCGCGCCCGCGGCCTCCAACTCTTTCGCCATGCCGATATAGTATTTCAGGTCATATTTGGCGCGGTCGGGATCGAGGATATCGCCGGTGTAGCAGATCGTGCCTTCGCAGATCTTGCCGCTCTCGATCACCGCATCCATTGCGACGCGCATGTTCTCGACCCAGTTGAGCGAGTCGAAGACGCGGAACACGTCGACGCCACTTTCCGCCGCCTGACCCACGAAGAACTGCACCACGTTGTCGGGGTAGTTCGTATAGCCCACGCCGTTCGAGGCGCGCAGCAGCATCTGCGTCAGGATGTTGGGCATCTCTTCGCGGATGTCGCGCAGGCGCTGCCACGGGCATTCCTGCAAGAAGCGGTAAGCCACGTCGAAGGTCGCGCCGCCCCAGCATTCGACCGAGAACAGATCGCTGAGGTTCGAGGCATAGGCGGGGGCTGCCTTGATCATGTCGATCGAGCGCATCCGGGTCGCGAGCAGCGACTGGTGGCCATCGCGCATCGTGGTGTCGGTCAGCAGAAGTTTCTTCTGCGTCTTCATCCAGTCGGCGACCGCTTTCGCGCCTTCCTTCTCCAGCAGGTTCCGGCTGCCCGGTTTTGCCTCATCCCTGAAGGCGGGCAAGCGCGGCGGTTTCGCCTCCGCATGGGGTTTGTTGCGGCCCGCGGTCTCGGGGTGACCGTTCACGGTGATATCCGCGATATAGGTCAGGATCTTGGTGCCCCGGTCGCGGCGCTGCTTGAAGTCGAACAGCTCTGGCGTCGTGTCGATGAACTTCGTCGTGTAGCTCATGTCGAGGAAGGTCGGGTGCTTGAGCAGGTTGATGACGAAGTCGATATTCGTGCTCACCCCGCGGATACGGAATTCGCGCAGGGCGCGGTCCATCCGGCGGATCGCCTGATCGGGATCCTGCGCCCAGGCGGTGACCTTCACCAGAAGCGAGTCGTAATAGCGGGTGATGACGCCGCCCGCATAGGCGGTGCCGCCATCGAGGCGGATGCCGTTACCGGTCGCCGAGCGATAGGCGGTCAGGCGGCCGTAATCGGGGATGAAGTTGTTTTGCGGGTCTTCGGTGGTCACACGGCATTGGAGCGCGTGGCCCGACAGTTCGATCTCGTCCTGAGATTTCGCGCGGGTGGCTTCGGCCAGCGTCGCGCCCTCGGCGATCTTGATCTGGGCCTGCACGATGTCGATGCCGGTGACCTCTTCGGTCACGGTATGCTCGACCTGAACGCGCGGGTTGACCTCGATGAAGTAGAACTTGTCCGAGTCCATATCCATCAGGAATTCGACCGTGCCGGCACATTCATAGCCGACCGCCTGACCGATCTTCAGCGCGAGCTGGCAGACCTCTTCGCGCTGCTCGTCCGAGAGATAGGGGGCAGGGGCGCGTTCGACGACCTTCTGGTTGCGGCGCTGCACGGTGCAGTCGCGCTCGTAGAGGTGATAGAGATTGCCATGCGTGTCGCCCAGCAGCTGCACCTCGACGTGGCGCGCGCGGATGATCATCTTCTCGAGATAGCCCTCGCCATTGCCGAAGGCGGCTTCGGCTTCGCGACGGCCCTCGCGGACCTTCTCGACCAGTTCGTCCTCGCCGAGGATCGGGCGCATGCCGCGACCGCCGCCGCCCCAGCTGGCTTTCAGCATCAGCGGGTAGCCGATCTCGGCGGCCTCTTTCTTGATCGCGTCGAAATCCTCGCCCAGCACTTCGGTCGCGGGGATGACCGGCACACCGGCCTTGATCGCCACGCGACGCGCCGAGGCCTTGTCGCCGAGCGCGCGCATCGTTTCGGCCTTCGGGCCGATGAAGGTGATGCCGGCGGCGTCGCAGGCTTCGACGAAATCGGGGTTTTCCGAGAGCAGGCCATAGCCCGGGTGGATCGCATCGGCACCGCTTTCCTTGGCGACGCGGATGATCTCCTCGATCGAGAGATAGGCGCCGACGGGGGAGAGGCCCTCGCCGATGCGATAGGCTTCATCGGCCTTGAAACGGTGCAGGCCCAACTTGTCCTCTTCGGCATAGACGGCGACCGTCTTCTTGCCCAGCTCGTTGGCGGCGCGCATCACTCGGATGGCGATCTCGCCACGGTTGGCCACGAGGATCTTGTTGAACATAGCGTTCTCCCTGTTGTCGAAAGTGGCGCTACGGTAGCGTTGCCGCGCCGCAGCGCAAGGGCCTACCTGCAAAGTTGGGCAAATTTACTGACCAAACCGCTCGGGTTTGCAAAGTCACGCTGCGCCACTGCAGGTCCCTCCGGGCCCGTCTGGGATTGACTAGACCGGCGCTCTGGGCAAGGTGGGGCGCATGATCGATCTGCGCCCGGTTGGATATATCATCGGAATGCTGACATCCGTGCTGGGGCTGACGATGCTTATCCCGGCAGCGGTGGATTTGGGCTATGGTGCAGCGCATTGGCTGGTCTTCGTCGAAAGCGCGGTGCTGACGACGACGGCGGGCGCGCTGCTGGCGCTGGCCTCGCGTGACGGGCTGGCCCGGACGCTGTCGATCCACCAAAGCTTTCTGCTGACCTCGCTCGTCTGGCTGACGCTCCCCTTCTTTGGAGCGCTGCCTTTCATGCTGGGCGTGCCGCATCTGTCGCTGGTCGATGCCTATTTCGAGGCGATGTCGGGGCTGACCACGACCGGCACCACGGCGATTCCCAATCTCGACGGGTTACCGCCGGGGGTGAACCTCTGGCGCGGGTTGCTGCAATGGCTGGGCGGTCTGGGGATCATCATCGTCGCGATGATCTTCCTGCCGGTGATGAAGGTCGGCGGGATGCAGTTCTTCCGCTCGGAAGGATTTGATACGCTTGGAAAAATCCTGCCGCGCGCGATGGATATCTCGACCGCGCTGATCCGCATCTATGTCGGGCTGACCATCGCCTGCGCGCTGACCTATCTCGGCCTCGGGATGAAGGGGTTCGACGCGATCATGCATGCGCTCACCACGATGAGTACGGGCGGGTTCTCGAATTACGACGCCAGCTTCGCCACCTATAAGGGCGCGCCGGAATACGCGGCCTCGGTTTTCATGGCACTGGCGGCGATGCCGTTCATCCGCTTCGTGCAGGTGATGCGCGGCGACACGATGCCGCTCTGGCGCGACCCGCAGGTGCGCGCCTTCCTGCGCTGGATGGGCTATGCGATCGCGATCATCGTGCTTTACCGGATGATCCGCCATGAGGCGTCCTTCTGGCCGACGTTGCGCGAGGTGACGTTCAATGTGGTCTCGACCTTCACCGGCACGGGCTATGCCTCGGAGGACGTGACCCAATGGGGGCATCTGGCCTTCACGATCCTGCTGATTTCCGGGCTGATCGGGGGCTGCACGGCCTCCACCGCCTGTTCGGTCAAGGTGTTCCGCTACCTGATCCTTCTCGAAGCGATCAAGGCGCAGATCCAGCGGCTCTACTCGCCGCACCGTCTGCTGAAGGTGCAATATGACGGCCGCCCGGTCGAGGATAGCGTGGTCAACTCGGTGATGGCCTTCTTCTCGTTGTTCATCCTGATTTTCGGAATGCTGATCATCGCGCTGACCTTCACCGGCCTCGGGACCGAGACGGCGATGACCGCCGCCTGGACCTCGATCGCCAATATCGGCCCCGCTTGGGGGCCGGAGATCACCGCGAACGGCTCTGTCGCAGATTTCCCTGACAGCGCGAAATGGCTGATGAGCGCGGCAATGTGCCTCGGGCGGCTCGAATTGATGAGCGTGCTCGTGCTGTTGCTGCCGCGCTTCTGGCGGGGCTGATCACTTCCAGCAGGAAATCTGCACCACCATCCCGTCCGCGATCTGCTGAAGGTCTTCGGGGTCGCGGTTGCCCGAGATACCTGCCGCTTTCGGGGTAAAGCCATTGTCCGACAGGCCCGGCGCCATCGCCTTCGCCTGCAGCGCGACGGTCAGGTTGTCGGGCAGCACGCGGTTGGCGTTATCATTCGAAGGCAGCAACATCCCCACGACCGCGCCGGAGCCGTCGAGAACCGGCCCGCCCACATCGCCCGCGCGGGTCTGCGCCTCGATCCGGGCCTGATTGTCTTGCCCTTCCAGCCCCTTGAGGGCGGAGAGCGTGCCGAAATTCAGCACCGGCGCGGAGAGCGCTTCGGGATAGGAGAAGCCCGCCACCGCCACCTTGCTCCCGGCCATCGGGGCATCGGGGTTGAACTTCGCGACCTCCTTCGGCGCCAGCGTGTCATTCGGGGTCAGAACCGCATAGCCCTTGGCGCCGCCGTCGAAGCTGAGCGAGGCGGGGTGATCCTCGATGGTGATCCGCCCGCATTGGTCGAGCCCCTCGGCGGCGGTCAGCACATGGCCATCGGCATCAATGAAGAAGCCCGAGCGCGAGAAGATCGGCGCGCGTTTCTCGATCCCGGCCATCAGGGCGGCGCGCGTCACTGACATCGGTTGTCCGAGCGTCGCGTCGAGCGACGAGGTGCCGATGGGCGTGAAGCTCTTTTTCATCGCGTCGAGCACGCGGGCCCGGCGCTTGTCGTCCCCGGCGGGCCAGACCAGCGTGAAGCCCTTGATCTGCCCGCGCGAGAGTTCCGCATGGGTGTAGGACTGCACCGCGCTGTTCTGGCCTTCGATGGTGAAGCTGTTGCCGCGGATGTTGCGCTCGCCCCCCGTCGGCACGATTTCGAGCGTCTGCATCGCGTCATAAAGGCCGCGCAGCCGGGCCGCATCACCGGGTTGCGAGATCAGAAGAACCTGCACGCCGCTGCCATCCTTGGGCGCGTAATTCACGAAAGGCGCGTTGTAGCGGTCGAATTTCACCAGCCCCATCGGCAGGTCGATCCGGATACCGGCCTGATCTTCGGTCACGGTCTGCAGCCCCAGCGCCGCACGCTCGGAGGCGACCTTGTCCAGAAGCGCCGCCTGCTGGGTCGAGGACAGCACGCCGGTTGGCTCGTAATCGTTCTTCATCTGCCAGTCGGCGATCGAATTGCGCGTGCCGCCGCCGAAAATCCCGTCGATAGCGCCCTGATAGCTGCCTTCCCATTCCAGCGCGGTCTGGATGTCGCGCTTGGTCTGCGGATCGAGCGCAGCCTCCAGCCGGCGCGAATCCCGTAGCGTCTCGACCGGTTCGGGCGCGGGGGTGACCTCTTGCGGGGCAGGGGTGTCGGCAGTGGTTGTGGTGTCGGGGCTCACCGGCTCAGGCGCGGTGGCGGTGTCCTGCGCAGACGTATCCGGGGGCGTGGTCTGGCCATCCGATTGCGCGGTCGCATCCGGCCCGTCCAGCGGCTCCACGTCGATCGGGGCGGGCATCGGCGCGCCGCGCACGTCGCTTTGGGTGTCGGCTTGCGGCGCGGGCTGTTCGGGCGCCTGCGCGGGGGCGTTCAAGGTCGCGCCGACCGGCCAGAACTGCTGGCGGAAGTTGTTGCCATCGGCCACGAAACTGTCGCGCGGGATCAGCCCCTCGCGGCGCAGAACCCGGCGGCGCGCATTTGCCTCGGCATCATCGGCAAAGGGGCCAAGCGCGATCGCGTACCACCCGGAATCGAGCCGGAAGCCAGTGGTGTCGGGGAACATGCCTGCCCAGTCGCGGGCGCGCGCTTCGGCTTGGGCGAGCGAGCTTTTCGCCTCGATCTGCACCCAGGCTTCGGCCCAGGCCGTTCCGGTCCAGATCATGCCGGTGAGGCTGGCTCCGACGACGATTGAAACTGTCCGTGAAATTGCCCGCATTGCTGCCCCCGTAAAATATGCTTTTCCCCCGACCTTAGCGAAACGCGGGCGGAGGTCACCCCCCAAACGCCCTCTTTTGAGTCATGAAATCCGCCGTTGTGGGGCGGGGGCCTCAGCTTTGCATGTCGAGTTGCGCAGATCGTCCGCCCTAATCCTTGCAGGGCGTTGACGCCCCCGCGCCCCTTGCCTAGAGAGAAGGCGCTTCAACGGAAGGTGCGAAATATGGCAAACCCGGACGCCCCGAAATCCTTTCAGGAAATCATCCTGCGCCTGATGAGCTATTGGGCCTCGAAAGGCTGCGCGGTGATGCAGCCTTATGACATGGAAGTGGGGGCAGGCACCTTCCACCCGGCGACGACGCTGCGCGCGCTCGGTTCCAAGCCGTGGGCGGCGGCCTACGTCCAGCCCTCGCGCCGTCCGACCGATGGCCGCTATGGCGAGAACCCGAACCGCCTGCAGCACTACTATCAGTATCAGGTGCTGATCAAACCGAGCCCGCCGGACCTGCAGGAGCTGTATCTCGGCTCGCTCCGCGCAATCGGGATCGACACCGAACTGCACGATATCCGCTTCGTGGAAGACGACTGGGAAAGCCCGACGCTCGGCGCGTGGGGGCTTGGCTGGGAGGTCTGGTGCGACGGGATGGAAGTCAGCCAGTTCACCTATTTCCAGCAGGTCGGCGGCCATGACTGCAAACCGGTCTCGGGCGAGCTGACCTACGGGCTCGAGCGTCTGGCGATGTATGTGCTGGGCATCGATCACGTCATGGACATGCCCTATAACGACCCGTCAGCGCCGATCGCGCTGAAATACGGCGACGTGTTCCGCCAGACCGAGCAGGAATATTCGCGCTGGAATTTCGACGTGGCCGATACCGAGACGCTGCTGCGCCATTTCGAGGATGCCGAGGCCGAATGCGAACGTATCCTCGCCTCGCCCGAGGCGGACGATGCGGGCCGCAAGATCATCATGGCGCATCCCGCATACGACCAGTGCATCAAGGCGTCGCATCTCTTTAACCTTCTGGATGCGCGCGGCGTGATTTCGGTCACCGAGCGTCAGGCCTATATCGGCCGGGTCCGTGCGCTGGCCAAGGCCTGCGCCGACGCTTTCGTGCAGACCGAAGCGGGCGGGGCCTCGCAGAGTGAAGCCAACGAGGCTGTCGCGTGAATGGTAAGCTCATCGGAGGCGGCATCGTGGTAATCGCGCTCGTCTTCGGCGCGGTGGTCTATTATTCGCAGGAATACGGCTATTACGACGAGATCGCGCCGGGCTCCGACGCGGCGAAAGTCTCGCTGATGGAACTGGACGGCACGACGCAGGACCCGTTGCAGGCAGAGGGCTACAAAGGGATCGACGCGGACAGTTCGCCCCTGCGCTACCGGGCGTGCTTCGACACCGATCTGTCGATTGCAACGGCGACCGAGACCTATGAGGTCTACGACCGACCGACCCCGCTGATCGGCCCGAAATGGTTCGACTGCTATGATGCGAAAACCATCGGCGCGGACCTCGAGGCAGGCCGTGCGGTGGCCTTCCTGTCGCAACACAACATCCACCCCGGCGTCGACCGGGTCGTGGCTCTTTATCCCGATGGCCGGGCCTATGTCTGGCACCAACTGAACGACGAAGCGGAGAAATGACATGCCCGATCTTCTGATTGAACTGTTCTCCGAAGAAATCCCCGCGCGGATGCAGCCGAAAGCCCGTGAGGATCTGAAGAAACTGATTACCGATGGCGTGGTCGAGGCAGGTCTGACCTATGCCTCCGCCGGCGCTTTCTCGACCCCGCGCCGCCTGACGCTGACCGTCGAGGGGCTGACCGCCAACTCGCCGACGCTCCGCGAAGAACGCAAGGGCCCGCGCACCGACGCGCCCGAGAAGGCGATCGAGGGCTTCCTGCGCTCGACCGGGCTGAGCATGGATCAGCTCGAGGCGCGCGACGACAAGAAGGGGCAGGTCTATTTCGCCGTGATCGAAAAGCCCGGCCGTCCCGCGACCGAGATCGTGGCCGAAGTGCTGGAAAAAACGATCCGCAACTTCCCCTGGCCGAAATCGATGCGCTGGGGCGAGGGCAGCCTGCGCTGGGTGCGCCCGCTGCATTCGATCCTCGCGATCCTGACCGACGAGGCCGGCGCGACTGTCGTGCCGCTCGACGTGGACGGCATCGAGGCGGGCGACACCACGCGCGGTCACCGCTTCATGGCGCCCGACGTGCTTCAGGTCTCGGGCTTTGAGAGCTACGCCAAGCAGTTGAAAGCCGCCAAGGTCATGCTCGACCCCAACGAGCGTGCCGAGGCGATCGACCACGATGCCGCGCAGATGGCGTTCGCCAAGGGCTGGGAAGTGGTGCCGGACAAGGGTCTTCTGGCCGAGGTCTCGGGCCTCGTCGAATGGCCCGTCACGCTGATGGGCGAGATCGACGGCGAATTCCTCGACCTGCCGCCCGAGGTGCTGCAGACCTCGATGAAAGAGCATCAGAAATTCTTCTCGGTGAAGAACCCCAAGACGAGCCGGATCGAGGGCTTCGTGACCGTCGCCAACCGCGAGACCGCCGATCACGGCGCGACCATCCTCGCGGGCAACCAGAAAGTGCTCTCGGCGCGTCTGTCGGATGCCAAGTTCTTCTGGGAAAACGACCTGCGCACCGTTCAGGCCCACGGGCTCGAAGGGATGGGCGCGGGGCTCGACGCCGTGACCTTCCATAACCTTCTTGGAACTCAGGGCAGCCGTATCCGCCGCATCGAGACCCTCGCGCGTGAAGTCGCGCCGCTGGTTGGCGCCAAGCCGGACCTCGCCGCCGAGGCCGCCCGCGTCGCCAAATCCGATCTGCGCTCGGAAATGGTCTATGAATTCCCCGAGCTGCAGGGCGTGATGGGCCGCTACTACGCGCAAAAGGCGGGACTGTCCGACGCCGTCGCCGATGCCTGCCGCGACCATTACGCGCCGCTGGGCCCGTCCGATGCGGTGCCGTCCGAGCCCGTCTCGATCGCCGTCGCGCTCGCCGACAAGATCGACACGCTGACCGGCTTCTGGACGATCGGCGAGAAGCCGACTGGCTCGAAGGACCCCTTCGCGCTGCGTCGCGCGGCGCTGGGCGTGATCCGGTTGATCTCGGCGAATGGCCTGCGGATGTCGCTTAAAGCAATTTTCGCGGCAGGAATTACCGCAGTCGACAAGGACCGAGAAAAAATGAAAGTGGGAGATATGGCGAATATCGGGGACACGCCGAGTATCGCCGGAATTGGCGCGCCCGCTCCCACTGACCGGTCAAATGAAGTCGCCGACCTCATGTCCTTCTTCCACGACCGCCTCAAGGTCCACCTGCGCGACGCAGGCATCCGTCACGACGTGATCGACGCCGTGCTCGCCATGCCGGGCAGCGACGATCTCACCCTCGTCGTCAAACGGGCCGAGGCGCTGTCGGACTTCTTCAAGACCGACGATGGCGAGAACCTGATCCAGGGTTTCAAGCGCGCGAATAACATCCTCACGCAGGCCGAGGAAAAGGACGGCGTGGAATACAGCTTCGGCGCCGATCCGAAATTCGCGGAGACGGACGAGGAAAAGGCCCTCTTCGCCGCGCTCGACGCCGCCGAAGCCAAGATCGCCCCGGCGATGGCAGACGAAGATTTCGCCGCCGCCATGTCCGCCATGGCCGACCTGCGCGCGCCGATCGACGCTTTCTTCGAGGCGGTGCAGATCAACGCCGACAACCCGATCTTGCGGCGCAACCGTCTCAACCTGCTTTCGCGCATCCGGCAGATCTGTCTCGATGTGGCCGACCTCACCAAGATCGAAGGCTGATCCTTCCTCTTGGTGTAAATATCCCCGCCGGAGGCGCCCCCACGGCGCCTCCTGTCGCAAGGCCGAAACAGGGCGGGCCAGTGACGCCACGTCTTCTGTCCGAATGTCACACTTGCGAGGGCGGGGAATCAGCCTATCCTGCGTCGAGAGAGAAGGCGCGCTGCAATGCAGAAACCCGTTGAAAACGCTGATTTTGTGACCCTTACGCCCACGGCGTCGGTCGATAAGGCGCGTCACGGCTGGCGCGCGAAATGCCTTCAACGGCTGATCCGGCTCGACCTTCCCGTCCCGAAAACCGTCGCTCTGCCCGCCGAAACCGTGCGCGCGATCGCGTCGGGACAGGTTTTCGACATGGCCGCAATTGCGGATTGCTTCGGGCCGCAGATGCTGGTGTCGGTGCGGCCGAGCCCGGAAAATCCCGAATGGGGCGGGCCGGGCACGGTGCTCAATGTCGGCATGAATGACGACATGCATGCGGTGCTGTCCAATACGCATGGCAGCGAGGCCGCCGACGCGCTCTATCTGCGCTTCGTGCAGCTCTACTCAATCCATGTGGCGCGGCTCGATCCGGACATGTTCCAGCAGGAGCCCGGGCCGGGCGCGCTGGAAGCCGCGCTCGACGCCTATGAAGAGGAAACCGACGAGCGGTTCCCGCAATCGGGCGCCCAGCAGCTGGCCGAGGTGCTGCGCTCCATGGCGCGGGCCTGGGAGGGCACGACCGCGCGGCTCCTGCGGCAGGCCAAGGGCGCGCCGCCCGATGCGGTGCTGGGGCTTCTGGTGCAGGAGATGGCGCTGGGGATCGGGCCGGGCCTGTCGGGCTCGGGCACGATGCAATTCGTCGATAGCGTGACCGGCGCGCCGCAGATCACCGGGCGGTTCCGCGGCCAGAGCCAGGGCCGCACCAGCGCGGTCGAGACGCTTTATCTCACGCGCGATCCGCGCGGGGCCTCGCTCGAAGAGGCGGATGGCCGTGTCTTCGACACGCTGAAGGATTACGGCGCGCGTTGCCGGGTGAAGCTGCGCGAAGAGATGCAGATCGAGTTCACCATCGAAAGCGGCAAGGTCCATGTGATCGACGCGGTGCGGGTGCCGCGCTCGTCGCGGGCTGCCGTGCGCATCGCGGTGGCGCTGGCCAATGACGATGTGATCTCGCGCGAGGATGCGCTGCTGCGGGTCGAGCCGCGCGCCATCACCGAGCTTTTGCACTATCAGGTCGATCCGCGTGCGCCGCGGGACGTGCTGGCACGCGGGATCGCGGCCTCGCCGGGCGCGGCCACCGGCAAGATCGTGTTCTCGGCCGCCGCCGCGCAGGCCTCTGCCGCGCGCGACGAGCCCTGTATCCTCGTGCGCCGCGAAACCTCTCCCGAGGATATCCGCGGGATGCATGCGGCCGTCGCCGTGCTGACCGAACGCGGCGGGATGACCTCCCACGCGGCGGTGATCGCGCGCGGTCTGGGCCTGCCCTGCATCGTCGGCGCCGAGATCGAGATCAACAGCCGCGAGCGCCAGTTCCGCGGCCCCAAGGGGCGGCTGTTCCGCGAGGGCGACACGATCACGCTCGACGGGACCAATGGCGAGGTGCTGGTTGGGACGGCGGAGATGCTCGCGCCCGCGCTGGATGACGGGTTCCGCACGCTTCTGAGCTGGGCCGATCTGGTGCGCGATATCGGCATCCGCGCCAATGCCGACACGCCGGAGGACGCGCGCACCGCGCTGATGTTCGAGGCCGACGGGATCGGGTTGTGCCGGACCGAGCATATGTTCTTCGACGAAGACCGCCTGACGGTGATGCGCGAGATGATCTTCGCCGACGGGCCGGAAGATCGCCGCGCCGCTCTTGACCGGTTGCTGCCGATGCAGCGGGACGATTTCGGCGCGCTGTTCGAGCTGATGAAGGGGGAGCCGGTCTGCATCCGTCTCTTCGACCCACCGCTACACGAATTCCTGCCGCATGACCGCGAGGGGATGCGCGAACTGGCCGAGGCGCTGGACCGTCCGCTGTCCGAGGTCACGCGCCGGGTGGAGGCCCTGTCCGAGTTCAACCCGATGCTCGGGATGCGCGGCGTGCGCTTGGGCGTGACCGTGCCCGAGATCTACGACATGCAGGCCCGCGCGATCTTCGAGGCCACCGTGGAGGCGCTCCGCCGGGGCGCCGAGGTGGTGCCCGAGATCATGATCCCGCTCGTCTCCGCCTCGCGCGAGGTGGAGATCGTGAAAACTCGGGTCGATGCGGTCGCCGCCGCCGTGCGCACCGAGACCAAGGAAGATTTCACCTACCGCCTCGGCGTGATGGTGGAGACGCCCCGTGCGGCCCTGCGCGCCGGTGAGATCGCCGAACACGCGGCCTTCCTGTCCTTCGGGACCAACGACCTCACGCAGATGACCTACGGGCTCTCCCGCGACGATGCGGGCCGCTTCATGTCGACCTATGTGAACCAGCAGGTCTATAGCGAAGACCCGTTCCATATCCTCGATGTAGAGGGGGTAGGGGAGTTGCTGCTGATCGGGGCTGCGCGCGGACGCTCCGCCCGGCCCGATGTCACGATCTCGGTCTGCGGCGAACATGGCGGAAACCCCGAATCAATCGCCTTCTGCCGGGCTGCGGGATTCGATTATGTCTCCTGTTCGCCTTTCCGGGTGCCGGTCGCCCGTCTCGCGGCTGCCCATTTCGCACTCCTTGCGCCGCGCGGTCGATCTTTTCCCTAGAGGTAAGGTCACAGAAGCGAAAATTTGGCCGTTTTTCTCAAATACCATTGGCAAATCTTCGCGCGTCGCGATATGCGATTCGAGAGGGACATAGCACGCAAATCACCGTGCATTTTGGCAAGATTCCGCCGTGACTCCGTAGGGGGTCGCGCATTTTTTCGTGAAAACCTAGACATGGATAGCTCGCTCGGGTAAGCGATGCGCCGTCGCGGCTCAATGGGGGGTGCGCGGCGATTGACCTTATCGGAAGAAAACCATGTCACTGCTGAAAAGCTGGACGGGGGGTGCTGCCATCCTCCTCGCCCTCGCCGGAGGCTTGCGTGCCGAAGTCACGGTAAGCCAGTCGAACGACCCCACTGAGGTCGCCGAACAAGGACTGATGTCGGTCCTGT
Source organism: Thioclava sp. DLFJ5-1 (assembly GCF_002020115.1). Classification (NCBI taxonomy): domain Bacteria; kingdom Pseudomonadati; phylum Pseudomonadota; class Alphaproteobacteria; order Rhodobacterales; family Paracoccaceae; genus Thioclava; species Thioclava sp. DLFJ5-1. The sequence goes on along the minus strand of NZ_MPZU01000004.1, from coordinate 117,185 downwards.
GGACGGAGCGCTCCGCGATGAGCGCGATCGACAAACGACGCGTCACCGCGCTCACCATGGCGCCGGAACGCTCGAAAAAACATGCGACTCTGCCGGAAGTCCTTTCGGCCAAGTGGCTGGCCGCGCAACCCGCTGCCAAGGGTGGCGAGCAGTTCCAATGTCTCTCGCAGGCGCTTTACTTCGAAGCGCGTGGCGAAGGCGTGAAGGGCCAGCAGGCCGTCGCCGAGGTCATCCTGAACCGTGTCGACGATCCGCGCTTCCCCGGTTCGATCTGCGGCGTTGTCCATCAGGGCAATTCGCGCGCCTGCCAGTTCAGCTGGTATTGCGACGGTCGCTCCGACACCGTCCGCAACAAAGGTGCCTACGCCGAAGTCGCGAAAGTCGCCCGGGCGATGATCGACGGTGCGCCGCGCTCGCTGACCGACGGGGCGACCTACTTCCACACGCGCGCCGTGCGCCCGAGCTGGTCGCGCCGCTTCGCGAAAACCGCGTCGATCGGCCATCACATCTTCTACGCCAACCCGGTGCGCACCGCCTCGAACTGAGGCCGCGCTTTCAGGGGCCCGCGTCGCGGGCAGGCGATGAAATGACGGTTGAGGGTGGGCTTCGGTCCGCCCTTTTTCTATGCTCGACATGACTGAAAAATTCCCGAGGCGCGCATGAGTTCCGATATTTCCCTCGCCTTTTCGCATCCCGAAGCGCGGGCGGCGGCCTCTGCGCCGACCGACCCCCGGGATCGCATCTCGCTGCGCGACCATGTGGTGGAGGCCGATATCGGTGCCTTCCAGCAGGAGCGTGGCCACACACAGCGCCTGCAATTCAACGTGGTGGTGGAGGTCCGGCCCACGCCGGAGCCGATCGAGGACGACGTGGATCGCATCCTCTCCTATGACCGGATCACCGAGGCGATCGCGGCGGAATTGGCCGAGGAACGGGTGAACCTGCTGGAGACGCTCGCAGCCGGCGTGGCAGAGCGTATCCTCGCCAGCCCGCAAGCGATGCGCGTCTTCGTGCGGATCGAGAAGCTCGACCGCGGCCCCGGTGCGCTCGGCGTCGAGATCGTGCGCTCCCGTGCCTCCGTCCCGGTGAAAAGCGTCGATGAGAGCGGGGTGGAGGAAAGCCTGCACCCGGTCGTTGCCTATCTGTCGAACGCGGCCATCGACGCGCCGGACCTGGCGGCGCGGCTCGACGTGCTGCAGGAGACGGGCCATCCGGTGATCCTCGCCGTGGGGCTGCCCGACGGCGCCGTGCCCGAGAGCGGGCAGGGGCCCACGCAGCGCCGCATCGACCTTCTCGCGATCGAGCAGAACGCATGGCGGCTCGCGGCCCGCGATCCGCGCTGCGTTGTGGTTGCCACCCGCACCGAGATCGACTGGGCAATGCGTCACGGCCAGATGGTCGTCTGGGCGCCCTCCAAGATCGTGCTGGACGCGACCGACGGCCCGAAAAGCCCCGCGCGCGACGCGATGGCGCTGGCGCTGTGGCTGGCCGAGCAGATGGCCGCGACACGGCTGGAAGTTCACGGGACTGTTTCAGCCCCGGCAGGAAGCCGCGTGCCGGTCGAGACGCGCCCGCTCTGAACGGCTTGAACTCTCGGGCGCAATCGGGTGAATGGTGCGCATGGAGAAGCTCTATTATCGACCCGTCGCCCGAACCGACTCCGCCCGTCCCGACACGGCTCTGACCCTCGCCGGGGGGTGGTGCTGGTTCGATGAGGTGGAGATTCTGCGCCGCGATGGCGAGCCAGAGATCATCCCCGTGGCCCATCTGCCCGAAGAGGTGATGGAGCGGCTTTGCGCCCCGCGCACCCCGGTCGCCGGGATCACGCTCGATGCGCCGCGGATCATGGGCATTCTGAATGTCACCCCTGACAGCTTCTCCGATGGCGGGCGCTTCGACGTCGAGGACGCAGCGATCGAGCGTGCCGTCGCGCTGCGCAAGATGGGCGCCGACATTCTCGACATCGGCGGCGAGTCGACCCGTCCCGGCGCCACGGAAGTCGAGGAAGACGAAGAGATCGCCCGCACCGCGCCCGTGATCGCGGCGCTGCGCGATGCCGATTTCGACGCGCCGATCTCCATCGACACCCGCAAGTCGCTGGTCGCGGATCAGGCGCTGGAGGCGGGGGCCGCGATGCTCAACGATGTCTCCGCGATGGAATTCGATCCGGCGATGGTCGAGGTCGCGCAGGTCTCCGGCGCGCCGATCTGCCTGATGCATGCGCAGGGCCTGCCCGAGACGATGCAGGACGATCCGCGCTACACGGATGTGCTGCTCGACGTCTACGACTATCTCGAAGATCGCATCGCGCTGGCCGAGGATTACGGCATCGCGCGCGAGGCGATCATCGCCGATCCCGGTATCGGCTTCGGCAAGACCGCGCAGCACAATCTCGCCTTGATCCGCGGTCTCAGCTTGTTTCACGGGCTGGGCTGCCCGGTCCTGCTCGGGGTGTCGCGCAAACGCTTCATCGGGGCCGTGGGCGGCGCCGAGGAGGCCGATAGCCGCGCCCCCGGTACTCTGGCCGTGACGCTCGCCGGGCTCGATCAGGGCATTCAAATTCACCGCGTCCACGATGTGGCCGAGATCGCCCAAGGCATCCGGCTCTGGGACGCGATCAAAAGAGGTTTTGAGGAATGAGCAGGAAGCTTTTTGGCACTGATGGTGTCCGCGGCGAGGCCAATTCCGGCAACATGACCGCCGAGATGGCGCTGAAACTGGGCGCCGCTGCGGGCCGCTATTTCCGGCAGGACGACTCGCGCGGCCACCGCGTGGTGATCGGCAAAGACACGCGGCTCTCGGGCTACATGTTCGAGAACGCGCTGACCGCGGGTCTGACTTCGACGGGGATGAACGTTCTGCTGCTCGGCCCGGTGCCCACGCCCGCCGTGGGCTACCTGACCCGCTCGATGCGCGCGGATATGGGGATCATGATCTCCGCCAGCCACAATCCGGCCAAGGATAACGGGATCAAGTTCTTCGGTCCCGACGGGTTCAAGCTCAGCGACGAGGCCGAGACCGAGATCGAGGCGATGCTCGACACCAATATCCGTCTCGCGCGCCCCGAGAATATCGGCCGCGCCAAGCGGATCGACGACGGTCTGGGGCGCTATGTCGAATATGCCAAGACCACCTTCCCGAAGCTGCGCAAGCCCGACCTGAAAGTCGTCGTCGATTGCGCCAATGGGGCGGCCTATCGTGCGGCCCCCGATGTTCTATGGGAGTTGGGCTGCGAAGTGATCCCGGTCGGCGTCTCGCCCGACGGGCGCAACATCAACGACGGTTGCGGCTCGACCCATGTCAGCACCTGCGCTGAGGCCGTGGTGGCGCATGGCGCCGATCTCGGGATCTCGCTCGACGGCGACGCGGACCGGGTGATGATCATCGACGAGACCGGCCATGTCGCCGATGGCGATCAGATCATGGCGCTGTTTGCGAAACGCTGGGCCGAATCCGGTCAGCTTACCGGCGGCGCGCTGGTGGCGACCGTGATGTCCAACCTCGGTCTGGAGCGTTTCCTTGAGGCCGAGGGGCTGCGGCTCGAGCGCACCAAGGTCGGCGACCGCTACGTGGTCGAGCGGATGCGCGAAGGCGGCTTCAATCTTGGCGGCGAGCAATCGGGTCATATCGTCATGACCGACTACGCCACCACGGGTGACGGCCTGATGGCGGGGCTGCAATTCCTCGCCGCGATGGTCGAGACCGGGCTGCGCGCCTCCGACCTCGTGCGGCAATTCGAGACTGTGCCGCAAATGTTGAAAAACGTAAGGTATCAGGCGGGACAGGAGCCTCTGAGCGCCGATAATGTTGCAAAAGCGATATTGGACGCGGAGACCCGTCTGAACGGTCAGGGCCGTCTTCTGATCCGCAAATCCGGCACCGAGCCGCTGATCCGCGTGATGGCGGAATGCGAGGACGAGGGCCTGTTGGAAGCGACCGTCGACAGCATCGTCGCCGCCGTCGAGGCCGAAACCGCGTAAGGGGGGCGCTGCCCCCGTCGCCGTAGGACGACAATCAACGGAGAATGAAGGGGCTCTGCCCCCGGCCTGCGGCCGTCCCCGGGATATTTTGAAAGAGCGAAGTAGAGGGGGCCGCGCGCCCCCTTTTTTCTTACCCGCCGAAGAGGTCCAGCCCCAGCCAGATCAGGGCGACCGCTTCGAATACGGTCCAGAGCACGCCGACCCAGCGCCAGAAAGTCGGGCCGGCCTCCGCGCGCCAGACCGAGCGGGTCAAACCGATCAACACAGCGATCCGGTAGATCCCCGCGGCCACAGCGAAGCTTCCGAAGAACGCGCCAAGATGACCCGGCGAGATCAGTGCGGTGAACAGCGCTAGGATCACGATCAGCGGCACCACCACCAGCGCGGGCCCGTAATTGCCCGCCCAGAACGTATCTCCCGGCGCGAGCCGCCCGGCGAAAAGATCGCCGAACCATTTCGGGGTGAAGAATTTTGCGCGCTCCTCGAAGATCGCTTCGAGTTCCTCGTGGTCGGGTTCGGCCATCTGCTTCCCTTTCAATTCGCGGAACTGTGACAAGAAACCCGTAGCCCCGCAAGGCGACGCGCTGCCGCGGTCAGCGTCTGGAGTGACCAAAACGTGACTGAACTTCAAGGCCTTCCGCGGCTTTGGAGCAACGGAGGGGCGATATTTACCGGAGGTGCGTCATGGACCAATCATCCATTTTTCCCACATCAGATTTCTGGCCGCTCGCGATCGGCTTCCTATCGCTCTCGATCAACTATTTCGTCCAGGGCGGCGCGGCCGTCGCGAACGGCCCGAGCTGGTCCGGCGACCCGCTGGCGCAGGAGCGCACCTTGGGCCTCTGGGGCATCTTCCTTGGCGGGTTCGGCCAGCTTCTGACCGGTATCTACCTGATGGTCGGCCTGACTTGGTTTCCGGTCTTCGCCAATGCCGCGCCGCTCTACATGGCGGCTGTCGCCTTCTCGCTCTACGGCATCCACTGGTTCGTCATCGGGTTGCGTCGCTACACCCATTCCGATCCCGGTCCCGAGGCGTGGATGGCGATCCCGCTGTTCGGGTTGAGCGCGATGGGCACGATCTCGTTCTGGGGCAATGGCGATATCCCCGGCGCGATCCTCTTCATCGGCCTGATGCTGATCTACCTCGCCGAATTCGGCGCACGCTGGACCAATAGCGAGACGGCGGAAAAAGCGGGTGGCGTGTTCCAGCTGCTGACCGGCGTGTGGCTGTTCTACCTCGCCTGGGGCGTGACGATGAACATGGCCAACGGCGCGAGCTACTGGGTGTAACCCCACATATAAAAGAACCCCCGGCGCATAGGCCGGGGGTCCGATCTCGTCGCTGTCGTGCAGATCAGTTGCGCGACTTGTCGACCATCTTGCCCTTGGAGATCCAGGGCATCATGGCGCGCAGCTTCTCGCCGACTTGCTCGATTTCGTGCTCGTCGTTGATGCGACGGGTCGCCTTGAAGAAGGGCTGGCCGACCGCGTTTTCCTGCATGAAGTCACGCACGAATTTGCCGGTCTGGATGTCGGTCAGGACATCCTTCATGCGCTTCTTGGTTTCCTCGTAGGGGAGGATGCGCGGACCCGAAACATACTCGCCATATTCGGCGGTGTTCGAGATCGAGTAGTTCATGTTCGCGATGCCGCCTTCATAGATCAGGTCGACGATCAGCTTCACTTCGTGGAGGCACTCGAAATAGGCCATTTCCGGCTCGTAACCGGCTTCCACGAGGGTCTCGAAGCCCATGCGGATCAGCTCGACGAGGCCGCCGCAGAGAACCGCTTGCTCGCCGAACAGGTCGGTTTCGCATTCCTGACGGAAGTTGGTCTCGATGATGCCCGAGCGGCCGCCACCGATGGCCGAGCAGTAGCTCAGCGCGATGTCCTGCGCCTTGCCGGTCGCGTCGTTTTCGACCGCGAAGAGGCAGGGCACGCCGCCGCCCTTGGTGTATTCGCCACGCACGGTGTGACCCGGGCCTTTCGGCGCCATCATGATCACGTCGATGCCGGGCTTCGGCTCGATCAGGCCGAAATGCACGTTCAGGCCGTGGGCGAACGCGATCGCCGAGCCGTCTTTCAGGTTGTCATGGACGTACTTCTTGTAGGTCTCGGCCTGAAGTTCGTCGGGCATGGTGAACATGATCACGTCACACCAGGCAGCCGCTTCCGCGATACCCATCACCTGCAGGCCTTCGGCTTCGGCTTTCGCTTTCGAGGGCGAGCCGTCGCGCAGCGCAACGGCCACGTTCTTCGCACCCGAGTCGCGCAGGTTCAGCGCGTGGGCGTGGCCCTGCGAGCCGTAGCCAAGAATGGCGACTTTCTTGTCCTTGATCAGGTTCACATCGCAATCGCGATCGTAATAGACGCGCATGGCGTTCCTCCTTCTTTTCTGAGGCTGAGAATAGAACGTTCTGCGCGAATATGCGTTCAGAAGTTGAGCGTAATCGCTAAAGAGGATAAAAGTCATTCGCGCTTTTTGGTAAAATCGGAAAAATCATGCAGATCGACGATACGGACCGACGGATATTGCGTCAGATGATGGCGGAGCCGGGTCTCCCCTCGGCCGAACTGGCCGAGCGCGCGGGCGTCACGCCCGCGACCTGTTGGCGCCGGATCGAGAAGTTGCGCGAAGGCGGGGTGATCCGCGGGGAAAAGGCGCTGATCGACTGGCACGCGCTCGGCTGGGCGGTCGAGGTTTCCCTGCGCTTCACCTTGGATAAGACCAACCCGCGCGCTTTCGACGAATTCACCGCCGCCGCGCGCGAGGTCCCGGAAGTAATTGAAATCCAAAGCTTCCTCGGCTCCACCGATATGCGCCTGCAGGTCATCGCCCGCGATATGGCGCATTATCAGGAGATCTACCGCAACCGCATTCTGACCCTGCCGCATATCGCCGAACTCGATGCTCTGATGCTGATCTCGACGATCAAATCCAGTGCGGAGCTGCCGATATGAGCCTCGATCTCGACGATTTCGACCGCCAGCTGCTGCGGGCGCTGAGCCGCGATTCCACGCAGAGCGCGGGCGCGTTGGGGCGCAAGCTCGGGCTCTCTCAGCCCGCGACATGGCGCCGAATCCGTCGGATGCAGGAGGCGGGTGTGATCGCAGGGCGCCGCGTCATCGTCGATCCCGAGGCGCTCGGTTTCGGTGTGACGGTCTTTCTGGGCGTGAAGCTCGCTGCGAAAGGCCGCGTCAGTCTCGAGGATTTCGAACGCGCGGTGACCGCGATCCCCGAAGTGCAGCTCGTGCAGCACGTCCTCGGGCTCTTCGATTACCGGCTGCGCGTCACTGCCCGCGATCTGCCCGACTTCGAACGGGTTTTGCGGCGTCGGATCATGACCTTGCCCGGTGTCGGGCAGGTCGAGGCGAATGTGCTTCTCAACGAAGAACGTCGTCCCGGCCCCTTGGGCTGATTCATTACAGTTGAAAAATTGGGCAAACTGCGCGTGAAATGGGCGCAGCTGCCGTTGTGCTTTGGTCAAAGCCAAATCTGCGCGAGCAAGGCATGGACCGCTTCGTTGGTGCGGTTTTGGATCGGGGGGGAGGGACCCATGTTCGACGCGAAAATACAGACTACGGCTGCAGTCGAGATGCAGCGTTCGCGCGGCGTGGCGCGGGCCGCCTTTTCCGGTGCACGGCTGACCGGCCTCCATCAAAGCGGCTCCGCGAAAGCCATTCTGCCGCGCGTTCCGGGCGCGGCAGAAGTGGTTTTCCTGAACACTTCCGGTGGCTTGGCCTCTGGAGACCGGCTTTCCTACAAGACCGATCTGGAAGATGGCGCGAAACTCGTGGCGACGACCCAAGCCGCCGAGCGCGCCTATCGCGCCGATGGAGATCAGGCGCAGGTCGAGGTGCATCACAATGTCGGCGCCGGGTGCCACCTCGATTGGCTGCCCCAGGAGACGATCCTGTTCGATCGCTCGAAACTTGCGCGCGACACGACGATTTCGCTGGCCGCCGATGCGTCCTGCCTGATGCTCGAGGCGGTGGTTCTGGGCCGGATCGCAATGGGCGAGCGGGTGCAGGACTTGCAGTTTTTCGACATGCGCCGGATCGATCGCGCCGGAAAACCTGTCTTTTTCGAGCCCTTCTTGCTGAATTCCAACATTTTGGCCAAGGGCGCGCGCAGCGCGGTTCTGGGCGAGGCGCGCGCTTTCGCGACGCTCGTTCTGTGCCAGCAAGGTGCGGAAGACGCGGTGGAGCCCCTGCGCGCGGTGCTCGATGAGCCAGGCGTCGAAGGGGCGGCTTCGGGGTTCGACGGGAAATGCGTCATCCGGCTGCTCGCGCGGGACGGTTGGCCGATGCGGCGACAAATTCTACGACTTTTCAATACGTTGCGACGCGGTGAAGCGGCGCCGCGCGTGTGGCAGATCTGAGGGAATACGATGAACCTGACACCGAGGGAAAAGGATAAGCTGCTGATCAGCGTTGCTGCGATGGTCGCGCGCAACCGGCTGGAACGCGGCGTGAAGCTCAATCACCCGGAAGCCATTGCAATCATTTCGGATTTCGTCGTCGAAGGGGCCCGCGAGGGGCGCTCCGTCGCCGATCTGATGGAGGCGGGGGCAGGGGTGATCTCGGCCGATCAATGCATGGAGGGCATCCCCGAGATGATCCATTCCATTCAGGTCGAAGCGACCTTCCCGGACGGCACGAAGCTCGTCACCGTCCATCATCCGATCCGCTGAGATAAGTTCAGCTTATACAGACCGACCCGAAATAAGTTTTTCTAATGAAAGGCCGTCCGATGAAATTTGTAGCCGCTCTCGCCGTCCTCGCGCCCACTGCCGCGCTGGCCCATCCCGGCCACAGCGCGGGGAGCACATCGTTCTTCCACGACGGTCCGCTGATCGGGCTCCTTGCGCTCGCAGCGGTCGCCTATGTCGGACCGGAACTGGCGCGCGCGCTGCGTCGCAACAAGGAGTGAGCCGATGATCCCCGGAGAAATCCTGCCCGCGGCGGGCGAGATCACGCTGAATGAGGGCTGCGAGGCGATCACGCTGATGGTCGCCAATACCGGCGACCGCCCGGTGCAGGTCGGCTCGCATTACCATTTCGCGGAGACCAATCCGGGGTTGGAGTTCGACCGGGACGCCGCGCGGGGCTACCGTCTGGACATCGCAGCCGGAACGGCGGTGCGGTTCGAGCCGGGCCAGAGCCGCGAAGTGCGGCTGGTACCCTATCGCGGCTCGCGTGAAGTCTATGGATTTAATCAGAAAGTTATGGGGGCGCTCTGATGCCGGCCACGATCTCGCGTAGCACCTATGCCGATATGTTCGGTCCCACCACCGGCGACCGGGTGCGGCTCGCCGATACCGATCTGATCATCGAGGTCGAGCGCGACCTGACCACCTATGGCGAGGAGGTCAAGTTCGGCGGCGGCAAGGTGATCCGCGACGGCATGGGGCAGAGCCAGATTTCCCGCGCGGGCGGCGCGGTCGATACGGTCATCACCAATGCGCTGATCGTGGACCATTCGGGGATCTACAAGGCGGATGTCGGCCTGAAGAGTGGGCAGATCGTGGCAATCGGCAAGGCGGGCAATCCCGACACGCAGCCGAATGTCGACATCATCATCGGGCCGGGGACGGAAGTCATTGCCGGGGAAGGGAAAATCCTGACCGCTGGCGGGTTCGACGCGCATATTCATTTCATCTGTCCGCAGCAGATCGAGGATGCGCTGGCGTCGGGGATGACGACGATGCTGGGCGGCGGCACGGGCCCCGCGCATGGCACGCTGGCCACGACCTGCACGCCGGGGCCGTGGCATATCGCGCGGATGCTGCAGAGCTTCGATGCGCTGCCGGTCAACCTCGCGCTGTCTGGCAAGGGCAATGCTTCGCGCCCCGAGGCGCTCGTCGAGATGGTCGAGGGCGGTGCCTGCGCGCTGAAACTGCACGAAGATTGGGGCACGACGCCGGGCGCGATCGATTGCTGCCTGTCGGTGGCCGACGACATGGATGTGCAGGTGATGATCCACACCGACACGCTCAACGAGAGCGGCTTCGTCGAGAATACGCTGGCCGCGATCAAGGGCCGCACGATCCACGCCTTCCATACCGAAGGCGCGGGGGGCGGCCATGCGCCGGATATCCTGAAGGTGGTGAGCGCGCCGAATGTGATCCCATCTTCGACGAACCCGACGCGGCCCTATACCGGAAACACGATCGAAGAGCATCTCGATATGCTGATGGTGTGCCACCACCTCGACAATAAGGTGCCCGAGGATGTGGCCTTCGCCGAAAGCCGTATCCGGAAAGAGACGATTGCGGCCGAGGATATCCTGCATGACATGGGCGCGATGTCGATCATCAGCTCGGACAGTCAGGCGATGGGGCGCGTGGGCGAGGTCATCATTCGCTGCTGGCAGACGGCGGACAAGATGCGCAAACAGCGCGGGCGTCTGCCGGAAGAGCAGGGCGACAATGACAATGTGCGGGTGAAGCGGTTCATCGCGAAATACACGATCAACCCGGCGATTACCCACGGGATGAGCCAGCATATCGGCTCGATCGAAGTGGGGAAGCGTGCCGATCTGGTGCTGTGGAACCCGGCCTTCTTCGGCGCGAAGCCCGAAATGGTGCTGATCGGGGGCTCGATTGTCTCGGCGCAGATGGGCGATCCGAACGGCTCGATCCCGGCACAGCCTTTCTATACGCGCAATATGTTCGGGGCGCTGGGTGGCGCGCGGCACGCGAGTTCCGTCACCTTCGTCAGTCAGGCGGCGCAGGCCAACGGGCTGGCGGCGAGCCTTGGTCTGCAAAAGCAGACGCTTGCCGTCGAGGGTACGCGCGGCATCGGCAAGGCGCAGATGATCCACAATGCGGCGACGCCCGAGATCGACGTGCATCCCGAGACCTATGAGGTGCGCGCGGATGGCGAATTGCTGACCTGCGCGCCCGCGGAGGTTCTGCCGCTGGCACAGCGTTACTTCCTCTTCTGAGGATGGCGTCAGCCGCCGGATACGAGGCGCAGCCCCACGTTGACGGGTCTGTCCCGAACGAGTTCGGGCAGGCGGTTCCGCGTCGGATCATGCGGTCGGGTCTGCAGCGTGCGGGTCACTTTCTCGCGCTGAAAGGCCGGGTCGGAGCGGATTTCGGGCGGCAGCAGGCGCGGCTCCAGCACCTGGCGGCGGCTGGTGACGATCTCCACCTTCGTCCAGCGGCCGAGACAGGGCATGTCTGGCTGGGTAAGATAGGCCTCGCGCAGCTCTGCCTCGCGGCGTTTGAGTTGTGCGATCTGCGCGCGGATCTGGGCCAACTCATCCGCGGGAGTGCGCGGTTCGAAGCAATGGTGGAACATTGAAAGACTCCTTTGCTGCAGAGCAGTCTGCGGTCGGAGGTTTGAGAAAGCGTTAAGGGGAGCCGAGAGAATGAGCGATTATCCCAAGGCCGAGAAAGTCGCGCCGAAAGGTGCCTGGCAGGCGGCGGTCGACTATGTGGCGCTGGATTACGAGGGGCGGTTTCTGCGCCGCAAGCGGCTGGTTGCGGGCTCGGGCGCGGGGTTTCTGGTGGATCTGCCGGAGGTGACGAATCTGACCGGCGGCGAGGCCTTCGTGCTGGAGGACGGGCGGTTCATCGAGGTGCGTCCGGCGCTGGAGCCGGTGCTGGTTGTAAAGGGCGATCTGACGCGGCTGGCTTGGCATATCGGCAACCGTCATACGCCCTGCCAGATCGAGGCGGAGCGGCTGGTGATCCGCGCCGATCATGTGCTGGAAGCGATGCTGAAACAGCTGGGCGCGGAGGTGTCGCCCGCGGTCGAGACCTTCCAGCCCGAGGGCGGCGCCTACGGGATGGGGCGCACGATGGGGCATGAGCACGGGCATTCGCATCACCATGGGCATTCCCATTCGCACAGCCACGACCATCATCACGACCATGCCTGATCCGACCGCGTCCCTCTCGCTGATGCAATGGCTCTCCCCGGCCTTTCCGACCGGGGCGTTCGCCTATTCGCACGGGCTTGAGCAGGCGGTGGCGGCGGGTGAGATCGGGGGTGCGGCGGGGTTCGCCATTTGGCTGGGGGATGTGCTGGAGAATGGCGCGGGCTGGTCGGATGCGGTGCTGCTGGCCTGCGGGCTGCGCGGTGGCGATCTCGACGAGCTGGATGCGTTGGGGCGCGCGATGGCGGGTTCGGCCGAGCGGCTGCGTGAGACGGCGGAACAGGGCGCGGCCTTCACGCTGGCGCAGGCCGGGTTGCGGGGCGTCGAGCTGCCGCCGCGGATTTTACCGGTCGCACTGGCCGAGGCGGCGCGCGATCTGGACCTGCCGGCCGCGCAGGTGATTTCCCTCTTCCAGCATTCTTTCGCATCGAACCTCGTCTCTGCGGCGATCAGACTTGTCCCTTTGGGACAAATCGCCGGGCAAACGGTGTTGAGCGAGCTGCACGGAAAAATCGCCGAGATCGCGGCACGCGCGGCGCAGGCGGAACTGACTGACCTGAGCTTCAGCGCCTTTCGCGCCGAGGTCTCGGCCATGAAACACGAGACGCTCGATGTGCGTCTCTTCAAGACTTGAGGTGAGGATATGGGCAACGGACCTTTGCGCGTTGGTATTGGCGGACCGGTGGGCGTGGGCAAGACCACGCTGACCGAGCAACTCGCGCGGGCCTTGGCGTCGCGCGTGTCGATGGCGGTTGTCACGAACGACATCTATACGCGCGAGGATGCCGAGGCGTTGATGCGCGCGCAGGTGCTGCCGGGCGAGCGTATTCGCGGCGTCGAGACGGGGGGCTGCCCGCATACGGCAATCCGTGAGGATGCGTCGATCAATCTGGCGGCCATCGCCGATCTGACCGCGCAACTCCCCGATCTGGAACTGGTGCTGATCGAGAGCGGCGGCGACAATCTGGCCGCCACCTTCTCGCCGGAACTGGCCGATCTGACGATCTATGTCATCGACACGGCGGCGGGGCAGGATATCCCGCGCAAACGCGGTCCGGGACTGACGAAGTCTGACCTTCTGGTGGTGAACAAGGTCGACCTCGCGCCGCATGTGGGGGTCGATCTGGCGCAGCTCGAGGCGGATACGCAAACCGCGCGTGGGTCGAAGCCCTATGTTATGGCGCGGCTGCGCCAAGGTGCGGGCATCGAGGAGATCGTCGCATTTCTCGAGCGCGAGGGTGGTTTGGCGCTGAAACCGATTCCAGCCTGATAACGAAATAGTTGCCCGTTTATTGGGCGAAAACTCACAATTTGTGCGAAAACTTCGGCAGACCCGCCCATTCGGCGGGTTTTTTGCTGCGTGGTGCCGGATTTTTTTGCCGCATCGCAGCGCGAGGGATTGGATGTCGGAGGCGCTCGGCTGTGCGCCCCTGGTCGGAGGGATGGCCTCGACCGTTACCAATAGTGGAGGTTCGGCACCTGCAGAATGAGCCCATCAAGGGCCGCGCAGGGTCGACGCTAACGAGGGAAATGAAATGATCAATCGGCGTAAACTTATGATGTCTGCGGCTCTGGCCGGGGCCATGTCGATGAGCGGGGGCTTCGCCTTCGCGCAGGAGGACGACAAGATCAAAGTTGGCGTTCTGCACTCGCTGTCGGGCACGATGGCGATCTCGGAAACCACGCTGAAGGACACGGTCCTGATGCTGGTCGAAGAGCAGAACAAGAAAGGCGGCATCAACGGCAAGATGCTCGAGGCGGTCGTGGTCGACCCGGCCTCCGACTGGCCGCTGTTTGCCGAAAAGGCGCGCGAGCTGATCACCGTGGACAAGGTCGACGTGATCTTCGGTTGCTGGACCTCGGTGTCGCGTAAATCGGTTCTGCCGGTCCTCGAGGAACTCAACGGTCTGCTGTTCTACCCGGTGCAATACGAGGGCGAGGAAAGCTCGCGCAACGTGTTCTACACCGGTGCTGCCCCGAACCAGCAGGCGATCCCGGCGGTGGATTACTTCCTCGAAGAGCTTGGCGTCGAGAAATTCGCGCTGCTGGGCACCGACTATGTCTATCCGCGCACCACGAACAACATTCTTGAAGCCTATCTGCAGGACAAGGGCATCGCGAAGGAAGATATCTTCGTGAACTACACCCCCTTCGGTCAGTCGGACTGGTCGAAGATCGTCTCCGACGTGAAGGCGCTGGGCGCGGACGGCAAGAAGGTCGGCGTGATCTCGACGATCAACGGCGATGCCAATATCGGCTTCTACAAGGAGCTGGCGGCGTCGGGCATCACCGCCGAGGATATCCCCGTCGTGGCCTTCTCGGTCGGCGAAGAGGAGCTGTCGGGTCTGGGCGAGGCGGATCTCAAGAACCTTGTCGGTCAGTTGGCCGCGTGGAACTACTTCGAGAGCGCCGACACGCCGGAAAACGCGGCCTTCATCGAGCAGTGGCACGCCTTCACCGGTGACGACAGCCGCGTGACCAACGACCCGATGGAAGCCACCTATATCGGCTTCAACATGTGGGTGCAGGCGGTCGAGCAGGTCGGCTCCACCGATATCGACGAAGTCATCGCCGCGATGCCGGGGCAGGAATTCCCGAACCTCACCGGCTCCACAGCGAAGATGCTGCCGAACCACCACCTGACCAAGCCGGTCCTCATCGGCGAGATCATGGAAGACGGTCAGTTCGACATCATTTCGCAGACCGACCCCGTGCCGGGCGACGCCTGGACCGACTTCCTGCCGGAATCGGCGGTGCTCAAGTCGGATTGGCCGGGTCTCGATTGCGGCATGTACAACACCGAGACCGAAACCTGCGTTCAGAAGAAATCGAACTACTGATCGTGTCTTGGCCGGGAGGGGGGCGCCTCTCCCGGCCGTTTCATCCTAAGGGGACGGGATGCGCAAGTTTTTGATCGCGCTCGGGATTGTTCTGGCATTGGCTCTGCCGGGGCTGGCGCAGGACGCGGGCGACGCGCCGCAGGCGGAGGCCACGCAAAGCGAAGCCACGGGGCTGCGCGCCGTCCTTCAGGACTATGCCAAGCAGATCGCCAAGCCGTCGCGCCGCACGATCGGCCCGGTCATCGAGGCGGTCGCCGGTTCGGGCGAGGGGGCCTCGCGCTTCCTGCAGGCCTGGTCCGACAAGCGCGTGGGGCTGCGCGAAAGCGATGGCGCCTTCTTCATCGTGAAGAAATCCGGCAGCGAATATGAGCTGAGCGATCCGGTCACCGGAGAGCCCGCCGGCACCGCGCCGAAATCCGACATCAAGGAAGTGAAGCCGAATTCCGGTGTGCGGGCCGAGATCGGCGTGGCGCTGGTGCGGTTTCTGCTCAGCGATCCCGATCCGAAGAAACGCCGCGAGGCGCTGACCGCGATCGACCGCAACGGCGAGGCCTCGCATCTGGAGCCGCTGCGCGCCTCGATCCCCGACGAGCCCGATCCCGCGATCAAGGCGGAAAAACAGCGGCTGGAACGCCTGCTGACGATCCGCTTCGGCAAGGATGCCGAAGAGCGCGTCGCGGCGATCGACAGTTTCGGGGCCGATCTGGGGCTGGATTTCCGCGCGACGCTGAACCCGCTGGTGGCGACGACCCGCAAGGTGTTCGAAGGCGCGCCCGAGGGCAATGTTGCGGAAACCCTCAAGCCGGGTCGCGATATCCCCGAAGATGAGGCCTATGCGATGCTGGTCTCGGCCGATATGGCGCCCGCGCGGATTTCGGCCTCCGAGATGCAGCAGGCATTGGCGGCGCATGTCGAGAACGGTCAGGTGGGCGGGCTGCCGCTGGCTGCAATGGCCGATCCGGCCAAGCGCGAGGAGGCCTATGCGACGCTGGCCGCTGCCGGCGAGGTGCCAACACGTCTGACCGATGCAGAGGCTGAGAAACTCGTCGCCGATCACCAATACGCCGATATCTATGCCGAGCCCGACCCGGAAGTGACCACCGCCGCCGAGGCTGCGCTGACCCGCGTCAGCCGCACGGTTGCGGGGATGCAGACGGTCGATCTCGGCCTCGATGCGCTCTCGCTCGCCTCGATCTATTTCCTCGCCGCCATCGGGTTGGCGATCACCTTCGGGGTGATGGGCGTGATCAATATGGCCCATGGCGAGTTCATCACGATGGGCGCCTATACCGGCTATGTCGTGCAGCTTTTCGTGCCCGATTATACGCTGTCGATCCTGATCGCGCTGCCGCTGGCCTTTGCGATCACCTTCGGGGCCGGCGTCGCGATGGAGCGGCTGGTGATCCGGTACCTCTATAAGCGCCCGCTGGAGACGTTGCTGGCGACCTTCGGTATCTCGATCGCGCTGCAGCAGCTCTTCAAGAATATCTTCGGCACGCAAGCGCGTCCGCTGACCTCGCCGCCCTGGCTGGAGGGGGCATGGACGCTCAACGACGTGGTGTCGATCAGCTATATCCGCATCGCGATCTTCGTGCTCGCGCTGATTTTCCTCGCCCTCTACCTCTGGGTGATGCGCAAGACCCGCCTCGGGCTGGAGGTCCGCGCGGTCACGCAGAACCCGTCGATGGCGGCGTCTATGGGCATCAACCCGGATCGCATCAACATGCTCGCCTTCGGGTTCGGCTCGGGTATCGCCGGGATCGCGGGCGTCGCCATCGGGCTTTTCGCGAAAGTCACCTCCGAGATGGGGCAGGACTATATCGTGCAGAGCTTCATGACGGTCGTGGTCGGCGGCGTCGGCTCGATCTTCGGCACGCTGGCGGGCGCGACCCTGATCGGCGTGCTGCAAAAGGGGATCGAATGGCTGAACCCGTCGAATACGCTCGCGGCGCAGACCTACATGATCCTCTTCATCATCATCTTCATCCAGTTCCGCCCGCGCGGCATCATCGCGCTCAAGGGCCGGGCCGCGGGGGATTGAGCATGAGACAGACCCTTATCCCTTCCTCTTGGTCCAAATATCCCGCGGGGGTGCGGGGGTGCGAAACCCCCGCCGCAACCTCGGAGGTCCGCGCATGAAATCCGGATTTCTCGCCAAGAACCCGTCCGTCTTGTGGTTCCTGCTGATCCTCGCGATCTTCACGCTGGGCGTCACCTTCCTCTCCCACGCCTACGGGCCGGGGGCGATCTCGACCTCGATGGTCAAGACGCTGGGCAAGACGCTGTGCCTGTGCCTGATCGCCATCGCGATGGATCTGGTCTGGGGCTATACGGGCATCCTCTCGCTCGGCCATTTCGCCTTCTTTGGCTTGGGCGGCTACATGATCGGCATGTGGCTGATGTATGAGCGCACCCGCGACATCGTGCTGCAATCGGCGGGCGAGTTCCCGATGACCCCGCAGGAGGTCAATGACGCCATCGGCACGCAGATCTTCGGCGTGGTGGGCGGCTCCGATCTACCCGCGATCTGGACCTTCGCAGGCAACCTGCCGATGCAGCTGTTGTTCGTGGTGCTGGTGCCGGGGCTGCTGGCGCTGATCTTCGGCTGGCTCGCGTTTCGCTCGCGCGTCACCGGTGTTTACCTGTCGATCCTGACGCAGGCGATGACGCTGGCGCTGTCGCTCTACCTCTTCCAGAACGAGAGCGGGCTGCGCGGCAATAACGGGCTTTCGGGGCTGCAGAACATTCCGGGCGTAGGCGCGGGGCAGGATCATCTGTCGATCTGGTTCCTCTGGGCCTCGGCTCTGGCGCTGGGTCTGGGCTATATCGCGGCGTCGCTGATCGTCTCGGGCAAGTTCGGCTCGGTCATTCGCGGCATCCGCGACGACGAGGCGCGGGTGCGCTTCCTTGGTTATTCGGTCGAGGGCTACAAGCTGTTCGTCTTCACCCTGACGGCGGTGATCGCGGCCATTGCGGGCGCGCTCTATTACCCGCAGGCGGGGATCATCAACCCGGGCGAGATGGCGCCCATCGCGTCGATCTATCTTGCGGTCTGGGTCGCGATCGGCGGGCGCGGGCGGCTCTATGGCGCGGTAATGGGGGCGGCTTTCGTCTCCATCGTCTCGAGCTGGTTCACCGGGGGGCGCGTGCCCGATCTGCCGCTGGGTTTCTACACCATCGACTGGGTCGACTGGTGGCAGGTGCTGTTGGGGCTCGCCTTCGTGCTGGTGACCTTGTTCGCACCGAAGGGACTGTCGGGGCTGATCGATCTCTTCGAGGGCATCCGCCGTCCGAACCGCCATGGCGCGCCGCTCGGGCCGGATAAGGGCTCCTTCCGGGAAGAGGAGGCGCAGGAATGAATGTCGCGATCAAACCGGGGGCGGGGGCGCAGACCCTGCTGGAGGTCTCCGGCATCTCCGTCAGCTTCGACGGGTTCAAGGCGATCAACAATCTCAGCTTCAATATCGGTCCGACCGAGCTGCGCGCCGTTATCGGGCCGAACGGGGCGGGCAAGACGACCTTCATGGATATCGTCACCGGCAAGACCCGGCCCGATGAGGGCTCGGTGTTGTGGGGGGAAAGCTCGACCAACCTGCTGCGTTTGAACGAGGCGAAGATCGCGCGGATCGGGATCGGGCGGAAATTCCAGAAGCCCACCGTGTTCGAGGATCAGACCGTCACCGAGAACCTGATGATGGCGCTCAAGGCCAATCGCAGCCCCTTCGCGGTGCTGGGCTGGAAGGCCGGCGATGCCGATCGTGCGCGCGTCGAAGAGATCGCGGCGCAGGTGGGCCTCGCCGATCAACTGCCGCGCAAATCGGGCGAGCTGAGCCACGGGCAGAAGCAATGGCTGGAGATCGGGATGCTCTTGGCGCAGGAGCCGAAGCTGCTGCTGGTCGACGAACCCGCCGCCGGGATGACCTTGGCCGAGCGCGAGCAGACGACCGCGCTGCTGGTCGATCTGGCGCGCGATCATGCGGTGGTCGTGGTCGAGCACGATATGGAATTCGTGCGCCGTCTGAACTGCAAGGTGACGGTGCTGCATGAGGGGTCGGTTCTGGCGGAAGGCTCGCTCGACCATGTGACCGCCGACAAACGCGTGATCGAGGTGTATCTTGGCCGCTGATCTGACAAAACCCGCGATGCTGAAGACCGAGGGGCTGACGCTCCATTACGGGGGCAGCCAGATCCTGCACGGGATCGACATGGTGGCGCGTGCGGGCGAGGTGACCTGCATCATGGGCACGAACGGGGTGGGCAAGACCTCGCTGCTGAAGGCGATCTCGGGGACGCATCTGCGCTCGGGCGGGTCTGTCACGCTCGATGGCGCCGAGATGGGCCGCGTGCCGCCGCAGGCGATGGCGAAGGCGGGGCTGGGCTATGTGCCGCAGGGCCGGATGATCTTCCCGCTGCTGACGGTGCGCGAGAATATGGAGACGGCTTTCGCCTGCCTTCCGAAATCCGAGCATGTCATTCCGGATGAGATTTACGAGCTCTTCCCGATCCTGAAGGACTTCCTCAATCGCCGGGGCGGGGACCTCTCGGGCGGGCAGCAGCAGCAATTGGCGATTGCGCGGGCGATGCTGATGAAGCCGAAGCTGTTGTTGCTGGACGAGCCCACCGAGGGCATCCAGCCCAACATCATCCAGCAGATCGGGCGGGTGATCTCCTACCTGCGCGAGAAGGGCGATATGGCGATCGTGCTGGTCGAGCAGTATTTCGACTTCGCGCATGATCTGGGCGATAGCTTCTACGTGCTCAAGCGCGGCGCGGTCGCGATGGAGGGGACGAAAGAGACCCTGACGCGCGAAGCATTGCGCGAGGTGGTCAGCGTCTGAGGCGCAGGGCGCGGCCAGCTTCGCGCCTTCGCGAGGTTCGTGCCTCATCGCTGTCCGTTGCCTGAGCGCGGCTGCGAGAGCCTATCCTTTGTCTAATTGTCCGACTCGCCCCTTTGGGCGCATCCTTTCCGCAAGGTCAGGTCTGTTTGGACGTAAGGCCGGACCTCAGGGAGAGGCGCGCCGGGAGGGGCGCGTCTGTTAGGGAGGGAGAAACCCATGAAACGCGTTCTTATTCTGGCCGCGCTTGGCGCGCTGGCCAGCTCTTCGGCTGTGGTGGCTCAGGAGGTCTCGGTGGAGCGGGGCAAACTGGTCTCGATCACCTCGGGTTGCCACGACTGCCACACCGCCCGGTATAACGAATCCGGCGGCAAGATCGACCCGGAGGCGGCGCTCAAAGGCGTGCCGCTTGGCTGGCAGGGGCCGTGGGGCACGACCTATGCGGTCAATCTGCGCGACGAGATCAAGGACATGGACGAGGACGGTTTCGTGAAATACGCGCAGACCTTCGACGCCAAACCGCCGATGCCGTTCTACAACGTGCATGCGATGCCCGAGAGCGATCTGCGCTCGCTTTACCAGTACATCAAGTCGCTCGGAGACCCGGGGGAGCCGATGCCCGAGGCCTTGCCGCCCGGGGAGGCTCCCACGACGCCCTATATCGTGATGGCGCCGCCGATGATGCCGAACTAGGGCGGCGCGGTTTGCGCCATCGGCCCGAATGATCGGCATCAATTCCGAGATCCGCACGCAGCTGCTATCCTGTCAGGAGAGGAGGCGTGATGATCCGAGCCATCGTCATAGGGCTTGCACTGTTATGTCCGGCAGCGGTCGGGGCCTGTCCCGCGCCGCTGCCGATGTCCGTGCCCGATGCGGTGACGGAGGCGCTCGCCGAATGGATCGAGGCGCATAGCGACTACACGGTGCCGGAGGGCGCGCCTGCGATCTTCATGTGCCAGAGCGGGGAGGTCATCACCTATGAGGGGCACGACCTTCTGGTCGATTCCGATCTGCGCGCGGCCTATGATCTGGTGGAGGATCGAATCTTCCTCGTCGGACCTTGGTCCGAAGACGATCCGATGCAGCTATCCTCACTGCTGCATGAGTTGATCCATCGCGCTCAGTTCCATGCGCGCGACTGGCCCTGTCCGGCGGCGGCCGAGCCGGAGGCCTACCGTCTGCAGGAGGCGTGGCTGGCCGAGCGGGGAATCGATCCGGGCTTTGAATGGGTCGAGATTTACCTGCATGCGCGCTGTCCCTCGGACCGTCACCCGTAGAACGCGCATTCGCGAGATCGCAAAAGGTTCCCAAGATAACATTCCTGTAAGCGGATTGTTGCCAACCCGCTGATGCGCGGCGAAATTCTCCTTCGGCGAAGGGGGTATTCGGGGCTATGGAGGAGGTAACGAAGACGCAACAATTCGACATCGACAGTGATCGCCCATGCTCTCTATCTCTGACCTTGCGGGCCGCGCGGCCCCTCTTTCGCTTGTTCTGATCGCGGCTCTGACCGTCTCGGCCTGCACCCCGACCACCGGCGACCGGATGGGCTTTGCCAGCGCGCGGGATCAGGCGAGCTCCGTCAACCTCGAACGTCGCGCCTATGCGGTCGAAGTGGCCAAGCAGATGCGCGCCAAGCGCCAGCGTGTCTGGTGTGTGCCGTTTGCGCGCAATGCCTCGGGCATCGACATTCGCGGCAATGCCAAGACGTGGTGGTCGCAGGCGAAGGGACTGTATGCGCGCGGTCATCAGCCGAAGGTCGGTGCGGTGATGGCGTTCTCGGCGACCGGTCGCAATCCGCTGGGTCATATCGCGGTGGTCTCGGGCGTCGACTCGCCGCGTCAGATTCGCGTCGATCACGCGAATTGGGAGCGTAACAAGGTGTCGCTCGACATGGTCGTGGTGGATGTCTCGGAAAAGAACGACTGGAGCCGTGTGCGCGTCATGAGCAATCCCGGCGCGCTGGGCCGCGTCTATCCGATCACCGGGTTCATCTCGAAAGGCTGAGGCCGGAGAGGGCGGGGGCGCTCAGCCCTCGCTGGTCAGCCGTTCGGCCTTTTTGCGCACCAGCACGCTGCGCAGGTCGTGCATCGTCAGCAACAGCGTATCCGTGATCTCTTCGAGCTGGGCATCGGTCGCCTTCGACTGCGCCCATTGCGTGACGAGATTGAGGTGATCGACCGCGCGCAGGATGTCGTCGACATCGCGCTGGGCGAGCACCTCGCGGCGATGCGCCATCCACGCCTCGATCTCGGCGCGATCGTCCTCAGTCAGAACCCGGTCGCCTTGCGGTTTGATCTCGCCGTTGCGGATGTTGATATTAGCGATCGGGTCCATCTCGATCCGGCGCTGACGGTTCTCGGTGTCGACGCGAAACACCGTCGCGCCGTTTTCCTTCACCCGGAAGTAATACTCGGGCAAGTCAGTCATTCGCCAGTCTCCCTCGGCCGTTCCGCCTTATGACAGCCCTTCGCAGAAGGCCTTGATCCGGGCGCAGGCCTCGGTCAGGGCCGCGTCCGATGTAGCGTAGCTGATGCGGAAATTCGGTGAAAGCCCGAAGGCCGCGCCGAAGACCACGGCGACGTTGTTTTCCTCCAAGAGCGCATTGGCGAAATCCTCGTCGCTCTCGATCTTGCGCCCGCCTGCGGAGGTCTTGCCGATGCAGTCCTTGATCGAGGGGTAGACGTAGAACGCGCCCTCGGGCGTCGGGCAGGAGATGCCGGGGCAGGCGTTGAGCCCGGCCACCACCAGATCGCGCCGCCGCTTGAAGGCGGTGCGGAAGGTGTCGATGAAATCCTGCGGACCGTTGAGGGCCTCGACTGCGGCCCATTGCGAGATCGAGCAGGGGTTCGAGGTGGATTGCGATTGCACCTTGCGCATCGCCGCGATCAGCTCTTTCGGGCCGGCCGCGTAGCCGATCCGCCAGCCGGTCATCGCATAGGCCTTGGAGACGCCGTTGACCGTCAGCGTGCGATCATAAAGCGCGGGCTCGACCTGCGCGGGCGTGGTGAATTCGAACCCGTCGAAGGTGAGATGTTCATACATGTCATCGGTCATCACCCAGACATGCGGGTGGCGCATCAGCACCTCGGTCAGCGCGGTCAGTTCTTCGCGCGAATAGGCAGCACCCGAGGGGTTCGAGGGCGAGTTGAAGAGGAACCACTTGGTGTTCGGCGTGATCGCGGCTTCCAGCGCCTCGGGGCTGATCTTGTAGCCCATCGCGGGATCGCCCGGCACGAAGACGGGCGTGCCGCCGCCGATCAGCACCATATCCGGGTAGCTGACCCAGTAGGGGGTCGGGATCACCACCTCGTCGCCGGGGTTGAGCGTCGCCATCAGCGCGTTGAACAGCACCTGCTTGCCGCCCGAGGAGACGGAGACCTGCTCGGGCGTGTAGGACAGTCCATTCTCGCGGGCGAACTTGGCGCAGATCGCCTGTTTCAGCTCGGCGATGCCGTCGACGGCGGTGTATTTGGTCTTGCCTGCGTCGATCGCGGCTTTCGCGGCGTCCTTGATCGACTCGGGCGTGTCGAAATCGGGCTCGCCCGCCGAAAGGCCGATCACATCGCGGCCTTCGGCGCGCAATTCGGCCACCTTCCCGGTCATCGCGACCGTCGGCGAAGGTTTCACCCGTGCAAGCGTGTCGGAAAGGAATGCCATCGCGTCGCCCTTGATTTGTAACTCGTTCGGCAAACTTCTAGGCTCGGCACCAGAAGCGTTCAAGCGAAAGCGGGAGAGAGACATGGTCGACGATTGGTATGGCGAGGCGAGCGCAACGTTCGGCGACCGGCTTGCGGGCGCGCGCGAAGCGGCAGGGTTGAGCCAGGAGGATCTGGCAACGCAGCTGGGCGTCCGGCTCGAGACGCTGCAGGCTTGGGAAGAAGACGTGCTGGAGCCGCGCGCGAACCGGCTGCAGATGCTGTCGGGGATGCTCAACGTGACGCTGATGTGGCTGCTGACCGGATCGGGCGAGGGGCTTGACGGCCCGCCCGAACAGGGAGAAGACGCAAAGGCGGAACGCGCCCTCGTGCGCGAAATCCGGGAAGTGCGGTCCGGGCTCGAAGATCTCGATGTGCGGCTGGCACGGCTGGAGAAGCGCTTGGTGGCAGGAGAGAGTTGATGACAGAGACGCGAGAGGCGCGGCTGAAACGGATGAAGATGCGCAGCTGGCGGCGCGGGATCAAGGAAATGGACTTGATCCTCGGGCCTTACGCCGATGCGTGTCTGCCGGAACTCGATGCCGCCACTCTCGATCTCTATGACCAGCTTCTCGAAGAGAATGATCAGGATCTGTATCCGTGGGTCTCGGGCGCGCAGCCTTGCCCGCCGAAATACCTCGAATTGCTGTCCGTAATCGGCCAATTCGCCCGCGAACGGCACATTACGAAAACCTGAAAACGGCGCGGAAGCCCCGGATTTCATAGGGTTTTGCGCGAATTTTCGGAGAATTCGGGCCGCTTAACGGTATCTTTGTCATTTCCCGCCACTGTCTTGCGTCAGGGGCAGCGAAACTGGCGGAGAATGCTATGACCGTGCAGAAATCTGCAAGCGACATGACGCCCGTCCCGGCGACGCCGGGGCTGATGGCGGGATACTTGGACAGCCTTTCGCTGCTGGAGCGGCTGCACCGCTTGCTGCTCGACGTCATCAAGGACGAGTTCGAGCGGCTAGGCATCCTCGAGATCAACCCGGTGCAGGCGCTTTTGCTGTTCAACGTGGGCGAGAACGAGGTGACCGCGGGGGAGCTGAAGACCCGCGGCTATTATCAGGGCTCGAACGTCTCCTACAATCTCAAGAAGCTGGTGGAGGCGGGCTACATGCACCATCAGCGCTGCGAGATCGACCGACGCTCGGTGCGGGTGCGCCTGACCGCGAAGGGGCGCGAACTGCGCGAGAATGTGGCGACCCTGTTCGAGCGCCACGCCTGCGGGATGGAGACGCGCGGCGTCATCACCTTCGACGCGATGGAGGAGATGAACCACACCCTGCGCCGGATGGAGCGCTACTGGACCGACCAGATCCGCTATATCTACTGAGCCTTGTGCAGGTCGCGTTTGCGCGATGACGCCCGGTTCTCCTTGCCGCAACAGCGTGAGGCGTGCTTCCTTGCCGTGACGATATGCGGCGAGGGGACGCGGGATGAAACAGCTTGGACAGAAGGCGATGCGGGGCGCGATCCGGGTCGGCATGGCGGCGGCGCTGCCGATTGCGGGGCTCGCATGGTGGAAGCGCGACGAGATCGCGCGGCTGCGCGCTGTGAACCGTCTGTTCGAGCCCGACCGGATCGTCGGCAATTTCTCCAACATGCCCGCGCTGTTTCATTCGCGCGAGATCGCACGTGGCGACGGGCCGGTGTCGGAGTTGGCCCTCGGCGCGGAGGAGGCGCTGCCCGAGGGCGTCGAGGATTGGATCGACCGGCGCTGGGTCACCGCGCTGGTGAAGCTGCGCCACGGCCAGATCACCCATGAACGCTATTTTCGCGGCACCGCGCCGGAAGATCTGCGCATCTCCTGGTCGATGGCGAAGAGCTTCCTCTCGGCCACGCTGGGCATCCTGCACCATCAGGGCGTGATCCCCGATCTCGACGCGCCGCTCACCCGCTTTGCGCCGCAGCTGAAGGGCTCGGGCTATGAGGGCGTGTCGATCCGCGATGCGCTGGTGATGTCCTCGGGCGTGGCCTTCAACGAGGACTATCTGGATTTTCATTCGGATATCAACAAGATGGGCCGGGTGCTGGCGATGGGCCGGTCGATGGACGCCTTCGCCGCCTCGCTCAAGATCCGCGAGGCGGAGCCGGGCGCGCGGATGCTCTATGTCTCGATCGACACGCATGTTCTGGGCATGGTGATCGCCGGCGCGACCGGGGCCGATCCGGCGGAGGTGATGGGAGAGCTGCTGATCGCGCCGATGGGGCTGGAGGCCGCGCCGGTGATGCTGACCGACGGGCTGGGCGTCAGCTTCGTCCTTGGCGGGCTGAACCTGCGGACGCGGGACTATGCCCGTTTCGGTCAGATGTTCCTGCAAAAGGGTTTCTGGAACGGCCGCCAGATCGTCCCCGAGGACTGGGTTACGCAATCGACCGCGCTGCAGGCGCCGAAGGGCGAGGGCTACGGCTATCAGTGGTGGGTCCCCGTCGACACGGCGGAGCACGGCGGCGACTATTTCGCACGCGGCATCTACGGCCAGCACATCTATGTCAGCCCCGCGACCGACACCGTAATCGCGCTCAACGCCGCCGACTGGCGTTTCAAGGAGGAGGGCGTCGAGGAGGAAAATCTTGCCAAGCTGCGCCGCATCGCAGAGGTTTCCTGAAAGGGAGGGCCGCGCGATGCAGATGTATGAGGCGATCAACGTGCTGGGCGGAACCTTGCAGCCCTGTTCGCTCAAGCCCCGGACCGGGTTCTTCCGCGATGGCAGATGCAACACCTGCTGGGAGGATAGCGGTTCGCATACGGTCTGCGCTGTGATGACGGCGGAGTTTCTCGCCTTCTCGAAATATCTCGGCAACGACCTGAGCACGCCGCGCCCGGAATATGATTTTCCGGGGCTGAAACCGGGCGACCAATGGTGCCTGTGCGCCTCGCGCTTCTTGCAGGCGGTGCAGGAGGGCTGCGCGCCCGAGGTGATGCTGGCTTCGACCCATCGCGATGCCCTGCGGGTGGTGCCGTTCAAGATGCTGGCCGATCATGCCGCCGAGAAGAAGGGCGGGAAGGGCTGAGTTTCAACCCGTCGCGCCACCCACCGGCACCCAGAGCACATCCTCGATCTTCGGCGCGCCGGTCGCGAGCATCACCAACCGGTCGAAGCCAAGCGCGATGCCCGACGCCTCGGGCATGATCTCGAGCGCTGCGAGGAAATCTTCGTCGATCGGGTAACGCTCGCCGTAGAGTTCTTCCTTCAGATCCATATCGCCCTCGAAGCGGCGGCGCTGTTCGGCCGGATCGGTCAGTTCGCCGAAACCATTCGCGAGTTCGACCCCACAGGCGTAAAGCTCGAACCGTTCGGCGACGCGACCGTCGTCCGGGGCCGGGCGGGCCAGCGCGGCCTCGGCCAGCGGATAGCGATCCAGAATCGTCGCGTGGCCGTGGCCCAGATGCGGCTCGACCTTCGCGACCAGCAGTTTCGAGACGATGTCGGACCAGCTATCCGCATCGGCCACCGCGAAGCCTATCGCCTCGCATTGCGCGCGCAGGGCTTCCGCGTCGGTCTTGGCCCCGTCGCAGGCGGCGAGCAGGTCGATCCCGGCATGGCGCTGGAAGGCGTCCGCGACCGACAGGCGCTCGGGTTCGGCGAAGGGATCGCATTCGGCGGGGCCATAGCGGAGCACCGTCGATCTTGCGGCCTCGGCTGCCAGCCGCAGCATCGCCGCGCAATCGGCCATCAGCGCGGTATAGTTTTCGCCCGCGCGATACCATTCCAGCATAGTGAATTCGGGCGAATGGCGCTTGCCCGCTTCGCGATTGCGCCAGACATGGGCGAAGGCGGCGATGCGCGGCTCACCCGCCGCCAGCAGTTTCTTCATCGCGAATTCGGGCGAGGTGTGCAGATACATCCGCCGCGCCGCGCCGTCATTGCCGATCATCTCGGTGGCGAAGGCGTGCAGATGCGCCTCGTTGCCGGGTGAGACCTGCAGCGCGCAGGGATCGACCTCGACGAAATCCTCTGTCGCGAGCCAGCCGCGGATCGCGGCCTGAATGCGGTTGCGCGCGAGAAGGGCGGGGCGGCGGTCGGCGTGGCGCTCGGGCGTCCAGAACGGGGGCATGGAAGGCCTTTCAGGCTGGAAATCGGGGCGCAAATGGTTTAGGCGCTCTGCAATCCGGGCGCCAGAGCCTGTTTATCCGAATTCAAAGGGGTCCTTTCATGGCGAAAGTCATCGCTTCCTCTGTCCGCAAGGGCAACGTGCTTGAAATCGACGACAAACTCTACGTCGTGATCACCGCGCAGAACATCCATCCCGGCAAGGGCACGCCTGTCACGCAGGTCGATATGCGCCGCATCTCGGACGGCACGAAGGTGTCGGAGCGTTGGCGCACGACCGAGCAGGTCGAGCGTGCGCATGTCGAAGAGCGCGAGTACGATTTCCTCTACGAGGATGGCGAAGGCTATCACTTCATGGACCCCGAGACCTATGAGCAGCTCGCGGTGCAGGATGACGTGATCGGCGATGCGAAGGTGTTCCTGCGCGACGGCATCCGCGTCCATCTCAAGACCTTCCAGGAGAACGCGATCGCGATCGACCTGCCGCAGAAAGTCACCGTCGAAGTCGAAGAGACCGAGCCGGTCGTGAAGGGTCAGACCGCCTCGTCGAGCTACAAGCCCTCGATCTGCACCGGCGGGATCCGCGTGATGGTGCCGCCGCATATCGGCGTGGGCACCCGCATCGTGATCAACACCGAAGACACGACCTACGTCGAGCGCGCGAAGGACTGATCCTTGCCGCGATCTTATAGAAGAGGCGCCCTGCGGGGCGCCTTTTTTGTTTGCGGATTGGGTGGGTCAGACGGGGCGTTGCGTGGGGCGCGCAGGCCAGACCTCCAGCAGCCCGGCGCCCAGCACCAGCGCGCCGCCTGCGATTTCCAGCGCGGCGAGCTGTTCGCCCGCGATCAGTGCGGCGGAGACGGCGCCCACCAGTACCTCGCTCATTAGCAAGATCCCGATCCGCGCCGGTTCGAGCCGCACGGTCGCCCACATCAGCGCCGCGGTCGCAGCGCCCCACCAGAACACCCCGGCAGCACCGATCAGTCCAACCGACGCGGCCCAATCGACGCCCGCAGCGGGGAGCGGCGCAAGGAACGGCGCGAGGCAGAGCGCGGTGAGGGCCGCGCCGGCCGCGAAGACGAAGGTGGCAGGACCGGGCGAAAGCGTCGATCTGGTGCGCATCCCCGTGGTCGCGACCGACCAGATCACGCCGCCTACAAGCGTCATCCATTCGCCCAAGCTGCTGGGTAGCGGCATGCCACCGCTTCCGCCCAGCATCAGGCCGAGCCCCGCTAGGCCGATGACGATCGCGGCCAGTCGCAGGCGCGAGATCGGCCAGCCCAGCACGAACCGTCCGATCACCACCGACCAGACCGGGGTGAGAAACCACAGCAGGATCACCAGCGCGACGCGGCCATAGAGAAAGCCGATCGAATAGAGCGCAAAGGCCGTCCCGCCAAGCGCGACCGAGATCAGCGCGGCTGGCGTGGCGGCGGCGAGTTCGCAGCGCTTGGTCCAGGCGACGGGCGCAAGGGCCACGCAGGCGACCAGGGTAATCGCGACCGTACCCCAAGCGCCCGCCAGACCGTGCCCGTCGAGCGCGCGCACCGGGAGCCAGTAAAGCCCCCAGAGCGCACCCGTAATTAGCGTGATTGCGCTGGCGATGAAGGTGACACGGGCCTCGCTCACCCTTTGATCCGTTCGACCCACGCTTCGAGGGCCGCAAGCGACTCGGGTTCGTCGAGGAAGGGGATGTGGGCGCGGTCGGCGACGCGCGCATAGATCATGTCCGGACGGCGGCGCTGCATCTCGTCCACCGTGGCGTCGCTCAGCAGATCGGAATTCGCGCCGTGGGTCAGGACGATCGGCAGCCCTTCGGTGGCCTCGAAGAGCGGCCAGGCTGGCTCGACGCCGCCCTTGAAGGCGCCGAGGAAGGCATCGCGTAGGGCCGGATCATAATTGATCTTCAGCCCGTCATCGGTCTCCACGTAATGGTGGCGGACCTCCATCGCCCAGCGATTGGGCGGCACCTTGTCGAAACCGATCATCGCCTCGGGCAGCTTCTCGGCCATTTCCGCATAGCTCTTCGCCGCTGGGTTGCGCCCGATATAGTCGAAGATCTTGTTCAGCCCCTTCTCGTCGAGGACAGGCCCGACATCGTTCAGCGCGAGCCCGGTCATGCGCTCTTTCGCGGTTAGCGCGAGATACATCCCCACGAGGCCCCCGCGCGACGTGCCGAGGATCGCGGCCTTCTCGATCCCCAGATGATCGAGCAGTTGCAGCGCATCCGCCGCTTCGCGCGGCACGGTATAGGTTTTCTCACCGGTCCAGTCGCTCTCGCCACGGCCGCGATAGTCCATGCAGATCAGCCGCACGTCCTTGAGATGCGGCGCGACGTAGTCGAAATCGCGGGTGTTTCGCGTCAGCCCGGACAGGGCCAAGACCGGCACGCCGCTGCCACTGTCGCGATAGGCGATCTTCGCGCCATCATCCGCGGTAAAGAATTCCATTACGCCGCTCCTCTCTGGATTGCTGACCTGTCAGCGATCATAGTGCGTTAGAGGGAGATCGCCATGGCTGACACGCTGGAAAGATTACACGAAAGACTGAGTGCGCTCGAAGACGAAATCGAAGCGGAATGGGAGCGCAGGCGCGAGGCGATGGCGTTCCGGCTCGATCACAACCGGGTGGTGTTCGAGGCGGGCGTGCGAGATGCGCATCGGCAGGCGCGGGTGGGGCTTTTGCGTTTCCTGTCCTATGCGCGCCCGATGGTCATTCTGACCGCCCCGGTGATCTATTCGCTGATCGTGCCCTTCGTGCTGCTCGACCTCTTCGTAAGCCTCTATCAGGCGATCTGTTTTCCGATCTACCGCATCGCCAAGGTGAAGCGCGCCGATCATATCGTGATCGACCGTCAGCATCTGGCCTATCTCAATGCGCTGCAGAAGCTGAACTGCGTCTATTGCGGATATTGCAACGGGCTTCTGAGCTATGTGCGCGAGATCGCGGGCCGGACCGAGCAATTCTGGTGCCCGATCAAGCACGCGCATCGGGTGAAGGGGCCGCATCTCCGCTACCGCGATTTCGTGGAATACACGGATGCGGAAGGATTTCAGGCGCAGACAATGCGGCTGCGGCGCGCGCTGCGCGAGATGGACGAGTGAGCGCCTCTCAGAGGTGGTCGGGCACCGCGCGCAGATCCGTCAGGATCGCCGCCGGTTTGTAGGGCAGTCGCTCGACCGGAGCGTTTGCGCGGTTGACCCAAAGGACGTGGAAGCCCGCCTTGGCCGCGCCCGCCGCATCCCAGCCATTCGACGAGACGAAGCAGGTCCTCTCCGGATCGACGCCCATCTTCTGCGCGATCATCTCGTAGACGGCGGCGCGGGGTTTGTAGTGGCCGATCTCGTGGATCGAGAGCACTTCGTCGAGCAGATGCCCGACCCCCGCCGCATGGACCGCAGCCCCCAGCATGTCCGGCGCGCCATTCGACAGGATCGCACGCCCCACACCGCGATGATGCAGCGCGTCGAGCATCTCGGGCACTTCGGGGAAGGCGGGCAACTCGCGGTAAAGCGCCATCAGCCGCTCGGCCAGATCGGGATCGTCGAGGTCCTGCGCCGCCATCGCCCAATCGAGCCCGTCGCGGGTCAGCTGCCAGAAATCGACGTAATCGCCCATCACCTCGCGCAGCCAGCTATATTCGAGCTGTTTGCGGCGCCAATCGGCGGCAAGGCGCGGCCAGATCTCGGTCAGGCGCGGCTCCTCAGCGGCCAGATTGCGCGCGGCGGCGTCGACGTCGAAAAGCGTGCCGTAGGCGTCGAAGACGCAAAGCTGAATGGACATGATATTTCCTCCCGAGCCTCACCCTAGCGTCGGCGGGGCCGGGTGCAAGGGTCAGTAGATGTCGCGCGAGGCTTGCGTCGCGGCGACGAGCCCTTCGGCGAGACGCTCGGCAAAGCCGTTGTCGCGCAGAGTGGTCAGGCCCTTGGCTGTTGTGCCCGCGTAATCGATCATCTCCTGCACATGGGCCTGAGGCGTCGGGCCCTCGGCCATCATCTGCCCGGCGGAGAGGAATAGCTGGCGCACGGCGCGATCAGCGATCTCGGGCGGGACGCCCTGATCCTCGGCATGACGCACCATTGCGGCGGCGCAGGCGGCGACGAAGCCCGGTACTGGGCCGGTCATCGCGGTGAAGAGGTCGATCTGGGCCTCGTCATGCAGTTCCTCAGTCTGCCCGCAGGCCTCAAACAGGGCCCGGGTGCGGGCGCGGTCCTCCTCGGTCACGGCATCGCTCGCGAACCATGGGCTATAGGCGAAGCCCTTTGCGGCGGCCGGGCTCGACATGGCACGGATTGCGCGCGGGCTGGCGCTGATGCGGGTGAGGTCGGCCAGTGGCACGCCCGCCATGACGGAGATCACCAGCTTGTCTTTCGCATCGATCGTGAGGTCTCTCGCTGCGGCGGGCGGCACGCAGAGGATCACCACGTCGCAAGCCTCTGCCAGCGCCTGCGGATCGGTCATGACGTTCTCCGGCGGGAAGCCGTCAATGTCAGGTCGCGTGCCGGAGCGGTTGGCCATCAGAAGCGACCTGGGTTCCGCGCGCCAGAGCGCCTCGGCGATCGCTGCGCCGAGCATCCCTGAGCCGATGATGCCGATAGAGAAATCGAGTGCCATGCGCGCCTCCCTGCGTGTTCGGGAAAGCCTAACGCGGGGCAGGGGATGGGGGAAGGGAGGGAATGGGTAGCAGGGCGCGCGGCGGCCCGTGGGGTGGCGCACCATTACTTGGGGGCTGGGCGCTTTATCTCAGCCACATACTTCTGTCGTTTGAGCGGTGTGCGTGGGTGTCAATGCGCCAGCCCGTCGGGACGGGCCGGCGCGCGCCCTGCGGCTTCGCCGCGTTCCGGGCGCCTATCGTCCGCGCGAGACTTCTTACAGGTTCTCCGCCGCGGGCATGCCCATGACGTGATAGCCGCTATCGACCGAGATGATCTCGCCGGAGGTGCAAGCGCCATAGTCCGAGAGCAGATAGACAGCCGTGCCGCCGATCGCTTCCAGCGTCGCGTTGTGGCGCAGGGGCGAATTGTGCTCGGTGTGGCGGAAGGTCTTGCGCGCGCCGCCGATCGCAGCGCCGGCCAGCGTCTTCATCGGGCCGGGCGAGATCGCGTTCACGCGGATGCCGTCGGGGCCCAGATCGGCCGCCAGATAGCGCACCGCCGATTCCAGCGCCGCTTTCGCCACGCCCATCACGTTGTAATAGGGCGTCACGCGCTGCGATCCCATATAGGTCAGCGTGATCATCGAGCCGCCTTCGTTCATCAGTTCCGAGGCGCGCTTGGCCACGTCGATGAAGCTGTAGCAGGAGATCGTCAGCGAGTTCTTGAAGTTCTCGCGGGTGGTGTTGATGAACCGGCCCGCAAGCTCGCTCTTGTCGGAATAGGCGATGGCGTGCACGACGAAGTCGATCGAGCCCCATTCCTCTTTCAGCTTGGCGAAGGCGGCGTCCATCGAGGCGTCGTCATTCACGTCCACATCCAGCAGGAATTTCGAGCCCACGCTTTCGGCCAGCGGTTCGACTCGCTTGCCGAAGGCTTCGCCCTGATAGGAGAACGCCAGTTCCGCGCCTTGCTCGGCCAGTGCCTTCGCGATCCCCCAAGCGATTGAGCGCTCGTTGGCGACCCCCATCACGAGGCCGCGCTTACCCTTCATCAGTTCCGCCATTCCCGTCCCTGCCGCCGTTTCTGTCGCCGTTTGTTCTTGCCGTTAGTCTTTATACTTGCTCATCACGAGCGACGCGTTGGTGCCGCCGAAGCCGAAGCTGTTCGACAGGACCGAGTCGAACTCGACATTGTCGATCCGCTCCATCGCGATCTCTTCGGGTTTGATCTCCGGGTCGAGCTCGGTGATGTTGGCCGAGGCCGTGATGAAGTTGTTTTCCATCATCAAGAGCGAATAGATCGCCTCATGCACGCCGGTCGCGCCGAGCGAGTGCCCGGTGAGCGATTTAGTCGAGGAGATTTTCGGCACGTTTTCCTCGCCAAAGACGCGGCGCACGGCCTGCACTTCGGTCACGTCGCCTGCGGGCGTCGAGGTGCCATGCGCATTGATGTAGGAAATCTTGCGGCCTTCCGGAAGGGTGCCGACCGCGAGCTTCATTGACCGCTCGCCACCTTCGCCCGACGGTGCCACCATGTCGTGGCCGTCCGAGGTCGCGCCGTAGCCGGTGACTTCCGCGTAGATTTTCGCGCCGCGCGCCTTGGCGTGCTCGAGCTCTTCCAGCACGACGACACCGCCGCCGCCCGCGATAACGAACCCGTCGCGGGTCGCGTCGAAAGCGCGCGAGGCCAGCTCGGGCGTGTCGTTATATTTCGACGACATCGCGCCCATCGCGTCGAACAGACAGCTCAGCGTCCAGTCCAGCTCCTCGCCACCGCCGGCGAAGACGATGTCCTGCTTGCCCATCTGGATCAGCTCGGTGCCGTTGCCGATGCAATGCGCCGAGGTCGAGCAGGCCGAGGTGATCGAGTAGTTCACGCCCTTGATCTTGAACGGCGTGGCCAGACAGGCCGAGTTCGTCGAGCTCATGCAGCGGGTGACCATGAACGGCCCCATCCGCTTGGGCGAGCCCTTCTCCATGACGATGCGATGCGCCTCGAAGAAGTTCGAGGTGGACGGACCGCCCGAGCCCATGATCAGGCCGCTGCGCGGGTTCGAGATGTCGCTCTCTTCGAGGCCGCTATCGGCCAGAGCCTGCTCCATCGCGATGAAGTTATAGGCGGCACCCGGACCCATGAAGCGCAGGTTGCGCTTGTCGATATGGTCCTCGAGCGTGATCTTCGGCTGGCCTTTGACCTGGCTGCGGAAGCCACGCTCGGCGTAATCCTCGGCAAAGACGATGCCGGATTTGCCGGCCTTCAGGCTGGCGGTGACTTCTTCGGCATTGTTGCCGATGGGCGAGACGATGCCCAAACCGGTGATGACGACGCGGCGCATGCGGGCCTCCTGTCTTGTCTGTCTATGGGGGTCAGCTCTCGGAGAGCGCGACCTTCATGTCCTTGACCTCGTAGATCACGTCACCGTCGGCCTCGACGATCCCGTCTGCGACACCCATGGTCAGGCGACGGGTCTGAACGGCCTTGGTGAAGTCGACCTTGTAGGTCAGCATTTTGCGATCCGGGCGGACCATGCCGGTGAGCTTAACCTCGCCCACGCCAAGCGCATAGCCGCGACCCTGCCAGCCACGCCAGCCCAGGTTGAAGCCGGTCAGCTGCCACAACCCGTCGAGGCCGAGGCAGCCCGGCATGATCGGATTGCCGGGGAAATGGCATTCGAAGAACCACAGGTCCGGGGTGATGTCGAACTCGGCGACCACATGGCCCTTGCCGTGCTTGCCGCCATCGCCCGAGATGTCGGTGATGCGATCCATCATCAGCATCGGCGGCGCCGGAAGTTGTGCATTGCCGGGGCCAAACAGCTCCCCGCGTGCACATTTCAGAAGATCTTCTTTCCCGAAGCTCGTCGGAAACCCAGCCATCGGCGCTCCTTCCCGGTTTTGGCGTGCTTTTGCATCCCTCTATCACCGCGTGGCCGCGTG
The DNA here is from genome assembly GCF_002020115.1 of Thioclava sp. DLFJ5-1. Taxonomy (NCBI): domain Bacteria; kingdom Pseudomonadati; phylum Pseudomonadota; class Alphaproteobacteria; order Rhodobacterales; family Paracoccaceae; genus Thioclava; species Thioclava sp. DLFJ5-1. The sequence goes on along the minus strand of NZ_MPZU01000004.1, from coordinate 82,353 downwards.
GCGCAAGGGCGACGGTGACAGGCCGCGCCCCTGCGCGGTTGCATTGAAACCTGAGTGGAAAAGTCTCATATAGGGAACAAGGAGACATGACATGGCTGTGACGAATTCGACCGAACAGCGCCGCGGGCAGGACTGGCTGAGCCGTGGCGGGCTGCGCCCCACCCGTCAGCGACTGGCGCTGGCCACATTGCTCGTGGGCGATGGGGAAAATCGTCATGTCACGGCCGAAAGCCTTTACGCGGCCGCCTGCGATGCGGGCGAAAAGGTCTCGCTCGCCACCGTCTACAACACGCTCAAGGCGTTCTGCGACGCGGGGCTGATGCATGAGATAACGGTGGATGGCGCGCGCAGCTATTTCGACACGCGCATGGACGATCACCCGCATTTCTTCTGGGAAGACGACAACCGCTTGTCGGATGCCCCGGCCGAGGAGTTAAAACTCGCCTCGATCCCGCAGGCGCCCGAAGGCGCCGAGATCACCCGCGTCGACGTGGTGATCCGCGTCCGCAAGGCCTGATTGCCGCTTCCTCTTGGTGAAAATATCCCGGGGTGAATGGCCGTAGGCCAAAGGGGCAGAGCCCCTTTTTTTCTTGTTTTGTCGCCCTCCGGCGCCAGAGGGGCAGAGCCCCTCGACACGTCAGTCTTGTCGCCCTCCGGCGACGGAGGGGCAGAGCCCCCAAACCTCATGGCAGGATCGCAAGCCAGCCCCAGATCGTCAGAATCGACAGCGCCGTCGCGATCAGCACGGCCGAGGCCGCAACTCTGCGCGCCACCCCGTAGATATTCGCAAACAGATAGGCGTTGACCCCCGGCGCCATCGCCGCCGTCAGCGTGGCCGAACGCAGCGCGGATGTGTCCACCTTGAAGGCGAAATGCGCGAGCCCGTAAGTGATCGCCGGATGCAGCATCAGCGACAGGCCGGTGACCATCGCGATCGCTTTCGCATCGCCCTCGGGACGATAGCGATAGAGCACGCCCCCTAGCCCGAACAGGGCCGCAGGCAGCGCCGCGCGCGCCATCATGTTCATCGCTTCCATCAGCGGATGGGGCAGGGGCTGGCCCGTCAGCGTGGTGAGGATCTTGATCGCGAAGCCCGTCAGGATGCCGATCACCAGCGGGGTCCGCAGCACGCCGATCAGCGCGTTGAGCCCCACGCGCCCGAGCGAGGTGCCGGTGCCCGACGAGCGCACCATCTCCATCGCGAGGATGCCGATCGTGTAGAGGAAGGGCGAATGAACCGAGATGATCGCGAAGTTGCCCGACAGCGCATCGGTGCCATAGGCGCGCTCGGTAATCGGCACGCCCAGCAGCAGCGAATTCGAGAACAGGCAGGCGAAGCCGATGGCGACGCTCTCCGGACCGTTGCGGCCTATCATGCGCGCGCCGGTGATGCCGATGGCGAAAGAGATCAGCGCGCCTGCGTAGAAGGACGCCATCATCGCCCAGTTATAGCTCTGCGTCAGGTCGAGATTGGCAATCGAGCGCGCCAGCAGCACCGGCACCGCGAAGTTCTGCGCAAAGCGCATCAGCCCGTCGACCGCGCCTTCGGAGAACAGCCCGCGCCAGGCCACGACATAGCCGAAGCCGATGACGAGGAAGACCGGCAGGATGACGTCGATCAGAACGCTCATCAGAGACCGAAATCCAGAACCATCCCGTCATGGGCAGGGCGAATGTGATCCGGCGTTTCTTCGGCGACGGTGTCGTGGTCGAGGTCGATATGCATGTTGGTGAGCACCGCGCTTGCGGGCTGCGCACGCTCGATCCATTCCAGCGCGCGGGCCAGATGCGCGTGGGTGGGGTGCGGCGTGCGGCGCAGCGCGTCGAGCACCCAGCAATCGAGGCCTTCGAGATAGGCCCATGCCTCTTCGGGAATGTCCGAGACGTCCGGCAGATAGGCCAGTCCGCCGATCCGGAAGCCGAGCGCGTCGATATTGCCATGCTCGACCCGGAAGGGCTGAAACTCGATCGAGCCGCCCGCACCAGTGATCTGGAAGGGCCGCTCGCGATGGATCGATTTCAGCTCGCAGATCGGTTTGTAATTGCTGTCCGAGGGCTGGACGAAGGCATAGGCGAAACGGTCGAGCAGCGCGGCCTCGGTATCGGCATCGGCCCAGACGGGCAGGCGGGTGCGCATGTTGAAGACGATCTGGCGCAGATCGTCGAGTCCGTGGACGTGATCGGCATGGCTGTGGGTGTAGACCACCGCATCCAGCTCGCCCACGCCCGCGGTCAGCAGCTGCTGGCGCATGTCGGGCGTGGTGTCGATCAGGACCCGCGTGGTGCCCGACTGGGCGACCCGCTCGACCAGCATCGAACAGCGCAGCCGGTGGTTCTTCGGGTTCGCCGGGTCGCAGTCGCCCCAATTGTTGCCGATGCGCGGCACGCCCCCCGAGGAGCCGCAGCCGAGGATCGTGAAGCGCATCCGACTCATGCAGCGATGCTCCCCCGCTCGCCATGCTCGGCGGCTTTCCAGAACAGGCGGTCGAAATTGGCCTGCGTCGCGGCGGCGAATTCCTCGAGCGGCAGGCCGAAGACATCGGCGCCGACTTTCGCGGTGTGGGCCGTGTAGGCGGGCTCGTTGCGCTTGCCGCGATAGGGCGGCGGCGCGAGATAGGGGCTGTCGGTTTCCACGAGGATCCGGTCGAGCGGCGCGGCGGCGAAGATGTCGCGGACTTCCTGGCTTTTGGGGAAGGTCGCGATGCCGGACATCGAGAGATAGAAGCCCAGATCGACCGAGACCTGCGCGAGGCGGGGACCCGACGAATAGCAATGCATGACGCAGGAATAGGGCTTGGCCTTCATCCCCTCGGTCAGGATCGCTTCCATGTCCTCGTCGGCATCGCGCGAATGGATGATCAGCGGCAGACCGATCTCTTGGGCTGCTTCGATATGCAGGCGCAGAGAGGTTTTCTGAATCTCGGCACTCTCGGCGGTGTAGTGATAGTCGAGCCCGGTCTCGCCTATACCGACGAATTTCGGATGCTTCGCGAGCGCCACCAGCTCGTCCACCGTGGCCATAGGTTCTTCGGCCACGCTCATCGGGTGCGTGCCTGCAGCGTAGAAGACGCCGCGATGCGCCTCGGCGATGGCGCGCACGGAGGGCTCGTTCTTCAGCTTGGTGCAGATGGTCACCATCCGCGTCACCCCGGCGGCGTTGGCGCGGGCGATGATGTCGTCGCGCTCACCGTCGAAATCGGGGAAATCGAGATGGCAATGGCTGTCTGTGATCTCGGGCGGGAGGGTCAAAATCGGCTCCTTTCGCGCCGCATCAGGAGGCGGCGGCTGTGATCTCCAAGACGATATCCATCACGAGCGCGGCAGGGTCAAGGTTGACCGCCCGGCCATGGGCTGCCCGCGCGCCCATGCTCTGATGGAGGGCAGCCCATTTCATCGCTGCCTGATCGTCAGGCGACAATCGTGCGAGAAGCTGCGCCTCGCCGGGGGCTGCCTCGGGGTGGGGCGGTCCCATCACGCCCGCGCGTGCGGCGCGCGAGAGAAACAGGTCGATCAGGTTGAGCACGAGGATGAAACGGTTCTCGTTTGCCTTGCCCACGCAGCTTTCGGCCAGCGCCAGCGCGCCTAGACGGTCGAGCCGGGGCAGGGTGCCCATCAGATCCACGAGCTTGGCATAGGTCGTCATGCCGTCCTGATTGATCAGCCGGATCGCGGCACCGACGGAGCCGCCCGACAGCGCGGCCAGCGCGTGGTGGTCGAGATCCGGCGGCTCGCCTTCCTCTTCGGCGGCGGCGATGGCAGCTTCCATCTGATCGGGTGTGAGCGTGCCCAGCCGCAATTCCCGGCAGCGCGAGCGGATCGTCGGCAGGAGCCGCGCGGGTTGATGCGCGATCAGCAGGAAGGTCACGCGCGGCGGCGGCTCTTCGAGCAGTTTCAGTACCGCGTTGGCGGCCTGGGTGTTCATCTCGTCGGCGGCGTCGATGATCACCACGCGCCGTCCGCCCTCGGCAGCCGACAGATGCAGGAAGGAGCGCAGCTTGCGCACCTCGTCGACGCGAATGTCCTGCGACAGTGCGGATTCGGTGGCGTTCGCGCCGCGCTTGAGCACGAAAATGCCCGGCTCCGATCCGGCATGGATACGGCTGAGCGCCGGGTGGTTCGGATCGGGGTCGAGGCTGGAGGGCTGTTCCGGCTCGCCGAACAGGCCGGGGCCGTCATCCTCGGGTCGGGTCATCAGGAAGCGCGTGATCCGCCAAGCGAGCGTCGCCTTGCCCACACCGCGCGGCCCGGTCAGCAGCCAGCCGTGATGCAGCCGCCCCATGTTGAACGCGTCGAGGAAATCCTCTTCGGCCCGCGTCTGACCGACCAGACGCAGCGTGTCGCGCGGGTGTCGCGCACCGGGCGCAAGGGTTGGATCGGGAAGGTCGGCGAGGCTCATGGCGGCACTCTAGTTGCGCGCGCGGGCGGTTTCCAGCGGGGTTTTTGCGGAAGGTTCGGGGACTTGGCGATTGGCGTGGGGCGGGCAGCCCCGGGCAGCGCCCGCCCCTCCCACCGGGAGGGCGCATTGGCGATGACATCGTGGGCACGCGGGTTTTCCTGGGCTTTAGAGATAAAACGCCAAGCCACCAATGCGGCGAAGCGCCCACCCGAGGGTCTGGCGCTGCCCTTAGCTCTGCAGTTCCGCCTGCACGGCGCTCAGCACATCGGCGGCAATCGCATCGGCCTCGCGCGCGCCGTCGATTACCCGGAAGCGGGGCGCGAATTCCTCGGCTAAGGACAGGAACCCCGCGCGCATCTTTTCCTGCAGCCCGACGCCGAAATCCTCGAACCGCTCCTCGGTGCCCTGACGCCCCTTGGCGCGGGCGAGGCCGGTGGCCGGGTCGATGTCGATCAGCACGGTCAGGTCCGGCTCGCGCCCGATCATCAGGGCGTGCAGCTGATCGACCACCGCGCGCAGATCGCCGCGCGAGAGGCCCTGATACATCCGGGTCGAATCCGCGAAACGGTCGCAGATCACGACCTTTCCGGCGGCGAGCGCCGGTTCGATCACGCGCTCCAGATGGTCGCGGCGCGCGGCTGTGAACAGAAGGATCTCGGTCTCTGCGGACCAGCGGTCGGGATCGCCCTCAAGGACCAGACGGCGGATTTCCTCGGCCCCCGGAGAGCCGCCGGGTTCGCGCGTCAGAACGACCTCGCGCCCCGCGTCCCGCAGGGTTTCGGCCAGCATCCGTGCCTGTGTGGATTTACCCGATCCGTCGATCCCCTCGAAGCTGATGAACATGCGCGCTTAGCTGTTCACCCGTTCCATCGCGGCCTCGAACGCCTTGCCCGACAGCCGCGCCAGCGCCGCTTTCACGCGCACGACAAAGCCGCCTTTCTTGATGTCCTCGGTGGCGACGAGCGGCACTTCGTTGGCATTGTCGAGGCCCGGCACGGTGATCACCAGCTTGCCGACTTCCTGACCTTGCTTGATCGGGGCCTGCAGCGGGCCTTTGAACACGGCCTCGGCGGTCACCTTGTCCTTCGCGCCCGCTGGGACCAGCAGCGACAGATCGGTTTTCGGCGCAAGGCCGACGGTCGATTTGCCGCCCAGCCAGACCGGCGCTTCGGCGAGCTGGGTGCCCGCCTTCGCCACGTCCTTCATCACGAACTGACGGAAGGCCCAGTTCGCGACCGCTTCGCCTTCCGACCGGCGCGACTGCTCGGAGGGCATGCCTGCCAGCACGAAGACGATGCGGCGCTCGCCCATCACGGCGGAGCCCACGAGACCATAGCCCGCTTCCTGCGTGTGGCCGGTCTTCATGCCATCGGCCTTCCAGTCGGCGGCGCGGATGTCCAGGAGGGGATTGCGGTTCTCGGCATTGGCCGGGGCGCGGTCTTTGTAGTTGAAATGGGTCTCGCTGAAGAAGTGATAATATTGCGGGAAATGGGTGATGATCCGGCTCGCGACGATACCGAGATCATGGACCGACATGCGCTGGCCGGGGTCGGGCCAGCCGTTCGAGTTGGCGAACATCGAGTTCTTCATGCCCAGCTCATGCGCGCGCTCGGTCATCAGATCGGCGAAGGAGGACTCGGAGCCCGCCAGCCCCTCGGCCACCACGACGCAGGCGTCGTTGCCCGAATTGATGATGATGCCCTGGATCAGATCGCGCACGGTAGGCCGGTCGGTCGTGTTGAGGAACATCGTCGAGCCGCCCATCGACTGCGCATGTTCCGAGACCGGGAAGGTCGTGTCCATCGTGACCCGGCCGTCTTCCAGCGCCTCGAACAGCAGATCGAGCGTCATCAGCTTCGACATGGACGCCGGGGGCAGCGGGATATCCGCGTTCTTCGCCATCAAGACGGTCTTGGTCGACAGGTCATAGACCCAAGCCGCATGGGCCTTGGTGTCGAAGGCGGCGGCGGGCAGGGCGAACAGGCAGGCTGCAAGCGTGGCGGTGATCAGGCGAATGAAGGTCATATCTTCTGCGTAGTCCTATTTCGAGACGGGGTAGGCGTCGGGATAGCCCAGCCCGTGAATTTTGGTCTTGAGCGCGTCGAGGTCGGATTTCGTGGGCGCAGGGCCCGCGATCACGCGCCAGAAGGTCTTGGAATGGCTCTGTTCCTTCTTGATCTCGGCGATCACGCCCGCCTTGGCCATCTGGCTCTGGGCGCGTTTCGCATTCGCCTCGACGGAGAAGATGCCGATCTGGATATAGCCTGCGCCGGTGCTCATTTTCGGCGTGCTCGGCTGCGGAGTTGCCGCAGCTACCGGGGCTGCGGGGGCGGGCGCCGGGGCAGGGGCCGCACCGATTGCGGGCTTGACTGGTTTCGCTGCGGGCTTCGGCGTGCCCTGCGCCTTGGCGATGCCGGCCGCCGCGGTCGATGTCACCTCGTCGAGCGACTTCTGCTCGACCTCTTCAGGGGCCGCGATCACCGGCTTGTCGACGAGCGGCGCGGGCTTGTCTTCCTTGACCGGAACCGTCTCGCGGCGCAGCGCCACGACGGAGAGCTCGGTCGGCGCGCCCGCCAGCAGCCCCAGCGCATCGGCCGCGTCCGAGCTGACCTGCAGTTTCGGGCCGGGATTGTCGGTCTCGCGCTTGAACAGCGCACCGATGACGAATTTGCCGTTCGACGGGTTGCGGATGATCACCCGCTCGGGGTCTTTCACGTTTGGATGCGCGACCCAGACGCCGCCCAGCGAGGGGCGCCCGTCCCACAGGCCCTTTTCGTCGACCGAGAAGACCTGCGGCGCTTCGACGTCGCGCTCGATCATCTTCTGGCCGTTTTCGGTGACGGTTTCGGCGTCGCCGGGGCTCGCGGTCTCGTCCGCAGGCTTCTTCTTGAACATCCCGAACGGGGAGCCGCCGCTTTCCTGACAGCCTGCCAGCGCGATCCCCGCGCCCAGCATCAGGGCAAAGCCCGTCACCCGCTTGCGCGTCATCTTCTTCTGCTCAGTCATCCTGTGCCCCTTTTCGCGCGGTTTGCCCGCCTCTTGCCTGCGCGTCTGCACCGCTTGCGCCATGCGTTACGCGCGATCCTAGCGATTTGCAGAGCCCGTGAAAAGCTGCCCCAACGCCCACGCGCGGAAATCGGCGCGCAAGACTTTCAGAATCGCGTGAAGCGGTCTAAGCGAAGCCGGTCGGAGGAGTGGCAGAGTGGTTTAATGCACCGGTCTTGAAAACCGACGTAGGTGAAAGCCTACCGTGGGTTCGAATCCCACCTCCTCCGCCATATGCTGCAAGCGTTGAATGTGCGTAGACAGTTGTTTTCCTAGAAAAAATAATGAACTTGGCGCGAGCGGCTCAGGTCTTCTATGCCGATTTGCTGCACATTTTGCTGCACAAACTGCTGCACATTTGCGGTTGTTGAGGGTTGTGATGGGGGAGATCCGTGATGTCGATAATGGCTAGGGGCAAAGGGGAAAAGCTCTACCTCGTGAAGCGTGTTCCAACGAAATATGCGTCGGTCGAAAGCCGTAAGACGGTTTGGATTTCTCTTGATACGGACTCGAAGTCTGTTGCCGGGGAGAGGGGTGGAGCCGCGTGGAGACAGCAGGTCTCGGAGTGGGAAGCATTGCTTGCCTGCGGAGGTGCCAATTCGGAGCTGAAGCTAGACGCAGCTCGAACGTTAGTGGGATCTAAGGGGTTCGACTATTTGTCCTCGAAAGATCTGCTCGCCGGACCCGTGTCTGATATCATCGCGCGTGTTGAAGCGATTTCGATGAAAGGGCGAAAGACGAGAGCGCAGGAAGGTCGCGCTCTACTGGGCACGTTGCCTGACCCAGGCCTAAAGGTTAGCCGCGCCCTGGAGCTTTTCTGGGAGCTCACCTCTGATGAGATGAGGGGAAAGAGCGAGGATCAAGTCCGTCGCGCTCGCAATCCGGTCATAAAGGCGGTGAAGAACTTCGTTGAGGTTATAGGCGACAAGCCGATCCATGAGATTACTCGCGACGATATGCTCGACTTCCGTCAATGGTGGGCAGATAGGCTCGAGCGGGAAGGGTTAACCGCGAACTCCGCGAACAAGGATCTGACCTATCTCGGAAAGGTGCTCAAGCGTGTCAATGAGCTCAAGCGCCTGAAGCTTGATCTGCCGCTCGGTGGATTGAGTTTCAAAGAAGATGAGGCAGAACTCAGGCCTCCATTTTCAAGCGATTGGATACGTGACAAGCTTCTCGCGAATGGCGCCCTCGCAGGTCTCAATGTCGAAGCTCGTTGCGTCCTGCTCGGAATGATCAACACAGGCTATCGCCCGAGCGAAGGAGCGGCGCTTCTACCACAGCACATTCGTTTGGAAGGTGCCGTCCCCTATGTGATGATCCGTCCCGATGGACGTCAGCTCAAGACGCGAAATGCCAAGCGAGATATTCCCCTCGCTGGAGTTAGCTTGGATGCGTTGCGCGAGTGTCGAGACGGATTTCCTCGATATCGAGACAAGCCAGGCCTGTCTGCGACGATCAACAAGTTCTTGCGAGAAAACGGATTGCGAGAAACCGAAGACCACGTTCTCTACAGCCTTCGACACTCCTTTGAGGATCGCCTCTTGGCGGCGGGGGTGGATGAGCGTGTCCGCAGAGATCTCATGGGACACGCTCTAGATCGGGAGCGCTATGGTGCAGGTGCGTCCCTCGAGATGGCGCACGCGATCATTCAGCGCGTGGCCTTCTGAGCTTGCGCAAGCTGTCTCGCGCGTTCGAGCGCAGAGCAGTCAGAGTTCAAGCGCGTGAGCTCGTTCTCAATCCGGATGAAGAAGGGCAGGAAGATGGTGTCTTCTGTGACAAGCGTTGCGAGCGTATCGCGCGCTTTTTCCAAACGGTCGCGCTCACACTCAAGTTTCTCTGACGGCTGCATATTCGCAATGGCTCCATGGAGTTAACCTCGGAGCTGCCATTGCGGGACGTCGGTCCGAACTGACCGATCGAGCTTGTCCATCGCCTTCGACAGGACGACGGCTTGCTGCAAGCCGTCTGAGCGCTTGTCAGGGTCTGTAAGGTCTTGCTTTTCGATTTCCGAAAGCCTGGTGGAAATTGCTTCACGCTTGTAGCGGTTGATCAGTTTCGCGAGGGTCTTTGCAGCTTCAAGCAGCAATTCCACTTCGAGCTCCGCCCTCCCCAAGGCTCCGGTATAGCTTGGTGCGCCTTCAGGTGTTGTCGGGAACTCAAAGGCACCCGAGGCGGAGACTGGATCGGTGTCTTGCGTAAAGTCCGGCGCCTGCCTGTTCATGCCATCATAGCACATCACAAGGTGCTGCCAGAGCTCCTCTTGGGCATTGCTCTCTAACCACTCTCCGAGAGGCGGTTTAGATATCGGTTGAACAAGATCAACAGATTGGCGCGCACGCGCACGCTGACGCTCGACTTGCAGGCGTTTACGCTCAGCAGCGCTCATGGCCATTCGAACTACCTCGTAATGTGATTGTGACGATAGAAATCACAGATGGATGCGAGGGTGGTATTTGCAAGGGCGCCGACAAGGAAAAAATTACTATGCGGATCAGTTTTCGACGTCGGTCTGCTTTCCAAGGAATGGGCGTGGGCCTGCCCCGCCTGCGGGGAACGGGGCGAGGTCTCCAGAAAAATTGCTCGAGGGCTATTAAAACGGGGCGATCCATCTTTTGCTTGCTAGGGTGGGATCAGCCGTTGGTCCGCAACGATCATTTCCCGAAAATTGCCCGCAGAGCATTCCGAGACTTCGCCGTGAGCCGAGGGTCGCTGTTCTCGGAGGCTTCGCGGAGTTCATTGAGCCAACCGCGCTCATTCTCGGTCACGGCCGTCCCGAAAATCTCGTCGATCGCTAAGGCCGCCGTCTTTCCTACGGCCTGTTCAAGAGAAAGGCGCATGAGGAAGGCGGGGTCGCATTCAAGTGCGCGTGCTAATGAAGGTATGCGATCGAGCGGGATTTTGGTTTTGCCAGCCTTGAGCAAAGACATCATGTTCGCGTTGACGAAGCCAGCTTCGATCGCAATCTCCGCTTGGGTCTTGCGGTGCCCAAGCGCCAGTATCCGATCACGCATGAATTTCGCAGCTTCGCTGTTTTGGAAGGGGTATTTCATTTATTGATCTCTTTCGATGGTGCTGCAGAGACCGTAGCGCTTGAGTGTTTGACGAGCGGGTGGGGAGTGTATCGCTCAAGATGGGATGTCGAAGTCTTAGAAATAAGCGACCTGTCTGATGGGGAAGCGTCGGGTGCTCAGAGATCGAGAAAGAACGAACCCTCCGGGTAAAATGGAGGTTGCAGTGCTTTCTTGGTCGATTGTTCCACTACGCGATGGCGCGACGGACGGCACTTCACACGTATTCAAAAGCGTTGCGCTCTATGGTCAGCCTCAGGAGGGAAGTTCATGGAGCGAATGAGACTTCACAATTTACGTGCTCTGCCGAAAGCGATTTCTCTGGTATGGAAGGCTGTGTGTTAGACATCGTCAGCAAGAAAGCGTCTGTGCGCAGAAGCTTAGAAGGGAACAATGTGGCAAGAACAATTGGAACGTCAGAGGCTTTAGCTGCTTACAAGCAGGCTGTGCGAGTTTGGGAAGGAGAAATTAGTGAGGCACAGGCGCGTAAAATCCTAGCTAAAGAGTTTGAAGTAAATAATGCCTCTGCAAGCGACATGATCCGAAACTTAGCGCAGATGCTCAAAGGTGAATTGTATCATAGAACGTTGAATTTGTTAACTACGCGTATTTTTTTCGATCAAATCGGTTCAGAATTTGGAGTGTCTTTTCTTCTGAATGCAATTAAGTCGACCAAAGCGCACATAGACTACTACGAGGCTCTTGAAAATGGCGGAAATAGGCCAGGCTTGAAAGCACTATGCGCAGAATATGAGAGGCTTCTCCCTGAAAGTGTTTATTCTGCTGAGGACCTATTTTCCCAAAGCTTCCAGAAAAGAGTAGACGCCTCCTTTCAGGATATTCCAGAGGCGCGTCAGAATAGGCTCAAAAATGCCTCTAGTGTCCCAATGAGGCGTATCGTTAAGACCGTCGCTTACAGCCGGAATCCCGACGTTGTAGCTGAAAGGTTGTATCAAGCAAACGGCACTTGCGATCATTGTAAAAAACGCGCGCCATTTACGAGGATCTCTGGCGGGGCCTACTTGGAAGTTCACCATATTATCCCGTTGTCTGAAGGCGGTATGGATGTTCTGGAAAATGCCGCTGCCCTTTGTCCAAATTGCCATCGAGAGGCGCACTTCGGCATACATTGGAAGGCGTTTCGCGAACAAACATGATCTGGTAGCGTGTCTGATAATCTGATTGCGTAATTCAGATATTTTGGTTTGCGGCTAGAGGGGGCTTCTGCGTTGAACTGCTGAGGCAGGCGTAGGAATTTAGAGCGTTGCACCTAGTGCAGATTGGGTAGCGCGAGCTGGACGTTTCGCAGGAAATTCGTTACGTCAAAGGGAGTGTTCAGTCCTTCGGAAACATGGGCTTGAAGCGCTTTTCTCAGTTTCTCGAAGCGAATACGCTCAAGGTGCTGCGTGTGGAATGAGTGCCATTCCGACTCAAGTAGTTCGTTCCAGCCTTCGCGCTCGAGAACCTCGTTTACAAAATCGGAGAGGCGAGGCCCCCAACGAAACCCTTTCATTAAAGCGTATCTGAAGGCGCGAACAGTATTACCCTTAGGGTTTGGATTTGGTCGAAGGTTTATCTCAAGCACCTTTTGATTCAGCTCTCCAAAATAGTCTGGAGTTGTCTTTAGTTTTCTATGATCAAGGTCATATAGAATAGCGTCGCATCTGAAGAACGTAGCTCTCCGAAGGTCTCCAACGGTGCGCACCTTGGCGTGGCCGGCAACATTCGCCCATGTTCGCTCTAACGGCCAAACATCTATCTGCCATTTTCTGGATGGAAGGGCATAGCCACCGAACCGGTTCACACGGGCACCAATTGCCGTCATGTATTTTTCAAAACTGCGGAGATCGTATGGGGCGATCACAAAGTCTAAGTCCGACCTAAAACCTGTGTTTCCGAACAAAGCGAGGTCGCGCAGCATGCCGCCAACCAACACTAAGCGCCCGTGTCTACGAAGCTCTCTCACAGTGTCGCGAACATCTTCACGACCACGATATCGCGATGCGAAAAAATATTGAACCTTGCTCTCAAGCTCTCGTTCCATCGACTTTTCTCATTGCCCGGTAATGCTGTTCAAGGTCTTGGTGAAGATCAATGCAGAATCCGTCCGTCATGCCCGAAATCATGTCCGTAAGAAGCTGCATCTCTTTGTAGCGTATGGGTAGGCCAGGATCGCTGTGGTATTGGCGAACTTTACCTTCAAACATGCGTCGATAGTTTTTCGAAATGCGACTATAGACATATGCTGCGAATGGCGTTTTTCGATCACTCGAGAGTTCTTCGTAATCAACTCTTTGGCTGATTCCAATCCAAAGAAAGTCCATAAGGCGATTGATCACATTGAACCCATTGAGCTCAACTTCAAGAACGGATTTATGGCTGAAAGCGTTTTCGCGATCGAATTTTTTTAGCGCGCGGCAGAGAGATGAAGCCGCGGATTCCTTGATCAATTCGCCTTGGAAGGCTCCAGAGAGGATTGCGTCGTAATTGTTTCTGAAGGCTTCGGCCACTGCAGAGACCATCAGATGGATTGCATGGACGCGAAACTTCTGGGTTGCGACGTCTTGAAGCTCGTTCGGGTGTAGCTTTTGTTTTCGTAGGGTGTCCAATTCCCAGTGAGTAATTTCGCATAGGTGTTTTGTTACACCGTCGAGCTTTTCCTCTCCTTCAGGGTGATATTCTAGCGCTGCTAGCAAGTCGTTAAGCGAGACCAGCCCTTTCTTAATGGCATCTTCGGCATCCAATACGGAGTAGGCGATGTCATCGCAGGCCTCCATGATTAAGGCGAGTGGATGCCGAGCATCGTCCCGGAGTTGAGTTACTATTCGGATTCGGTCGACGACGTCTTTTTCAGAAGCGAAGTATCCGACCTTTTTTCGTGCTTGAACATTTTCATTGGTCGCATCTGAAGCCGCCACATATTTCATTAGCGAGGCAAGTGTTCCAACCGAGAGATTTAGCCCTAGATCGTCGCCAATAACCTGAAGTTTGGTTAGAACGCGAAGAGTTTGTGCATTTCCTTCGAAGAGCAAGAAATCTAGCTTGTGTTGCTTGGTGAGCCGCTTGACATCAGAAGCCTCCGCCGAGAGTTCCGTGTCATTCGGTGGGCCAAAGAGCACATCTTCGTTTCTTTTGAACCACGCCCGAATTGCGAACTCGCCTTGATGCCCGAATGGGGGGTTGCCAATGTCGTGTGCCAAGCCGACAGCTGCAAGCGTTGCAGGTATCGATCGGGAAGCGTCTTTCGGAAGCTTCTCTGCTAGCGTGTGAGCGATTTCCAGGCCAAGCGAACGGGCTAAATTGGCAACTTCGTAAGAGTGAGTCAGGCGGGTTCGAATGCTCTCGATGCTTTCTAAGGGGAAAACCTGCGTCTTGTCGCCCATCCGACGGAAGGGCGTCGAGAATAGGATGCGATCGTGGTCGCGTTCTTGCGGTAGACGAAACTGACCTTGTGCAAAGGCAGGTCCTAACGGTCTGTCCTTAGGTTTCTCGCGCCCCAGCAAGTCTGCGAATCGCTTCTCGCTCAGCAAACAGTCCCAATCCATCATCTGTGCTAGCACTCCCCGCTGAAGCTTGGCTTAAAGCTCATGTTTGACAATGGGTAGTAGTATAGAAGTCAACGTCGACTTCATCTAGAGCTTAGGTGCATTGGTCGCGAAAAGATCGCAAGTTGTGAAGGTTGCGGGGCATGCCTTCATTTTCGCTCACCGGCGCGTGGCTTGGTGCCCGGTGTGTCGCCTAAGGGTAGCTCAAGCGTGGCACCGCGTTTGGGAAGAGAACGGTTTAGCAAAAGCTTAAAGGTTTCCCAGTCCGGCGATGCCTTCATGAGGGTGATCACGGCATGAAGGTGTTGTGCCAATGCGGGGTGTCCGACGTCATCGGACAAAAGTTGGTGCAACTTCCCCCTTTTGGCTCCGGATGGGGCCTTCGGCATGCGGGCTTGGAGTTCTTCGGTAATCCCCGGCGCCAGACGATCATAAACAAAGTCAGTTGTGTATTTCGCCACCACCTGTGGCGGGTTTACGCCGCGCCCACGCCAAGTCCATCCGCGCAGTCGGTAAATCTCCTTGTAAAAGTCGTCAGGGAAGCGCTTCGCCCACGCGGCCAGCTCCTTGAGTAGGAAAGCATCAAGGACTTCCTGAAGCGCGCGCCGGGTGCGCACGTCCTGATATCCGGTCGCTTCGTCGACGAGCGCGACGATCCCAACCTCTGCCAAGCCACGGATCAACATATCGGCCGCATGGATCATCTTCTCGTAGCGGGCGGGGACCTTGCCCGACGTCTGAAGACTTTGATCTCGAAACTTGAGGTAGACCTCAGCAACTCTTTTCAGCGCGATCGCATTGTATCCAACGCCTTTCCCACCGCTCTTGGTGCGATAGAACACAGGCTTCGAGATGTTGAGAAGGTCTTCATCTACGAAAGGTTGCAGCACTTCGGCTTGGAGAAAGAAGGGCTTTTCATCTGCTGTAGTTAATACCCCCGTTCCTGCCTTCGGAGACCTGGCACGTCCAAGAGAACGCAGGAATGATGCCTGAGTGATGATCCGCCGATCATCTGCGAGAACCGCGCATCCAAGTTGCGCGGAAGCGAGGTCGAACTCGCCTTCATAAAAGGCCTCAGGCAAATCTGCTGACCACCGTGCCTCCGCAGCGCGACGCGCGATTGCCTTCCGCTCTTCCGCGGTCAGTGCCTGTGCGCGCGCCTGTCCGCCTTTGGATTTGGGGTTCTGGTTAGTCACGCTGTGGCCTCATGCTTGCTTGAAGTTGATGCAAGCATAATGCTTGCTCAAAGGACTTGCAAGCATAGTGGCATGAGCGAGCAAGGCTCTGTCAATGGTCGACATCGCTCCCACAAAATTCTCCCATGACGGAATGCTTAGGCGGCATCACGCTTAGATCAACCGCGCTCTCAAGAAGGCTTCCTCTGCCTTGTCCGCTACGAACTGGACCGCCTGCCGCTGCGAGTGCATTTAGAAATCTCCCGATTGCGAAGTCATTCAAGTCACGTGCGCGCTAGCGGTCAGACAAAGCAGCGGCGCTTCGTCAGTTTCGCTTGCCGCCCGCAAATACTCGATCCCGCTGATCCCTTCATGATGAAGGGTCTCCGCGATGCTGATCTGGCTGGCGAGGCCGAGCACTCCGCCTTTGAGCCCATCTGTAAGCAGGCGTGCTTGCGACAGAGCTTCGCGGCGAAGTGCTCCCACATCGTCATTCTCGCCAGCGCTCCGGCCAATCAGCCGGCTATAAGCGTCCGGGTTGAGTTGCTCCAGTAGCGCCATCTGTCGCTCTAGCTCTGAGCGCGCTAGCTTCTGCGCAACTTCTAGTTCGTCAGCTGCAAAGAGAGCTTGAATAGCTGCCTCTTGGCAAAGCCGGATTGCGGCGGCGAGCGTCCATATGCGGTCAAGTTGCGCCATCGGCAGGGACTCGAGTTTTTCGATGTCGGCGTCGCGCATGAAGTGAACTTCGATCCGTCTCGCAGAGCGGGCGAGGGAGAGCTGGAGTTGTTCTGCAACGCGCTTGGGATCTCGCCGATCAATCAGCGTGTCAACATTCTGAAGGTCCGCGCCTACGTCGGCAAAGGTCGCTTTCAGGTCATCCTCGCGACGCTCGGATGTAACAAGAGCAACCTCTTCGGACAGGGCGTCCAAGCGCTTCTCAATCGCGTTCAGCTTGGCAATGGTGGCCGCAAACCCGGCTATAGAGACGCCTAGGCCAAGCCCGGAAAGTGCCAGCGTGCCATATTGGAGGTTCTGCATGAGCACCATGCTGTTCTGCAGATCAGCAATGCCTCGCTTCAACTGTTCGTTCTGGACGACCGAAACTACGCTGAGAGGTGAGAAGCCGCCAGAACCGGCTGAGCCGATCGCGCTTTGCATGAGCTGCTGCAATGCGGAAGTCTGCTGAACATGGCCGAGAACTTTCCCGGTTGCCGTGTCCTTGATGATGGCCCCGACGACCGAAGCTTGTTGAGAATTGACCAAGCTTACGAGATGAGCGGGAACGTCATATAGCAATGGCATCAGGTGGTCTCCTCGAGTTTGTTGGCGCCAGCTTTCAAAACAAAAGCCTGAAGCTTCGTGATAAGGGACGGAGAGTCGGCCGGCAGGCCAACCCCGAAAACGGCGGCGTTTGCCAAGTTGATGATACGCTGCGCGAGCCGAGCGCGAGATTTGTCGAGAGCATAGTCAACGCCCTTCATGCCGGCGAGAGATAGGCCTGTGAGAGCGACGCCCCCCGCCAGGAGAAGGGGCACACTGACGGCCGACGTCGAAAAGAATACCAAGGTCGACGTGGTGACGGTTGCAAAAGACACGACCGCTGGCAGGCTTGCTACCGAGACGGTCAAAGTTCCCACACCGAGGAGGGCAGGGAGTGCGGCGTGAAGGTGGTCGCCGAGATCGGATTTCAAATCTAGCTCGCCAACCAGCGTCGATATGCTCTCTTCAGCACGAGCGAGCGCCTCCCGACACTGTTCTTCTGCCCAAGGTTCGATAAGTTCTTTGGCAAGCGTTTTCGCGCGCAGTTGGGCCCGGGTTACTCGAATTGCAGACATCTTGGCGATGTGGCTTTCGATCGAAGAGACGAGAGATGGAAACGCATCTTCGAGCTGATTGGTGATCGCTATCAGCTCGTTATCGCGCCAATCCAATAATTGGATGCGTGCTTCAAGTTCGTTCAGGTCAAAGGCGATGGGCTCAAACTCCGGTGGCGAACGAAAGTGCATCGCTCGACGATCTTGCAAACTACATCGAAGATACTTTGCCAAAGTTGCGCTGTTGCGCCAGCCATATTTACATCGGAGCGGCTATTTTTGCGGCCAGTCAGAGATCTTGTGTCTCGTCAGGGATGACGGTGCGAAATCGCTCTGTAATGTGCGTTTCGATCGGCTCGCATGCGTAAACTGCACTTAACCTGATAGTTTCAATCGGAAAGAAAACGTAAAGCTAGAGCCGAAAAACGTAAAGTTTAGCTGACGAAAATAAGGCAAAAACGCTCAATTCGCTTTACGTTTTGGGAGAGTTGGCGCTTCAATGATGCCTCGGCGTAAACCCTTAGCTGCCGAATTCGCCCAATAATACCTAGACTATTCCTGATTGGGTTTACGTTAAGTTGACAAAAACGGCCTTCGAAATCGATTTTTCCTCACCCACCATGGTGAAGTGGATCGAAATAGTCTGGTCGGCAATCGAACGGAGCGCTGCTCGCTGCGCGTGACATTCGCATATTTCGAGCTCGAACGACTTGGATGGAGCAACCGACGCGGCCGAATTTCATTGGAAAGTGCAGCTCGATCCACGGCGTTCTCTCTGGCACATGCGTGTTGATGCTCAGGAAGTGTTACGGGTGGCTACAAGTTCGGGATGTCCTGGGTGATCTTCCAAGGCGTTACTTAGACGAAGCGAGTTCTGAGCAGCAGACGGCTGACATGCGACGCAAGTAGAGGCGGTATCGTATACCCGGAGTATCTGCTGCGCCGGGCGTGCCTGTTCCGAAGCAGCTAAACGCCCCGGTCCTCCGCCTTGATATGTTGATTGGGTCGTGAGCTAGATAGCCATCTAGCTTATGAGCTAGTTAGCTACCTCACGAAGAGGCATGCTCGGCCGGAGGGCTAACCTTTTTGAAGCTGGCTGCCGGCGGCGCAGTCCTGTGTTGCCAGGTCGCGACTTCCATGCTGAACTCCTAAGCACATTGATCCTGATCGAGGAGCAAGGCCGGATGTCGATGGAAATCTACCAGTTTGTTGCCCCTGTGCTCGCACTCGCGTTTTGCGGCGTCTTGATGCTGCAGGCCAAATACGTCTCGTGGCAGTTTGATCGAGACCACGGTGACGAGAGGGCGGTTAGGAACAACTTCGTCCAATGGCTTCTTCATCCCACAAAACGCGATTTGCTCGACGAAAATGTTCGGCTCCGCAGTGACCTCGCTAAAGCCAAAGAGGAGTGTGAGAGGCTCCGAGCGATCGTCCGGACACGGAATTCTTCGGCCGATTGACGGATCGTGCATTTTTCCTATTGCGCTCGGTGTCGGTTTTTGTGTAACCGTAACCTTGCTTGATAGGAGAATCGTCATGGCCTTAACGAATGCTGAGAAGGTGCGGCTCCACCGCGAACGCCAGAAGGCGAAGAAACAGGAGGATCTGAAGAAGCCGTCATCGCCAAGCGACTTGTTTCAGAAGCCATTCTACGAGTTCTTTCCCGTGGATGAGCAGGTTGGTTCATCTTTTGCGCAATCGCTCGAGCTCTGTGGAATTTCTCCTCCACTGATTGAAGATGACTCCGGTCCGGAAGCTGTGACGCTCGATACGCTTGAAAGCCCTTCAGAGGAGGGTGGCCACAGCAATCCCTTCGGCTCATCGAAGGGGACATCTCTCGGCCGTGCTGAAGTTACGGTCGGTTGCTTGATCGAGGCGGCCAGAGATTTGGCAATCCAAATTCGGGACTACAAGAAGTCGGAGATCGAAGCGCGGATTGGTGAGATTGAGGCTTCTGACCTTAGCGATCCCGATGCCCGCAAGCGCGCGTTTGAAGAAGCGGCCCGGTTGAGAAAGCTGCTCGATGAGTTCGACAAGCAACTGAGGCTGAGTTTTCCGACTTGGAAAGCTTGAGGCTGCTAATGGTCCGAGTGATGTGGTCCCACGGTCCCACGGTCCCACGGTCCCACGGTCTAAGATGGCACTGGGGGCGAAGGAGCCTCTGACCGTAAGCTCGGCCCGCTAACTCCTAGGACAAAGCTAGCTTCCGACCTGATCGCATGCGCGGCAGGATGGGGAATAATGTCCATACACTTAATGCGCGAAACCGCCTGAAGTCCCTTGAATTTATGGGGCTTCGTTGAGGGTGCCCAATCGTTGTCTAGTAGCGAGTAGTAGCGAGTAGTAGCGAGTAGCGACAGCGTATGGCGTGCTCATCGTTCTCAATCCCTACCAAGCAAGCGACCGAAACTCTCGGTTCCAACAACCCACAACCCAGACCATAGAGAAGACACATGCCACCGAAGCGTCGCACAGCAGTTATCAGTTCTGTTCGTTCCCCAGTCCTACGCCCTTGGAAGAGGCTGAGTTCGCAAGAGCGTCGGCGGGAGATTTTCCGCTTCGCTCAGTTCAACAGAGGCTTAGCAATCACGCTGAACCTCGCGCCGGATTTCGAAGCTCTCTTGAAGCGAAAGCCGCAGCCGATGCGTGAAGTCAGCAAGAGGCTTAACGCACAGCTCAATTCAAAGGATCTCCGCCAGCTTCCGGCGACCTTTGTCCTGGAGGCTACAAGGGACACCGATCGGCTTCACCTCCATGGGATATACATCGATGGCTGCATTCCAAGAAAATCGGTCGCGGAAGCCATGCGTCGGGCAGTCGGCTATGTCGGCGGTCGTCGCGGTGCTCGCCAGTTCAAGTCAAAGCTCGTTTATGAAGGCAACGGTTGGAAAGGGTATCTCTCGAAAGATCTCGCCTTCACCGCCCGTTTGCTCGCCCTGATGAGCGAAAACCAACTTTGGTGGACCAGTAGAGCGATGACGCAACTGGTCCGGGCAGATTACGAGTCCAGGCGTCTCGGACAGCATCCTGCGAACCTTTCTACTGCTCCGGTCAACGCCGCTAGCTGATCCACCGGGCCGCTGCGTCCGACCAGAATTCCTTCATTTTTGAACCGTCCGGCATGGCCTCAAGGCTGTGAACGACCCCGTCATGCTCTGAAGCGAGCAGTAAGGAAAAATATGAAAGACCACATCTCACAAAACGATCATGCCGGCTGCTCTATCTCGGAACTGCCTTTGGGTATTGAGTGCGAAGGGCAGGGGGCCGTGTTCTCCGAAACTGCTGACCGCGCGAATTTGGATGAGCTCGCAGCGGAAGCAGATGCTCGGCCTCCCATCGAACTCCAACCTCGTCCGGTTGGAGTAGAGGAAGGTGCCAAAGAGGAGCCTCAGAAGGTCATCGATCTTCACGCAGCAAAAGCGGGAGCAGCTAAGCAGGCGGCCAAAGCACCTTTCGATGTCGCAGGTGGAGATGTGACTGCACCGGTCGCTTCGTCGAGCGCTTCAATTCCGCCGGGCTTCAACCTTGAAGAGGATGGCCTTTTCTACATGGCCGAGAGCGATGCGGAACCGATCTCCGTTTGCTCGCCGATCCGCGTCGAGGCTAGTTTTTCGAATGGAGAAGGCAGGGGGTGGGGCAAGGTCGTTGCCGTGAAAAATGCTGATGGCGACTGGCATAAGACTTCGGTTCTTAATTCCGACCTGCAATCGAAGCCTCAGATTGTGATCGCAACCCTGGTCGATAGTGGTCTCGAGCTGGGGCGCGGAAAGAAGGCCAAGGAGCAGGTCATTGAACTGCTCAAGACCTGGAAGCCTGAAGAGCGGCTTCGGACGGTGACACGGGCGGGGTGGGTGGATGAAAGCTATTCGGCATTCGTCATCGGCGACTCTGCGATAGGCAAAACCAAAATCCTCCCGGTGGGTTTGGAGGGGTCTGCTACGACTACCGCGGGCTCGGTGGAAGGCTGGAAGCGTGACGTTGCTTCACTCTGCGCCGGCAACCATTTGATGATCTTGGCGGTCTCGCTCAGCTTCGCTGGTCCGCTTCTTGCGCTGCTTGGGCTCGGCGGTGGCGGTCTGCATTTTCGGGGTCAGTCCTCTTCAGGGAAGACGACTATGCTTAAGCTGGCAGCGTCGGTCTGGGGCGGCGAAACCCTCATTGGCCAGTGGCGCGCAACCAGCAACGGTCTTGAGGCGATTGCTGCGCGCCGCAACGACATGCTGCTGGCGCTCGATGAGCTTGCTGAAATCCCGGCCCGTAGCCTCTATGACGCCATTTACATGCTCGCAAACGGTGTGGGCAAAACCCGGATGTCCAAAGATGTTGAGCTGGCTCAGCAAGCTCGTTGGCGCTTGGCGTTAATCTCGTCGGGGGAAATCAGCATCGAGGAGAAGCTCGCAGAGGCGCGCCTCACAGCCATGGCGGGTCACGAGGTGCGTTTGGTCGATATCGAAGCTGATTGCTGTGCATATGGTGCGTTTGATGTTCTCCACGGCGCAGGTGATGGCGCGGCGTTTTCTGGGGTCGTTCAGAAAGCGGTTCGCGAACAATTCGGTTGCGCCGGTCGGGAGTTTGTTCACCAGATCATTTCTTGCGGTGTTGGTCGGGACTGCGACAGGCTGTGCAGGATGGTCAATTCAAGCGCTGAGCGCATGGTATCGTCGCTTCCCTTAACGATCGATGGACAAGTGTCTCGCGTCGCTAAGAGGTTCGCAGCAATTGCTATCGCGGGTGAGCTTGCGACGCGCCTTCGACTCACGGGTTGGGCGCAAGGTGACGCGACTAGTGCGTCCACGCGCGCATTCCTCGACTGGTATGATCGGCGCTTTGTCGACGTGCTGGAAGATGGCGCTGGCTACGTGAAGGCTTTGCAAAAATATTTGACGGCGAGTCTCACAACCCTTCCGCTTGTCGATGGGGCGCATTCGGGCGTCGCTCCTGAGGGATGGCGCGACATGACAAAAGCCTATCTGACCTCGCAAACCTGGACACAGCTCTTCCCGGCCGAAGCAGGGGCGCTTGCGGCTAAGCGCATGGTCGAGCTTCATCTCTTGGTGCCCGGTGAGGAGGGGCGCCTCCAGCGTAAGGCGCCGCGCGCTATCCCCGGTCGGCCGCGCCTCTACACGGTCGACGTGAGCCGCGTGATGTCTTTTAAGGAAGTCTGAGGACGCGATCTTCGTGAAGACGTGGGAGGGCTCTTTGGCCCTCCCCACTCGAAGCGACGATTGCCCGTGGCGGGTGTTCAGCGTCCAATATGCTGACGCATCCTACTCATGATTTTCCCGGTCCAACCATCTCCGGTCACATCACCGCTGAAGCCAGTGTCTTTCGAACCTTCGACCTGCACGAGGACACGGATGCCAGCCGGTGTCGGTTTGTAGTAGATGCCAGCGATCACATTCCAATCGTGGAGGGTGATGCCATGTTCGCCGGTTACGCGTCGAGCTGATCTGTCGGCAGATCTGAGAGCAAAGCCAGTTTCACCTAGAGCCAACTTCGCAGCGTCATAGACTTGTTCTTCGCTCGCATTGCGGAAGAGCGCGGTTTCTCGATAGGAAGACCAGCCTACCTTCCCCTCAGCTGCTGAGAAATCCGCCTCTGCGCTGCTTGAGGGCAACATGCTCTGTGAGGCGCAACCAGACAATGCGACCGTTGTTGCAATCAAGATTACTTTTGAAATTCGCTTGCTCATTAACCCTCCAAACTTGGCTGCTCGATGAATTAGCGCCAAGATCGCGAATTAAACAACCCGGCGACGGCATATCAGCCGCAATTTCTGCGGATTGGCTGTGCGCATTTCTGCGTTTGATGATTTCGCCCCGGAGGTCTGAATGATCGGTGTTCTTGACCGAACACAGGCGCTGAGCCATTCTTATCTAGGATTGGCGGAGTTATTCGATGCGTGCACTTTTAAGTGCTGGTCTTCTGATATTCATGTGGGTCTGTTCGGCGAGTGCTTGGACAAGAAGCGAACTCGTCGAGCCCTTCCGCGCCAGTGATCTGACCGCCCAGGAAGTCCGGTTTCTTCAAGCGGCTCTCGCACTAGACGGTTCTTACTTGGGTATGATCGATGGCAAATGGGGAGCCGGAAGCGCGAGCGCTCTACAGGCCTACGCTCGGAAGAGCGGCATCGACTTTAGCGCAGGCGAACTGCCCAACCTCGCGCCGGTGGCTTTGGTGGTCGATGAGATTAAGACGATCTCGGATGGTGGCTGGTCACGCTACTACTTCGATTTTGCCGATTTATCCTTCCTGTCGCCACAGAAGACTATGTCTTCGCATGTCAGCGCGAACGGTCTCAATCTCGATTTCGACGACAGCGCTTCGACGTTGTCGATCTCTTTGACTTCAGGCGATATCGGCCGAGCAGTTGCTATGCACCGCTACGCGCTCGATACCTCAGTTTCTAACCTATACACGGTGCGCAAAGATCATCTGCTGATTACGTCAGCTCGCGTAGCTGGAGGCAAGACACTCTACGTGCGCTCTGATCGCATACGTGTTGGAGAGTGGTCGACGATCCTTGTGTCCGCCCAAGATCGCGATGCTGGTCGTTTGGCGTTGGTTACGGCGTCAATTCTCCCCCATCGAGGCACTGAACTGGATCTTCCGGAGTATGGCGAGCTTTACACTGGGGTTATGGCGTTCCTCGATGAGGCCAAGGATCTCAGCCCTAAGCCGCGAGTTGGCGAGGGCACTGTTGGTGAAAAGCCTCCCGCTCTCCCTGGAGAAGACGAGGGCGGAACTGGCACGGGCTTCGCAGTCGCTCCAGACGGAAAGATTCTGACCAACAATCACGTCGCAGGGGATTGTCGTAAGATCACCGTGGACGGCTCGCCCGCAAAACTGATTGGAAAGGATGAGGATTTCGATCTCGCACTGGTGCAGGTCGAGAACGTCACCGGCCTAAAGAGTGTTACCTTCGCGGCCAAGCCTGCAAGCTTGAACGCAGATGTCACGATCGCAGGATATCCGCTCGCTGGCTTGCTGAGCGGCCTGAATGTCACGCGCGGCTCAGTAACAAGCATCAAAGGGCTGGGAGGTGACGGCAGCCGTATGCAGATCTCCGCGCCGGTTCAGCCAGGGAACTCGGGTGGTCCGGTCGTCGATGCACATGGCCATGTCGTCGGGGTCGTTGTATCGAAGCTAGACGCGAAACTGGTGCAGGACGCGATTGGGGACATCCCGCAGAATGTGAACTTCGCCATCCGGGGTGAGATTGCGAAGCTGTTTCTTTACCAGAACGGTGTGACGCCTCAGACGAGCGACGCAGGCGAACAGATAGCTCCAGAGCAGATGGGCAAGATTCTGACGTCCGTTACCCATTTCATCACCTGCGAATAGGGGGGGGCGCTTGGAAGGGGCTGCAGCGGCTGATCGTCCGAATTGTTCTTGCACCCAAGGATGCCTACTCCCATCCTGCGCGTGAATTTCGAGGGGTCTATGAGCAACAACGACATCAAGAGCTTAAGCAGTTTCGTCTGGTCTATCGCAGAACTTCTTCGCGGCGACTTCAAGCAATCCGAATACGGCAAGGTGGTCCTGCCTTTCGTGGTCCTGCGCCGTCTCGACTGCATTCTAGAGGCGAGCAAGCCCGACGTGCTCGCCATGGCCGAGAGCCTGCCCGCGGACATGGACGATGACGCGCGCGACACGCTTCTCTCCGGCGTCGTCGGCCAGAACATCCGGCTCTACAACAAGTCCCGTTTCACCTTCGCCTCACTTAAGGGGCAGGATGCGAAAGACATCCACCGAAACCTGATCGACTATATCACTAACTTTTCGGGCAATGTCCGGGACATTTTCCTCGACAAGTTCCTGTTCACCGATCAGCTCAAGCGCCTCAACGACGCCGGGCTGCTCTACCAGGTCTTCGACCGCTTCACGCAGATCGACCTGCATCCGGACGCCATCTCCAACATCGAGATGGGCTACCTCTTCGAAGACCTGATCCGTCGCTTCTCGGAGATCTCGAACGAGACAGCCGGGGAGCACTACACTCCACGCGAAGTTATCCGCCTCATCGTCTCGCTACTCCTGGTCGACGACAAGGAAGCTCTGACCGGCAGTGGCGTCATCCGGCAGGTCTATGATCCAGCGGCAGGCACGGGCGGGATGCTCTCGATTGCCGAGATGGAGATGAAGGATCTCAACGACCGCATCCGGGTCGAGCTGTTCGGCCAGGAGCTGAACCCGGAATCTTTCGCGATCTGTAAATCCGACATGCTGGTGACCGGGCACAATCCCGAGAACATCGCTTTCGGCAACACGCTGACCCAGGACGCGCACCAAGGCAAACGCTTCCACTACATGCTCTCCAATCCGCCCTATGGGGTCGACTGGAAGAAATACGCTGACCCGATCAAGGAAGAGGCCGCCGATCTCGGCATGGAGGGTCGTTTCGGCGCGGGCCTGCCCCGGATCTCGGACGGGCAGCTCCTGTTCCTGCAGCACATGATTTCGAAGATGCGCAATGACGAGCAGGGCTCGCGCATCGGGATCGTCATGAACGG
The DNA here is from genome assembly GCF_002020115.1 of Thioclava sp. DLFJ5-1. NCBI lineage: Bacteria > Pseudomonadati > Pseudomonadota > Alphaproteobacteria > Rhodobacterales > Paracoccaceae > Thioclava > Thioclava sp. DLFJ5-1. The sequence goes on along the minus strand of NZ_MPZU01000004.1, from coordinate 56,794 downwards.
CTCGCCCCTCTTCACTGGCGGGGCAGGCTCAGGCGAGAGCGAGATCCGCCGCTGGATGTTAGAAAACGACTGGGTCGAGGCGATCATCGCGCTGCCGACCGACCTCTTTTACAACACTGGGATCCAGACCTATGTCTGGCTGCTCACCAACCGCAAGGACAAGGACCGGCGCGGCAAGGTGCAGCTGATCGATGCGAGCGGCGAGCGGTTCTGGAAATCGATGCGCAAGTCGCTCGGCTCGAAGCGTCGCGAGATCCCGCAGGAGGCCACCGAAGAGATCGCACGGATCTACCACGACATGCTCAACGGAAATTCGGACTGGGCTGACGTGTCGAAGATCTTCGACGCCACCGATTTCGGCTATCGCGAGATCCGGGTCGAACGGCCGCTCAAGCTCGCCTTCTCGGTCACACCCGAGGGGCTGGAGGCCCTGCGCGAGGCCAAGCCCTTCGCCAAGCTCGACGAGGATGAGCAGGCGCGCGTTCTGGAGGTGCTGGAGGGGCTTCTGGGAGGGGAGCGCTGGGTATCCCGCGACAAGCTCGAGAGGGCGCTCAGTGGCGCTCTGCGGGCCGCTGGCGTGAAGCTGGGGGCGCCGGTGAAGAAGGCGGTTCTCTCTGCGCTGTCCGAACGCGATGAAGATGCCGAGATTTGCACTGACAAGAACGGCAACCCCGAAGCCGACACGGATCTGCGCGATCACGAGCTGGTGCCGCTGAACGAGGACTGGCGCGCCTATGTGCAGCGCGAGGTTCTGCCCTTCGTCCCCGATGCCTGGGTGGACGAAAGCTACACCGACGCCCAGGATGGCGGCGTCGGGCGTGTCGGATATGAGATCAACTTCAACCGCTACTTCTACAAATACGTCCCGCCTCGTCCGCTCGAGGAGATCGACGCCGAGTTGAAGACACTGGAAGCAGAGATCGCAGGTCTGCTGCAGGAGGTGGTTGAGTGAGTTTCGACACCGTTCCAATCGGCATGGTGTTTCGCGTAGCAAATGGCGCGACGCCCAAGTCCGGCGACGAAGAACTGTGGGATGGGGATATACCTTGGGTCACCCCTGCTGATCTAGGAAAGAACGACTCCGCAGAGATCGCTTCTGGCGCGCGGTCTATCACTCGCAAGGGTCTGGACAGTTGCGGAACGCAGATCGTCCCTGCTGGTAGCATCGTGCTTTCGATCCGCGCACCAATAGGTCACACGGCAATTGCCGCTGAACCGATGTGTTTCAACCAAGGGTGTCGCGCCCTGGTTCCGACAAAAAAGGTGCTGACCAAGTTTGGTTATTGGGCGATCATTTCTGCGAAACCGGCGCTGCAGTCAGCGGGACAAGGGACGACGTTCCAAGAACTTGGTCGCGATAAACTGCGGGCAGTGAAAATCCCACTCCCCGACCTCGCGACCCAACGCCAGATCGCCGACTTTCTGGACCGTGAGACCGCAAGAATAGACCTTCTGATCGAGAAAAAGCAGCGGTTGGTGGCGTTATGGAACGAGCGCATCGATGCCGAAGTCTCGGGTATTGTGTTCCAGATCGACCGACCGGAGAGCGACCTTGTCGAGACAGGCGTGGACTGGTTAGGCCGCATGCCGTATTCGTGGGAACTCAGCCGTATCGGATGGGAACTTCAGCGGATCACTTACGGGTTTACGAACCCGATGCCCACCGAAGATGAAGGCCCGTTCTTGCTCACCGCAAATGATGTTAACTATGGTCGGATCTTGTGGGAAACGGCGCGTCATACATCTCAGCACGCATTCGACCACGATCTTACAGACAAGAGCCGCCCGAAGAAGGGCGATGTGCTTCTTACGAAGGACGGCACCTTGGGTCGTGTCGCCATTCACGACGGTCGTCTCGCCTGTATCAATCAATCCGTCGCCTTGCTTCGACCGCGAAAGAACCGCGTCACAAGCGAGTTCCTAGCAAACATCCTGCTTTCTCGACGCTATCAGGATCGAATGGTGTTCGAGGCAGGCGGAACGACGATCAAGCATATCTACGTCACACGCCTCCAACAGATGCCATTTCCGGTTCCGTCGATGGGCGAACAACGAGAGATCAATGCGAAGATCGAAGCAACTCGACAACGAGTTCTTGTGTTGGGTGAGAAGATCAACACCTCAATCGACCGCCTCAAAGAATACCGCTCCGCCCTGATAGCCGCCGCTGTCACGGGTCAGATCAATGTAATGACCTTCGCCAAGTCCGGCACGCCCGACCGCCAGCTCAATGCCATTCAAGAGGAGATGGGAGCGTGATTGGAGGCGCAAATGTCCAAAAAAGGTAGTTATCTAGGTGGCTCTACCATCGTTCGATGGGGCTCGAGCTGGTTCTCGCGCCCCGAGACGGGCGTCGACCCGGAGACCGGTGAAACACGCGCAGAACGCATTCGGCGACTATCTGCGGAAGCGGTGCGGCGTAGGGAGCAAAAAGAACAGAAGTCAAAGAAGTCCGCTCCTCTTAACATTTCGAAGAAACGTGCTCTTAGCAACGAGAAACGACGCTTGAAAAGGGTGGCCAAAAATCATGCCAAGCTTTCGGAACAAAAAGAAAATGCTCCACGCGAAGAGCGCGAGAGCGATGTTCAGCAGAGACAGCGCATGTCCAAAGTTATTGTCGAAGTGAAGCCGAAACCAAAGATAATATCTCCAAAGGGATAGTGCCCGCCGAGCGTGCGAAGAGATTTTTCAGAAATGACTAACACCCACACCACCGCCGACATACACCAGGAGAAGGTCTTCGAGGCGCATATCGTCTCCTGCCTGACCTCCGAACAGGGGTATATCGAACGCAAATGCGCATCCCATTATGACGTCGCCCATGCGCTCGACGCCGAGTTGCTGTTTCGCTTCCTCAAGACGACGCAGCCTGAGGCCTGGCAGGTGCTGGAGGATCACTACAGCGCGCAGGCCGAAGCGGAGGTTCTCAAACGTCTCGACAAGGCGCTGAAGGAACATCCGACCCATGTCGTGCTGCGCGAGGGCATCAAGCTGGTGCCTAACATTCGCTTTGCGCTGTGCTTCTTCAAACCCGCCTCGAACCTGAACCCGGATCTGACGCGGCTCTACGAGGCGAATATCCTCTCGGTGATGCGCCAGGTGACCTATTCGGCGAAGAACAAGAACGCCCTTGATCTGGTGATCTTCGTCAACGGCATTCCGGTCACGACGCTTGAAGTGAAGAACCTGTTGACCGGCCAGAACGTCAAACATGCCGAGAAGCAATATCGCAAGGATCGGTCGCCCGCAGGCGAACCGCTCCTGACCTTCAAGCGCGGTGCTATCGTTCATTTCGCGTTGGATAAGGACAATGTGTCGATGACCACGCGGCTGATGAACGGCAAGACGCGGTTCCTCCCCTTCAACCGCGGGCGCAATGGCGGTGCCGGTAACCCCGACGTGCCGGGTGAGAACCGTGTCGCCTATCTCTACAAGGACTTGCCCGATGGTCGGGCGGTCTTCTCGCGCGAAGTGCTTCTCGATCTGATCGGGCGTTTCATTCACCTCGAGCGCGGCGATGGCAAAGAGGTGCTGATCTTCCCCCGCTTCCAGCAGCTCGATGCCGTGCGCAAGGTGCTCGGAGACGCCAAGGCCCAAGGCCCAGGGCAGAACTACCTGATCCAGCACAGTGCAGGGTCGGGCAAGTCGAACACGATCGCCTGGACCGCGCATCAGATCATCAACCTGCATGACGCGAACGATCAGCCCCTCTTCGACACCGCGATCATCGTGACGGATCGTCTGGTGCTGGATCGTCAGCTGCAGAATACCATTGGTGGGTTCGCCCAGACCGAAGGCGTGGTGAAGAAGATCGACGGCACGTCCCGCGATCTAAAAGACGCGATCATCAAGGGTGCGCGGATCATCATCACGACAATCCAGAAGTTCGGCACTGAGCATCTGGCGACGATTTCGGGACAGGCCGGAAAGAACTTCGCGGTGATCATCGACGAGGCGCATTCCTCGCAGTCCGGGAAGGCGGCTCAGGCGATGACTGACGCGTTGACACGCGATGATACCACCCCCGAGGATATCGAGGACCTCGTGCTGGCGTTCCAGAAAGCGCGCGGCCCGCAGAAGAACATCTCGTTCCTTGCCTTCACCGCGACCCCGCGCAACGTGACCCTGGAGCGCTTCGGCCGCATCGGATCTGACGGCAAACCGCACCCCTTCCATCTCTACTCCATGCGCCAGGCAATCGAGGAGGGGTTCATTCTGGACGTGCTCCAGAACTACATGACCTACAAGGCCTACTATCAACTCGAGAAGACGATCGAAGACGATCCGGCCTTCAAGGGCCGCAAGGCGCAAGCGCGCGTCGCGCGCTATGCCTCGTTACACCCGACAGCGATTGACCAGAAGGTCGAGGTCATCGTCGAGCATTTCCGCCGCCACGTCGCGCGGGAGCTTGAGGGCAAGGCGAAGGCGATGATCGTCACGCAGAGCCGTGAGCACGCGCTGCGCTATTGGCAGCGTCTGAACGACTATATAGCAAGCAAGGGCTATACCGATCTCAAGGCGCTCGTCGCGTTCTCCGGCGATCTGACGGTCGATGGGAATGAGTGGACAGAAGCGACGGCGAACGGCTTCGCCGAAACCGAGTTGCCGAAGAAGTTCGACACGGATGCCTATCAGGTCCTCGTAGTCGCCGAGAAATATCAGACTGGCTTCGACCAGCCGAAACTGGTCGCGATGTATGTCGACAAGAAGCTGGCGGGCCTTCAGGCCGTGCAGACCCTCGCGCGTTTGAACCGGACCTATCCCGGCAAGGACCGCACCTTCGTGCTCGATTTCCAGAACACGATGGAGGACATCAAGGAAGCCTTCGCTCCCTTCTTCGAAGCGACGGCCCTCGAAGAACGAACGGATCTCAATCAGGTCTACGATCTCGAACAGCGGATCTCCAATTCGACCTACATCAACAAGGAAGAGATCGAGCGTTTTGCCGATCAGTTCTTCAAGGGTGACCTGACCGAACAGGACCGTCTGTTTCTGGAGGGGACCGTGCGGCTCGCTGTCGAACGCTTCCTGCTCGACGAGGATGAGGCGCAGAAAGAGGAATTCCGGCAGCTCCTGAAGAGCTTCCAACGCTTCTACGCCTTCGTCGCTCAGGTCGTGAACCTCAACGACGCTTGGCTAGAAAAGCTCTACGCCTACAGCTCTTGGCTCTCACGCCTGCTCCCGTCGCGCGACGTGCCAGCCGATATCACGGTATCGGACGACATGCTCAACCTGGCAGCCTTCAAGCTTCAGAAAGGCGAGGAGGGAAGCGCGTCCCTGACTGCGGGCGACACCACGACCTTGCAGCCAATCTCGGAGTTTGGCGCCAATTCCTACACGGAAGAAGAAGAACGCTCTCTCTCCGAGATCATCGACGCGTTCAACGATCGACACGGGACCAAGTTCTCACGCGAAGACTTCCTGCGCTTCGAACGCGTGACCCGCGACGTCATGGATGACGACATGACCGAGATGATGCGCAACAATCCGGCGGACGTGGTCTACAACGCGTTTTCTCAGGCGTTCTTCCAGCAGATGGTGAAGATGTTCCAGCAGGATAACGAGATGAGGAATATCGTCATGACCGACAAGGACGCGCGCGAGCAAGCAACACGTCACTTCTTCAAACGTGCGCAGAGGCAAGCGCGAAATGGTTGACCTCGTCCAAGCACTTCCTCCAATGCTCCGATCTGGGGAGAAATCTGCTGCACAATTTGCTGCACATTTTGCTGCACGCAATGCTGCGAGGCTTTCCTAAGCGGTTGTTTTTATTGCCGTATACGTGACCCAATTTCCTGGTTGACCGGACACCTCCTCCGCCATCGCATCGCTATTCCCTGAGGTGTGGTGCGAAATCATCCTTTATTTTCGGTCATCTGCCTTGAGGCCCACTGCATATTGTTGCAACCTCTCCGATAAGGATGTGGGGTGAAATGAGGGTTGGGATATGGCTGAGGCAAAGGCTGTCGAGAATCGGTCGCGTCGTGTGAAATCCGGCCCTCATGTAGAAAAGCGTCTCACTGCAGCTTTTGTGCGCTCTGCGCCTCCGGGGCGTCATGCAGACGGCGGTGGGTTGTTCTTGCAGGTTGATCGCTCCGGCGCCCGTAGATGGCTTCTCCGGACCACTGTTCGCGGCAAGCGGCGTGATCTTGGGCTCGGATCAGCGAAGCTCGTTCCTCTTTCCGAAGCGCGCGAGAAAGCCCTCGACCTTCGCAGGATCGCTAGGGCAGGGGGCAACCCGTCTCTGCGCACCCGTGAAAAAGTTGGTGAGGGGCTGTCTTTCGAAGAGCTCGCGCGCACGGTTCATGAAAAGAAGTTCGCGGACCGAGAAAACAACGGAAAGCATATCGGGCAGTGGCTCCGAACCCTCGAAATATATGCTTTCCCGATCATCGGTAAGCTCTCGGTGGCAGAGATCAGTCAGGACGATATCGAAGCCGTTCTGGACCCGATTTGGACCGCAAAGCCGGTGACTGCGAAGCGAACGCTCCAGCGGATCATTGCAGTTTTCGATCATGCTTGCGGCAGGGGTTACAGATCGCGAGGAAATCCGGGAACGGGCTTGGCTCGCCTCATGCGCGATCAGCGGCACAAGCCGGGCCACTTCGAGGCGCTCGACTATAAGCGGATCCCGAGGCTGATGGCCGAGCTTCGACCGATGAAAACCGTCGGTGCGCGTGCGCTCGCTTTTACGATATTGACCGCGGCGCGATCGGGTTCAGTAAGGACCGCGACTTGGAGCCAGTTCTCAAGTGATTTCAGGATATGGACGATCCCCGCTGAACACATGAAGATGAAAGAAGAGTTCGAGGTGCCACTTTCGATGTCTGCACGCGATCTCATTCGCAGCTTGCGTGACGAGCGTAGGAGAGGTGACGATTTGGTCTTTTACTCTCCCCGAAATGCCCGCCGCCCCATCTCAGAAAATACGATGCGGAAGGTGCTCCAAGAGCATTTCCCCGGCGCGACAGTGCATGGGATGCGCGCTGCATTCCGCACTTGGGCCGCTGATGAGGTCGATGCCCGGGATGATGTTGCGGAGGCCGCGCTGGCCCACGCCGCTGGCTCGAAGACCGTCAGGGCCTACAAGCGGACCCAGCTACTGTATCAGCGAGAGATGCTGATGGAGAAATGGGCCATGTGGGCAGACGGGGAGATCGAGTGGTTCTCCAACGATAACGACATCGAGGAGGAGATCCGTCGCCGCTGGGAGGAGCCGATCGGCTGAGGTGCTATTCCTCTGCCTTAGCCGCCGCAGCGAGCTTCTTTGCTCCACTTCTGCCGAATGAAACCGAGGTCCCTTGAGGGCCGAATGATGCCGACGCTGAGAGCCCCATCAAGGCTGCAAGGGCCTGTGCCCCCTCTTCAAGGGACTCTTTCTTTTGTGCGGCAAAGAGCCCCTCGGTGACCCCAGCGATCCATTCGGGTGGAATCTCTTCTCCGTGTTCCTTGCGGATCTCCAGCGCGGCATCCATAACCCACGACGCCCGTGCCATATCATTGCGGAACTTCCGCAACTCCTCCATCGATTGGAGATCTCGCGTATAGAAGTATCTCATCCACGCCGCGGCGCCGAGGAAGCCTGCGAGGGATGCGACTGAGAGTAGGACGGAGCGGACGGCAGGGAATAGCATCCCCAAGGTGGAGCCACTTGCTCCAAGTGACGATCCCTCCACAATGCTGCCATAGGCAAAGATGCCGGCAACGATACCCGCGGCGAGCAAAGCAAAGAAGACCATGAGCCGCATTGCTCGAAGGCTGCCATCTGCAACTGGTTCGTTAAGAGATTCTTGGAGGTCCCTCTGTAGCTCCAGGAACTGTTTTCGCCGTGCATCCTTATGGCTGCTGATCTCCAGCTTGTTCCATTCCTCCTCAAGTTCGTTTCGCTCTGCTTGGATTTCGGCGCGCGCAGCTTCGATCTCGGCCTGCATATCCGTGCGCATTGCATCGCGTTCCGCTGAAATCTCCTCACCAAGCCGGACGCGTTCTTGTTGAAACTCATTGATCTGCTCAGTTCGTTCTTGGCTTACCGCCTGAATAGCAGCAGAAAGTTCATCGCAAATCCGTTGATAAGTGGTGCTGAAAGCGTCGGAAAGATTGCTCAGGGTTGGGATAAGGCCGCCGTCCTCGGGGGCAACGGGTTGCAGTAGAGGAGAGAGTGCCAAATGCATCGCGCGGCAGACGGCTTGTTCCCCAGCACCGTTCATCACCGCTCTCTGGGGGCCCGGATCGAGTGAAAGAGTGTCGAGCAGCGAGTTATTTTCGCGGTTGTTAGCGCGTTGGAAGGTAAATGAGACGCTCTCAGATTGGTTCTGTTGGCGTTTCGCTTGCCCCGTGAAAGTAAGGCCCGCCCTCAATAAAATAAACTGGCCTGCGGGCGCGTTTGCAACTTCGTCAGGTTCGATCTGCCAAGGAAGGCCTGATGCTAGAGTGAGGCTGATGCGGTGGTCGGTTCCTGCCAGAGTGCCATCTTCTTGGGCCTCTTCCAGAGCCTTGTTGCCTGCTGCTTCCGCTGCGGCGAGGTGCGCGTAGATCGTGCGATCGTCAGAGCGTCTCAATGAAAGTATCAATGCCATATCATACCCCGTCGAAATATCGCACGGCAAAATGCGCTAACAAATTGTCCGATAGCCGTTCTTCAGTTGATGTTCGATCCGCTCAATAATGTGCAACCTTGGCGTGGCGCGGTAGTGAAAGCAAGAGTGACGGAACTCACTTGTCCTCAATGCTGAAGCCGCGTTGTGGATTTCTTGGCCGGCGAGCCAAAGTAAATAGTCCCTGAGTTTTCGTCGGTAAGCTCCGCGCACGGCACGGCGCTTGCACACGCAAGAGCCGTGCGCGGAGCGTATCTCGGAGCATCACCAACTCGCGAAACACGCGCCGCACCCTACGCCGAGGACGAAAGCGATCGCGAGGTTGAAGAAATGGTGGCTCAGCCGACGAGGGGGCTCTCGTTTGTGCAAGGGGCGCGCCTGAGCCTGAGGCTCGGTGGCCCGTAGTGCAGCAGTCAAGGGCTGTGCCTTGCTCAGCTGTGCGATCTGTGAGGAAAGGCGGCTCTGCCCTTCGAGTAGCTTTGCGACCGCTGCGAGGGTCCGTTCTGCACTCCTTGCTGCTCCCGTTGCCGCGTTCTCGGTGGTTGCCATCGCGGCTTCCCAGTCCATCGGTTCTTGATGCATCTTCGATCGCTTTCTTCGTCTTGTTGATTTCCCTGATCACTCTGTTTGCGTCTGCGCGGCTTTGGCCTGCATCAACGCGCGCCCAATGGGGCTTCACTGTCTTCGACTTGGTCCGGCGAGCCGCCGCGCCCTCGTGAAGGGTTGGGATGAGTTCGATCCCTCGCTCTTCAAATGACCGAGCATCAATCATTGACGCGGGGCCAAAGTCCCACTCAGTCATCATGGTATTGTGTAGCTTGGCCCAGCCGTGGGCGGCTCGTTCGATTGCTCCTTTGCGCGCCATGCCGATCACACTACGGGGCCGTCCTCTCCCTCCGGTTTTCTCGTGCTTGTCGAACAGGACGAGATGCGCGTGAGGGTTTGACCTATCGTTGCCTGACATGTCGTGGATCGCCGCAATGTAGGCAGCTTGACCCATCGTCAAATCCTCGGCGAGTGCGCGAACGAGGGCGACGCGCTGCTCGTGGTTTGCCTCGATGGGCAGAGCGACGATGAGGCGCTCGCAGACGCGTCCTTTGCGCCGTTCTGCGCTGAGTTCAGCCTGCCGTGCCGTTTCGCTGTCAGTCGGCTCTGATAGCCTCTCACGAAGAACGGTGCTGGCTGCTCTGCGGCGGGTGATATAGCGAAGATGCGCAGCCGTTTGACCATAGCGCGCCTGTCGGCTCTCGCTCGTTCGCTTGGCCGAGAAGGTCTTGACGCTATGCCTGAAGGAAAACAGTGCCATCGCTCGCCTTTTTTGGTGGGGGGACAAAATGACTATTTTGTCCGTTGTGCGCCTTCAAAAATCGGAGCTAGGAACGATGACCATGATCACAAAAACTGATTTGCCCAATGACGGTTGGTTGGCGATGACGGTGATGCACTGTCGGCGTCAGCGGCTCGCGGACTACGACCTCAAGCGGCTTTCGGCAGAAGACAGGCAGACGCTTGCAGCGCGCAGTCTCGACTTCTTCGAAGATGAGTTGGAGGCAATGCTGGATCTTGCGCGAGTGAGGCGGCAAGGGGGAGGGCCGCCCTCAGGGGGAGAGGGCGGCCCCAGCGTGGCGAGGGTTAGGCGGTGTGGTCGGCGCTCGCGGTAATCGCCGAAGGTGCCAGGCGGAAGCCCTCCGGCCCCTTCTCGATCTTGCCATCCTCAAGCAGGGCGGCGAGTGCGCGGCGAACGGCTTTCAAAAGGCTGTCGCGGTTGTTGCGGGCACTGCGGAATGCCGAGCCAGACCGATCAGCGATCGCCGGGGCCGCAAGCCAGACGCCGGGAGTCTTCAGTTCGGTGTCTGTCAGCACCCGAAGCAAATCGGCGGCCCGCTCGGCGTTGCCGTCATGCGAAGGTGCTGCATTGATGTTGGCGGCGCTGATTGCGGGAGCCGTGCCCGCATCGCCCTGCGGAACCGCTTTCGGGACAAAGACGGCATCGCCATCCTCGTCGGTCCCGGTGTGGTGCGCTTCGATCCGAAATGCGACGGGATCGATTTGCTTCGAGTTCTTGCTCTTCCGAGGGCGCAGCAAGACGAGCTTCGCGTCATTGTCCGCCTTTGTGAGCACATACAGCCCATCGACATTCCCTTCGAGCGCAGTCGAGCCCCGAGGGCGCCCTCCATCGCCGTTGCCCACATGATGGACAAAAACGACTGCGCCGTTCGTGGCTGCGGCAATCTCAGCGGCGTGTTGCAGGACGAGCCCCATGACTGCTGCCGAGTTCTCGTCATTTCCGCCGATGACCCTGTTCATCGTGTCAAAGACGATCAGGATGCGCGTCATGCCGTGCTTCGTCATCAGGTTCTGAGCTTCCGCGATGATCTCATCAACGATGCGCCGTTCAGTGAGGTCAGGAGCGAAAGGCATGACATAGAAAGGGGCAGAGCCGTAGGCGGGCTCTGCGAGGTAGGGATGGGCACGGCAGAGGACCCCGTAAGAGTCTTCGGCTGCAAAGTAGAGCACGCAGGACTCTTTCGCGTAGAATCCGCCAAAATCGCGCCCGAGCGAGGCATGAGCTGCGATTGCCGCGACGATCGCCGTCTTACCCAAGCCGGGCGCGCCGATGATCATCGAAACCTCTTTGGAGTTGAACAGGTTCTTCACGACATAGTCGCGCTTCATGTCCGGCGCGAAGCTCGGTGCATGAATCGCTTCAATGTTGCGGAGGCAGGGGAGGAAGCTCGAGTTTTGTTTGGTCATTGTAGTGTTTCCTTACATTCGACCGACGACACCTCGCCGCCGGTAATCAAGGAACTGGACCCCCTCCGTCCGGAACAAAACAAAAACATCCAACTTTTTTCGGGCGGACGGACGGACCACCCAAACGCCCCCTAAGGGGGCGGTGGTCCGTCCGTCCGTCCGAAAAATGGAGTTGAGGTCTGCGGCTCAAAGCCGATCTTCGTGATGCGATGAAAAAGGGGATATATTGGGGGTTGAATATGAGTTGATTTGAAAAAATGTTATGTAAAACATTATTTTAGTAAAAAAGTTCGGCGGTCACCTCCTCCGCCAAAACAAGACGATCTGTTTAAGGCATTGTTTTGGTGGAATTTTTTGAGGGGGGCGGCTTGAGGCTTCCACACACAAATCCCACACACGCTGGAGCTGCAGGTAAGCCTCACCACCTCTCAACCCTTCGAGAGTGTGGACACCAGCTTTCCGAGCTTCTCTTGGAGAGCGCTGAGCAAGTTGATTTGTACAAGCGTGAATACGGTCGGGTCGGCCGCCTCGGGAGATGGGACGCCTGCGTACTGTTCAAATGTTGAGCCGTGTTTTTTGCGCTTCTTCCCTGCATGCTTGCCGTGGTCGACATCATGCTGAAGCATAGTGCGCAAATCGTTCACATCCGCGAATGCAGCCTTTTCTTCCGCATCAAGGCGTTGACCAGTGCTTTCCCAGAAGAGGAAGTAGAGCGCTTCGATAAATTCTTTGTAGTCAGCGAGTGAACCGATCTTTTTTCGAATTGAGGCCTGAGCGCTCGCTGTCTTAGCCGTAGCCTTAAAAAGGTCTCGTCCCTCTTGGGCCGCGTAAATCTCGTTAGCACGATAGACCAGCTTGGGGATGCTGTCCGCTAGTTGCTCTCTGCTCGCGTCAACGCCTTTCGTGATCTGATCAGAGTTCGCAAGAGGCGAGTAAAATTCAGGGTAGCGCAGGAAAAGCTGGCGCAGAAGGATCACTTGTCGCGTACGAGCGCCGCTACGAACATTCGCATTCACCGTACGTTGAAATGCTAGGAAGTCCTCGTTGGTCGCATCCCTACCCAGCTCGACTTGGCGCCGCAGTTCGGTGAAAAAATGCACAATGAACTCAGCAAGCTTCTTCTCTTGGTCTTTGCTGATCGCGTCAACTTCAAGATGACAAACGAGCGTGAGTATGGACTGGACGATGGTACGGTTGCGCATCAGCGAGCATGGACGCGGCATCAAGCGATGGAGGTAGTCGAGCGCTTGATTGATGCGATGCGCTACAGCCGACTCTGACGAGAACTTTGCATTCCGCTCGAACACGGGCTTAACATCGTCAAAACGCAATCCTGCTTCGAGGCCTTCAACTTCCAAGGTTGCGACCTTTGCCATAACATCGAAATAACCGTACCTTTTGTTTGCGATGGCGGTCGTTTCTTCGAAGAACTTGTGTTCGGCAGCTGCAGCGCAGTAGTCGCGAAGACCGCTATGAACGGAGTTCAACCGCTCGCTACCAGTCAGTGGAAGCCCTTCCTGTAGCCTCTGGAAAAACTCCTTAACGTCTTCGTCACGGCCTTCAGTGATTTCGTCATACTCGATCTCGTAATCGTCGAAGGCGTCCCCGAGTGCGTCTGGAAGCTCGGCGTACGAGCGCCCACCGAACGTCTCGCCTGCTTCAGCCGAGAGCTGGAGGTCTCCATCCATGAATTCCCAAATTGCAGTTAGCCGCTGCTGGCCATCCACAACATCAAATTCTGCAGGGTCGCTTTGCGTCTTGAGGAAGTAGAACTTCGGAAGCTTCCACCCGCGGAGGATCGTGTCGATCAACTTCCGCTTCTTCTCCTGTGACCAGACCTCTTGGCGTTGCCAGTCGGGGATTTCATAGCGGTCTCTGCGTTTGTAGATTTTATCTAGCGCCCGTTTTTCCGCCCGCATCTTCATCGAATTGCCGCCCTCTTCCCGTTCCGAATGTAAGCAAGAGACATCAGTTCGAGACGCCTTGTCCAGAGGCGCGAATTCTAAGGCTGATCCGACCGCCAGTGTCTTTGATCGAACCCGGCAGCGCGACGCTGCGGCGATTGCCAATCTGTGATGCTACGTGAGGCGCCCAATCAATTGCGGCCCACCATCGGAGAAAGGCGATTCGTGTGGTGGTTGCTGTCCCGACGGGGACGCGTGAGGCCCCCCATGTCTGCCCCTCCAACTGGTCCTTGGCTTCTGCCTCGGGTTCTCTTCGCCGGGGCATGGCTCCGCTGGTAAGGGTCTGAGGCAGAACTTTCGCCATAGCGAAGGTATGCAGCTACTGACTGTGCATTTTGCATAGGCTTGGACCAGCGACTTGGACCCGTTAAATCGAAGAGATCACCAGAATGAACAAGGAAAAACAGGAGCATAGCTGCTCCAAGCAAATGCGCTTGCCTCTTGGTAAGCTCAAGGTCGAGCCGGAGACCTTCCAATTCCGCGAATTTGAGACCACCGAAGATCACGTCCGCAACCTGACCGCCGCCATCATTGCAGGAAACGAGCTGGACCCGATGACCGTTTGGAAGCGGGGAGAAGGCGATTTCGTTGTGGTCGATGGCCACCACCGCCACGCCGCCTACGAGGATGCAGGCTACGCGAAGGCCGTCCCCGTGGTGGTCCATGAGTGCGGCGAGGCTGACGCTATGCTGTTGGCGCTGAGCGAGAACACGAAGACCAAGCTCCCCATGACCAAGACCGAGCGCGACAACGCAGCATGGCGTCTCGTCTGTTCAGAGCATCAGCTGTCCAAGGCGCAGACCGTGAAGGCGACGGGCGTAAGTGATGGCACGGTCGCCAAGATGCGCAGAACCCGCAATGCACTCGATGAGCAAGAACTAGGTCTGCCTGAGACGTGGTGGATGGCCATGCGGGCTGTGAAGGGGATCGAGCAACAGGAGTGGGATGAGGACATGCAGGCGCAAGTGATCGAAGCAAGAGCGAACGCGCTGGATGACGCGATTGGCAAGGAGCTGGGTCGCATGGGGCGGCGTCAGTGGGAGGCTGTCGCGGTGGTTCTCGAACGCCGCCTCAATAGACAAGTGCTGTCTTATCTCGTGGACGAGCTACGCAACGACGACGAGGAAGAGGATGATCCCATTTTCTGAGAGTAGGGCCTATTTTGGTCGCAGAAATCTGAGCGGCTTACCTATACTCGGCGAAACGTTCTTCTCCCCCATGGGGTGGCGCCGCATGTGTGGGTGCAGGGGAGTTGTTTAGGGGTACGCGCCACCTCCCTCGATGTCCCTCCCCTGACGCGCTCAGCGCCGCGCTGGGCGCCGCTCAGCAGCAACGACACGAGCGGGGATTAGGTAGACCCGCAAGCTGCCGAGGCTGAGCAGGTATTCCTTCCCGTTGGCGCTGCTCAGAACTTCCACGCGTACGACCGTGTCGCGCTGGGCGTGGGTGCGACCGAGGAGGGGCTTTCCCTCGGCAAGCTAAACAGTATTGAGGTTGCAGTTCCTGCGCGTAGCGTCTGCAAGCCACCTGACGCTAGGATAACGAAGCACCCAACCTTTCCGCCGGAGAGGTTGCCAGATTGCACTGAACCCTGGCCTGTCCGCAAGGGTGTACTACAGCGGACACCCCGGTGGCGCAGCGCAAGGCTGTCCGTAAGGGTTGACTTCAATCAACGGACATGAAACTCAACGGACAACACCCTAACGAACAGGAGGCAGGCATGTCGCAAACCATCCTCTACGCTCGCGTCAGCACCGCAGACCAGACCATCGACCATCAAAAGACCCAAGCCGAAGCAGCAGGCTTCAAGGTGGACGAGGTCGTGGCCGACCATGGCGTGTCGGGGGTTAGCACCAAGCTCTCGGAGCGACCCGAGGGTAAGCGCCTCTACGACAAGCTGCGGCGCGGTGACATCCTCGTCGTGCGCTGGGTGGACCGCCTCGGACGCAACTACCAAGACGTGACCGACACCATCCGTGAGTTCATGCGGAGAGGTGTTGTGATCCGCACTGTGATCAACAACATGACTTTTGATGGCTCCACCGCCGACCCGACCCAGATGGCCGTGAGAGACGCTCTCGTTGGCTTCATGGCCGCTACGGCGCAAGCCCAAGCTGAGGCGACGAAGGAGGCCCAGAAGGCAGGCATCGAGGCCGCGAAGAGCGACCCACGACGGTACCGGGGCAAGAAGCCGAGCTACGACCGCGTTGGGCTGGAGCTGGTGCGCTCGATGCTTGCAGAGGGGGCAGGGACTACTGCTGTTTCCAACGCGACGGGTCTGTCTCGGCAGACGGTGTTGCGCATCAAGGGCGACCCCGTCGGCGCAGAGGAGGCGCTTGAGCGCTGGGAGGCCTGAAGAGGCGCTAGGGGTTGCCTAGCTGCTCCCACAGGGCGGTGTGCCTGTCTCCCTCAAGAGGGTAGCCCAGCGCCTCCAGCGCATCACGCTTCTTCTCGAAAGGGATGCCGCCCGAGTAGAGGCCATAGGTCATGGTCTTGAGGTCGTGCCCGACGATCCTTGCGCTGACCGCCTCGGGAACGCCTGCTGCATCAAGCTGTGTCGCAACGGTCTTCCGCAGAGAGTGGTAAACGTAGGTCTTGTCGAACCCGAGAGCGGTTTTGAGGCGACCGAAGCGTTTCCCAACAGCGTTCGATCTGTCTTGGTATTTGTTGAACGTGAGACCGGAGAAGACATACCCATCCTTGCTTGTCGCACACATGCGTTTGATTGCAGGGCGTAGCTGCGAATGAATGGGTACTTCTCGGAGACCAGCCTCTGACTTGGCGTCCGTCAGCACGAAGCGGTCCTCCTGAACGTCTTCAACCCGCAAGGCACAGAGTTCCTCGATCCGGCACCCGGTCCACATCCCAGCCCAGATGAGACGTCCTAGCTCAAGGTCGCCTTTGTCTTGCGCGGCTTGAAGTAGCGAGACAACAGCTTCAGGTGAGAACGTCCTGCGTTTCTCTTGGAACGTGGCTTTCGAGTTCTTCTTCTGCTTGGGAACGGCATCACGGAATGGATCGCGGTCGTCAGAGACCAGTTCCTTGCGCTGCAGGTAGTCCCAGTACCCACGACACGCTGAGATGATACGCCGAATGGTAGAGAGCTTGAGGCCATCCTTGGTTTGGAGGTCGAGAACCCATTTCTGGACCTTCCTCTTCTCCACCTTGTGGCTCACCTTGAAGCGCTTGGCGAAGCGGTGGAGGTCGGACCGCTTCATGTCGATGCTCTTGGGTTCGTTGTCGAGGGTGGAGAGCCACTCTTCGATCTTCTCGCCTGTCTCGATCCACTGACGCGTGGCCAGCTTGAAAGCCTCTAGTCCCGCACCGGGATTGCGAGCATCAATCTCTTCCGCCTTGTCCTGAAGGATCATCTCGTAGGTATCGACTGCATCTTGGTCGGGGGGCGGCGTCGAGCATCTCGCGCCAGCTCTGAGCGGTCTCGCGAAGTTCGTCGGTGTGCGCTGGCTCCCCGGTGCGAACGGCATGGATTTCGGCTTTCCACCGGGCCACCAGCACGGGCGCACGGTTTTCCGCGACCGTGATGCTTTCCGTCTTCAGGCTCTGCACGAATCTCGGTTTGCCACCGAAGGCGGGCCGTACGTCCTTCGGGATGTCGAGGGTGGCGTACCAACGACGACGACGCAGCTCTAGGTGCTTGGGCAAGGGCTTCTCCACACACGTTTTCCACACACGTCTCACACGGGAAGCGCCTGATCTTCAATGGTTTTATGGGGTTACGTCGCGGAGGCAGCGTACCCCACCTCCTC
The DNA here is from genome assembly GCF_002020115.1 of Thioclava sp. DLFJ5-1. Taxonomy (NCBI): domain Bacteria; kingdom Pseudomonadati; phylum Pseudomonadota; class Alphaproteobacteria; order Rhodobacterales; family Paracoccaceae; genus Thioclava; species Thioclava sp. DLFJ5-1. Next base: position 39,715 of record NZ_MPZU01000004.1, on the reverse strand, counting down.
CGCCATCGCGTCGCTTCCGTGCCCAAGAACGACCCCGTCGCACGTCGGTAATGCCTCCGCCCGCAGGGGATGACGGCTCCTTCTCAGGACACCGCAGGTTCAGGGAAGGCGAGTCCAGCCTGAGCATCCGGGTTGCGCTCAATTTGCGGGCAGTCTGCTTTCGGAACAGCTTCAATAACGTGCATGTGTCGGCTTGGGAGGGGGGCGACCGTGGCGAGGTAACATGTCTATTGACACCTTCGTGATCGATTCCCTAGCGTGAGGTAAGCGCCGAGCAAATGTGCTCGTCATGGCGCGTTGAACCCTCAGATATGTCGGCAATTCCGCCTCCAAAGCAGTTTCTGCTTCTGGGGGTTTTTTGTCGTTGGAAGATCGAAAATGACACGTCTCGACCTACAGATCGGCCTGCTTTTCTCGACCACCGGCGCATACGGTCGAGTTGCGCATACGCAGCTCAACGGCGCGCAGCTTGCCTGTGACGAGATCAACGCGGACCCGAGCGCGGCGGTCACTTTCCATCCCGTCCATATCGACCCCGAGAGTGATCTGCATAAATACGCGCCGGCGGTTCAGAGCATGTTCGATCGCGGCATCCGCCATATCTGCGGGTGCTACACCTCGTCGAGCCGCAAGGAAGTGATCCCGCTCTTCGAGAAGCATGATGCGCTGCTGTGGTATCCGACGCATTACGAAGGCTTCGAGAGCTCGACCAACGTGATCTATACCGGGGCGGCGCCGAACCATCACATGTCGCCGCTCATCGATTTCCTCTGCGCCCGCTTCGGTCGCCGCGCCTATTGCATCGGCTCGAACTATATCTGGGGCTGGGAAAGCAACCGGGTGATGCGCGAAGAGCTGCAGCGGCGCCGCGGCGAAGTGGTGGCGGAGCGGTATCTGCCGGTCGGCGAGACCGATATGGACGCCATCATCGAGGAGATCCTCGAGACCAAGCCTGATTTCGTGTTCAACGCGCTGATCGGCGAGTCCTCTTACGCGTTCTTCCGGGCGTTCCGGGAGACCTGTGACGCGCGCGGGATCGAGCAGACCACGCGCTTCCCCATCGCGAGCTGTAACCTCTCGGAGCCCGAGCTTCGCGCGATCGGCCCGGTAGGGGCGGATGGGCAGATCAGTTCCAGCGTCTATTTCTCGTCCCTCGCGGGTGAGCGCAACACGCGCTTCGTCGAGGCCTATGGCAAAGCCTTCCCCGAGGGACCTGTCGTTTCCGCCGAAGCCGAAGCCGCTTATGTCGCCATTCATATGCTCGCGAAATCCATCGCCGATGCGGGCACCGCGTCGGTGGGGGCAGTTCTCGAAGCGGCTGCGGGTCAGGTGTTCGATGCGCCGCAAGGCCGGGTCACGATCGACCCTGAAACCTACCATGCATCGCTCACGCCCCGCATCGGGCTGTCGCGCGCGGATTTCGAGTTCGACATCCTGCTCGAAGCGCCCGAACCCATCGCGGCCGACCCTTACCTCGTGTCCTCAACGACGACCTTCGAGCCGGCGGAGCGGCGCAGGAACGTGAGGGTGGTTCAATGAAGACACCCCGGATCGCGCAAAACTTCCGCGGCCGCAGGGCCGTCATCTTTACCACCGAGGGCCGCTCGCTGGGCATTCTCGAAACGACATTGCGTCGGCTGGGGCTGGAGCCGGATACCCGTCCCGTCTCGCCGCGCCAGGTTTTCGAACTGCCCGAAGACCTGAGCCCGGAGGCCGACCTCGTCATCATCGACGGCGACCTGAACCTGCCGCAGGCCTGGCCCGAGAGTTACAATCTGTCGCCCCAGCATGCGCCGTGTCCGACGGTGGGGCTGGTCGGCACGGAAGCGCCGAGCCGTCTCAAGGCGATGCTCCAGCTCGGGGCCGCGTCCTTCCTGCAAAAACCGATCCATAGCGGCGCCGTCTATTCCGCTCTCTATCTGGGCGTGAACGCGTTCGAGCAAATCGACGGCCTCAAGGCGAGCCTCGACGATATGGGCGAACGCCGCCGCAAACGGATTTACGTCATCAAGGCTGTCGCTGCGCTCATGCGCCAGCGCGGGCTTAACGAAGATGCCGCATATGACCTTCTGAGAAAGGAGAGCATGCGCGCGCGCGTCAGCGTCGAGGACCACTGCGAGTCCCTGATGCTGGCAAACCCGGACAGCGATCTCGATCGCGGTGAAACGAAAAAGAGGTGTCAGGCGCGCTAGCCCAGCAAGGCACCCGGAAAAACCTCAACAAGGAGTTGAAAATGACCAGGAAACTGATCAGCACCGCTTCGGTGCTCGCTACCCTATTGTCTTTTGCAGGGCCCGTGATGGCTCAGGACGCCGAGCCGATCAAGATCGGTGTGCTCGAAGACCAGTCGGGGGATTTCGCCCTCGCGACCATCGGCAAGGTGCATGGCATCCAGCTGGCCACCAAGGAAATCAACGACGCGGGCGGTATCGCCGGTCGTCCGATCGAGCTGGTGACCTACGACACCCAGTCGGACAACACGCGCTATCAGGAATTCATGCGCCGCGTGCTGCAGCGCGACAAGGTGGACGTGGTCTTCGCGGGCTTCTCCTCGGCCTCGCGCGAAGCCTATCGCCCGATCGTAAACCAGTTCGACGGGCTGGCCTTCTACAACAACCAGTATGAAGGCGGCGTCTGCGACGCGAACATGATCGTCACCGGCGCGGTGCCGGAGCAGCAGTTCTCGACGCTGATCCCCTACATGATGGAGAAGTACGGCAAGAACGTCTACACCATCGCCGCCGACTACAACTTCGGTCAGATCTCGGCCGAATGGGTGCGCAACATCGTCAAGGACAACGGCGGCGAGATGGTGGGCGAAGAGTTCATCCCGCTTGGCGTGTCGCAGTTCTCGCAGACCATCCAGAACATTCAGGCGGCCAAGCCCGACTTTGTGGTGACGCTGCTGGTGGGCACGGCGCAGTCGTCCTATTACGAGCAGGCCGGTTCGGCGAATGTCGACCTGCCGATGGCGTCCTCGGTGAACGTGGGTCAGGGCTACGAGCATAAGCGCTTCACGCCCCCGAGCCTGAAGGACATGTATGCGACGGTGAACTATGTCGAGGAAATCGACACGCCGGAAAGCAAGGCCTTCGTCGAGAAGTTCCACGCGATGTTCCCCGACGAGCCCTACATCAACCAGGAAGCCGAGAACTCCTACGCGGCGGTCTATCTCTACAAGGAGATGGTCGAGAAAGCCGGCGGCTCCACCGCTCTGGAAGATGTGCGCGCGACGCTCGCCGATGGCAACCTGTGCTACGACGCGCCCGAGGGTGAGATGTGCATCGATCCGAAGAGCCAGCACACCTCGCACACGATCTATCTGGCCCATGTGCTCGAAGATCACTCGATCGAATTCCCGAAGAAATGGGATGACATCAAGCCCTACTGGCTCGGCGATGTCGGCTGCGATCTGACCCAGAACGATCCGAGCGACCAGTACACCCCGTCGCACCTGCCGACGGAGTAATCCGACGCATCGCGGATGCGGGGCCCCCTTGGCTCCGCATCCGTCCTCTCCCGGATTTTCCTGCCCGGATTTCCCTGAACGACGGCCACCAAGAAAGGGACGGTCTATGGAGTTCCTCTACTCTCTTTTCAGCTTCTTCTATCAGTTCGGAGACGCGTTCGCCTTCCTCGTGCTTAGCGCCTGCGGCCTCGCGGTGATCTTCGGCATGATGGGCGTGATCAACCTCGCGCATGGCGAGTTCATCCTCTGCGGCGCCTATGTCTCGACGAGCGCCACCCATATGGGCGTGCCCCTTCCGATCGCGATCGCGCTGGGCTCTCTGGCCGCCGGTATCGCCGGGATGATCGTCGAGGTCGTGGTGATCCGACCGCTCTACAAACGTCCCCTCGATACGATCGTGGCCACCTGGGGGATCTCGATGATCGTCACCCAAGGCACGCTGATCGTGCTGGGCACGACGATGGCGGGCAGCGGCACGCCCTTCGGCAGCTTCACCGTCGGCGACTATTCCTATTCGATCTACCGCATCGTGCTCGTGGTGATGGCGCTCGCGACGCTGGCCGCCTTGTGGCTGATGTTCACCAAGACGCGCTTCGGCATCCTTGCCCGCGCCACGATCCAGGTGCCGCATGTGGCCGAGGCGCTCGGGGTCAACACCAACCTGATCTACAGCCTGACCTTCGGTCTGGGCGCGGCGCTCGCGGGGCTCGCCGGTGGGCTTTACGCGCCGACGATGACGCTCGTGCCGACGATGGGGGCCGCCTTCATGGTCGAGGCTTTCGTGACCGTCGTCGTGGGCGGCGCAGACATCTTCCTCGGGACGGCGCCTGCCGCAGTCGTGCTTGGCTTCATCAAAGCGTCGCTGACCTCCTGGCAGGGCCAGCTTGCCGGTCAGATCGGCATGCTCATCGCCGTCATCATCGTGATCCGCATCCTGCCGCGCGGCATCAGCGGCAAGATCCTGAAAGAAAGGGCCTGACGTGAGCAGCGCATCCCGTTTCACTTCCATTCTGAAGCTTATCGAGGGGCCGCAAACCCTCGGCAAGGGACCGAAATTCTGGTCGGGCTTCACTGTCGTCCTGCTCGCCGCCTGCGCCTATCCGGCCTTTGCGGACAGCTACGACGTCGGCAATAACGTCTACTTCTTCAACTGGCTCTTCATGGCGATGGGGCTGAGCCTGATCTGGGGCTATGGCGGGGCGCTCAGCTTCGGCCAGACCGCCTTCTTCGGGGTCGCAGGCTACGCCTACGGGGTCCTGACGATCAACCTGGGCGACGCCTACGGCCTGACGCTGCTCTCGCTGGTGCTGGCAGTCGGCCTCAGCGCGCTCTTCGCGGCGATCCTTGGCTACTTCCTGTTCTTCGGGCGCATCAGCGGCGTGTTCCTCGGCATCGTGACGCTTTCGGTGACGCTGGTGCTCGAACGCTTCATGGCGCAGACGGCGGGGCCCGAATGGGCGATCGGCAACGCGCGTCTGAACGGCTTCAACGGCATGGGCGCGATGCCCTCGCTGACGATCCCGTGGCCGGGCGGCAATATCGTGCTCTACCCGGACGTGACCCTCTATTACGTCACGCTGGTGCTGCTGCTGGTCTGCTATCTCGGCCTGCGCATCCTCGTGAATTCGCGCTTCGGCAATGTCATCGTGGCGATCCGCGAGAACCCGATGCGCGCCGAGATGCTGGGCTATGACGTGCGCAAGTATCAGCTGGCGACCTTCGTGATCGGCTCCGCGCTCGCCGGGCTGTCGGGTGTGCTCTACACCTCCTGGGGCAACTACATCACGCCTGCCTCGATGGGGATGACGGCAGCCTCGCTGCCCATCGTCTGGGTCGCGGTCGGCGGACGCACGGACCTCACGACCACGGTCATCGGCACGCTCGCGGTGCTGATGGTGTTCCAGTCGCTCACGATCTACGGCAGCCAATACGCGCTGATCGTGATGGGTACGCTCTTGGTGATCACCGTGCTGATCGCCCCGCGTGGCATCGTCATCGCGCTGCTCTCGCCCTTCATGCGCCGGAAATCCAAACTGGAAGGAGAGCGGTGATGGCCATTCTCGAAACACGCCAGCTCAACAAGCATTTCGGCGGGCTCCACGTCACGGGCAATGTCGATTTCGCGCTTCAGCCCGGAGAGATGCACTGCCTGATCGGTCCCAACGGGGCGGGCAAGAGCACCTTCTTCAAGCTGATCCTCGGCGAGCATCTGCCCGATAGCGGCGCGATCCTCTATGACGGCGAAGAGATCACCCGCGCGAAGCCGTTCGAGCGCATCCGCAAGGGGATCAGCGTGAAGTTCCAGGTGCCCGGCATCTTCAAGGAACTGAGCGTCCAGCAGAACCTGACGATCGCGCTTCAGCACCATGTCGCGCCCGAGATCCTGCAAGAGGAGATCGACCGGCTGCTGGAGTTCCTGAAACTCTCGCAGGACCGCAAGCAGCTCGCGGGCAATCTCAGCCACGGTCAGAAACAGTGGCTCGAGATCGGCATGGCGGTGGCGCTGAAACCGCGCCTGCTGCTGTTGGACGAGCCGACCGCGGGGATGACGCCCGACGAGACTTTCGCCACCGGCGAGATGCTTCAGGAGCTCAACCGCGAGGGCATGACCCTGCTGGCGGTCGAGCATGACATGGCCTTCGTGCGCCAGATCGCCCACCAGGTCACCGTGCTCCATTTCGGCAAGATTTTCGCGCAGGGCACCATCGACGAGATCACCGCCGATGAACGTGTCGCCGCCATCTATCTGGGAGAAGTCGATGCGTAAGGAAGTCCTTCTCGACGTGATCGAACTCAATGCGGGCTACGGCGGCAAGCCGGTGCTGCAGGGCGTCGATTTTCAGGTCCGCGAGGGCGAGATCGTCGCCGTGATCGGGCGCAACGGGGTCGGCAAATCGACCCTGATGAAAACGCTGATCGGGCTGTTGTCGACCGACAAGGGGTCGATCAACCTCGACGGAGCGTCGATCGATCTGCTCTCGGCGCATAAACGGGCGCGCAAGGGCATCGGCTATGTGCCGCAGGGCCGCGATGTCTTCCCGCGTATGACCGTGCTGGAAAACCTGCTCGTCGGCGAAAGCATCGCGGGCAAGTCCACACCGGGCAAGGTCGACGAGATCTTCCGCTATTTCCCGATCCTCAAGGAACGCGCAGATCAGCGCGCGGGCACGATGTCGGGCGGTCAGCAGCAGCAGCTCGCCATCGGGCGCGTGCTGATGGGCGATCCGTCAATGATCCTGCTCGACGAGCCCTCCGAGGGGATCCAGCCGAACATCGTGCAGGACATCGCGCGCATCATGGTCGAGCTGAACCGCGAGACCGGCGTGACCGTCGTCTTCGTGGAGCAGAACGTCGACATGATCCGGGCGATGGCGCAGCGCTGCTACGTCATGGACAAGGGCCGGATCGTCGCCGAACTCGACCGCGAGATGCTGCAGGACCGCGACACGATCCGACGATACCTGTCGGTCTGATCTCCCCGGAATAATCATGGAATTTGCAAGTAAAAGGAGCAACTTATGAGCTGGTTTGAAGAATCCATCATGGCGCGCAAGGGCGTGGCGAAAGGTCAGGCCCTCGAGAAGCGCACGATCACCGAGGAAGAACAGGGAAGCTATCCCTACATCTACACCGCCGGGATCGAGCCGGTCCTGACCGTCGATCCGGGCACCGTCGTCAGCGCCGAGACCCATGACGCGTTCGAAGGCGCGATCAAGTCGGAGACCGACAAGCCGACCGAGATCCTGAACTTCCCGTTCCTGAACCCGCAAAACGGCCCGATCTACGTGAACGGCGCCGAGAAGGGCGACACGATCGCGGTCTATATCGAGAGCATCGTGCCGCGCGGGCCGCAGCCGCGGGGCACCACGGTGATCATGCCCGAATTCGGCGGTCTGGTTCCCACCTTCGAGACCGCGCTCCTGACCGCGCCGCTGCCCGAGGTGGTGCGCAAGCTCGACATCACCGTCGAGGAAGGCACGAAGTGGAACGACAAGATCAGCCTGCCTTACGAGCCCTTCATCGGCACGATCGGCACGGCTCCGATTGCCGAGGCGATCTCCTCGCTGGTGCCGGATTATTACGGCGGCAACATGGACCTTCCCGATGTCGCACCGGGCGCGGTCGTCTATCTGCCGGTGCAGACCGAGGGCGGTTATCTGTTCCTCGGGGATTGCCACGCAGCCCAAGGCGACGGTGAGCTTTGCGGCGTCGCGGTCGAGCACCCGACCGTGACCACCGTGCGCATCGACCTGATCAAGAACTGGACGATCAGCACGCCGCGACTGGAGAACGAAGAGTTCTACATGACGGTCGGCTCGGCACGCCCGATGGAGGACGCCGCGCGCGGCGCTTACCGCGAGCTGATCCGCTGGATGGCTGCCGATTTCGGCTTCGACGAGATCGACGCTTACATGCTGCTGACCCAATGCGGTCGCGTGCGCCTCGGCAACATGGTCGACCCGAAATACACGGTCGGGGCCTCGGTCCTGAAGTCGATCGTCGGCATCGCTGAATGAGCTTAGGGCCGCGCCCCTATCCCTTGTTGCGCGGTCTTTAACCTGTCGCCTCTGCCTCGGAGGGCAGCTTCTTGGGTGGAGGCGACCTTTTTCTTCACGGCTTCGACCGTCCCTGCGGCCTCAGCGGTGCGCGCCACGGGTCGAGCTTCGTCACTTTCGATCCACCCCGCCCGGCTCCGGCTCGGGCGATGGCGGCATCCTGCCCGCCAAACGGAAAAGGAGTCTCTCATGTCCGCTCAAACGAAACCCGATCTGCCCGATCTCGGAACACTCACCGTCGCCGCCGTTCAGGAGGGGCTGGCCTCGGGGGCGTTCACCGCAGAGGCGTTGACCGAAGCCTGCATGGCTCAGGTCAAGGCGCTGAACGGCAAATACAACGCGATCATCTTCGAGAATGACGCAGCCCTCGAGACCGCCCGCGACATCGACCGGCGGCGCGCTGCGGGCGAGGCGCTCGGCCCGCTGGCCGGGGTGCCGATCGTCGTGAAGGATCCGATGGACATGGCGGGCATCCCCACCACGGCGGGCTGGCGACTTCTCTATTCCGGGACGGGCGGCGTCGATCTGATGCCCGAATGCGATAGCCCCGTGGTGGCCCGGATGCGTGCGGCCGATGCGGTCATCCTCGGCAAGACCAACGTGCCGATCCTCAGCTGGACCGGGACGCATGCGAATGACAGCTGGGCCGGCCCCACGATCAACCCCGCGATTGAAGACCGCGCCCCGGGCGGGTCGAGCGCAGGCACGGCGGCGGCGGTCGCTACCCATATGTGTGTGATGGGGCTGGCCGAGGAAACCGGCGGTTCGATCCAGAACCCGGCCTCGGCGCAGGGGCTTGTGGGCATCAAACCGACCATCGGGCTGGTGCCGAATGCCGGGGTCGTGCCGCTCTCGGGCAATCGCGACGTGGTCGGGCCGATTGCCCGCACTGTCACGGATGCCGCCCTCGGCCTCGATGTCCTGGCGGGGTTCACCACCGAAGATCCCAAGACGCTGGCTTGCGTCGACAAGATCCCCGAAGGCGGCTACGCCTCGGGCCTGTCGAAGGACGGCCTGAAGGGCAAGCGGCTCGGGCTGTACGGGCCGGGCTGGCGGAAGAACGAACTCTCGCACGAGGCGTCGGATCTCTATGACCGCGCGAAGAGCGAGCTCGAAGACCTCGGCGCGGTTCTGGTCGAGGACCCCTTCGCAGGCACCGATTTCGCAAGCTATCGCGAGATCACGCCGGGCACGCCTTTCTTCGACGGGCGCGGGCTGGAATCCATCCCCTATGACATGACGAAATATCTCGAACGGCTGGGCCCGAATGCGGCGATCAAGACCTGGGAGGAGTTCGTCGAGGCCACCAAGGAGGAAAACGTGCTCGCGAAGGGGGCGATCCTCGGCTTCCTCAACGAGCTGCCCGATTTCGTCGAGGCGGTGAAATCCCCGACCACGCCGCCCGCGCTGCCTGCGTTCACGGCCCTGAAGCGGACCTATCTGCTGCTGATGGAGGAAGTCTTCGCGCGCCATCAACTCGACGCGCTCGTCTATCCGCAGATGCTCTGCGAGCTGCCGGGCCTGCATTCGGGCGACGCGATCCTCGAGACCACCGTCGGGGAACTGAACATCGCGGGCATTCCGGGCGTCACCGTGCCCGCGGGCTACTACGCCTCCGGCGCGCCGTTCGAGCTGATCTTCCTCGGCCAGCAGTGGAGCGAGCACGCCTTGATCCAATGCGCCTATGCCTACGAGCAGGGCACGCTGCACCGCAAACCTGCGGTCTGATCGGGACCAATCGGCATCTCCTGGCCGTTGCGGCGTGAACTCGGCTTTTGCCCGAGCGCACACCGCAGCGGCCCTTTTGTCTTGTGCCTGACGAAGATCAAGGCGCGGGCTGCGGAATCGTGTTGCTTTCCAACTGCGCAGCGAGCCGTGGCAAAGCAATGTGCCCGATGCGCGCTGCCGTGATTACCTCCGTGTTTACCCCCCAAATCGAGAGGAACAGTTCGATGGAAGACGACAAGAAACCCGAGCGCACCGTTTGGGAAGAAATCGAGGTCGCAGGTAACCAACTCGTCGATCGCGTCAAGGAATTGGCGCAGGAGGGGAGCGTGCGCCAGTTGCGTATCAGCTCCGCCGGCGGGGACCCCTTCGTCGAGGCGCCCCTCAATCTCAGCCTCGTCGTCAGCGGGGTCGTGGTGCTCGCAGCACCTTGGCTGGCCGTCCTCGGCGTGATCGCCGGATTGGCTACCCGCGTGAAGGTGGAAATCGAGCGGGTCGAGGAACCTGACGACGATAAGACGGACGAGTAGGCCCCGGGTCGGGAAGAGCGGGAGCTCAATCAGCGTGGTGCTTGCGCTCCCACCCGGATATCCGGCTCCAACGCCTCAGGACGCCGGGATCAGAACGATTTTCCCGGCGTGGCGTTTTTCCTGAAACACCTTCTGCGCCTCGGCGATTTGGTCGAGCGGGTAGGTGGCGGCCAGCAGGGGCCGGATTTCGTCCTTCTCGACATAGGAGATCAGGTTGCCGAAGACCGGCGCGTCCCATGCGGTGCAGCCGATCAGCGTGATGTCCTTGAGATACAGGTCGCGCATATCCAGCTCCACGACCGGTCCGGCAATCGCGCCCGACGAGGCATAGCGCCCGCCGCGCCGGAGCAGCTTCAGCATCGTGCCGAAGCCCTGTCCGGCGACGTTGTCGATCACCACATCCACGCTGTTCTCGCCGATCGCCGCTACGGGGTCGTCTTCGCGGCAGAGCACCTGATCCGCGCCGATCTCCAGCACCCTCTCGCGCTTGGCGGCGCTGGTGATGGCGATCACCTTCGCGCCGCGCCGTTTGAGGAGCTGGATCAGCGCCGAGCCCACGCCGCCCGATGCACCGGGCACCAGCACGCGCTCGCCCGCGGTGACGCCTGCGCGGTGGATCATGTTCTCGGCGGTGCCATAGGCGCAGGGCAGGGTGGCGAGTTCCGCGTCGCTCCAATCGCTGTCGATGGCGAAGACTTCGCCCGCGGGCACTTTCACATATTGCGCGAAGGCCCCGTCGAAATTGGAGCCGAGCCAGACCGTGTCCATCGAGGAGAAATCATGCTCGCGCATGCAGGACCGCACCAGAACGCGGGTGCCGATCAAGGCCGCATCGCCACCGTCGCCCACCGCGACGACCCGACCGCAGCAATCGGTGCCTTGGATGAGCGGGAAGGGCGTGGCCCCGCTCCAGCCACCATCGGCGTGCTGAGCGTCCTCGCGCGAGTCCTGCGTGCCGGATTTGACCTCGGAAGAATACCAGCCCAGCCGGGTGTTGATGTCGGTATTGTTGATGCCCGCCGCGAGCACCTGCAGCAGCACCTCACCGGGCCCCGGTTCGGGCATCGCGACCTCGCGGTAGTCGAGCCGCTCGTAGCCACCCGTTCCGGTCGTGACCACGGCCATCATCGTGCCCTTCGCTGCGTCGCTCATGCTGCTTTCCTCCCGAAACCGATCCGTTAGTGAAACGAGTCAGGGCGCGGTCGGGATAAACCGAGCCGCGCCCTGAGAATGATAGCCGAACACGGGGCGCGCAGGCTCAGCGCGCTACGCAATCCGCGAAGTAATACGTCTGGCCGTCCTCGCCCGTCTCCGTCACGAGCCCGTGGATATCGGTCTCGAAGCCGGGGCATTCGCGGGCGAATTCCCGGTTGAAGCGCAGGTAATCCACGATCTTCGCGTTGAAGACCTCACCCGGGATCAGCAGCGGAATGCCCGGCGGGTAGGGGGTCACGAGGCTCGTCGTGATCCGGCCCTCCAGCTCGTCGATCGAGACCCGCTCGGTCTTGCGCCGCGCGATATGCGAGAAGGCCTCCGACGGGGTCATCTCGGGGTGATGGTCGGTCAGGTAGATCTCGGTCGAGAGCCGCGCGACGTCGTATTTCGCGTAAAGCGAATGGACGTGCTGGCTGAGATCCTTCAGGCCCATGCGCTCGTAACGCGGGAACTTCGCCGAGAACTCCGGCATCACGCGCCATAGCGGCTGGTTCTTGTCGTAATGGTCCTTGAACTGCTGCAGCGCCGCCAGCAGCGTGTTCCAGCGGCCCTTGGTGATGCCGATCGTGAACAGGATGAAGAAGCTGTAAAGCCCAGTCTTCTCGACCACGACGCCATGCTCGGCGAGGTATTTCGACACGATCGAGGCGGGGATGCCGCTGTCGTCGAAACGCCCTTCGATATCGAGGCCGGGGGTGATGATCGTGGCCTTGATCGGGTCGAGCATGTTGAAGCCCGGCGCCATGTCGCCAAAGCCGTGCCAGCTATCCGAGCCGGTGGTTTCGACGCCCTCGGCATCGGTCTTCTTGAGAACCCAGTCGCGGGTCGCGGCCATCCCGTCGCCATCGGCGCGGAAATCGGTCGGGCCCCAGACCTGGAACCACCAGTCCTCGGGGCCGTATTCCTCTTCGACCTTCACCATCGCGCGGCGGAAATCGAGCGCCTCGACGATGCTTTCCTCCACAAGTGCCGTGCCGCCCGGAGGCTCCATCATCGCCGCCGCCACGTCGCAGCTTGCGATGATCGAATATTGCGGGCTCGTGGAGGTGTGCATCAGGTAGCTCTCGTTGAAGAGATGCCGGTCGAGCTTCTCTTCCTTGCTGTCCTGCACGAGCACATGGCTCGCCTGCGAAATCCCGGCGAGCAGTTTATGCACGGACTGCGTCGCATAGGTGATCGACTTGGTCGTGCGCTCGCGCTTGCGGCCCATCGCGTGATACTGGCCGTAGAACGGGTGGAAGGCGGCATGGGGGATCCACGCCTCGTCGAAATGTAGGTTGTCGACCCAGCCGTCCAGAAGCGACTTGATCACCTCGGTATTGTAGAGAACCCCGTCATAGGTCGACTGCGTCAGCGTCATGATCCGGGGCTGGACATTGTCGGTGTCGTAATCGGCCAGTAGCGGGTTCGCCTTCATCTTGGCGCGGATCGCCTCGGGTTCGAATTCCGAGCGCTGGATCGGGCCAATGATGCCCCAGTGGTTGCGCGTGGGCTTGAGGAAGACCGGGATCGCACCGGTCATGATGATCGCATGTAGGATCGACTTGTGGCAGTTGCGGTCCACCACGACCACGTCGCCCGGCGCGACCGTGTGGTGCCAGACCATCTTGTTCGAGGTCGAGGTGCCGTTGGTCACGAAGAAGCAGTGATCGGAGTTGAAGATCCGCGCGGCATTGCGTTCGGAGGCGCCGATTGCGCCGTTATGATCGAGCAGTTGGCCCAGTTCCTCGACCGCGTTGCAGACATCGGCGCGCAGCATGTTTTCACCGTAGAACTGGTGATACATCTGCCCGATCGGCGATTTCAGGAAGGCGACGCCGCCCGAATGGCCCGGGCAGTGCCACGAGTAGGAGCCGTCCTCGGCATAGTCGAGAAGCTGCTTGAAGAAGGGCGGCTGGATGCTCTCGAGATAGCTTTTCGCCTCGCGGATGATGTGCTTGGCGACGAATTCCGGCGTATCCTCGAACATGTGGATGAAGCCGTGCAGCTCGCGCAGGATATCGTTGGGCAGGTGGCGCGAGGTCTTGGTCTCGCCATGCAGGAAGATCGGCACATCGGCGTTTTTCCAGCGCACTTCCTCAATGAAGGCGCGCAGCTTCTCGACCGCCGGGTCCAGTTCGGGACCGGAGGAGAATTCCTCGTCGTCGATCGCCAGCACGAAGGCCGATGCGCGGCTTTGCTGTTGGGCGAATTGCGACAGGTCGCCGTAGCTGGTGACGCCAAGCACTTCGAACCCGTCGGCCTCGATGGCTTGCGCGAGTGCCCGGATGCCGAGACCGGAGGTATTCTCGGAGCGAAAATCCTCGTCGATGATGACAATCGGGAAGCGAAATTTCATCAGGGGGGTCCTCTCTCGGGCCTATCGGGGTCGGGCGAATGGGGCGCGTGCGCCGCGCCCTGTTCATTTCAGCCGAATATAGGCAAGGTCAAGCCCGTGCGGGAGACCCTCCCGCACGGGCAAGGCCGGATCAGCTCTGGATATGGGCGAAACCCTTGCCGAGGATCGGGCCGGTCGGGCGTCCTGTGGGCGAGCCGCCCGCGGGTTCCAGCGTGATCTCGTAGAGCTGCTGCGGCGCGGGAGCGGGCAGGTCAGGGCCGGTCAACACCGCAGGCGCCACCCTGTCGAGCGTGCCGAGCGACACCGGGCCCGTTTCCGGCGAGGGAAGCGTCCAGGCCTGGATCGTTTTGCCCGAAGGCAGCGTCACATCGGCCACGAAGCGGATCTTGGCGTCGCGATTGCCGTAATCCTCGATCACCGCCTGCGGCTCGCCGGATGCGTTCATCAGAACGGCGACCACGCGCGGCTCTGGCGTCGGGCGCAACGTGCCTGTGCCCAGACCCACCGCGAGGCCGATGATCCCCGCCGCGATCAACCAGCGCCGCTTCGTGCGCGGGGCTTGCGGCAGGTTGTCGGCTTGCGGCGGGACCGGCGTGATCGTCACCCCCCGCGGGGCCGCGTCTTCGCGTGCAGGTTCCGCCGCGATGCGTTCGCGCAGGCGATCCATGAAATCATCCGGCAGGTCGGCCTTGGGCGCCGAGAGGTCGAGCGGGAGCAACCCGTCGCGCAGCGCCGCCACGCGGGCCTCCAGCGCAGGGTCGCGCGCCAGCAGTTCCTCGAACAACTCGGCCTCGGTCTCCCCAAGCAGGCCAAGGACGTAATCATCTGCGATGGCGTTGAGGTCGGTCCGGTTCAGGCTCATGACAGGCACTCCCTCAGGCTGGCCAATCCGCGCCGGATCCAGCTTTTCGCCGTGCCCAACGGCACCGACTGGCGCGCGGCGATCTCGCCATGGCTGAACCCGCCGACATGGGCGAGCAGGATCGAATGGCGGCTGGCGGGGTCGAGCGCCTCCAGGCAGTCGCGCAGGCGGCTGGAGCCTGCGAGCATCTGCCAGCCCTCTTCGGGCACGCTTTGCTCGCGCGCATCCTGCAACGCCCCCAATTCCTCGGGCGAGAGCAGGCTCAGCCGTTTGCCGTCGCGCAGAATGTTCAGGCAGCGGCTGCGCAGGACGGTATAGACCCAGCCCTTGGCCGAGCCGGGATTGCCGCTGAATTGCCCGGCCTTGCGCCAAATGCGCACCAGCGCCTCCTGCAAGGCTTCCTCGGCCAGATCGGTGCGGCCCAAGATGCGCTTGGCCACGCCCAGCATGCGCCCGCCTTCCAACGCCACCAGCCGCTCAAGCGCGCCCACATCGCCCTCGGCGCAATCGTGCAGCGCCTGCGCCACGGGGCAGCTTTCCGCTTTCGTCATAAACGCTCCCATGTTCCGCCTGCCGCGCGGCGGTCTCTCCCGGACCAAGTTCTTCACGATTTTCTCCCGTTTCCAAGCTCTAGACCCGCGAAACAGTCGATTGGATGAAAATAATCTCGGATTTCGGTCGAAAAGCGTGGCGCTCAGCGCAATTGCCGCGCGGCTTGGACGATCATCTCTTGCGTATGGAGCACCCGCGCCGGGGCGCTGCGCCCGCGCCGGGAGGCCAGCCACAGCTCGTGCCAGCGACGCTTCGGCAACGGGGTGACGGAGAGCTGCGCCTTGTCTGCGAAGGCCTCGACCCCGCTGCGCGGCAGGAGGGTGTAGCCGATCCCCCGGGCAACCGGGGCGGGGATCTGGCCGATCTGGTTGACCGAGCCGCGCAGGCGCAGCCGGTCAGCGCCGGGATAGTCCTCGGGGAAGTTCAGCTTCAGCAGGTCGTCGGCATAGGCGTAGCCGTCTGGATGGGCGATGAAGCCGTGCGCGTCGAGATCGGCGAAGGTGGCGGGCGGCGCAGCCCCGGCAGGCAGCAGGAGGCACAGCTCTTCGCGCCCGATATGCTGCGCCTCGAGCCGCGCGTGATCCGGGTCCGTGCCGAGCACACCAAGGTCGAACCGCCCCTCCAGCAGTCCCGCCAGAATATCCGCCTGTGGCGCGGCCTGCAGATGGACGCTCAGCTCGGGCGCGCTTTGCATCCACTCCAGCAAGATCGGGTAGAGCAGCATCGCGAAACT
This sequence comes from Thioclava sp. DLFJ5-1, assembly GCF_002020115.1. Lineage (NCBI taxonomy): Bacteria > Pseudomonadati > Pseudomonadota > Alphaproteobacteria > Rhodobacterales > Paracoccaceae > Thioclava > Thioclava sp. DLFJ5-1. The sequence continues at coordinate 23,735 of NZ_MPZU01000004.1, read as the reverse complement.
TCCCGAGCAGGCAATCTGCACCGACCCCGCATCCCGGTCATCGGTCTCGATCGCGTCGCGCAGGCGTTTCTCCTCGGCCCGCCGCGACAGGCCGAGCGCGAAAACCGCCTCGCCCGCCGGGGTCAGCGTGAAACTCTTGCCCTGCCACGTGATCAGCTTCTGTCCGACCTGAGCTTCCAGCTTCTTGAGGTGCTGGCTCACGCCCGGCTGGGTCATGTGCAACCGCTCCGCGGCGCGGGTGAAATGCCCGGCCTCGCAAAGCGCGGTGAAGGTTTCGAGCCAGGTTGCGTTCAGCATGAGGGATAACGGATCGTTATTGTTTATATAGAATATGATAATTTCACATGAGGGGCATGACAATCCATATCGCTGTCATCGCAACCTGAAAGGAGCCTTGAGATGGCAACCACCCCGCGCACCTTCTCCCATATCGGCCTGTCAGTCCCCGACCTCGAGGCCGCCGTGACGTTCTATTCCGAGGTTCTCGGGTTCTATGTCGTGATGGAGCCCTCCGAGGCCGTCGAGGATGACAGCGCCATCGGCGTGATGTGCACCGATGTGTTCGGGCCCGGCTGGGGCTCGCTGCGGATCGCGCATCTGTCGACCGCCGATGGCATCGGTATCGAGATCTTCGAGTTCCCCGGTAATTACGCGCCCGAGGACAAGCTCGAACACAAGCGCCACGGCACCTTCCATTTCGCCGTGCAGGACCCGGATGTGGAAGGGTTGACCCAGCGCATCGTCGAGGCCGGCGGGCGGCAGCGGATGCCGATCCGGGAGTACTTCCCCGGCTCCAAGCCCTACCGCATGGTTTATGTTGAAGACCCGTTCGGCATCGTCTTCGAGATCTACAGTCACAGCTATGATCTGACTTATTCGGCAGGCGCTTACGTCTGATTTCTCATACCGGCCCCGTTGTTGCGGGGCCGGTGTCTCGCCAGCTGCCGCTGGGACATCGCACGACCTCGCAAAAAAATTTTGTTTTCCTGCATCCGATCCGCATCTGGCCGGGTCTAGGGGGCATGGACGGCGCGAAAGGCGCTTGCCGCGAACAGGGAAACGAAAGGAATAACCATGCTGAAACTGACCCTCTCGACCGCTCTCGTCACCGCAATGGGCGCAAGCAGCGCACTGGCGGCCTCGGCTATCGGCCTCGTGGGCGACAAGACGCTCGTGATGTTCGACACCAACACGCTCGAAGTCACTGGCACGATGGATGTCACCGGCACCGCGAAGCTGCACGGGATCGACCTGCGCCCGTCGAACAAGACGTTGGTCGCGGTGGATGCCGATCAGGCGCTCTACACGATCGACATGGAAAGCGGCGCTGCGACGAAAGTCTCGCAGATGGACAAGATGCTGCCCGTGGACGGGCCGGTGATCGTCGATTTCAACCCGAAGGCCGACAAGCTGCGCTTCATGTCGGGCACCACCAATCACCGCGTCAATGTCGAGACCGGCGAAGTGACCGTCGATGGCAGCCTCGCTTATGAGGAAAAGGACATGCATGCGGGCGAGGCCCCGGCGATCGCAGCCGCTGCCTATGCCAACAGCTACGGGATGCCCGACAGCACCGCGATGTATGACGTGGATTCCACCATCGTCGCGCTGATCCAGCAGACCTCGCCCAACGACGGCACGCTCGCCGCTATCGGCAAGTTCGGGATCGACATGCCGGGCGAAGGCTATGCGTTCGACATCCAGACCACCGAAGACATGAAAAACACGGCGTGGCTCGCCACCGGGAACATGCTCTACACCGTCGACCTCGAGAGTGGTGAGGCGATGGGCAAAGGCATGGTCGAAGGGGCCGGCGGCGACATCCGTGACTTGACGATCCTGCCGGCGATGTAAGTGGGGCGCCGGTTGTGGCCGGTTCGTCAAGACGAGGCCACCCGGAGTCCCCCGGGTGGCCTCACCAATTCGGGCGCAGATCACGCGCGAAACCGCCGCAAGCGGGCGCGCGTAGGCGCAGGCTGAAGTAAACTATTCTTTCCAAACCCTTAAAATTCACCGTGCCGTGCCCCAATTGTGATCAATTCCCGATCCCAATTTCGAGAAGGGCGAGCCCCAGATGACCGAACCCACCAAAAGACTGAGCGCGGCCGAGACCAAGGGTCTGCGCACCGCGAAGGAGTTGGAGGGCCATCTGGCCTGGCTCGACACGATCACGCCGGCGGCGCTGGGCGTGCTGGCGATCGCCTCGGGGATCTACACCTATCTCGGCGTGTCCTCGATCCTCGAGGATAACGGCGCGATGAGCTTCTTCGCGGCGCTGGCCTATTCCATCGCCGTCTCGGTCGGGATTTTCGTCTTCTGGAGCTACATGCTGCGGCTTTTGCCCGCGATGCGCACGGCGAGCGGCTTTCTGGGGCTGACGGTCTCGACCATCGTGGGCTCTCTGGCCATTGTCGCGATGTCGAGTTGGCTCAATGCGGCGGCGCTGGCGGGGTCGGCGGCGGTAGAGCAGCATCTGGACACCACGGTGCGCGACTACCAGTCCGCGCTGGAGCAGGCCCATGACATTGCGCTCTCGGCGCAGGCGCTGGGCCGCGAGGTCGAACGCGCGCGTGCGGCCTTCGAGGCGCTGGCGGATCAGGAGCAATCGGGCCAGCTTTCGGGCACGGCAGGGCGGGGTGCGGTGTTCCGCGTGCTGACCCAGAAGACCGAGGAACTGGCCAATCTCGAAGAGCAAATCCGCGCGCAGCAGCCGCTGATCGACGACTCCTTCGAGACCGGCAACCAGATTCTCGGGCGGATGCGCGCGCTGATCGTGGCGCCCGGTCCAGTGGAGAAACGCTCGGTCGAATTCGCCGAGCAGAGCGTGCGGCTGGCGGGCGTGATCGCGCGGCTCGATCAGCTTTCCGTCGCGCCATTGGTGGCGCGAGCGGCGCAGGATCTGCCGGCGTCGGTGGTGCTGCCGGAACTGGACGGGCGCACGACCAATGTCCGCGACGCGCAGTCGTCGACCATCGATTCCGTGCTGGAAGCGCTCGATCAACGGGGCCGCACGTTGGAGCGCGCCGCCGACGAGGTTCTGGCCCGCGATCCGCCGATCCAGACCGCCTATAACCCGATCACCAGCGCCGAGGCCGTGATCCGCTACGCGGGCAGTTTCGTGCCTTCCTGGGCCGGGGCGATTGCGATCGACCTGCTGCCCGCCGTACTGGTCTTCGTGCTGGCGGTGACGCAGGCCGCGATCCGTTCGGGCCGCGACGGGCTGCCGATCGAGGAGACGCTGACGCTGGCCGATCTGAAAGCCGCGCTGAACGCGATGCGCGATGTCGAGCAGACGATGGGAGGCGCGGATGCCGAGATGCTCAAGCGGGTGTCCGAGAAAGTCGATCCGCCTGCGCCCGCGGATCCGCCGCCGCGCCCTGCGGAGAGCTGAGCGATGCGCCTGTCGCTCCCGCGCTTCGACCGGTTCGACGTGCGCCGCTGGCTGCGCGTCGTGCTGCTGGTGCAGGTTGGCATCGCCGTGGTGATGATTGCGGGCGACTGGCTGGGGCGCTATCGCCCGCAGCCGCCCTCCGCCGTGCCGGAGATGACCACGCCGGTCGCGCCGGGCGATCAGCGCCGCCGCTTCGATCCCGCGCGCCCGACGCCGCGCCGCGATGCGCCTGCGCTGCCGCCGGGGATCGAACTGCCGTCGAACTATCCCGACCGGCTGACCTTCGAGCGCGAAGAGGTCGAGGGTATTGGCTCGGTGCTGCTGCTGAACGGCGCCATCGCGCCGGGCGATGCGGATCGGCTGGAAACCTATCTCGCGGGGCTCACCGAAGGCGACGCGCCCGAGGAGGCCCCGGGGACGGTCGCGCTGAGCAGTCCGGGCGGCGAAGTAAGTGAGGCACTGGCGATTGGCCGCGTGCTGCGCGAGGCCGAGAAGAACACCGTGATCCTGCCCGGCATGGCCTGCATGTCGGCCTGTCCATATATTCTCGCCTCCGGACAGGAGCGCCGCGTCTCGCCCGACGGATATGTCGGGATGCACCAGCATTATTACGACGAGAACCTCTACATGCCCGCCTATTTCGCGGTCGAGGAAATCCAGCGCGGGCAGGGGCGGACGATGGAATATCTGATCGACATGGGAGTCGATCCCGGCGTGATGATCTATTCGCTGACGACCCCGCCGGAAGACATCTACATCCTGCTGCCCGAGGAGCTTCTCGACAGCCAGCTCGCGACGGCGATGCTCGAGTGATCCGGCGCGGCGACACGGCCTGACGACGTTGGGTCAACCTGCGATCCGAGCCTGCCTCTGCGCCTGAACACGAAAACTTCGTCTACTTCCGGTTGACGGCAGGATTTAGCCGAGTAGAGAGGCCATCGCGATTTTGTGCTGGCGTTTGCAGTGCGTGATCCGACACAACAAAGAAAAACAACGTGGGTGCACGATGCGCCCCGACTCCTGAGCAGAAGCGAGCTACCCTCGTGTCAGATACCCTATCTCCGACCGGGCAGAAGCCTGCGCCGGTCTCGGTTCAACCTTTCCAGTTCCGCGGTCTGTTCCTGACCGCCATCGCGCTACGGCTCGAGACCGACGCGCCCGATGACGTGTTCTATGCCGCGCTCGATGCGCAGCTTGCGAAGACGCCCCATCTGTTGGCCGGAGCGCCGATGGTGCTCGATTTCGCGCAGGTGCCGGAGTTCTCGAAACCGGCCGATGTGCGCGACATGATCGACAACCTTTTCGCGCGCGATCTGCAGATCTTCGGGGCGCAAAACGCCACCGAGGCGCAGCTAAGCGCAGTAAAAGGCTACGGAATTATTCCGATCAAGGTGGGCCGCGAGACCGCGATGCCCGAGCCGAAGCCGCAAAAGCCGCAAAAGCCGCAGCCTGCGGCGAAGCGGGCGGCCCCGCCGGTCCCGCGCAACAAGGTCGTGCAGACGCCGGTGCGTTCGGGCCAGATGATCGTGGCCGAGCATGGCGATCTGACGGTGGTCGGATCGGTCGCCTCGGGCGCGGAACTGGTCGCGGCGGGCAACATCCATGTCTACGGCACGCTGCGTGGACGGGCGATGGCAGGCGCACATGGCGATGAGAGCGCGCGTATCTTCTGCCGCCAGCTCGACGCTGAATTGCTCGCGATCGCGGGCCTTTACAAAACGAGCGAAACCATCCCCGCGGAGCTTCGTCGCAAGCCCGTGCAGGTTTTCCTCGACGATGACAAACTCTGTGTGGAGGCGTTCGAATGACGCAACTCAAGGACGATTCGCCGCTCGGCAAGGTGATCGTGATCACCTCGGGCAAGGGGGGCGTGGGCAAGACCACGTCCGCCGCCGCAATCTCTGCCGGTCTCGCCAAGCGTGGCCATAAGACCGTCGTGATCGATTTCGACGTGGGCCTGCGCAACCTCGACATGATCATGGGTTGCGAGCGCCGCGTGGTGTTCGACTTCATCAACGTCATTCAGGGCGATGCGCGGCTCAAGCAGGCACTGATCAAGGACAAGCGGGTCGAGACGCTCTCGATCCTGCCGACCTCGCAGACGCGCGACAAGGATGCGCTGACGCAAGAGGGCGTCGAGAAGGTGCTCGACGAACTGCGTCAGGAATTCGATTACATCATCTGCGACAGCCCCGCCGGGATCGAGCGTGGCGCGCAGCTCGCGATGTTCTTCGCCGACGAGGCGGTCGTCGTGACCAACCCCGAAGTCTCCTCGGTGCGCGACAGCGACCGGGTGCTGGGCCTTCTGTCCTCGAAGACCCGCCGGGCCGAAAGCGATGGCGAGCCGGTCAAGGCGCAGGTACTGCTGACCCGTCACGACCAGTCGCGCATCGACAAGGGCGAGATGATGACGGTCGAGGACGTGCTGGAGCTTCTAGCGGTCCCGCTGATCGGTATCGTGCCCGAAAGCACCGCCGTACTGCGCGCGTCGAACACCGGTATGCCGGTCGTGCTCGACGAGCCGTCGAGCGCCTCGGCGGCCTATGACGACGCGGTCTCCCGGCTGCTGGGCGAGGATATTCCGATGCGCATTCCGGGCGAGAAGCGTCCCGGCTTCATCGGTCGTCTCTTCGGGCGGTCCGCATGAGCCTGTTCGGTTTCTCGCTCAAACCCCGCCGCGCGAAATCGGCGCAGACGGCCAAGGACCGTCTGCAGATCCTTCTCGCGCATGAACGCGGAAGCGGGTCGGCGCAGGCCGACTACCTTCCCGATCTGCAACGCGACATCCTCGCGGTGATCCGCAAATACATGCAGATCGAAGAGGATGGCGTCGATATCCGGATGGAGCGCAACGACGATATCTCGAGCCTCGAGATCAATATCGAGATGCCCTCGGATTCGGAGAAAGCCGCCAAATCCGCGAAGCCCGCGAAACCGGCCGCCAAGTCGGCTGCCCGGAAGTAAGCGTTTCTAGAGATGCTCCGGCGCGGCGGATTGGCTGCGCCGGAGAACGCTCTGCCGATGGCCGGCGTGCCAGAGATAGAGCGCCAAGCTCCCGATCACGATCGCTCCGCCGATTAGCATCGCGCGGCTCGGAGCCTCACCCGTTCCCCACCAGACCCAGATCGGCCCGAGGATCGTCTCGAGCAGCATCAGCAGGCTGACATTCGAGGCCGAGGTGTAGCGCGAGGCAAACGACAGCGACATGAACGAAATCGGCAGCACCACGCCGCCCGCCAGCGCGATTGCCCAGATCTGACCGCCCGTCACGGCCGCGCCTCCCGTCCAGAGCAGCGCTGAAAGTCCGGCCAGCCCGGCCCCGGAGCCGACTGCGAGCAGGATCGGCAGATGCGGATTGCGCCGGATCGTGACGAAAGTCGTCGACAGGCTCAACGCGACCCCAAGCCCCGCAAGCGCGCCGTAGACCGGATTGCCGCCCACGCTCGCAGGGGCAGGGCCGAAGACGGCCAGCCCTATCCCGCTGAGAACGGCGGCGATGGCGAGCCATGTGGACCAGTGGGTGTTCTCACGCAGGAGCAGGCGGGACAGCAGCGCCGCGAAGACCGGCACCGTCGAGACGCTGAACAGCACGACCGACACCGGGGCGGCGGCGATCCCCACGGCAAACAGCGTCATGTTCGAGAAATGGCAGGCGACCAGCACTAACCCCGCGCCGCTGGCGAGCGCGCGCAGGTCCCGCTTCAGGTGACGTCTGCGCAGGACGATCGAGGTCAGCCACATCGCGCCGCCCATCAGCAAGCCGCGCCACATCACCATCTGCGCGCCGCTCATCTCCGACCAGCGCATCAGCAGCGTGTCGGGCGAGATTGCCAGCGCGCCGAACAGCGCGAGGAATATCCCGAACATCGGATGTCTGGTCATGATGGGGCTCCCTGCGCGCGGACCGCGCGTCTGGCGATCTCTACCGGGCTCCGCGCGCGGTTCCAAGGCCGGGCAAGAGAACACCGGCCCGAGGGAAGCGGGCCGGTGTCCCAGATCGCAAGGATTTTGGGAGATCAGTTCGGCAAGGCTCCGCAGAACCCGCCGCTTGCGACCTGACCGGATCCGAAGGCAAAGGCCGGTGGGGCTTGGTAGGGATTGAGCGGCGCTCCGATCAGATCGGCGCCGATCAGAAGAAGCAGTCCCGCGATAGCGGTGAAGGCGGTCGCTTTCCGGGTCATGCGCGCGCCTCCAATCCGAGGAGGGGCCGCAGGCGGATGCCCACGAAGGCGCCCGCGAAGGCAGCGGCGAACCAGACCCAGCCATGCAGGCTGCCCGTCGAGATGCCCGAGAAGAACGCACCCACGTTGCAGCCGAAGGCCAGCCGCGAGGAATAGCCCAGCAGGAAGCCTGCAATGATCGTCGCGACCCAGGCGCGGGCCGGGTAGCTCGGCAGTTTCTGCGACAGCCCGCCCTGACGCCACGCAGCCACGCCGAACGCGCCCGCGATCAGGCCGATATCGGTGAGCGAGGTGTAGTCGGTCAGCAGGCTCTCCTGCACGCGGGTGATCGAGCCGGGGGCTGCGTAGAAGGCCGATTGCGTCAGGTCGAAGCCCATTCCGTTCACGCCCTTGGCGACCCAGAGGCCCAGCCCGTAGACCACGCCCCAAGGCTGCCCTGCGACCAGCAGGTTCGCGATGGCGAGCGCTGCGAGGACGAGGGCCGCGATGATGTAGCGCCGCGGCAGGCTTCGCGAGCCGCGCTTGCCGAGGAAGAACACGGTGGCCGCGACCAGCGCCAGCAGGACCAGCGTGACGGTCAACCCGCTCGTGCCGCGCAGCGTCAGGATCGGCAGCGCGCCGAGGTTGGTCCACCAGATCAGCCCATAGGCGCCGAAGAAGCTGCCGATGGCGAAGAACGGGAGCGCGAGCAGGCCGATCGGGTTGCCCGAGCCTGCGTTCACAAGCGTGCCCGAGCCGCAGCCCATCACAACCTGCATCGCCGCGCCGAAGACAAAGGCGCCGCCGACCATCGCGAAGCCGATCGGGGCCTGCGCGCCGGTTAGCTCGCCCGGATGGCTCGAGATCGCCGGGATCGCGACGATGGACACCAGCGCGATGGCCAGAAGCTGCGCGAGGATGCCCGCAGGCTCACGCCGCACGATCATCGCGCGCCAAGGGCCCGCAAAGCCGAAGCGCAGCCCTTCCAGCGCGATACCGAAGCCCAGCCCGATCGCCAGCATGAAGCCGTAGCGCGCGCCGCCGAACAGCGCGAGGGCCGCGACCGCTGCAAGGGCTGCGAGGATCAAAGCACTGCGCCGGGCGATTCCGCCCGACGCTGCCTGCCGTTCAAGAATGGCAGTGTTCATCATCAGCCTCCGGTGAGCTGGTTGAGCAGGTTGCGCAACAGGCCGGGCGTGTTCGCCATCTCACCGTCGGTCTTGGAATATTCCACCATCGAACCGGGGTAGAGCTTCACGTTCTCGATGCCTGCGAGCTCGGACATGGCAAACCAGTCGGTCGCGGCCCAGTGCCCGGTATTGCAGAAGGACACGACCTCTTCGCCGTCCTTGATGCCCAGCTGCTCTTTCAAAGCGGCCGCATCGGTTTTCGCGTCGATCACCGTCGCGCCCGAGCGGAAGAACTTGGTGTAGGGCAGGTTCTCGGCGCCGGGCAGGGTGCCGGGACGCGAAGCGGCGGAGTGCGCTTTCTTGCCCTCGAAGAAGGCGGGCGGACGCGCATCGACGAGCACAGCCTTGCCCTTGCCGTTGACGAGATCGCTCACGGCGGGCGTCTCCGCCGTCCAGCGGTCGTTCCACGTCAAATCGAGATCGGTCGGCATCAGGTTTTCGGTCACGTCCGACATCGGCAGGCCAGCGTTGGCCCAGGCGGTCGTGCCACCGTTCAGGATCGACAGCTCGGTGAAGCCAGTGCTTTTCAGCGTCCAGTAGACGCGTGCGGCTGCGCCGAAGTCAGTATCGGTATCGCCCTGCGCGATGATCACGATGGGGCGGTCGGGCTCGAGCCCGATCTGCTCGAAGGACGCCTGCAGCTTCGTGATCGGCGGCACTTGGCCGGGATTGTTATCCGGGCCGCGGAACAGCGAATAGGGCGCATAGACGGCTCCGTCGATATGGCCTTTTTCATAGCTGCCGGTGCGAATGTCGAGCAGCACCGGATCGACGGTGTCGATCTCGGCGTTCAGCTCGCTCGGGGTGACGAGCGGGCCGAGATCGCTGGCCATCGCAGAGCTGGCGGCGAAGAGAGCAGCGCCGGTCGCGACGGCTGCGGAAATACGTGCGAGACGGGTCATGGAAAACCTCGCTGGTTAGGGATTTTGTCCCAAATTGTTCAGGATTTCCGTGATGGCAAGCTTATGCGGGTCGCTGTTCCTATTGCGCGGAAGGAAAATATTCCGGTATCGGCGTGGTTCGCGTGATTTGCGTCCCGTTCCGTAGGGCAGCTTGGACGCGCGGTCCATCGCGGCGCTGAACCGCGCGACCGCGTTTTTATTCGCAGCGGGACGCCTTTCGGCCCCGATATCGGGGTTCCGGCGGCGCGGCTGCTCTGTGTTGCGAGAATCGCCTGCCGCGCCCCCGGGTTGGCAGTTGCCGCCCGATGTCGTTAAGGATTGGGCAAGATGCGCGTCTGGGGAGGATCAACGTGAGCAAGTTATTCGTCGGTGTCGATGTCGGAACCGGTTCGGCGCGCGCAGGGATTTTCGATCGAGAGGGCACGCTTCTCGGCGTCGGCAAGCACCCGTTGGAGATGTGGCAGGACGATCATGGCCATGTCGAGCAATCGAGCGCCCAGATCTGGCAGGCGGTTTGCGATGCGGTGAAAGGGGCCTTGGCGGCCTCGGGGGCCGACCCGCGCGATGTCGCGGGGATCGGGTTCGACGCGACCTGTTCGCTCGCCGTGATCGGCCCGGAGGGCGGGCTGCCCGTGGGCGATCCTGATGCGCCCGAGCGCGATGTCATCGTCTGGATGGATCACCGCGCCCGCGATCAGGCGGCGCGGATCAATGCGGGCGATCACGATGTGCTGCGCTATGTGGGCGGGCGCATTTCGCCGGAGATGCAGACGCCGAAACTGATGTGGCTGCGCGAGGAGCGCCCCGAGATCTACGCGCAGGCGGTGCAGTTCTTCGACCTTGCCGATTTCCTGACATGGAAGGCGAGCGGCGCTCTGGAGCGCTCCGCCTGCACGGTCACCTGCAAATGGACCTATCTCGCCCATGAGGGCCGCTGGGATCCGGCCTATTTCCACGCGATCGGCCTTGGCGATCTGGCGGAGGACGGCTTCGAGCGGATCGGCGCGCGCATCGTCGATCCGGGCACGCCGCTCGGGGCAGGGCTGACCGGAGACGCCGCCGTGCAGATGGGCCTGACGCCCGGCACGCCGGTCGCCGCCGGGCTGATCGACGCCCATGCCGGCGGGATCGGCACCGTCGCGGCGCAGGGCGGGTCGGGCGATCCGGCGCACTGTTTGGGCTATGTGTTCGGTACGTCCTCCTGCACGATGACCTCGACGCGCGAGCCTGCCTTCGTTCCTGGCGTCTGGGGGCCGTATTTCTCGGCGATGATCCCGGGGATGTGGCTCAATGAGGGCGGTCAATCCGGCGCGGGGGCGGCGATTGCGCAGCTCGTGCAATTGCATCCGGCAGCAGCAGAGGCGCGTGAGCGGGCGCAAGCCGCAGGCAAATCCGTGCCGGAATTCCTCGCCGATCTCGCGCTCGAGACGGCGGGTTCGCCCTCGGAGGTGGCAAGGCTTGCCGAAGCGCTGCACGTGGTGCCGGAATTCTTGGGCAACCGCGCGCCCTTCGCCGATCCCGATGCGCGGGCGGTGATCGTGGGGCAGGGGATGGAGACCGGGCTGGACTCGCTCGTGGCGCTTTATGTCGCGGGGGTGTGCGGGCTGGCCTATGGCCTGCGCCAGATCATCGAGGTGCAGGCCGAACATGGCGCGCCGATCTCGGAGATTTCGATCTCGGGCGGGGCGGGGGCGCATCCCGTCACCCGTCAGATCATCGCCGATGCGACCGGGCGCGACGTCGTGGTCACGCGCTGCGAGGAGCCGGTGCTGCTGGGGGCTGCGATGCTCGGCGCGGTCGCGGCGGAGGGGTTCGACGATCTGCAAGGCGCTATGGGCGCGATGTCGCAGGTCGCGACCCGGTTTGCACCCGCAGGCGGCGCGGTGGAGGTGTTGCACGCGGCGCGGTTCAACGCCTTTCTAACGCTGCAATCGACGGCGCGATCCGTGCGCGAGAGCATGGCCAAGGCAGCCGAGTGACGGGGGTGGCTGACAAGGTATGACGCTGCGGCGCAGTGCGGATTGGAACGCAGCGCTTGCTTTCGCGGGTCCGGTTACGGACACTCTGCGGATTATAGAACGCGTTTCGAAACCCAAATCTTGAAAGCCAAATCGTGACCAGACCCAGCCGCCAGCAAGAGCGGATCGACCAGATAACCGCCTTGCTCGATGTCTCGCCCGCCCTGCGTTTGCGCGACCTGTCCGAGCAGATGGGCGTGACCGAGATGACCCTGCGGCGCGACGCGGCGCAGCCCGAAGCGGGGTTTGCCTGCCGGGGCGGCTATATCGTCACCACCCGCACGACCGAGCATTACGACTTCGACGCGCAGATGAACCGCGCCATCGACGCGAAGCGCGCGGCGGCGGGTCATGCGCTGGATCTGGTGCCCGAGGGCGCGGTCGTGTTCCTCGATACCGGCACCACGCTGCCCCATCTCGCGCGGCTCCTCGCACAGGGCAAAGCGCGACGAATCATCACCCATTGTCTGACCACGGCAGAGATTCTTCAGGGGCGCAGCAGCGTCCCGGTCGAGTTTCTGGGCGGCGAAATCAAGTCGAGCACGCGCTCCTGCCATGCGGGAAATCCGCACGACCGATTGGCGCCTTTGAACGTCGATGTGGCGTTCCTGTCCGCGGGCGGGCTCGATTCCGACGGGGCGCTGAGCTGTTCGCACGACTATGAAGTCCCCTTGAAACGTGCGGCGATAGAGCTTTCAAAACAGTGTTTTGTCGTCATGGACGCCAGCAAGATCGGCCAGCGCAAGCCGGTCGTTTTCGCGACTCTCGACGAGGTTTCCGGCGTCGTCACCGAGGCCGGACTTCTCGCTGCAGCGCAGCTTAAGATGTAGTTGACACTTCCCTTCATCCCCTAGATGGTCCCGAGTTATGTTGCGATCGTAACATTACTTGGAGGGCCGGTTTCGGCATGCGCCTGAACCGGGAAACGCGGACGAGGAGGTCCGCTTGAAGGGAGAATTATCATGAAGCTCGGATTCATTCCGGCCGCTGCATTCGCGGTCGCCATGGCCACCCCGGCACTGGCGCAGCAGGTTGTCGACACGAGCAATGTCGACAAGGAAATGCTCAGCTCCGACAAGACCTATCACATCGCGACCGTTGTGAAGGTGGACGGCATCGCGTGGTTCGACCGGATGCGTGACGGCGTGAAGCAATTCGGCGACGACACCGGCAGCGACACCTGGATGGTCGGCCCCTCGCAGGCGGATGCGGCAGCGCAGGTGCAGCTGATCGAGAACCTGATCGCGCAGGGCGTGGACGCCATCGCCGTCGTGCCGTTCTCGGTGGAAGCGGTCGAGCCGGTGCTCAAGAAGGCGCGCGATCGCGGCATCGTCGTGGTGAGCCACGAAGCCTCGAACATCAAGAATGTCGATTACGACATCGAAGCCTTCGACAACAAAGCCTACGGCGCGGAGCTGATGGACCACCTCGCCAAGCAGATGGGCGAGAAGGGCAAATATGTCGCCACCGTCGGCTCGCTGACCTCGAAGTCGCAAAACGAGTGGATCGACGGCGCGATCGAGCGTCAGAAGCAAGCCTATCCGGACATGTCGCTCGCGACCGATCGTCTCGAGACCTATGACGACGCCAACACCGACTACAACAAGCTGAAAGAGGCGCTGACCGCGCATCCCGACATCACCGGTGTCGTGGGTGGTCCGATGCCGACCTCGGCGGGCGCCGGTCGTCTGATCGCCGAAGGCGGTCTGCAGGGCAAACTGCATTTCGCGGGCACCGGTCTTCCGTCGGTCGCCGGTCAGTACATCTCGCAGGGCGATATCAACTACATCCAGTTCTGGGACCCGGCGGTCGCAGGCTACGCGATGAACATGATCGCACTGGCCGAGCTGAAAGCGCGTGATGCGGGCAAGGACCATGCCGACATCAAGGCGGGCACCAACCTCGGTCTCGAAGGCTATACCAACCTCAAGGAAGCCGATAGCGCGGACGCGAAAGTGCTCTACGGGGCCGGCTGGGTCGGCGTGACCAAGGACAACATGGATCAATACGACTTCTGATCCCTGACGGTTCTCAAGCTCGGGTGGCGCGCGCGATCGCGCCACCCGTTGCCGACCTGCCTGCGAGGAGACCCCCATGGCCACCGCTCCCCTGATCGAGCTGCGCAACATCTCGAAGCGCTTCGGCGGCGTGCGCGCGCTCGATGACGTGTCGCTGACGCTCGACGCCGCCCGCATCCACTGCCTCGCCGGCGAAAACGGCTCGGGCAAATCCACCCTGATCAAGATCGTCTCGGGCGTCTATCAGCCCGACGAGGGCGAGATCCTGATCGACGGCAAGCCGGTCGGCAAGCTCGATCCCGCGACCTCGATCGCCCATGGCGTGCAGGTCATCTACCAGGATTTCTCGCTGTTCCCGACGCTGACGGTCGTCGAAAACCTCGCGCTCAATACTTTCCTGCGCGAAGGCAAGACCCGGATCGACTGGCGCCGGGCGCGCAAGATGGCGCGCGACGTGCTGGCGCGGCTCGATGTGACGCTCGATCTCGATGCGACCGTCGAGACGCTGCCCGCCGCAGGCCGCCAGATCGTGGCGATTGCGCGTGCGATGCTCGCCGATGCGCGGCTGATCATCATGGACGAACCCACGACGACGCTGACCGGTCGCGAAGTCGAACGCCTCTTCCGCATCGTGCGGGATTTGCAGGCCGACGGCATCGCCACGCTCTTCGTCAGCCACAAGATGCGCGAGATGCTGGAAATCTCCGAGCGTCTCACCGTCTTCCGCAATGGCAAGAAGGTCACCGAAGGCCCGATCTCGGATTATGACGAACGCTCGATCACCCGGGCAATGACCGGGCGCGACCTGCATCAGGGGCATTTCATAGCCCCCGATGTCAGCGGGCGCGAACCGCGGCTGGAGCTGCGCAACGTGACCGTTGGCGACAAGGCGCAGGGCATCAACCTGACGCTTATGCCGGGCGAGATCGTCGGCATGTCCGGCCTGATCGGCGCTGGCCGCAAGGCTATCGCGCAGGCGATCTTCGGTCTGCGCAGCGACATGAGCGGCGAGATGCGGGTCGACGGGAAACCCGTGATGCCGAAGAACGTCCCCGAAGCGATCGCGGCGGGCATTGCCTATGTGCCCGAGGATCGCCTGTCCGAAGGGCTCTTCCTGACCCGCTCGATCCGAGACAACGCCATCGTCTCCTCGCTGAGCCGTTTCGCGCCGCATCTGTGGCTCGATGCCGAGAAGGCGGGGGAGGAGACCCACAAGATGTTCGGCGAGATGGCGATTTCCGCACCGGGGATCGACGTGCCGGTGGGCACGCTTTCGGGCGGGAACGCGCAGCGCGTGATGATCGGCCGTTGGCTGATGACCGATGCGCGCGTGCTGATCCTGAACGGCCCGACCGTGGGCGTCGATGTCGGCTCGAAAGAGCAGATCCACGGCATCATTCAGGACCTGACCCGCAATAACGATCTGGCGGTGCTGATGATCTCGGACGACCTGCCGGAGCTGGCCGCGAACTGTAACCGCGTGCTGTGCATGACCGCGGGCCGCATCACCGGAGAACTGGCGGGCGACGCGCTGACCGAAGAGGCGCTCGACGCGGCGCTGTCCAATGAGAAACAAGGAGAGCCCGCATGAGATTCCTGCGCAGCTCCGACGCGATCATTCTGGCGATCCTCGCGGTCGCGATGATCTTCATCGGGTTGGTGAACCCGGCCTTCTGGCAGATGTCCAACCTGTTCAGCCTGCTCAAGGAAAACGTCGTCATCGGCATCATGGCGCTTGGCGTGCTGCTGGTGATGATCTCGGGCGGGATCGACGTGTCGTTCACCGCCTTCGCGGTCGCGGGGATGTATCTCGTGGTCCGCTCGATGGTGGCGCTCGACTATAACGGGCTGGTGCTGCCCTTCGCCTCGGCGATCATAATCGGCGGGCTTCTGGGCCTGATGAACGCGGGCATCATCCACAAGTTCAAGATGATCCCGCTGATTGTGACGCTCGGCACCGCGTCCGTCGTGCGCGGGCTGGTTCTCGGCCTCGTGGGCACATCGAACGTGAACATCAACAAGATGCCCGAGGCGCTGGTGAATTTCGGCAAGACGGACCTGTTCGTGCTCGAACGCGCGAACGGCTCGACCTACGGGCTGACCGCGATGATCGTGATCTATCTCGGCCTCGCCGTCGCGCTGCATCTGGTGCTCAAACACACGATGATCGGGCGTTCGGTCTATGCCTATGGTGCGGACCCGGAGGCGGCGAAACGCGTCGGCTTCTCGACCGGTCGCACGATGATCTTCGTCTATGTCACGGCGGGCGCGTTGGCGGGCTTTGCGGGTCTGTTGCACAGCTCGATGATCTGGCTCGCCAATCCGCGCGACTTCGTGGGGCTGGAGCTCGACGTGATCGCGGCGGTGGTGCTGGGCGGCGCGTCGATCTTCGGCGGGCGCGGCACGGTGCTGGGCACGGTGCTGGGCGTGTTCATCCTCGTGATGATCCAGAATTCGCTGATCCTGATGGGGATCGACACGACATGGCAGCGGGTCGTCGTGGGCGCGATGCTGGTTGCGGCCGTGACCGTGACGGCGCTGCGCGACCGCAGGGCTTTGGTGTGAGGCAGGGGAGATGATGATGAGCGAGACCAAGACCAACGCCACCTCCCGGCCCGGCCTGCGCGGCTGGCTCAAGGGCGAGGCGGCACAGACCAACGTCATGCTGGCCGTGACCTGCGTGCTGGTGCTGATCGCGATGACGGCGCTGCGGCCCTCGATGTTCCTGTCGTCTTACAACTTCGAGTCGATGGCCTTCTTCATGCCCGAGCTTGGCATCCTGTCGATCGCGATGATGATCGCGATGCTGACCGGGGGGATCGACCTCTCGATCGTGGGCGTCGCGAACCTCGCGGGCATCACCGCGGGCACGCTGTTCGGCGCGATGGCGGGCGATGGCGGCTCGGGTGCATTGGGCCTCGGCCCGGTGACGCTGGGCGTGAGCGCGGCTCTGATCGTGGGGCTGCTGGCGGGGCTGTTGAACGGCTTCCTGATTTCGGTGCTGAAGATCACGCCGATCCTCGCGACGCTGGGTACGGGCCAAGTCTTCATCGGGATGTGCCTCGTGCTGACGGGAGGGCCTGCGATCGTCGGCTTCCCGCCGGGCTGGAACGCGATCGGCAACGGCAAACTGCTGGGCATCCCGGTGCCGCTGGTGATCTTCGTGCTGGTCTGCATCGCGCTGTCGCTGCTGCTCGCGCGGACGTCCTTCGGGCTGCGGCTGAAGCTGATCGGGACGAACCCGAAAGCGGCGGTCTATGCGGGGGTCAAGCGCGGCCAGATGATCCTCTATTCCTACATGCTGACGGGGATGCTGGCCGCGATGGCGGGGATCCTGCTGTCGGCGCGGACCAATGCGGCGAAGTCGGATTACGGCGCGTCCTACCTGCTGCAGGCGGTGCTGATCGCGGTGCTGGGCGGGACCAACCCGGCAGGCGGTCGCGGCAATGTGCTGGGCGTGGCCCTTGCACTGATCTCGCTGACGCTGTTGTCCTCGGGCTTCCAGATGATGCGGGTCTCGAACCACCTGATCGATTTCGTCTGGGGCGCCTTCCTGATCGGGGTGATTGCCCTCAATTCCTGGCGTCGCCGGAAAGGAGCGTAAGATGAGCGTGATCATTCCTCTTCCGCGTGAGCGGTTCGGACTGGCCCCGAGCGTGCTCGCCAAGACCGACAGCTTCACCGTCACCGGCTGGCGCACCGCGCTTGGCATCGAGATGATCGGCGTGGACACGCCGCGCGGCCGAGTCGAGATGCTGCCCTACATGGGCCAGATGCTCTGGGATGCGGTGTTCGACGGCGTGCGCCTGACGATGGACAGCGCCTTTCCCGAGCCGCGCCCGGCGCAGGTGATCGTCGAGACCTATGGCTGCCTTGCCTATCACAGCGGCTTGCTGCGCAACGGTTGCCCCGGTCCGCAGGACGACCATCCGCTGCATGGCGAGATGGCCTGCGCCACGATGGACGCCGCCCATCTGGAGATCGGCGAGGACGGGCAGGGGGCGTTCCTGCGTCTTGGCGGTCACGTTGATTACATCCGTGGCTTCGGGCCGCATTACCGGGCGATGCCCTCGATCACGGTGCGGGAGAGCACGTTGGTCGAGATGGCGATGACGGTCGAGAACCGCTCGGCGCTGCCGATGAACCTGATGTATATGTGCCATGTGAACTTTGCCTTCGTCGAAGACGGGCGCATCCATCAGGCGGCCCCCTTCACCCCTGAGCGTACCCGCGTCCGCCGCGACGTGCCCGCCCATGTGCAGCCGACGAGAGCCTATACCGATTTCATCGAACGGCTGGCCGAAGCGCCCGAAGACAGCGCAACGCTGGACGCGCCCGAGAAATGGAACCCCGAGCAGGTTCTCTATATCGAGCGCCCTGCCGCCGATGCCTCCGGCGAAAGCCATGCGCTTTTGGAGCGGCCCGCGGGCGACGGCTTCTCGATGAGCTGGCGGCCCGATCAATTCGACCACCTCGCGCGCTGGATCCTGAACGGCGAGGATGCCTCGGTCGCGGCTTTCGCGCTGCCGTCCACCTGCGAGCCCGAGGGCTACACGGCGGAGAAGGCGAAGGGCCATGTCCGCAGCCTCCCAGCCGGAGAGACCGCGCATTTCGCGACGCGCTTCGGCTATACTGACAAGGCCGAGACCACCGCGCTCGCCAAGACGATTTCCGACCTGACGGAGAAAGAGAATGCCTGAGAAGATAGCCGTCGTCGGCTCGAACATGATGGATCTGGTGACCTATATCGACCGGATGCCGGGACGCGGCGAAACCTTGGAGGCCCCCGATTTCGCGATGGGGTTCGGGGGCAAAGGCGCGAACCAGGCGGTTGCCGCCGCGCGTCTGGGCTCGGATGTGGCGATGGTCACCTGCGTGGGCGATGACGGGTTCGGCCCGCAGGTCCGCGCCAATCTGGAGACCAACGGGATCGAAACGACCCATGTGCGCACCGTCGAAGGCTCGGCCTCGGGCGTGGCGCCGATTTTCGTCGAACGCGATGGCGAGAATGCGATCCTGATCGTGAAAGGGGCCAATGCGGCGCTGGCCCCTTCGGATGTCGATGCGGCGGCCGAGACGTTGCGCGCAGCCTCCGCGATCCTGATGCAGCTCGAGGTCGATCTGGAAACCGTCTATCACACCGTGGCTTTCGGGGCGCGCGAAGGGGTGACGACGATCCTCAACCCCGCGCCTGCGCATCCCGATCTGGATATCGCGCGGCTCGACGGGCTCGACTGGTTCTGCCCGAACGAGAGCGAACTGGCGATGCTCTCGGGTCTGCCCACTGGCACCGATGACGAGGTGATCGCCGCCGCGCGCAGCCTGATCGAACGCGGAATCCACAATGTCGTGGTGACGCTCGGCGGACGCGGCGCGCGTCGGATCACCGCGGACACCGTCGAAGAGATCGCACCCGTCTCCGTGACCCCGGTGGACACGACCGGCGCGGGCGACGCTTTCATCGGCAGCTTCGCGCATTTCCTTGGCCAAGGGATGGAGCCCACCGCGGCCCTGACCCGCGCCGCGCGCTATGCCGCATTGTCGATCACCCGTCGCGGCACGCAGACCAGCTACGCGACGCCCACCGAATTCGACGACTTTCTTTCCGAGCATGGGCTCGGCTGACTTATGCTGATCTTGTCCCGATCGCGCACGCCCGGGAATTATTCCGGACGTGGCGGCGAGGCTGTGACGAGTCCCGATTTAGGAGACACGCAATGAAGACCGAAATGAAAACCGAGACGCATGCGGAAGGGGCTTTGGTGCCCGCCGCCGCTGCCGCAGGGGAGCATGCGCGCAACCCCGGCATGGCGCTCGATGTGGGCATGTTCGAAGGCCACCGGGTCAACCGCGCCGCCGCGGAGCGCCGCTGCGCGACGCTCACCACCCGGCGCAGCGTGAAGAAGGCGCATCAGGCGGCGTGGCTGGTCAACGCGGTGCGCTGCGTCGACCTGACGACGCTTGCGGGCGACGATACGGAGGGCCGGGTGAAGCGCCTCTGCGCGAAGGCGCGCAAGCCCTTGGCTTCGCATATCGAGGCGGGGCTGGGCCTGAGCGCGGGCGAGCTGACCGTGGGCGCGGTCTGCGTCTACCCGACGATGGTGCCCCATGCCGTCAAGGCGCTGGAAGGGTCGAATATCCCCGTGGCCTCGGTCGCGACGGGCTTCCCGGCGGGTCTGATGCCGCTGCATCTGCGGCTCGAGGAAATCCGTTGGGCGGTGGCGCAGGGCGCGGCCGAGATCGACATCGTGATCAACCGCGAACTGGCGCTGACCCGGAACTGGCAGGGCTTGCATGACGAGATCGCGGCGATGCGCGAGGCCTGCGGCGACGCGCATATGAAGGCGATCCTGGCCACCGGCGAGCTGGAGACGCTGAACAACGTCTATTCCGCCTCGATGGTGGCGATGCAGGCGGGGGCAGATTTTATCAAGACCTCCACTGGCAAGGAAGGCGTCAACGCGACGCTGCCCGTCAGCCTGACCATGCTGCGCGCGCTGCGCGATTACGGGATGGCGACCGGCCACCGCATCGGCTTCAAACCGGCAGGCGGGATGAAGCAGGCGAAAGAGGCGCTGGCCTGGCAGATCCTGATGAAAGAAGAGCTGGGCCGCGACTGGCTCAACCCCGACCTGTTCCGCTTCGGCGCAAGCTCGATGCTGGGCGATATCGAGCGCCAGCTGGAGCATTACGTCACCGGCCGTTACGCCGATAGCAGCCGTCACGCGCTGGCCTGAGGAGAGACAAAATGAGCATTCAGAACATCCTCGAAACCATGGAGTATGGCGTGGCCCCCGAAGACGACAGCCAGGCGCGCAAGTGGCTCGCCAAGCATGAGGGCGGCTTCGGCCATTTCATCGACGGCGCGATGACCAAGCCGGGCGATCTGTTCGAGGTCCGCGATCCGGCGAGCGACACGGTGCTGGCGCGCGTCACGCAAGGCACGGCGTCGGACGTGGATGCCGCCGTCTCCGCCGCGCGCAAGGCGCAAAGCGGTTGGGCGAAGCTGTCGGGCCATCAGCGCGCGAAACACCTTTATGCGCTGGCCCGCCACGTCCAGCAGCACTCGCGCCTTCTGGCGGTGCTGGAAACCCTCGACAGCGGCAAGCCGATCCGCGAGAGCCGCGACATCGACATCCCGTTGGTCGCGCGCCACTTCTATCACCATGCGGGCTGGGCAGAGATCTTGGAGGACGAGCTGCCGGGTCATTCCGCTCAGGGCGTCTGCGGCCAGATCATCCCGTGGAACTTCCCGCTTCTGATGTTGTCGTGGAAGGTCGCGCCGGCACTGGCCGCTGGTAACACGGTGGTGCTGAAGCCCGCCGAATATACGCCGCTGACCGCGCTGGCCTTCGCCGAGATCGCGCAGGAATGCGGAATCCCGAAAGGCGTGATCAACATCGTCACCGGCGACGGGGAAACCGGTGCCGCCATCGTCGGCCATGAGGGGATCGACAAGCTGGCCTTCACCGGCTCGACCGATGTGGGCCGCATCCTGCGCGAGCGCACCGCCGGGTCCGGCAAGGCGCTGACGCTGGAACTGGGCGGCAAATCCCCCTTCGTCGTCTTCGAGGACGCCGATCTGGATGCGGCCGTCGAAGGCGTGGTGGATGCGATCTGGTTCAATCAGGGTCAGGTCTGCTGCGCCGGCTCGCGCATCCTCGTGGCCGAGGCCGTGGCCGAGCGGTTCGAGACGCTGCTGCGCGCCCGGATGAAGACGCTGCGCACCGGCGATCCGATGGACAAGAGCACCGATATCGGCGCGATCGTGCACCCCTCGCAGCTCGCGCGTATCCGCGATCTGGTCGAGAAGGGCGCAAGCGAGGGGGCGACGCTGACCCAAGGCGCAGCCCCGCAGGGCTGCTTCTTCCCGCCGACGCTGGTGACGGATGTCGAACCCGCAAGCGTTCTCGCGACCGAGGAAATCTTCGGCCCCGTGGTCACGCTCACCACCTTCCGCACTCCCTCGGATGCCGTGGCGCTGGCCAACAATACCCGCTACGGGCTGGCCGCCAGCATCTGGTCGGAGAATGTGAACCTGTGCCTCGACATCGCAGGGCAGGTGAAGGCCGGGATCGTCTGGATCAACTCGACCAACATCTTCGACGCGGGCGCGGGCTTCGGCGGCTATCGCGAGAGCGGCTTCGGCCGCGAGGGCGGGCGCGAAGGCATGCGCGCCTATCTGCGCAACCCGGCGGCGGCCACCGGCAAGGGAAAGGGCACGACGCCCGCCGAGCTGGAAACCGGCCCCGCAGACACGATCAAGGGCGGCGAGATCGACCGTACCGCGAAGCTATATGTCGGCGGCAAGCAGGCGCGGCCCGATAGCGGCTACAGCTATCAGGTGAAGGGCGGCAAAGCGGTCGTCGGGCTCGCAGGGTTCGGCAACCGCAAGGACATCCGCAACGCGGTCGAGGCGGCGCATAAGGCCAAGAGCTGGGGCAAGGCCACGGGCCATAACCGCGCGCAGGTGCTCTATTATATCGGCGAGAACCTCTCGGCGCGCGGCGCGGAATTCGCGGCCCGTCTCGAAAGCTTCGGCGCCTCGCGCAAAGCCGCCGAGGCCGAGGTCGAGACGGCGGTGGAGCGCTGCTTCTGGTATGCCGCACAGGCCGACAAGTTCGACGGCGCGGTCCACGCGACGAAGTCGGACTTCGTGACGCTGGCGATGAACGAGCCGATCGGGGTGATGGGGCTGGTGGCGCCCACCGCGCAGCCGCTTCTGGGGGCGATCTCGCTGGTGCTGCCCGCGATTGCGATGGGCAACCGGGTCGTGCTCGTCCCGAGCCAGACCCATCCGCTGGCCGCGACCGACCTCTATCAGGTGCTCGACACCTCCGACGTGCCGGGGGGCGTGGTCAACATCGTCACCGGCCCGCGCGACGAGCTGGCGAAGACGCTGGCGGCGCATGATGGCGTCGATGCGATGTGGTATTTCGGCAATGCCGAGGGCTGCCAGATGGTCGAGGCGCAAAGCGCCGGGAACCTGAAGCAGACCTGGGTCGAAGCCGATGACGCACGCGATTGGGGCGCCCGTGCGGGGCAGGGGCGCCTGTTCCTCGACCGCGCGACGCAGGTGAAGAACATCTGGGTGCCCTACGGCGCGTGAGGCCTCTGACAGAGCATCGAGAAAGCGGCCCCGAGAGGTCAGGCCTTCTCGGCAAATGGTGCGGGTGAGAAACGTGAAGGCTCGAAGCGCAATGGTCGCTTCGAGCCCTTCACGAGCACCGCAGCTACAGGGATTTCGAGAGCAGGTGCGGGTCACCGCCTTCTGCCCGGAAGCCGCAGCTTTCGTAGAATGGTCGGGCCGTAACGGTGCTTTCCAAACGGCAGCGCCGGATGCCATGCGCGCGCAAGACGTCCTCCAAGCCTGAGAGAATAGCTTTGCTGACGCCACCAAAGCGGGCATCGGGATGGACATAGTTCAAGAGGATGTCGCCGCTCAGGCTGGCCATCCCGACCCCTATGATCTTCCTGTCCCGCTCGGCCACCAGCACCACGGCGTCATCCCGCGCGATCCACTGTCGCCAAGTTTCTACTGTCTTGTTGCCAAGCCAGTCTTCGATTTCGGGCGGATCGTTCTGATGATCTGCAACACAGAGTTCGGTGATTGAGCGACGCAGGGTGGTGACAGCCTCAACAGCATCGGCCTCCATCGCTTGCCTGATTTCGATCATGCTTCCTCACTCTCCGCCTCTAGATTACCGACGCCGCGTTTTCCCGCAACAGCAGCTTCGTCACGCCTAACCGACATCCGCCGCAGACGGCTCCCGACGATCTTGTCTGGAGCTGCTGATCGACATGGCGTCGCGTCTACAAGGCGTTCGGCCCTACGCTGCACCATTTACTGCAAAGGGTTGGCCCCGAAACGGGCCGCTTTTTCATGCGGGATCGCCGCGCGCAAAGCCGCGCCAGGCGGCAATCGCAAACAGACGCGACCGAGCGGCGCGTGATGAAGTCACTTTAATTTCAGGGGAGTAGTGGCAGTCCGTAGGGGAATCGAACCCCTCTTTCCAGGTTGAAAACCTGGCGTCCTAACCGATAGACGAACGGACC
>NZ_MPZU01000003.1:0-443769 GCF_002020115.1 Thioclava sp. DLFJ5-1 | reverse complement strand
GATATGCTCCGGTCCGCATCGATCATCGACCAAACCGCCCGCATATCTCTTCAGATATCTATCAATGTCAAAGAGCGCGGAGACAAAATCAACCGGCCTCGCCTCAATCCCTTGGGGCGCCGCCTGCCAACCGTATCTCCAAAATTTCCTTCGCCTTCAGTCCCTTGCGAGCCCTTCCGGCGCCCCGTTGCGGTGTGTGCCGCTTCGGTGAGGCGGTATTTACGGATCACACCCGGGAGTCGCAAGTGCCTTTTTCGAAAAACTGTCACTTTTCTCGAAAGAACTCACCAAACCACTGAAATCTCTACGTTTTCAACGCCACTGCAAATGCACTCAATTCACACCAAACCACCGCAGGGAAGAATCTTGCGCAAATCACCCGCCCCCGCGAAACCTCCTGAGGACCCTGCCCCAAGGGCAGCAAACCAAACACCCCGAGTCACCAGCGAAACGTACGGAAGCGAACAGCCATCAATGCGAGGAAAACTCCGAGCCACACCCAGCCTTCCGTGGAAATCACCTTCATCTGCCAAAGGTAGTGAATCACGCCGAGCGCCACAGCCGGATAGACCAGCATGTGAATCCGCCGCCAGTTCTTCCCCAGCTTGCGGATCGAGGCGTTGTTCGAGGTCACCGCCAAGGGGATCAACAGAACGAAAGCGGAGATGCCGAAGAAGAGGTAGGGGCGCTTGATGAGGTCCGCCGCGGCCT
Source organism: Thioclava sp. DLFJ5-1 (assembly GCF_002020115.1). Lineage (NCBI taxonomy): Bacteria > Pseudomonadati > Pseudomonadota > Alphaproteobacteria > Rhodobacterales > Paracoccaceae > Thioclava > Thioclava sp. DLFJ5-1. The sequence continues at coordinate 443,058 of NZ_MPZU01000003.1, read as the reverse complement.
GTGCCCAGAGCATCCCCATATCCAGCACCACCCAGGCGATCAGGTGCAGCGCGACATAGAAGAAGGCCAGCAAGCCCACCGCGCGGCGATACTTGATGAGGTTGAGACCGAGGAAGCGGCGCGCAGGCGTGATGGCCAGCCCGCCGATCAGGAACCACAGGGCGATCTTGCCCAGCCGATGCTCGATCGCTTTGACGGGGTCGACGCCGATACCGCCGGTCAGTGTCAGCCAGACCACCCATGCCAGCGGGATCAGCCCCGCCAGATAGACGGCCCAGCTGGGCACACGACGCAGTGCGGTGTTGATCGGGGCGGAGAGGGTTGCGCTGATCATCAGTAATATTTCGCGAGGTCCATGCCTTTATAGAGCTGCGCGACCTCGTCACCGTAGCCGTTGAACATCAGCGTCTCCTGACGGCCTGCAAAGAGGCCCGCGCCCACGCGACGTTCAGTGGCCTGCGACCAGCGCGGGTGATCCACCTTCGGGTTCACATTGGCATAGAAGCCGTATTCACGCGGCTGCAGTTGGTTCCACGTCGTCGGCGGCTGCTTATCGGTCAGCGAGATTTTCACGATGCTCTTGATCGATTTGAAGCCGTATTTCCACGGCACGATCAGGCGGACCGGCGCGCCGTTCTGGTTCGGCATCTCTTCGTCATAGAGACCGGTCGCCAGAATGGTCAGCGGGTTCATCGCCTCGTCGATGCGCAGCCCCTCAACATAGGGCCAGTCGATACCGCCCTGTTTCTGCCCCGGCATCTGCTCGGGACGGTAGAGCGTCTGGAAGGCCACGTATTTCGCGGACGGCTGCACGCCCACGCGGTTCAGAAGGCTGGACAGCTCGAAGCCGATCCACGGCACGACCATCGACCACGCCTCCACGCAGCGGAAGCGATAGATGCGCTGCTCGAGCGTCACGGGCTTGAGGATGTCGTCGAGCGGATAGGAGCCGGGCTTGTCGACCATCCCGTCGATCTCGATCGACCACGGGTCGGTCACCAGTTGACCGGCGTATTTCGCCGGGTCGGACTTGTCCCAGCCGAATTCGTAGAAGTTGTTATAGGAGGTGATCTCCTTGAGGGTGTTCGGCTTGGCGTCGGTCGAGAATTTCGAGGGCTTGGCGTCGATGCTGGCAAAGCTGGGCCCGGCAATCGAGCCAAGCGCCATGGCCCCCGCGCCTGCCATGATTTGGCGGCGGTTCAGGAAGTCGGCCTTCGGCGTCACATCGGCCCAGCTCGGATCGTTCGGTCTTATCTTGCGCATGGAAATCTCCTCTCTGCCCCTACATATGGGGCGGTGCCCGTCGCTTACACTTCGGAGCTTACAGCGACATTGTTACCTCTAGGCACGTATAAAAATACGCGCCAGTATCGAGACTGGATCAACGGACGGCGCAAAGTCGTCCGATCGGGAGACAAGGGAGAGAGAGATGAAACGCTTCATCGGCGCCGCACTCGCGGCGGTCATCACAGTGGGGGCGAGCGCGGCAACGGCCGGGGACGCCCATACCTGGACCACCGAAGACACCTTCGACAACGTCACCTTCGCAGTGCAGAACGCAATCATCGGCGCGGGGCTCGTGGTGGATCACGTCAGCCATACCGGTGACATGCTGGAGCGCACGAAAGACGCGGTCGGCAGCACCAAGACGCTGTTCACCGGCGCGGACGTATTCTCCTTCTGCTCGGCGCAGACGTCGCGCGAGGTGATGGAGGCGGATATCACCAACTTCCAGTACTGCCCCTACACGATCTTCGTCTACCAGACGCCCGAGGACACGGATCACGTGACGGTGGGCTTCCGCTCCTATGACGAAGAGTCGATGCAGCCGGTGACCGATATGCTGACCGGGATCGTCAAAGACGCGCTGATGCTCGACTGACGGATATATAGCTCGCGTGCGCACCCGCGCGCGCGAGCACAGCAGCTCAGCTCGCGCCACGCTCGGCCCGGGCTTCCAGCTGGCTCTTGCGCACATGCCGGATCACCTCGACCAGCAGCGCGGTCAGAAGCCCCACGTTCAGCAGTCCGTTCGCCGCCGCCATCCCGCCAAGGATGCGCCATTGATGCGAAAGCAGGATGTCGCCGTATCCCAGCGTGGTGAAGCTCACGAGGGAGAAGTAGACCGACTGCTCCATCGTGTTGAACACGCCCAGGATGCGGAAGCAGAACGCCCAGAGCCAGACGCCCGCCGTGACCATCGCCAGCGCCCAGAGCGCGGCAACGACGACCATAAGCATCAGTTTCGGGCGGTGCGGCTCACGCAGCATCCACCAGTGCAGCCGCGAGAATGTCGCCTCGATCGCCCAGGCGCTGAGCGCGGCGATGCACACGGTCAAAAGCATCATCACCGAACCGATGGCGATCTGAATGATCATGAACGTTTCCTCCTGCCCTAGCTATTTCGCGCCACCGCACGGGCGTCAAGCGCAGCGGTGCCGCACTAGACAGAGCCGCTTGCCTGCCCTATCTCGATGCGACTATGGCAAAGCATTCAGACCCCAATTCCAAGCTGATCGCCGAGAACCGGCAGGCCCGTTATCACTACGCCGTCGAGGACACGCTCGAGGCGGGCATCGTGCTGCAAGGCTCCGAGGTGAAATCGATGCGCGTCGGGCAGACGAACATCGCCGAGAGCTACGCCTCGGTGGAGGATGCCGAATTGTGGCTGATCAACTCCTATATCGCGAGTCTGAACCAAGCCTCGCATTTCGGCCACGAGGAGCGGCGCAAACGCAAGCTTCTGGTCTCGAAGCGAGAGCTGGCGCGCCTGTGGAACGCCACCCAGCGCGAGGGCATGACCATCGTGCCGCTGAAGATGTACTTCAACGAGAAGGGCATCGCGAAGGTCCTGATCGGGATCGCCAAGGGCAAGAAGCAGGCCGATAAGCGCGAAACTGAGGCGAAACGCGACTGGAACCGCCAGAAACAGCGCCTTCTGAAGCAGAATTACTAGGGGCATGGGGCGGATTTACCCGCCCTGCCCTTGCGTCTTGCGCGCCGCTGAGTCTAAGCAATCCCGACCGGCAAAAGAGGCGCATGACGATGGATGACCCGAAAACGCTCGTATCGACGGATTGGCTTGCTGCCCATCTGAAGGACCCCGACCTGCGCATTCTGGACGCTTCGTGGTTCCTGCCGCAGATGGAGATGGATGCGAAGGCGACTTACGACGCCAAGCACATCCCCGGTGCGCGTTTCTTCGACATCGACGATATCGCCGATAATCGCTCGGATCTGCCGCATATGGCGCCGCCGCCCGAGAAGTTCATCTCGCGGATGCGCGCGATGGGCGTGGGCGACGGCCATCAGGTCGTAATCTACGACCAGCATTCCGTCTTCTCCGCGCCGCGCGTCTGGTGGACCTTCCGCCTGATGGGCAAGACGGATGTGGCGGTGCTCGATGGCGGTCTGCCGAAGTGGGAGGCCGAGGGCCGCCCGCTCGAAGACATGCCGCCGATGGTGCGCGACCGTCACATGACGGTGCAACGCCACCCCGGTCTGGTGAAAGACGTCACGCAGGTCGCCCATGCCAGCAAGCTCGGCGATCACGAAATCATCGACGCGCGCCCGAACGAGCGCTTCCTCGGCAACGGCACGGAGCCGCGCCCGGGGCTGCGTTCGGGTCATATCCCCGGCTCGCGCAACCTGCCCTTCGGCGAACTGCTGACCCCCGAGGGCACCTTCAAATCCCCAGAAGAGATCAAGGCCCTGTTCGAGGCCGCCGGCGTCGACCTGTCGAAGCCCGCGATCACGACCTGCGGCTCCGGTGTCAGCGCCGCGATCCTGTCGCTCGCGCTCGAACTGATCGGCAAGTCCGACTGGTCACTCTATGACGGGTCCTGGTCGGAATGGGGCATGTATAACGACCTCAAGGTCGCAACGGGAGAAGCATGATGCTGAACAATCTCAAGCCGCAGGCGCCGGACAAAATCCTTGCGCTGATGGAAGAATACCGTGCCGATGAGCGCGACCAGAAGGTCGATCTCGGCGTTGGCGTCTACAAGAACGCCGAAGGCGAAACCCCGATCATGCGCGCCATCCACAAGGCGGAAAAGCAGGTCTGGGATCAGGAAACCACGAAGAAATACGCTGGCCTCGCCGGCCAGCCGGAATTTCACGCGGCGATGGCCGAGATGGTTCTGGGCAAAGGCTACCCGGCCGATCGTCTGGCGTGCCTCTCGACCGTGGGCGGCACCGGCGCCTGCCGGATGGGCTTCGAGCTTGCCCGCATGGCGAACCCCGGCACCAAGATCTGGGTCTCCGATCCGACCTGGCCGAACCACCTCTCGATCCTGAAATTCATGGATCAGGACTTCACCACCTATCGCTATTTCGATGCCGAGACCCGCTCGGTCGATTTCGACGCGATGATGGAAGACCTGAAGGGCGCCAAGGAAGGCGACATCGTGCTGCTGCACGGCTGCTGCCATAACCCGACCGGCGCGAACCTGACGCTCGAGCAGTGGGGCAAGGTCGCCGATCTGCTGAAAGAGACCGGCGCCGTGCCGATGATCGACCTCGCCTATCAGGGCTTCGGGGACGGACTTGAAGCCGATGCCGCAGGCACCCGCCTGATCGCCGAGCGTCTGCCGGAAGTCCTGATCGCGGCGTCCTGCTCGAAGAACTTCGGCATCTATCGCGAGCGCACCGGCTGCCTGATGGTTCTGGGTTCGGAAGAGACCAAGAAGACCGTTCAGGGCAACCTCGCCTATCTCAACCGTCAGACCTACTCCTTCCCGCCCTATCACGGGCAGGCGCTGGTCACCCGCGTGCTCACCGATCCCGAGCTGCGTGCCGATTGGGAAGCCGAGCTGGAAGAGGTTCGCACCGGGATGCTAGAACTGCGCCAGCAACTCGCCGACGAACTGCGCAAGCTTTCCAATTCCGACCGCTTCGACTTCGTGGCAGAGCACCGCGGCATGTTCTCGCGCCTTGGCGCAACACCCGAGCAGGTCGCTGCGATGAAGGAAGGCAACGCGATCTACATGGTCGGCGACTCGCGTATCAACATCGCGGGCCTTAACAAAAACAGCGTGCCGCTTCTGGCCCGCGCGCTGATCGACGCTGGCGTCTAAACGCTTCCGACAACAAGTAAATTCAGAACGGCGGTCCATTCGGGCCGCCGTTTTTCGTCGTGGATTTTTCCGCATTGCGCCCTTGAAATAATAAGCAGGCTCATAATATAGAGGCTTACTTTAATTTCAACGGAGCCCCGGATGCCCGATCAGAGCCTAGGTTTTCTCCTGCATGACGCGACGCGGTTGATCCGCCGTCGCTTCGAGGCACGCGCCAACGAGTTCGGCCTGACGACCGCGCAATGGCGGCTGCTCGTCTACCTCAAGAAGGAGGGCGCGCTGGCGCAGGCCCGGCTGGCCGAGCTGCTCGAAATCGAACCGATTTCGGTTTCGCGCCTCGTCGACCGCATGGAAGAAGCCGACTGGGTCTGCCGCAAAGCTGATCCGAACGATCGACGCGTCAAGCTCGTGCATCCCTCGGCCAAGGCGCGCAACGCGTTCGAGAATGCTCGCTCCATCGCGGATGACATCTACGAGCAGGCACTGGCCGGGCTGAGCGATGACGAAGTCGCGACCGCACTGAACACCCTGCGGGCGATCATCCGTAACCTCTCCGAAGACACCTCCTCCACGTCAGAGATAAATCATGAGTGACCAGAACCCGACCGCGGACAGCGCGGCAAACCAACCGAAACAGAAACAGAAGAAGGGGCCGAAATTCTGGCTCCTTATTCTCGTGCCCGCCCTCATCGTACTGGGCGGCGCGTGGTACTGGCTGAGCGCCGGTGGCTCGCAAAGCACCGAGAACGCCAATTTCCAGATGGCGAGAATCCCCGTCGCCTCGCAAATCTCGGGCCGTGTGACCGAAGTGTTCGTGCATGACAACGAGCATGTGAAAAAAGGCGCGCCGCTCTTCGAGCTCGACAAGAAGCCCTACGAGCTGGCGCTGGCCAAGGCCGAGGCCGCACTGTCGCAGGCTCGCCTTCAGGTCGAACAGCTTCGCGCCTCCTACAAGGCCGCGCTCGCCGACGAGAAACAGGCAGCCGATAACGCGGCGTATCAGAAAAAACAGCTCGACCGTCAGGAAAAGCTGATCAAATCCGGCACCACGACGCAGCAGGCGCTCGACCAGCAGCGCACGGCGACGCAAGCTGCGCAGAACACGCTGGCCGCCGCGAAGCAGAAAGTGGCGTCGGCCAAGGTTGCGCTCAACGGCAATCCCGAGATTCAAGTCGATGAACACCCCTCGGTGAAATCGGCGATCGCGGCGGTCAATGACGCCAAGTACAACCTCTCGCAGACCGAGGTCGATGCGCCCACCGATGGCATCATCTACCAGGCCTCCTCGTTCAAAGCGGGCGAGATGGTCGGTGCCGGTGCCAGCCTCTTCACGCTGGTCGATACCAGCGACGTCTGGGTGATCGCGAACTTCAAGGAAACCGCGCTGACCCATATGCAAGAGGGCCAGTCGGCCACCGTCGAATTCGACGCCTTCCCGGATCGCGAATATCACGCGACGGTCGACGCGGTCGGCGCGGGCACCGGGGCCGAGTTCTCGATCCTTCCGGCGCAGAACGCGACCGGCAACTGGGTGAAAGTAACCCAGCGTGTTCCGGTGCGCCTGCGTCTCGACGAAGGCGCGAACCTCGAAGGCCTGCGCGCAGGTCTGTCGGCCAGTGTCACCGTCGATACCGCCTCGCAGCCGCGCTACAAGCGCATCCTCGACAAGGCGAACAGCTCGGCCGCGGTGGCGAGCACGACCGATCAGGGGCAGTAAGTCATGGCCGAGGCCGCAGACAAACAACCCAAGGGGATCGACCCGAATAACGTGCCGCATCGCGCGCTGATCATGGCGTCGCTGATGCTGGCCGTGATCATGCAGGTGCTCGATACCACCATCGCGAACGTGGCCCTGCCGGACATGCGCGCCGACCTCGGCGCGTCGCGCGATACGATCAACTGGGTGCTGACTTCCTATATCGTGGCCGCAGCTATCGTGACCCCGCTGTCGGGTTGGCTTGCCAACCGCTTCGGACGGCGCGAGATCTTCATGGTCGCGGTGATCGGCTTCGTCGTTTTCTCGATGCTTTGCGGGATCGCGTGGTCGCTCGACGTGATGGTGATCTTCCGACTCATGCAGGGCGTGTTCGGCGCGGCCATCGTGCCGCTCGCACAGAACTTCATGCTCGACATCAACCCGCGCGAGAAGCACGGGCAGGCGATGGCGATGTTCGGCGCGGGTATCATGCTTGGCCCGATCATCGGCCCGACGCTGGGCGGCTATCTGACCGAAGTGATCAACTGGCGCTGGGTGTTCTACATCAACGTGCCGCTCGGGATGATCGCCATCGCGGGCTCCGCCTTCTTCCTGCCCGAGACCCCCAAGAAGAAGATCGGCTTCGACTTCTTCGGCTTCGCGGCACTGGCGGTGGCTATCGGGTCGTTGCAGATGATGCTCGACCGTGGGTCCGATCTCGACTGGTTCGCCTCGCGCGAGATCTGGATCGAGGCCGCGCTCGCGATCAGCGGGTTCTGGGTCTTCCTCGTGTGGATTCTCAGCGCGAAAAAGCCCTTCCTCGAACCGAAGATGTTCCTCGACCGCAACCTCTCGATGGGGCTGCTGTTCATCTTCGTGATCGGGATCATCCTGCTCGCCTCGCTGGCACTGCTGCCGCCGATGCTGTCGAACATCTTCAGCTATCCGACGCTCACGACGGGCTTGGTGATGTCACCGCGCGGCGTGGGGGCGATGATCATGATGCTGCTGATCGGGCGGTTGGTGAAGGTCATCGACCTGCGTATCCTCGTGGTGGTCGGGCTGTCCTTCACGGCCTATTCGCTGCACATCATGTCGACCTTCTCGCCGCAGATGGGACCGAAATGGATCATCATCTCGGGCGTGATTCAGGGCTTCGGGCTGGGCTCGGTCTTCGTGCCGATCTCGACGCTGGCTTTCGCCACGCTCGCCCCGGAATATCGCGGCGACGGCACGGCGCTGTTCTCGCTTCTGCGCAATATCGGCTCGTCCATCGGGATCTCGATTGTGACCGCGCTGCTCACCCACAATATCGCGGTGAACCATTCCGAGATCGTCTCTGCGATCAATCCGCAGAACCTCTCGGGCGTGATGAACGGTGCGAGCGGCATGTCGCGAGAGGCGGCCCTTACGGTGCTCAACAACCTCGCGACGCAGCAGGCGGCGATGATCTCTTACGTGGACGACTTCAAGTTCATGATGTGGGTCACGCTGGCGGCCATCCCGCTCGTCTTCTTCCTGCGCAAGCCGGATTACCAGAACAGCGGCGGAGGCCAGAAGCCGCAAGGCGCTCCGGTCACCGAGTAAGCCGACACCAGACGCAATGAAAAAGGCCCGGGATCGCTCCCGGGCCTTTCGCTTTGTCTTGGATGCGGCGTCTTAGTTGACGAACTCCGGATAGGCTTCCATGCCGAGTTCCGCCTTGTCGAGGCCCATCATCTCGTCCTCGGCCGGGGCGCGGATGCCCATGACGGCTTTGAGGATGAACCAGATGATTGCCGAGACCACGAAGACGAAGATGCCGACGATGATGATCGAAACGATCTGGCCATAGAAGGTGCCGTCGGGGTTGGTGATCGGAACAGCCAGCGTGCCCCAGATACCAGCGCCGAGGTGGACCGGGATAGCGCCCACGACGTCATCGATCTTCAGCTTGTCGAGCATCGGAACCAGCAGGACCACGATGATACCGCCGATCGCGCCGATGATGGTCGCTGCACCGAGGCTCGGGGTCAGCGGCTCAGCCGTGATCGACACGAGGCCAGCCAGAGCGCCGTTGAGAACCATGGTCAGATCCGGCTTCTTGTAGAGGATCTGGGTCAGGATCAGCGCGGCGATCGCGCCACCGGCAGCTGCCGTGTTGGTGTTGGCGAAGATGCGCGAGATGTCGGCGACGTTGCCCACGGTGTTCATGTAGAGCTGCGAACCGCCGTTGAAGCCGAACCAGCCGAGCCACAGGATGAAGGTACCGAGCGTAGCGAGCGTCAGGTTCGAACCGGGCATAGCCTGGACCTTGCCGTCCTTATACTTGCCGATACGCGGGCCGAGGATCAGAGCGCCTGCGAGAGCTGCCCAGCCACCGACCGAGTGCACGACGGTCGAGCCAGCGAAGTCGAGGAAGCCGAAATCGGCGTCCAGGAAGCCGCCGCCCCATTTCCACGAAGCCTGGATCGGGTAGATGAAGCCCGTCAGGATCACGGTGAAGATCAGGAACGGCCACAGCTTGATGCGCTCGGCCAGGGTGCCCGAAACGATCGACGCGGTGGTGGCGCAGAACATCAGCTGGAAGAAGAAGTCCGAACCGACCGAAGCATAGGTCAGGTCGACCGAATCCGCGCCGACGCCAACGGGCTCGAGCGAGGTGGTCGAGAAAGCACCGAGCACGCCGTTGATCGACCAGCCGTCGCCCGGGTACATCAGGTTGTAGCCGATCAGGTAGTACATGATCGCCGCGATCGCGAAGAGCGCGATGTTCTTCAGCGACTGCATGGTCACGTTCTTCGAACGCACGAGGCCAGCCTCGAGCATCGAGAAGCCCGCGCCCATCCACATCACCAGGAAGCCGGTGACGAGGAACATGAAGGTGTTCAGGATGAAGCCGATCTCATTGGCCGGCGGATCGACCGGGGCGGCGTCTTGCGCCAGCGCCGGCAGGGCCACCGCGGTCATCGCAACCGCAAGGCCAGTGATTTTCGAAAGCTTGTTCATTTTCCTACTTTCCCCCTGTCGCGCCTTAAAGCGCGTCGTCATTGGATTCGCCGGTACGCACGCGAACCGCCTGCCCGACATCGAGAACGAAGATTTTGCCGTCGCCGATCTTGTCGGTTTTCGCGGCTTTCATGATCGTGTCGACAACCTCGTCGGCGAGGCCGTCCGCGACGACGATCTCCAGCTTGACCTTCGGCACGAAGTTCACGGCGTATTCGGCACCACGATAGATTTCCGTGTGACCCGACTGGGCACCGAAGCCTTTGATCTCGGTCACCATCATTCCGCGCACGCCGATGGTGGTGAGCGCCTCGCGCACCTCCTCCAGCTTGAACGGCTTGATTGCTGCAATGATGAGTTTCACCTGACATCCCTTCCTTGTTCAGCCCTTTCGATGCCCGCTTGGTGACATCGCACGGTGTTAAAAGGCCCGCTGTGCCCCTTTCGCACAAGGAAACGAGGTTCCGTCCGAGTGGCAGCCTCAGCGGATTCTGGCTCAAATTTGCACAATTTGTGCGCTTTGCCGCTTTTTTAATCACATTGCAAATCTGAAACGTGATTTTTCGCGGGTGCACATCTCGGGTCGGCCCGTGTAGATTGCGCGCAATTAAATCGCAGGCAGCGGAACAGGCAGATGACTCAGAAAGGCGGAGGGCGCGGGCGCCTCGTGGCCGACAAGCGCTATTCCTCGTCGAAGCAGCCTCCCAAGGCATCGAAACCCACCAAGCCGCGCAAGAATGCGCGCCGGGGTGGAGGTAACGGCGGAGGTGGCGGTGGCGGCCGAGGTAAGCCGCCGCGGCGCAACGGGCCGGTCACCGGCCTGATCATCGGCCTCGCCCGGTTGATCTGGCGGGTCGTATGGGGCGTCGGCTGGCGCCTCGCGATGATCGTCGCCCTCGTGGTGGGCGCAGCGACGCTGTATTTCTACTCGACCCTGCCTGACTACACGAAGCTGCTCGACGGCCGCACCCGCGGCTCGGTCACGATGCTCGACGATCAGGGCAAGGTCTTCGCCTGGCGCGGCGAGACCTTCGGCGGCCAGATCGACGCGAAAAACGTCTCGCCCTATCTGCGCGACGCCGTGGTCGCGACCGAAGACCGCCGCTTCTACCATCACTTCGGCATCTCGCCGCGCGGCATCGCCTCGGCAATGGCGATCAACATGCGCGAAGGGCGCGGGCCTTTCGATGGCAACGGCGGTTCGACCATCACGCAGCAGACCGCGAAGCTCCTGTGCCTCGGCGTGAAGTTCGACCCGAAGAAATGGAAGAACGAAGCCGCCTACGAGAATGACTGCCGTTCGGGCGGTCTGCGCCGCAAGATCAAGGAAGTGCCCTACGCCTTCGCGCTGGAACTGAAATACTCGAAAGATGAAATCCTTTCGATCTACCTCAACCGCGCCTATCTCGGTGCGGGTGCGCGCGGCTTCGAAGCCGCGTCGGAGCGCTATTTCGGCATCTCGGCGGCCAATGTAGATCCGCAGCAAGCGGCGATGCTGGCGGGCCTTCTGAAAGCCCCGAGCTACTACGCCCCGACCTCCAGCCTCGAACGCTCGCAGGAGCGGGCAGCGACCGTTCTCAGCCTCATGCATGAGCAAAACTACCTGACGGATCGGCAGTACCTCGACGCGAAGAACAACCCCGCCACTCTGAGCCAGGCAGCGCAGAAACGCGCGGGCGGCTATTTCGCGGATTGGGTGATGGATACGATCCCGGACTTCCTGTCGCGAGACACGACCGAGGATGTTGTCATCAACACGACGCTCGATCAGCGCATCCAGTCGGCGGCCGAAGACGCGATGAAGTCGGTCTACGACAACAAGGTCTCCAAAGGTTCGAAGGCCGAATCCGCGATCGTCGTGATGAGCGCTGATGGCGCCGTGCGCGGCATGGTAGGTGGTCGGGCCACGAAGGTCTCGGGTGCGTTCAACCACGCGACCATGGCGCAGCGGCAGACCGGCTCGACCTTCAAGCCCTTCGTCTACGCGACCGCGCTCGATCTGGGCTACACGCCGGATTCGATGGTGGATGACGCGCCGCTCACGGTGAAGATGCCCGGCTCGCCGGATTGGAGCCCGCGCAACTACGAGCGCAGCTACATGGGGCCGATCACACTGACCACGGCGCTGGAGCATTCGGTGAACGTGGCGACCGTGCGCGTCTCCGAGGCCGTGGGCCGCGAGAATGTCATCAAGGTCGCGGAAGGCTTCGGCTTTGCGCAGGACCTGCCGAACCTGCCTTCGGTGGCGCTTGGCGTGGGGGAATCGGACCTGCTCGATATGACGGGGGCCTATGCGGGCATCCTCAATGGCGGCTCTTCGGTTCAACCCTACGGGCTGACCTCGCTGACGCTGAGAGGCGACGACCAGCCGCTCTTCGGTAAGCCCGGCGGGATCGGCGAGCGCGTGATCTCGAAGAAAGCGGCGCAAGAACTGACCTATATGATGCGTCAGGTCGTGCTGCACGGGACCGGCCGCCGCGCCAACATCGACGGCTACGAGATCGCAGGCAAGACCGGCACCACGCAGAGCGCGCGCGATGCCTGGTTCGTGGGCTTCACCTCGGATTACGTGGTCGGCGTCTGGATGGGCAATGACGACAACACGCCGCTGAAAGGCACGACCGGGGGTGGCCTGCCCGCCGAGATCTTCCACGAGACGATGAAGCGTGTGCTCAACGGTGAAGATCCCAAGCCGCTGCCGATGGCCCATCCCGGCGACTGGCAGGTGCCGGCTCAGCAGTCTCAGGGTCAAAGCCAGAGCGCGGGTCAAGCGCCCGCCGAGCCCCAGCGGCAGCGGCGCGATCCGTCGCAGTCGATCCTCAACGAGCTGCTCAACATCTTCGGCAGCAACTGAGCGACCGAGCCGAAACGAAAGAAACGCCCGGACCACTGGCCCGGGCGCTTTCATTTGGTACGGCGTCTCGCCGGGCCGAAGCCTGCGCGGCTTAGCCGGCTCGTTTCAGATCCTCGATCATCGCGTTGATATTGCCGCGACGCCGATCGAGCATCGCACCGATCTCGGCCCGTTCGGAGGCGAGCATGTTCACGCCCTCGACGATCAGGTTGAAGAACTTGTCGCTGCCGGAGCGATCCGAGACCTGCCACAGCACCTCGAACGGCGCCTGCCCCGGCAGGGTCGCGAGCGTCTTCACCTCGTAGAAGGTCTTGATCGGGCGTGCGCCCTGGATCTGGAACTTCGCGCCCTGGAACTCGCGGAACCGCTTGCCGTATTTGCGCGAGAGGTAGCCCTGGAACGCCTTGGTGAAGGCCGCGAGTTGCGCCGGGCTCGCTTGCCGCGCCGCCACGCCCAGCGCCGAACGCGCGATGACGTTCACATCCGCATATCGCGCGAAAATCCGTTCGAACATCGCATAGAGCGCGGGCCCGGTGCGCCCCGAGGCGATGGCCGCATTGACCTCGTTCACCGCTTTCTGGATCAGTGCGCGCGCCTGCGCATCGGTCAGCGCATATGCCGACCCCGGCACCATCGCCGCCGCCAGACCCGCCGCGCCGAGGCCCAGAACCTGCCGCCTATTGCGGCAGAAGGTCTTCGTAGGGATCGTAGGCATTCGCATCGGTGGCCTCCTCGCCATTGAGTTCGTAGCGTCGGTTCTGCAGATACAGAAGCCGGCTTTGAGCATAGCTGTCGGCACTGTCATACAGGATCGAATCGACAGTGGTGCCATACATGTTGCGCTTCGCCACATTGCCGCCGAAGCGTAGCGCCCCTGCGGCGATGCGCTCCTTGTCGGGCAGCGCGCCCAGCGGGTCGATCACGAAATCGACGACCATCCCGACTGTATCACGCGTCGTGGACGGCCCGAAGACCGGCAATTCCTGATAATTACCCTCGCCCACGCCCCAGACATGCAGCGTCTCGCCGAAGTCGGTATCCGTCTCGGGCAACGAGAAATCCGTCCCCGCCGGATCGAAAATCCCTCCCAGCCCGATCGTCGAGTTGATGAAGAATCGGAAGGTGTTCTTCACGGCCGGCTCGGGTCGTCCTTGCAGCAGAGAGTTGAGCACCTTCCCCGGAAGGCTGAGATTGCTGCCGACATTATAGAGCGTTTTCGTCACCGGACCGGGGCCACTGCCATCGGTCGAATCGGAGCGGAAGAAGGCCGAATCGAGCTTCTTGTTGAACTCATGCGTCTTGCGATTTGCCGCCTCGTAAGGGTCCGGAATGCCGGTCGCGGGCGGCGCAGGTGCGCAGGCGGCCAACCCCAGCGCAAGCGCCGTCATCGTAGCCACCGCAGACCACCGCACGCCGACGCGCGCCGAGGCCCTCTTTTCTAAATCCTGCGCCAAAGTCGCTCCCCCCCCTGCGTTGCGGCTTAGGTCCTGAAATAGATAGGGCGCATCCGGTCTTGCCGCAACGCGAGTCGCTCAGAACTCCGGAGTTCCGGAAGAAATGGATCGAATTGACGGGAAAAGGAGCGGCGAAATTAACGGCCCGTTCAGCGCGCTCGCATCACCCTTGCCAAGCGCGGCGCTCCGATCAGCGCCCGTCATCGCGGGGAGAGCACGATGCCATATTCCAACACCGATCAAGCCATCATCAAACGCAACATCCTCAAAGGACGACGGGAGATGGCCCGGCTGCTGGGCCGGGTACGAAGGCAATTCGTGCTGGTCGCAATATTTGCGGCCTTCATTAATCTGCTCGTTCTCGCGGGGCCGCTGTTCATGCTGCAGGTCTATGACCGCGTGCGGCCCGCGCGGTCCTTGCCGACGCTGATCAACCTGTTCCTGCTGGTGGCCTTTCTCTTCACGATGATGGGCGTCATTGATTGGGCGCGAGGTCGCCTGCTCGCCCGAATCGGGGCGGATCATCAGCGCGGCCTCGAGCGGCGCGTGTTCGACGCCGCCATCATCGACGCCACCATCAACACGCAGGAGCGGTCCTCCAACAACGCCCTGCGCGATCTGGAAATCGTCCAGCGCTATTATGCCTCCCCGGTCGCGGCGGCGGTGTTCGATCTGCCCTGGACGCCGCTCTATCTCGGAGTGCTGTTCGTGTTTCACCCGTGGCTCGGCGCTCTGGCCTTCGCCGGGGGTGCCACGTTGATCCTGCTGTCTCTCGCCACGCAATTCGTGACGCGCGGGCGTATGGAAGAGACGACGCAGCTGGAGAACAAAGCCCGGTATCTCGGAAACGATTTTCTTCGCCAGATCGAAACGGTCGTTTCGCTTGGGATGCGCGAAAGCGGCTTCAAACGCTGGCAGGCGGCGCGGCATGAAACGATGGACAATGCGATTCGGGCCACTGATCTCAGCGGCAGCTTCCATGCCTCGATGCGCGCGCTGCGGATGCTGCTGCAAACCTCGATGCTGGCGCTTGGCGCCTATCTCGTCCTGCAGGGCGAGTTGAGCGCGGGGGCGATGATCGCCGCCTCGATCCTGATGGGTCGATCGCTCGCACCGGTCGAGCTTGCCGTGGGCGGATGGACGCAATGGCAGCGCGCCACCGTCGCCCGCGACCGGCTGGCGGCCCTGCTCGGCGCTCACCCGGCCGCGCAAAAGGGCACCGAATGGGTGAGCCCGAAGGCGCGCCTCGCCGTCGAAGACATCACCGTCCGGCCGGCCAATTCCGACCGAGCGGCGATCGAGATGATCAGCTTCACGCTCGAACCCGGCGAGGCGCTCGGGGTGATCGGCCCGCTCGGCGCAGGCAAATCCGTTCTCGCGCGCAGCCTGTGCAACTTCTCCCATCCAAGCTCGGGCACGATCCGCCTCGACGAGGTGCCGCTGGATCAATACGACCGCGACAATTTGGGGCGACTGATCGGCTACCTGCCGCAATCGGTCACCTTTTTCCCCGGCACCGTGGCCGAGAATATCGCCCGGCTCGACCTCGCACCCGACATGGACCGAGTCATCGCCGCAGCCAAACGCGCCGGCGCGCATCAGATGATTCTCAAAATGCCCGCGGGCTACGACACACCGATCGAATTCGAGGGGGCTTCGCTCTCCGATCGCCAGCGCCAGCTCGTCGCGCTTTCGCGGGCGCTCTATCACGACCCGATCCTGCTTATTCTCGATGAACCGAACCTCCTGCTCAGTGGAGATGGCGGCGCGTGTCTGCACACGATGCTGAGCGATCTGAAGGCACGCGGCGGCGCGGCGATCGTGATGACCAACAGCCCCGGCGCGCTCGCCGAATGCGAACGCATCCTCGTACTCGACCACGGGGCGCAGCGCGCCCTCGGCGCGCGTGACGACGTTCTCAAGCGCATGATCGCCTCGGCCACGAAGGCCCGCGTGGTTCCACGCGCGGACAGCGCCGCGTGAGCGACGCCTGCATCCATTCCGGGCAAGGGGGCACCTGCTGCACCCCTTCGCAACATGGCGTCCCGATCAGCTTCGGCCTCGCGGCGATCGTAGCCCTCTTCATCGGATCCGCCCTTTGGCTCACCGTCACGCGGCTCGCCGGATCCATCCAGGCCTCAGGGCGGATCGAAGTCGACAGCTCCCGCCATGTGATCGAGCATCCGAGCGGCGGGACCATCGAACAGATCTATGTCAAAAGCGGCGATCACGTCACCCGCGGCCAAGTGCTGATGCGCCTTGCCTCGGACGACATCCGGACCGAGCTGGCCATCGTCGAAGCCTCGGATTTTGCCCTGCAGGCCCAGCGCGCGCGGCTGCAAGCCGAACGGGACGGTGCGAACACGGTCCCTTACCCGAGGCAGCTTTTGGAGGCGGCCAAGCTCCGCGCGGATGTCGCCGATCTGGTCGAGGGGCAGAATTCCCTGTTCGAAGCCCGCAAACAGTCCTTCGCTCAGCAACGCGCCGAAATGGCGCGGCAGCTGCAGCAAATCCGCGCGCAGCGCGACGGGCTCGATGCACAGGTCACAGCGCTGGAACGCGAAGAGCGGTTGATCGAAAAAGAACTCGCCCTCCGCGAACGGCTGAAGGATCGCGGCCTCGCCACATCGGCGCAAATACTCGGCCTCACCCGCGAGCAGGTCTCGCTGGAGCGACAACTCGGCGCGTTAAGCGCCCAGAAAACGCAGCTCACGGTGCAAAGCGGCGGCGTGGTGCTCACCGCGTCGCGGCTGCAATGGCAACGCCGGGAGGAAATCGAGTCACAACTCGAATCCAGCAACGCCCGCGCCATCGAGCTCTCTGCGCGCACCACACATCTGCGCCACGAATTGGCGCGGCGCACCCTACGCGCGCCAGTCAGCGGCACGGTGCACGATGTGCGCCTGCGCGGCGCGCATGCGGTGCTGCGCCCGGCAGAGATGGCGATGGCAATCGTAGAGACCGGGCGGCCACTCATCATAAATGCGCAGGTCGATCCGACCAATATCGACGGGGTGGCGGCAGGCCAAACTGCGATCCTCCGCTTTCCGGGACTGTCGCGGCGAATCTCGAGTGACGTGACAGGCACTATCACGCGTATTTCCCCGGACACACTGACCGATCCGGCGACCGGGAAAAGTTATTTCGAAGTGCGGATCACCTTCGATATGGACGAGCTCGACGCGGAAGAACGCAGGCTGCTCGTGCCCGGTATGCCCGCCGAGGTCTTCCTGCAGACCGCACCGGTCTCTCCGATCCGCTACCTACTCAGCCCGTTCCTCGATTTCTTCGCACTTGGCGGCGCAGCGGGGTGACCGCCCGCCCCGACGCGGTCACAACCGATCGAGCAAGGCGCGTGTCGGCCATCCATCCGCGGGCAGTCCGAACTTCTCTTGCGCCGTCTGGACCGCGTTGCGAGTGTTGGCGCCGAGGATGCCGTCAACCGCCCCCACGTCGTAGCCCTTCGCGACCAGCTTCTCCTGCAACCGCTTCATCTGCGACACGCTCAGCCCCGGTTCGGGCGCGCCGGGATCGAGGCGCGGCGCC
Source organism: Thioclava sp. DLFJ5-1 (assembly GCF_002020115.1). Lineage (NCBI taxonomy): Bacteria > Pseudomonadati > Pseudomonadota > Alphaproteobacteria > Rhodobacterales > Paracoccaceae > Thioclava > Thioclava sp. DLFJ5-1. The sequence goes on along the minus strand of NZ_MPZU01000003.1, from coordinate 425,442 downwards.
CCTTCGAGGCGCGTGGCGAAATAGGCCGCGCTGGTGACGTAGACGAAGCTCTTGTTCCATTCGAACAGCACGCGGAAATTCGGATAGACGATAAAGGCTGGCCCCTTGCGCCCCATCGGCAAAAGGATCGACCCGCGCAGGTTGCGCGCAAGCTGCCCCTGCCGCGCACGCACGCCGCGCGCCGCCCATTCGGAGACCGGCAATTCGGTGGTGAGCCCGGTCTGGGACCAATCGAGATTGTTGGGCACAGTCACTTCCTGCATCCACGGCTCGTTCGGGCGCCACCCCATATCGCGCAGCATATTCGCCCCCGACATCAGCGCATCGGGCGCCGAGGTCTTCAGGCGCACATGGCCGTCGCCATCGCCATCGACCCCGTTGTGCAGGATGTCTTCGGGCAGCATCTGCACCTGCCCGATCTCTCCCGCCCAGGCACCGGTGGTTCGCTTGGGATCGAAATCGCCGCGCCGGAACAGCTCGCCCGCGGCAATCACTTGCGGACGGAACAGCTCGGGCCGACGGCAATCATGGGCCAGCGTCAGCAGCGCATCGCGCGTGTTGAAATCGCCCTGCACTGCGCCGTAATCGGTCTCGAGCGCCCAGAAGGCGAGCAGAACCCCGCGCGAGACGCCATAGGTCTGCTCCATCCGGTCGAAGGTTTTCGCATAGCGCTTGGCGTTTTTCGCCCCGTTGACCATCCGGTTCTTGCTGATCACCGCGCTCGCGAATTCGAGAAAGGTTTTGCGAAATACCCCCTGCGCCCGGTCCGCCCGCAACACGGCCTGATTCTGCCGCGCACCGGCGAGGAACGCATCGGCCTGCTGCGCGTTCAATCCAGCCGCCTGCAGATCGCTGCGAATCCCGGACAGGAAACCGGACCAGCTACCGCCGCACTCGGCATGGGCAATACCGACGTTGAACATGGGCGAGAGAGCGAGGGTCAGGGTGAGCAGAGCTTTACGCATGAGAGCCTCCGGGTTGCGCGGTCACCCTCGACGCTATCTCGCGCGGCCCAGCGCGACAACCCGATGCGGCGGCCATGCAAGCCGTTGCAATTTCAGCACTCTTTGCAGCCGCAGAATCGGATCGTCTGAATGGTTAACTTGCTTTTTACATTGAGGTGATCAGCATGGATCACGGGGAAGCTGTTGGAGGATGTCATGGAATTCCTGCCGAAGGAGGTCCTTGAAGGACTGCGCGCCGCGCAGAAACGCGATGCGGCGAAAAAGGCACGCCTGCGTGTTCTCGCGGGCGGTCAAATCTGGCCGGTGCTGCGCCGGGTGCCGGGTGGCTTCGCGTTGGATGCCGACGAAGTCACGCATCTGCGCGGCCATGTCGATCTTTACGACGGCGCCAAGCACGTCGCGACCTGCCTGATCGTGGCCTCGGAAATTCAGGGAAACGAGCTGATCTGCACGGTGAAGCGCGAAACCCCTGTCAGCGATCGCGCGGCGCTCGATTTCGCGCAGGAAGGACCGGCGTTGTCGGGCTACCTGACGAAGATCTGAGAGAGACCGAGATCTCAAAGGAAAGGGCCGGAAAACCGGCCCTTTTTTCATTGCAGATCAGAGAAGGCGGCTTGCAAGCGCTCCACCGCTTCGCGCACCCGCGCCCGCGGCGTGGCGAGGTTGAAGCGCAGGAAGGTCTCGCCGCCTGCCCCGAACGTCGCCCCGAAATTCACTGCGATCTTCGCATCCTTCAGAACACGCGACTTGTATTCCTCGGGCTCCATTCCAGTGCCGGAGAAATCGACCCAAGCGAGATAGGTCGCTTCGAGAGGCATCGACTTCAGCCCCGGAATCTCGGCGACCCCCTGATCGAAAATCCGGCGGTTCTCGTCGAGATATTCGTTCAGCGCATCGACCCACGCCGCCCCCTCGGGGCTGTAGGCCGCCGTCGCCATCGCGATGCCGAAACTGTTGGGCGAGATCCCCAAAGCAGCCATCCGCGACGCGAATCGGGCGCGCAGATCCGGGTCCGAGATGATCACGTTGCCCGTATGCGTGCCCGCGATGTTGAAGGTCTTCGTGGTGGCCGTCATCATCACCAGCGGCAGATCGGGCGCGGCATTTGCCATCGGGGTATGGGTTTCGCCCGGCATCACGATGTCATGGTGAATCTCGTCCGAGACCAGCACCAGCCCGTGGCGCTTCGCGAATGCCGCCGTGGCCTCAAGCTCCGCGCGGGTCCAGACGCGCCCGCCGGGGTTATGCGGCGAACAGAGGACGAGCATTTTCTCGGCCCCCGTCATCGACCCGTCCCAGGCGTCGAAATCCATCTCGTAGCGGCCATCGACCAGTTTCAACGGGCATTCGCGCACCTCGCGCCCGGCCGCACGGATGACCCGCGCGAAGGCATGGTAGACCGGCGTCATCAGAACCACCGCATCACCCGGGTCGGTATAGGCATCGACGCAGAGCGCGGTGCCGTTGACCAGACCGTGGGTCGTGAAGATCCAGTCCGGCTCGATCTCCCAGCCGTGGCGCTCGCGCATCCACCACTGGATCGCGGCGCGATACTCGTCCTCGCCGCCCCAGTACCCGTAGATTCCCTGCGCGACCATTTCCTCGAGCGCGCGCTGCACGCAGGTGGGCGGGCGGAAATCCATATCCGCGACCCACATCGCGATCCCGTCTTCCGGCGAAACCCCGTAATACTTTTCCATCCCGTCCCATTTCTGCGAATGGGTGCCTACGCGGTCGATGATTTCGTCGAAGTCGGGTTTACTCATCTGGGCCTCTCATTGGTCGGATCGGGCGCATCTGAGCAAAAGCAAAGCCGGGTTACAAACGGCGTTTTGTCACTGGCACAATCACCGCTGCCATTGCACAGACGCATTGCTTCGCCTAAATCCCTGCCCATGACGCTACGACCGATCCTGATCCATCCCGATCCGCGCCTGAAAAAGGTCTGCGAGCCGGTGCCCGAAGTTAACGACGAGATCCGCAAGCTCGCCGATGACATGCTCGCGACCATGTATGACGCGCCCGGCATCGGCTTGGCCGGGCCACAGGTCGGCGTGATGAAGCGGATCTTCGTGATGGATTGCGTGAAGGACAAGGAAGCGGCCCCCGAGCCGATGGTCCTGATCAATCCCGAGATCAGCTGGACCTCGGAAGAGACCAATGTCTACGAGGAAGGCTGCCTGTCGATCCCGGATCAATATGCCGAGGTGACGCGCCCCTCCGAGGTGCGGATGAAGTGGCTCGGCCTCGACGGGCAAAGCCATGAGGAGCAGTTCGACGCGCTCTGGGCGACCTGCGCGCAGCACGAGTTCGACCACCTCAACGGCAAGCTGTTCATCGACTATCTCGGTCCGATGAAGCGCAAGATGATCACCCGCAAGATGGAGAAGCTCAAGCGCGAGCGCGCCCGTGCGGGCGCGGCCAAGGATCCGATCCTCTGATGGCTTCGCGCGCCTTCATCCCCTATGACGACCGCCGCCTGCATCGCCCCGCCGAGCCGGTCGAGACGATCACCGAGACCGTTCGGATGATCTGGGACGACATGGTCGAGACGATGGATGCGATGCCCGGTGTCGGGCTTGCCGCCCCCCAGATCGGGATCATGATGCGCCTCGCGGTGGTCGATGCATCCGACAAGCGCGGTCAGGCCGTGCGGATGGCGAACCCGGAAGTGCTGCATGCGTCGGTGCAGATGCGCAAGCATGAAGAGGCCTCGCCGAACCTGCCGGGTATCTCCGCCCCGATCGAGCGGCCCCGCGCGGTTACGGTGCGCTTCCTCAACGAGGACGGCGAAATGGAGGACCGCGATTTCGTGGGCCTCTGGGCGACGAGCGTTCAGCACCAGATCGACCACCTCAACGGCAAGATGTATGTCGATCATCTCTCGCCCTTGCGCCGCAAGATGCTGGTGCAGAAGTCGAAGAAACTCGCGAAAGGCTAAGCGATGCGCGTCATCTTCATGGGAACGCCGGAGTTCTCCGTCCCCGTTCTGGAGGCGCTGGCCGGCGCGCATGAGGTTGTCGCCGTCTATAGCCAGCCGCCCCGACCCGCCGGTCGCGGCAAGAAAGAGCGCCCCTCGCCGGTCCATGCAAAGGCTGAGGAGTTGGGGATCGAGGTGCGCACCCCGCGGAATTTCAAAGCCCCCGAGGACCGCGAGGCCTTCGCCGCGCTGAATGCCGATATCGCGGTCGTGGTGGCTTACGGGCTGATCCTGCCGCAGGCCATTCTGGATGCGCCCGCGAAGGGCTGCCTGAATATCCACGCCTCGCTTTTGCCGCGCTGGCGCGGGGCGGCCCCGATCCACCGGGCGATCATGGCGGGCGACAGCCAGACGGGCATCTGCATCATGCAGATGGAAGCCGGACTCGATACCGGGCCGGTTCTGCTGCGCGAAGCGACGGAGATCGGCGCGACCGAGACCACCGGCGAGCTGCATGATCGGCTGAGCGCGATGGGCGCGCGGCTGATCCTCGACGCGCTGTCCGAGATCGACTCGCTGATCCTTCAGCCGCAGCCCGAGGATGGCGTCACCTATGCCGCGAAGATCGACAAGGCGGAGGCGCAGGTCGATTGGACGCGCCCGGCCGACGAGGTGATCCGCCATATCAACGGTCTCTCCCCCTTCCCCGGTGCCTGGACCGAGATCGCGGGTGAACGGATCAAGCTGCTGCGCGCCGCCCCGGCAGAGGGAAGTGGCGCACCGGGCGAGATACTCGACGGGTTTACCATCGCCTGCGGCGCGGGCGCGCTGGAAATCCTCGAAGCCCAACGCCCTGGCAAGCGCCCGATGTCCGGCGCCGACGTGTTGCGTGGCCTGCGCCTGCCTGCACGCTTAGGCTGAGCGCAACGGCCTTCCCAAATCGCGGAAGTTGCGGCAAACTTGTGGAAAAACCACAAGGAGCAGTCGATGCCCCCCAATTTGATGGAATTCGCCTGATGGGCGTGCTGTTCGGCTTTCTCGCGACGGCGAGCAGTCGTATCCTCGGGATAGGCTTCGCGCTCGCGGTCTGGCTCATCTCACGGCCCGGTGGCTGGGCCGTGCTCGTGGTGCTGACGCTGCTCGCCTTGCGCGTCTTTCCCGGTAATCAAGTGTGAGTTCAGAAGGTCGAGGCCCAGATGTATTTCCTTAATTCCCTAACCGGCAGCGATATCGTGATGATCGCCGTCGCGGTTCTGTTGATCCTGTCGGTCTTCCTCGGCGTGCGGATCGTGCCGCAATCCGAGAAGCACGTCGTGGAGCGCTTCGGGCGGCTGCGCGCGGTACTCGGCCCCGGCATCAACTTCATCGTGCCGTTCCTCGACCGGGTGCCGCACAAGATCTCGATCCTCGAGCGCCAGTTGCCCAACGCGATGCAGGACGCGATCACCGCTGACAATGTGCTGGTGAAGGTCGAAACCTCGGTGTTCTACCGGATCACCGAGCCGGAAAAGACCGTCTACCGCATCCGCGATGTCGACGCCGCGATCGCGACGACCGTTGCGGGGATCGTGCGCTCCGAAATCGGGGTGATCGAACTCGACGAGGTGCAATCGAACCGTGCCCGCCTGATCGAGAAGGTCCGTGAACAGGTCGCCGTGATGGTGGACGATTGGGGGATCGAGGTGACGCGCGCGGAGATTCTCGACGTCAATCTCGACGAGGCGACCCGCGCCGCGATGCTGCAGCAGTTAAATGCCGAGCGCGCGCGCCGGGCGCAGGTGACCGAGGCAGAGGGCAAGAAGCGCGCGGTCGAACTCGCCGCCGAAGCCCAGCTGTTTCAGGCGCAGAAAGAGGCCGAAGCCCGCCGCATCTCTGCCGATGCCGAAGCCTATGCCACGGAAGTCGTCGCGCTGGCGATTGCGAAGAACGGCCTGGAAGCCGCGCAATATCAGGTCGCGCTGAAACAGGTCGACGCGTTGGCTCAAGTTGCCAAGGGCGAAGGCAAGCAGACCGTGATCCTGCCTGCCGCAGCCCTCGAGGCCTTCACCGACGCCTTCCAGCTTCTGAGGAAAGCGTGATGGACCTCTGGCAACTTCCGTGGGTCTGGGTTCTGGCCGGTCTGGTTCTGGGCGGAGCCGAGATGATCATCCCCGGCTTCATCTTCCTCGGCTTCTCGATCGGGGCGGTGATCACCGGCGGGCTGATCTGGATCGGCATCGTCGGAAAGTCGGTGCCGATCACGCTGATCACCTTCGCGGTTCTGTCGATCATCGCATGGCTCGCGCTACGCAAACTGATGGGCGTGCGGCGCGGTCAGGTGAAGCAATGGCATGACGATATCAACGAGAACTGAAGACGTGTGACGAAACCGCTGCCGGCGACTTCCCGCGCATCGCGGGAACTGGAAGCGGCCTATCGATGTTCTCTCGCCAATACAGAGAGATGAAAATCGACAGGAGATCATCATGTCTGACACGCATAATCACGAACGCTCGGGTCTGGGCGGCATCTATTTCGTTCTGGGCGCGGTCGTCGTCGCCCTCGGTATCGTTCTTTGGCTCATGATGTCGCCCGGGGACGAAAGCGCCAGCACTGCGCCCACCGAGAGCGATGCGAGCGCCACCTCGGTCACGATCGAGAACAACGACAACGCAGCCCCGGCGGACTCGTCGAGCGCCGACGCCTCGGGCGATGCCGCAGCCAGCGACAGCGGCAGCACTGACACGAGCGGCGCCTCGGCTGAGGCCACCACGCAAAGCGGCGGTTCGAACTGATCCCGCTTTCGCAGATCACGTGCAAGTGAAGCGGCGTCCTGCGGGGCGCCGTTTCATTTTGCGCCATGCTCCGCCTATCTGATGACGGGAGGAGGAACGCAGGTCAGAGCCTCGCGTTTCCTTTACCGAGGGATCAAAGCGAAGAGGCGAGCAAGAATGGCCAAGGATTCGAACCGACAGAGCAGTATCGGCGGCCTGATACTCACCCTGGTTGCGCTGGTCGCGGCACTGGGTGTCGTGGTCTGGCTCGTTGCCGATACGCCAATCGACGGGGGTGACGACGCCGCCACCGACCCGCCGAGCGAGCAGCAGATGTCCGACCCGAACGCCGCGAAGGTCGACGTGGCGCCCGAATCGAAAACGAGCGGCCCGGCGACAGGTGGCGACGGTCAGTAAGAGACGCTAATCAGCCCTGCAGTTCTTTGAGGATCGCTTCCGCCGCAGCCCGCGGATCGGGCGCGCGGTGGATCGGGCGACCGACGACGATATGGTCGGCACCTGCGCCCACGGCCGCCGCCGGGGTCGCGATCCGCTTCTGATCGCCAAGATCGGCCCCCGTCGGGCGCACACCCGGCGTCACGATGAGCTTGCCAGCCGCTTCGGGCAGCGCCCGGATCATCGCGGCTTCCTGCGGCGAGGCGATCACGCCATCCGCGCCTGCCTCGAAGGCGCGGCCTGCACGCTCCGCCACGAGGTCACTGATCGCGCCATCCTTGATCAGCGCCCCGTTCAGGTCCTCGCGGTCGAGCGAGGTCAGGATCGTCACGGCGAGGATTTTCAGATCGGTGCCCGCCGCGCCTTCCTTGGCGGCCTTCACCACATAGGGGTCGCCATGCACGGTCAGGAAGTCGAGATCGAACTGTGCCAGCCCGCGCACGGCGTTCTCGACCGTCGCGCCGATGTCGAACAGCTTCATGTCGAGGAAAATGCGTTTGCCCTGATCTTGCTTCAGCTCGCTGGCCAGCGCGAGGCCGCCGCCGGTGAGCATTCCCAGACCGATCTTGTAGAAGGACACCGAGTCGCCCAGCTGGTTCGCCAGCACGAGGCCTTCATAGGCGCTCGGCACGTCGAGGGCGACGATGAGACGGTCGTCGGCGGGCAGGGTCATGTCGGTCATCGCTGGGCGCTCCTTTTCAAGATCGCCCCCTGATGCGGATCAATCACCGCTACGTCAAGCCGTTCGCGGGATCACAGCCCGCCTATGCCACGACGTTGCGCTTCGCGGGTCAGCGCGCGGGCAAGCTGGCGATGGGAAATATTCGGACTGGCTTCGACCCGAACGGGCACCCGCAGCGGCTGCGCGATCCCGGGGGTGAAGAATTCGACGACTGCCTCGAAACGGCGCTGCGCGGCGTTGTAAATCAGGCGCGCGATACGCGTGGCGCTGGCATGATGCATCCTCGGAGCCTCCTGCATGGGTGTCCTTGCGTAAACGCTAAACCTTGCGTTTTGGTTTCCACCTGCGGCGAAATGGTCGCCATAAAGCTCTTGAAGCGGGATGCGCCACATCCCATTTTTCATATCGAGACCCGGTCAGGACGGCGCCTATTCAGGGCCAGACACATCCCGGGGGCTTTAAAAAAGGAGAATGCCGATGAACATGGAGAAGTTCACGGAGCGGTCTCGTGGTTTCCTTCAGGCCGCGCAGACGATCGCGATGCGCGAGGGTCATCAACGTGTGGTGCCCGAGCATCTTCTGAAGGCTTTGATGGATGACGATCAGGGGCTGTCGGCCAATCTGATCAAGCGCGCCGGCGGCGAACCTGCCCGCGTGCTCGAAGCCGTCGATCTGGCCGTGTCGAAACTGCCGAAAGTGTCGGGCGGCGACGGGCAGGTCTATGTCGAGCAGAGCCTCGTGCGCGTGCTCGACGAGGCCGAGAAGATCGCCAAGAAAGCGGGCGACAGCTTCGTCCCGGTGGAGCGTGTGCTGATGGCTCTGGCCATGGTGAACACGCGCGCCAAGGATGCGCTCGATGCGGGCGCTGTGACGGCGCAGAAGCTCAACGCCGCGATCAACGATCTGCGCAAGGGCCGCACGGCGGATTCGGCCTCGGCCGAAGAGGGCTATGAGGCGCTCAAGAAATACGCGCGCGATCTGACCGAGGCCGCCGAGCAGGGCAAGATCGACCCGATCATCGGCCGCGACGAGGAAATTCGCCGCGCGATGCAGGTGCTATCGCGCCGGACCAAGAACAACCCGGTTCTGATCGGTGAGCCCGGCGTGGGTAAGACCGCGATCGCGGAAGGCCTCGCGCTGCGCATCATCGACGGGGACGTCCCGGAATCGCTGCGCGACAAGCGGCTCCTCGCGCTCGACATGGGCGCGCTGATCGCAGGTGCGAAATATCGCGGCGAGTTCGAAGAGCGTCTGAAAGCGATCCTCAAGGAAATCGAGGCCGCTGCGGGTGAGATCATCCTGTTTATCGACGAGATGCACACGCTCGTGGGCGCCGGGAAATCCGATGGTGCGATGGATGCGGCCAACCTGATCAAGCCGGCGCTGGCGCGCGGTGAGCTGCACTGCGTGGGGGCGACGACGCTCGACGAGTATCGCAAATATGTCGAGAAGGACGCGGCTCTGGCCCGGCGTTTCCAGCCCGTGATGGTGGAAGAGCCGACGGTCGAGGACACGATCTCGATCCTGCGCGGCATCAAGGAGAAATACGAACTCCACCACGGGGTGAAGATCTCCGACTCGGCGCTGGTCTCGGCGGCGACGCTCTCGCATCGCTACATCACCGACCGCTTCCTGCCCGACAAGGCGATCGACCTCGTGGACGAGGCCGCCTCGCGTCTGCGCATGGAAGTGGACAGCAAGCCCGAGGAGCTCGATGCGCTCGACCGTCAGATCCTGCAGATGCAGATCGAAGCGGAAGCGCTGAAGAAAGAGGACGACACTGCGTCGAAGGACCGTCTCGAGAAGCTCGAGAAGGAACTGGCCGATCTGCAGGATCGCGCTTCGGAAATGACTGCCAAATGGCAGGCCGAGCGTGACAAGCTGGAATCGGGCCGGAGCCTGAAAGAGCAGCTCGACAAGGCCCGGGCCGAACTCGATCAAGCCAAGCGCGAGGGCAATCTCGCCCGCGCCGGTGAGCTGAGCTACGGCATCATCCCGAGCCTCGAGAAGCAACTCGCCGCAGCCGATGAGGCCGAGGGCGAAGAGCTGATGGTCGAGGAATCGGTGCGTCCGGAGCAGATCGCCGAAGTGGTCGAACGCTGGACCGGCATCCCGACCTCGAAGATGCTGGAAGGCGAGCGCGAGAAGCTCTTGAAGATGGAAGACGAGCTGCACAAGCGCGTCGTCGGTCAGGATGCAGCGATCACCGCCGTGTCGAACGCCGTGCGCCGGGCGCGTGCGGGGCTGAACGACGAGAACCGCCCGCTGGGTTCGTTCCTCTTCCTCGGCCCGACCGGTGTGGGTAAGACCGAGCTGACCAAGGCCGTCGCGAATTATCTGTTCGACGACGATCAGGCGATGGTGCGGATCGACATGTCCGAGTTCATGGAGAAACACTCCGTGGCGCGGCTGATCGGTGCCCCTCCGGGCTATGTCGGCTATGACGAGGGTGGCGTTCTGACCGAAGCGGTCCGGCGGCGTCCCTATCAGGTCGTGCTGTTCGACGAGGTCGAGAAGGCGCATCCGGACGTGTTCAACGTGCTGCTGCAAGTGCTTGACGACGGTGTGCTGACCGATGGTCAGGGCCGCACGGTCGACTTCAAGCAGACCCTGATCGTACTGACCTCGAACCTCGGCAGCCAAGCGCTCAGCCAGCTGCCGGAAGGCACGGATGCGGGCGAGGCCAAGCGTCAGGTGATGGATGCGGTGCGGGCGCATTTCCGCCCCGAATTCCTGAACCGTCTCGACGAGATGGTGATCTTCGATCGCCTGAACCGCGAGAACATGGACGGGATCGTGGAGATCCAGCTCAAGCGGCTGGAGAAACGTCTGGCGCAGCGCAAGATCACGCTGGATCTGGACGAGTCGGCCCACAAGTGGCTCGCCGATGCGGGTTACGACCCGGTCTATGGCGCACGTCCGCTGAAGCGGGTGATCCAGCGCGCGCTGCAGGACCCGCTGGCCGAGGCGATCCTTGGCGGCGAGATCATGGATGGTGCGACGGTCGAGGTGACGGCGGGCCCGAACGGACTGATCGTCGGCGGCCATGCAGCGCCACTGGGGGGCACGAAGCCTGCCGACGGCGTGCCGCTGCACTAAGGCCAGCTGAATACCGATTGAGAGGGGCGGAGCGATCCGCCCCTTTTCGTTGGCATAAGGGGGCGCTGCCCCTCTTGGCTGCGCCAATTCACCCCGGGATATTTTCGCCAAGAGGAAGAAGGAGTATCTAGGGGATATTCCCCGGATCGAGTCCCCATGCCCGCCCTTTGCCGCCATTGCCTGAAGAGTTTTGACGAGGCGCCGAAGCGTTGCCCCGCCTGCGGGAAGTCGCGCATCCTTTCGCATCCGGAGCTGTTCGACCTGCCCATCGCGCATATCGATTGCGACAGTTTCTATGCCTCGGTCGAGAAGCGCGACAATCCCGAACTGTCTTCGCAGGCGGTCATCGTGGGCGGCGGCACGCGCGGGGTGGTGACGACCTGCTGCTATATCGCGCGAATCTCCGGAGTGCGCTCGGCCATGCCGATGTTTCAGGCCCGCAAGCTCTGCCCCGACGCGGTGATCATCAAACCGCGGATGGAGCATTACGCCAGCGTCTCGCGCGAGATCCGGGCGAAGATGGTGGAACTGACGCCGCTGATCGAGCCGCTCTCGCTCGACGAAGCGTTTCTCGATCTGGGCGGGACGGAGCGGCTGCATCATGCGCCGCCCGCGCTCCTGATGGCACGGCTTGCGCGGGAGATCGAGACGGAGATCGGGGTCACGGCCTCGGTCGGCCTCTCGCATAACAAGTTTCTCGCCAAGATCGCCTCGGACCTCGACAAGCCGCGCGGGTTTTCGGTGATCGGGCGTGGCGATACGGAAGAGTTTCTTCGCGACAAGCCGGTGTCTATCCTCTGGGGCGTGGGGGCGGCGACGCGCTCGGCCCTGGGGCGCGCGGGCATCCGCACGCTCGCCGATATTCGCCGCGCGGGGCTGTCGCGGATGGAGGACCGTTTCGGCGCATCGGGGCGGCGGCTCTTTGAGTTGGCCAGCGGTCTCGATGCGCGGCGGGTCTCTCCAGACTCGCCGATGAAATCGGTGTCGAACGAGACCACCTTCAACACCGATATCGCCGATCGCGAGGCGCTGATGGGCAAGCTGTGGCATCTGGCCGAGAAGGTCTCGGCCCGGATGAAGGCGCGCGATCTGGCCGGGCGGACGGTGACGCTGAAGCTCAAGAAGGCGGATTTCGCGACCGTGACCCGGCAGACCCGGCTGGAGGAGCCGAGCCAATTGGCCGACACACTCTATCGCGCGGGCGAGACGCTGTTCGACAAGCTGCCGAAAGGGCAGGCCTACCGTCTCATCGGCATCGGGTTTTCCGACCTCACGGCGGCCGATGGGCGCGATCCGGCGGGCGACCTGCTTGATCCTTACGCGGGCAAGCGCGCGGGGGCGGAGCGGGCCAAAGATGCGATCCGGGCGCGATTCGGGGCGGATGCGATCCGCAACGGGCGCGGCTGGGACGGGGAGTGATTTACTCCGCTGCGTGACGCAGCGGATGTGCCCCGAGATCAGCGATCTGACGCGCCACCCGGCTCATCAGCGCCGCGAACGCATTGAAATTCTCGTTCGGCGCGATGCGGTGCTGATCCATGTAGAGGGCGCGGTCGATCTCGATCTGGATCGCGTGATACCCCTCGCGCGGATGCCCGTAGCGCTGGGTGATATAGGCCCCGGCAAAGGGGCTGTTGCGCGCCACGTTCAGCCCTTCGCCTTCGAAGATCAGTTCGATCTCGCGCACGATCTCCCGGTCGGCGCTGGTGCCATAGCGATCGCCGAGCACGATCTCCGCGCGGCGCGGCCCGCTCGCGGCCAAGGCCTCGGACGGCATCGAATGCATGTCGAGCAGGATCGCCTGCCCGAAAGCCCCATGCGCCTCGGCCATCAGCGACTCGAGCTGCGCGTGATAGGGCCGCCAGACATGGTTGATCCGCGCCTCGGCCTCGATCATCGGGATCTTGCCGCGATAGATCGCCCGCGCACCGGACACCACGCGGGGAATCACCCCGAGACCGGCAGCGACGCGCGGCCCCGGATGCGCCCGGTCCAGCCCGGCGATCAGCGCCGAATCAAGTTCGTCCTCCGCCCGGTTGAGATCGACCCAGGCCCTCGGATACTGCGCGCAGAGAAGCGGCGCGCCGAATCGCGGAACGTCCGCCAGCAGCTCATCGACGAATGCGTCTTCGGAAGACCGCAGGCGCAGCATGTCCAGAACGGCCCGTTCCTGCAGGCTATGCGGGTATTGCGCACCGGAATGGGGCGAGGCGAAGACCGCAGCCGTCCGCAACGCCTTGGGGCGAACCAGCCGGAACGGCGGCAAAAGGGCTGGGCTGTCGGACATGAAACCTCTTATGATCGCCTAATATCTTACACTGGAACGCTTTCACGCCAAAACCCTCTTGAAAGCCGTTTCGACTCTTTATATAGACCCCCAGACCGACGCGACACCGCGCCTTTCGGTTCCCTTCGCGGCCTAGCCGCAAGCGCGAATCAAAGGCATCAAACGGGATCGCACGGGTGTGGGCGGTTAGCTCAGCGGTAGAGCACTACGTTGACATCGTAGTGGCCACTGGTTCGATCCCAGTACCGCCCACCATCTATTCACCGCCCCCGGCTTGCAAGCCCGGGGCATTCGTTTTTCAAGGCGCACCGCGCGCCGCGATACAGGAGAAGGCCGATGAAGGTCCGCAACTCGCTCCGCTCGCTCAAGCAGCGTCATCGCGATTGCCAGGTCGTGCGCCGCAAAGGCCGCGTCTACGTGATCAACAAGACGCAGAAGCGCTTCAAAGCCCGTCAGGGCTGAGGCAGCCGAGCCGAAACGAATAAAGGCCGCGCCAGGGATATCCCGGCGCGGCCTTTTCCTTTGTTCAGCGTTTCGAGGCTGAGAGGGATCGGCGCTTAGCGCGCGCCGATCGCCCCGGCCAGAAGCTGCGCCACGGTGGCCTGATCGAGATAGCCGGTGGCTTCCAGCCCGCCTGCAGTCTGATAGCGGCGAATCGCGCGGCGGGTATCCTTGTCGAACACACCGTCGACCTTGCCGGGCTTCAGGCCCATCTGGGCAAGGCGTTGCTCCACCAGCGATTTCGCGACGCCGGGCAGGTTGAGGGCGGCCTCTTTTGCGGCGGCTTCCTTCATCGCATCGCTTTGCTGATTCTGTTGCTGCAGCTCAGCGATGCGTGCCTCGGCCTCAGCTTTGAAGGCCGGGTCGGAGCGGCTTGCCAGATAGTCACGGTAGCTGGCGATGGTGTCGGCTTTACGTGCGGCGTCCCAGTCAGCGCGATCGGCCGACTGCGCTTCATCGCGGCGGTCCGCTTCGATCTTGTCGAGGCGCTCCTGCGCGAGTTCCGCAAACAGCCCGTCAGGATATTTCTTGAGATAGGCGCGCAGCCCGGCCTCATCGCCCGCCTTGCCGGTCTGCTCCCAGTAGGCGCGGTCCTGCTGATCGATCTTGGCCTGACGGGCCTCGGCCTCGGCCTTCAGCTCGGCGGCGCGTTTCTCGCCCTGCGCCGACAGCGCGGTAAGCTGCGCGCGGGTAAGGTAGCTCGTATCATCAAACCCGTTGGCTTTCTGCCAGCGCGCGATCGCCCCGCGCGAGCCGGGCCCGAAGATTCCGTCGACGCCTTTCGGATCGAATTTCAGGATCGTCAGGTTCTGTTGGACCTCGCGCTTCTGATCGCGGCTGAGGTTCAGCGCCTCTTCGGTAGCCTTCGCTTGCCGCTGAGGCTCGTCGCGCAGTTGCTGGATACGCTGCTTCGCCTGAGCCGCATTCGTGCCATTCGGATAGCGGTCGAGATAGAGCTGATAGGCGGTGATCGTGTCCTCGGAACGCGCCATGTCCCAATAGGGGGCTGACGGGTCAGCCGCGGGGGTCTTCACCGGGGCGGGTTTCTTGCCCGTCGGCTCGGTGACCAGTACGAAATCCCGCGGCATGTAGCCACTCGCGCGCAGGTCTTCGGACTGCGCCGACTGCATCAGCGAGGCACCCGGCTCGGTCAGATCGCCCGACATCAGGCTGGCCACATCCTTAGGGCTGCCGCGCAGCACCGTCACGCCCTGCGGAATGTCGAGCGTCCCGATCCCAGGCTGGGTCAGGCCCTGGCCATTGCCCGCGTCATCCGCCGACCCAAGCAGCAGAACGGCACGCCCCGGATGGGCGGCGAGCACGGTCATCACCGCGGACAGCGGCAGCGCCTCGCTCACCGCTTCGGGCAGCGAGGTGTCGCGGGCGTCGACCGGCAGATACCACGTCTCGCCGTCGGAATGGACAAAACGGCCCGAGAGCGCCACGACCAGCCGCTCGGCCTCGGGTGCGCGGGTCACGAAATCGCGGAAGCGGGACCGGATTTCGGCCGCGTCGGCATCATCCTCGATCAGCACCGAGAAGCCCGCCGTCTGCAGCTTTGCTTCGCTGTCGGTCAGCGCGGTGCCCGAGCGAAGATCGTCGATCCGCTGATAATCGGAATTGCCCAGCACCAGCGCCAGATCGGCGGCATGGGCGGGAAGGCCAAGCGCCGCGATCGCGGCACCTGTCAGAAGAAGTTTACGCATGGGTTCCTCCACTCTCTTTCCGGAGAAACCCCTTGAGTGCACGCGCGGTTCCTCAGTCGTATTTCCGCTGGTCGTCGATGACCTTCCCATCATTGGGCAAAGAGCCGGGCGACACCAGTTCGATCACGCCCTTCATCTTCAGCGCCTCGCGGATGCCACCGTCGAAACGGGCGGGATCGTCGGCCTCGGTTTCGATCTGCACGGTCATCACGTCCATCTCGCCATCGCGGGTGGCGATGACACGGGCCTTTTGCACCTCTGCATGGGCCGAGACGAAGCTGGCGACCTGCTCGGGACGGACGAACATGCCCTTGATCTTGGTGGTTTGATCGGCGCGGCCCATCCAGCCTTTGATGCGCATATTGGTGCGCCCGCAGGGGCTGACGCCTTCCATCACCGCCGAGAGATCGCCGGTCGCGAAGCGGATCAGCGGGTAGTCGGGATTGAGCGTGGTCACGACGACTTCGCCCACCTCGCCGGGGGCCACCGGATCGCCGGTGCCGGGGCGGACGATCTCGACGATCACGCCCTCATCCACGATCATCCCCTCCATCGCGGCGCTCTCATAGGCGATATTGCCCAGATCGGCAGTGGCGTAGCATTGCAGGCAGGCGATGCCGCGATCCGCATAATCCTGACGCAGAGACGGGAAGAGCGCGCCGCCCGACACGGTGGCCTTCGTGATTTTCAGGGCCTCGCCCATCTCCTCGGCCTTCTCGAGAATGATGCGCAGGTAATCGGGCGTGCCCGCGTAAGTCGTGGTGCCGATATCGACGGCGGCGCGGACCTGCAGTTCGGTCTGGCCGGTGCCTGCAGGCAGAACGGCGGCGCCCACCGTGCGCGCGGCATTCTCGAACATCATGCCCGCGGGGGTGAGGTGATAGCCGAAGCAGTTCTGCACGATATCGCCGGGACCGACGCCCGCGGCATGGACGAAGCGCCCCAGCCGCCACCAGTTGTGGCTGGTATCGCCGGGCTCGTAGATCGGGCCGGGAGACTGGAAGATATGCGCGAAGGCATGGGCGGGTTTCGTGACCAGCCCGCCGAAGGGCGGCGCGCCTTTCTGCGCCGCGCCAAGGTCGGACTTGCGCAGCACCGGCAGCTTCGCGAGCGCCTCGCTCGAGGTGATCGCGCTCGGATCGACGCCTTGCAGATGCGCCGCGATCCCCGGAGCCTTCATCGCCGCACCGATCAGAGCCGGCAGGCACTCCGCCAGAGAGGCCTCACGCGCGTCGGCGCTGCGGGTTTCCAATTCGTCGAAATGTTCGCGCATCTCTCGACCCTTTCCATTCAGCGGACAAACCGCCCCTGTGCCGCGTCCAAAATGCTGCGCAGCAATTCAATTGAATCAACAAGTTACCGTTACGCCAGCCAGCGCTTGCGGCGGCGGTAGCTGCGCACGTCGCGGAAGCTCTTGCGGCCTTCGTCGGACATGCCGAGGTAGAATTCCTTCACGTCCGGGTTCTCGCGCAATTCCTTGGCGGGACCGTCCATCACGATGCGCCCGCTCTCCAGAATGTAGCCGTAATGGGCGTAGCGCAGCGCGACATTGGTGTTCTGCTCGGCCAGAAGGAAGGTCACGCCCTCGTTCTCGTTGACCGATTTCACGATCTCGAAGATCTGCTCCACCAGCTGCGGCGCGAGACCCATCGAGGGTTCGTCCAGCAAGATCGTCTCAGGGCGGCTCATCAGCGCACGGCCCATCGCGACCATCTGCTGCTCCCCGCCCGAGGTATAGCCCGCCTGCGATTTGCGGCGCTCCTTGAGGCGCGGGAAGTAGTCGTAGACCATCTCGAGGTCGGCCTGGATCGCGGCGCGCCCGTCCTTGCGGGTATAGGCGCCGGTCAGCAGGTTTTCCTCGACGGTCAGGTGTTCGAAGCAATGGCGTCCCTCCATCACCTGGATCACGCCCTTGCGGACCAGATCGGCGGGGGAGCCGTCCTGCACCCGTTCGCCGCGATAGGTGATCGAGCCTTTCGTCACCTCGCCGCGCTCGGATTTGAGCAGGTTGGAGATCGCCTTGAGCGTCGTCGTCTTGCCCGCGCCGTTGCCGCCCAGAAGCGCGGTGATCCCGCCCTTGGGCACGCTCAGGCTCACCCCTTTCAGCACGAGGATGACGTGATTGTAGATCACCTCGATATTGTTGACCTCGAGAAGGGTGTTATCGGTTTTCGAAGCGTCGAGCATGGTTCCCTCCGGGACGTTGGGGTGGCCCCCGGCGGCGCGCGCCGGAGGCCGTTTTCGATCAGTTACACTGGTCGGTGATGTTGTTTTCCGAAGCGAAGGCTGCGGAATCTTCTTCGATCAGCGGGTTCAGCACGTCCTTGTCGGATTCGATCCAGTCAGAGGCTTCGTTCCACTTCTTCGCACCGGCATCCCACTGGAAGACCTTGGCGGAGCCGGGGCCCCCGTGGTTCTCGCAGCTCGCCTTGATCGGCTGGGCGAAGTTCGGCAGGCCGAGCTCTTCCAGACGGGCTTCGGTGAGGTCGAGGTTTTCAAAACCGTCGCGCACTTCCGCGGCGTTGACGTTCGACTTGCCGGCCATCTCCTGCGCTTTGCGGATCGCTTCCGAGATGATCATCGCCGCGTACATGCCGCGCGAATAGAGCATCGTGCCGACCTGATCGCCTGCGCCCGACGCCTTGCCGGCATCGACGACATATTGCTTGAGGTCCGCATAGACCGGGTAGTCCATGCCGGTGCCGTGGAACGAGAGCGCCTTGTAGCCCGAGGCCTTGTCGCCTGCCGGGGCCACGTCGTTCTCCGAACCCGACCACCAGACGCCGATGAAGTGATCCATCGGGAAGCGGATGTTCACGGCTTCCTGGATGGCGACCTGGTTCATGACGCCCCAGCCCCACATCAGGACATAGTCGGGCTTGTCACGACGGATCTGCAGCCATTGCGACTTCTGCTCCTGACCGGGGTGGTCGACGGGCAGGGTCGAAAGCTCGAAACCGTGCTTCTTGGTCAGCTCTTCGAGCGTGCGGATCGGCTCCTTGCCATAGGCGGAGTTGTGATAGACCAGCGCGATTTTCTTACCGCTGATGTCACCACCTTCCTGATCAATGATGTGTTTGATCGCGACCGAGGCGCCATCCCAGTAGTTGGCCGGGAAGTTGAAGACCCACTTGAACACCTTGCCGTTCGCGGCCGAGGTGCGGCCGTAGCCCGGGGTGTAGAGCGTGATGCCGTCAGCGGTGACCTTCGGGATCAGCTGATAGGTGATGCCGGTCGAGAGCGGGTTATAGGCCAGCGCGCCTTCGCCCTTGGTCGACTCGTAGCATTCCACGCCCTTCTCGGTGTTGTAGGCGGTTTCGCATTCGGGGGTCGCAACCATCTCGCCGCCGATGCCGCCGTCACGCTCGTTGAGCAGGGTGAAATAGTCGTTGAAGCCATCGGCATAGGGAATGCCATTCGCGGCATAGGGCCCGGTGCGATAGCTGAGGTTCGGCACCACCAGTTCGGCGAAAGCCGGGGCCGTGGTCAGCGTCATCGCCGCCGCGACCAGTGCGGTTAGGGTCTTCTTCATTCGGTTCTCCTCCCAGAATGTTCGAGTGTTGCGCCGGGCGTGTCCCGGTTCTTTGTGTTGGGCGGCCCGGCCGTCAGTGCGGGAAGGGCCAAAGCCGGAGTTTTTCTTTCGCGACGCGCCAGAGCTGCGCGAGGCCATGCGGTTCCGCGATCAGGAAGGCCACGATCAGCCCGCCGACGATCATCAGTTCGATATGCGCGGCGAGGTCCGTGGGCCAACCGAGCGTGCCGACGAGCACGTTCTTCAGGAAGACCGGCAGCAGCACGAGGAAGGCAGCGCCCGCAAACGAGCCGAAGATCGAGCCCAGACCGCCGATGATCACCATGAAGAGGATCAGGAAGGACTTCTGGATGCCGAAGGCTTCGCCCACTTCCGCCGCGCCAAGGTAGACAGCGAAGAACAGCGCGCCGGCGATGCCGATGAAGAAGGAGCTGACCGCGAAGGCCGACAGTTTCGTCGTCAGCGGGTTCACACCGATGATCTCGGCGGCGATATCCATGTCGCGGATCGCCATCCATTTGCGCCCCACCGTGCCGCGCGTCAGGTTCCGCGCGACCAGCGCCACCAGCGTCAGCATCACCAGGCAGAACATGTATTTCGCCATCGCCGAGGTCTGCGCGCCGGTCACGAAGACGCCGAAGACGGTGCGCTCGGGCGCGTTGATCTGACCCGAGGCCGAGTAGTTGTAGAACCACGGCACCTTGTTGAAGAGCCAGACGAGGAAGAACTGCGCCGCCAGCGTCGCCACCGCGAGGTAGAACCCTTTGATGCGCAGGCTCGGCAGGCCGAAGATCACGCCCACAGCGGCGGTGATGAACCCCGCGATGATGACGTGGAAGAAGATGTTGATGTCAGGGAAGGCCGTCATCAGCTTGTAGACGGCATAGGCGCCCACAGCCATGAAGCCCCCGGTGCCAAGGCTGACCTGCCCCGCATAGCCCACGAGGATGTTCAGCCCGATCGCCGCGATGGCGTAGATCAGGAAGGGCACCGCGACCGCGTTCGCCCAGTAGTCATTGATGAACAGCGGCACGATCCCGAAAGCGACCACCAGCACCGCGTAATAGCGCAGCCGGTCGAATTTGATCGGAAAGGTCTGACTGTCCTCCCGGTAGGATGTCTTGAAATCACCTGCTTCGCGGTAAAACATCAGCCTCTCCCTTTCGTCAGGGAGAGCGCGTCGTCTCCCGTCAGCAGTTGCCGCGCCGGATCCTCACCCAGGCCCAGAGCCCGGCTCCCGCCCCCAAGGCGGCCAGCACGATATTCAGTGTTTGCAAGGTGGTCGGTTCTTCCGGCGGCGCGGCCAGCGCGATCCATCCGAATGCGAGCGCGGCTCCCCAGCCAATCGTGAACACGGTTGCACAGGTCTTCATCGGTAACGGTCCTCCCAATGATCGTCACATCAGCGCGACGACACTGGGCTCCCCTCCCCTTGACGCCACGACATGTGGCAGCTTGTCGCACCCCTGCGGCTCGATCAAGGAATTTTTCACCGTGGCGTGAAAGCGTCGTGATCATCGGTCAGACCCTCTCGATGATCTTCTCGCCGAACAGGCCCTGCGGCCGGAAGACGAGGAAGACGAGCGCGAGCACATAGGCGAACCAGTTCTCGGTCGCGCCACCCAGGAAGGGCGCCCCGATCAGCAGTTCGAACAGTTTCTCGCCCACACCGATGATCAGACCGCCGACGATGGCGCCCGGGATCGAGGTGAAGCCGCCCAGCATCAGCACCGGAAGCGCCTTGAGCGCGATCAGCGACAGCGAGAACTGCACACCCGATTTCGAGCCCCACATGATGCCCGCGACCAGCGCCACGAAGCCCGCGATCGACCAGACAAGGATCCAGATGAAGCGCAGCGAGATCCCGACCGACAGCGCGGCCTGGTGATCGTCGGCCACCGCGCGCAGCGCCCGGCCCTGCTTGGAGTATTGCGAGAACACGGTCAGCGCCGACACCAGCAGCACCGCAACGATCGCCGCCACGATATCGAGATTGTCGATGAAGAAGCCGTAGCCGAACATGTTGTAGGTGACGGTGTCGATGGTCTCGTTAATGCCCTGCGGCAGCCCCACATCGAGCGTCTTGATGTCAGAGCCCCACATCACGTCCCCGAAGCCTTCGAGGAAATAGGCCATCCCGATCGTCGCCATGAAGAGGATGATCGGCGCCTGGTTCACCAGATGCTTGAGCACCACTTTCTCGATGATGATCGCGAGGACCACCATCACGGCCGCCGCCAGCAGGATCGCGACGATTGCCGGAACCTCCCACGGGAAATTCGTGTAGTGATTGCCCGTCATCGCGTTGATGAGATGGGCGAAGGGCACTTGCCCCTTCTGGATGCCGACCAGCGTCAGCGCGGCAAAGAGCGCGAGCACACCCTGCGCGTAGTTGAAGATGCCAGAGGCTTTGAAGATCAGCACGAAGCCCAGCGCCACGAGCGCATAGAGCACCCCTGCCATCAGGCCGTTCAGCGTCACCTCGACGGCATAGAGAACGATATCAGGCATGACGCGCCTCCGATGTCTGAATTGCGATGCGGGTGGTCTCAGTCATGGGCCACCCCCAGATAGGCGTCGATCACGTCTTGATTGCTGCGCACCTCGTCGGGCGTGCCGTCACCGATCTTCTTGCCGTAATCCATCACGACCACGCGGTCGGAGAGGTCCATCACGACGCCCATATCGTGTTCGATCAGGACGATGGTGGTGCCGAATTCGTCGTTCACGTCGAGGATGAAGCGGCTCATGTCCTCTTTCTCTTCGACGTTCATCCCGGCCATCGGCTCGTCGAGCAGAAGGATTTTCGGCTCGGCGGCCAATGCGCGCGCCAACTCCACCCGCTTCTTCAGGCCGTAGGGCAGACGTCCCACCGGTGTTTTCCGGATATTCTGGATCTCGAGAAAGTCGATGATCTTCTCGACCTTCTCGCGGTTCTCGTGCTCCTCGGCGGCGGCACCCGTCCACCACCAGCCCGCCTGCGACATGAGACCCTTCTTCATATGGGTCAGCCGGCCGGTCATGATGTTGTCGAGCACCGACATGCCGTCGAACAACGCGATGTTCTGGAAGGTGCGCGCGATACCGAGGCGCGCGACCTGATAGGGCTTCATCGGGCCGCGCTTGATGTCTTTGTAGAACACCTCGCCTTCGGTCGGGATATAGAAGCCCGAGATGACGTTCAGCATCGAGGATTTCCCCGCGCCGTTCGGCCCGATGATCGCGCGAATCTCGCCCTCGCGGATGTCGAAGGAGATATCCTTGATCGCCACCACCCCGCCGAAGCGCAGCGTGATGTTCTTCATCTCCATGATGACCCCGCCGATCTGGCGGCCGTCGGCGGTGACGTAACCTTCGTTCATGTCTTTCATTCCGCCGCCTCCGCCATCTGTTTCGGGGCCACGACCTTCGCGTCGGCGATCTTCAGCGTCGCCTTGATCGAGCCTTTGCGCCCGTCCTCGTAGGTCACTTCCGTTTCGGTGTAGATCTCGTCGCGCCCGTCATAGAGCGCCTCGATCAGGTCGTTGAACTTCTCGGCGATCACGTTGCGACGCACCTTGCGGGTGCGGGTCATCTCGCCGTCATCGGCGTCGAGTTCCTTGTGCAGGATCAGGAAGCGATGGACCTGACAGCCCGAGAGCATCGGGTCTTCGGCGATGCTTTCGTTCACCTCTTCGACATGCTCGCGGATCATCTCATAGACGCGCGGATGGCCCGCAAGCTCCTGATAGGAGGCGTAGGAGATGTTGTTGCGCTCGGCCCAGTTGCCGACCGCGGTGAGGTCGATATTGATGAAAGCCGTGCACCGGTCCTTGCCTGCGCCGAACACCACAGCCTCGAGGATCGAGGGGTAGAACTTCAGCTTGTTCTCGACATATTTCGGCGCGAACAGGCGACCGTCGGCCATCTTGCCCACGTCCTTGGCGCGGTCGATGATCCGCAAATGCCCGGTGTCTTCCTCGAAGAAGCCCGCATCGCCCGTCGCGACCCAGCCTTCCGGGTCCTTGGTCGAGGCCGTGCTCTCAGCGTTCTTGTAATACTCCACGAAGGTGCCGGGGCTGCGATAGAACACCTCGCCATTGTCGGCGATCTTCACCTCGACGCCCGGAGACGGCACGCCCACCGTATCGGCGCGCACTTCGCCATCGGGCTGCTGGGTGATGAAGACCGACGCCTCGGTCTGACCGTAGAGCTGCTTCAGGTTAATCCCGAGCGAGCGGTAGAAGGAGAAGATCTCCGGCCCGATCGCCTCGCCCGCCGTGTAGCCGACGCGGATGCGCGAGAAGCCCAACGTGTTCTTGAGCGGGCCATACACGAAGAAATTGCCCAGCGCATAGGACATCCGCTTGCCGAAGCTGACGGGCTTGCCGTCGAGAATGTCGGGACCGACTTCGCGCGCGACCTTCATGTAGTGATCGAACAGCTTCTTCTTCAGCTTGCCCGCGTCTTCCATGCGGATCATCACCGAGGTCAGCTGGTTCTCGAAGACCCGCGGCGGCGCGAAGAAATAGGTCGGCCCGATCTCGCGCAGGTCGATCATCATCGTCTCGGGGCTTTCCGGGCAGTTCACGGTGAAGCCCGACCAATAGGCCTGCCCGATCGAGAAGATGAAATCGCCCACCCATGCCATCGGCAGGTAGGCCAGAACCTCGTCGTTATGATTCAGGTGATCGAATTCCGAGGACGCCTTGGCGGTCTCGATGATGTTGCGGTTCGACAGGACCACGCCCTTCGGCTTCCCAGTCGTGCCCGAGGTGTAGAGCATCACGCAGGTGCTGTCATAGGTCAGCTCGGCGATGCGCTTGTCCAGCTCGGCCTCGTAGCGCGAATGACCCGCGCGACCCTCGGCCTGCACGTCCTCCAGCGCGTTCATGCGCGAATGGTCGTATTTCCGCATGCCGCGCTTGTCGGTGTAGGTGACATGGGTGATCGCGTGGATGCGGTCCTCGATCTCGACGATCTTGTCGACCTGCTCCTGATCGCCGCAGACGACGAAGCGCGCGCCGCAATGCTCCATCACATAGGCCATCTCGTCGGCCGCCGCGTCCTGATAGAGCGGCACCGGAATCGCGCCGCACATCTGCGCCGCGACCATTGACCAGTAATGCATGGGGCGGTTGCGCCCGATGATGGCGATATAATCGCCCCGTTCCACGCCGAGGCTCAGGAAGCCCAGCGCCATCGCGCGGATTTTCTCGGCCGCTTCGGCCCAGCTCCAGCTCTGCCAGATCCCGAATTCCTTTTCGCGATAGGCGGGGTAGCCACCATATCGGGCCACGTTCCGCGCCAAAAGCGCAGGAATCGATTGGGCAGATTCCTGCCCCTTCGCGACTGCGTCAGCCAAATTTTCCTCCCTCGCGCCGGTATGTCCGGCGTCCCTCGACCGCCCCGGGCGCTCCTCCGCGCACAGTTCGGCATAGCTCGACAGTCCATGTCAAAGTTTTCGTGATCTTTTCGTGATTGTAACGAATTCTTACGACCTCGCGTCGCCGCGAAACACGCTTTGCCGCGCCGCCCGCCGGTGGTAGCAAAAGCCAAGGAGCGGGAGGGGCGAGGTGAGCGAAACGAGCCGCGAGCGGCTGACACAGGCGGGGCTGAACCTGATCGGACAGGCGCTGTCGATCTTCGACAGCGATCTGCGGCTCGCCGTGTCGAACCGCCAATATCAGCTGATGTTCGACCTGCCCGACACGCTGACCCAGCCGGGAACCACCTTCGAGGATACGATTCGCTTCCTCGTCACGCGGGGCGAATATGGCGAGGTCGACGACATCGAAGCCGCCGTCCGCGAGCGGGTCGAGACCGCCCGCGCCTTCGAGGCCCATTACATGGAGCGCCAGCGGGCGAACGGGCGCACGATCTCGGTCGAGGGCGCGCCGCTGCCCGAAGGCGGCTGGGTCACGGTCTATACCGATATCACGCCGGTGAAGCGGCAAGAGGCGCTGTTGCGCGCGCGGTCCGAGGAATTGTCGGACCAACTCCTCGACCATGCCGAGGCGCTGGCAGCTGCGAACCGGGAACTGGCCGCGACCAACATGGCGCTGGAGGAAACCTCGCGCCAGCTGGCGATCACCGAAGCCCGCACGCGGCAGGTGACCGAGATGATGCCCGCCCATATCGCGCGGGTCGATCGCAACCTGATCTACACCTTTTCCAACCGCCGCCTGTCGACCGTAATGCCCGGCTCGCTCGCCAATGCGGTCGGCCATCACGCGAGCGAGGCGCTCGGCCCCGAGACCTATCGCAAGATCACACCCGGCTTTCGGCGCGCGCTGGCGGGCGAGGCGAGCGTCGTCGAAATCACGCATGACCCGTCGGGCCGGCGCATCCGCGTCGCGCTGACGCCCGATCTTGCCAGCAAGAACGAGGTGAGCGGGGTCTACATCCTCTCCACCGACGTCACGCATGAGGCGCAGGCCCGCGCGGCGCTCGCGCAATCCGCGAAGCGCGAATTGGCCGCGCAGCTGTCGTCGGGGCTCGCGCATGACTTCGCCAATCTGCTGACGATCATCCTCGGCCTGCAGGGGCGGCTCGAACGGATGGAGGGGCTGCCCGCCGACGCGCAGGACGCGATCCGGGCGACCCTTGGCGCGGCGCGGCGCGGCGGCACCCTTCTCGACCGGATCGCCGCGATCTCGGGCCCGCGCGAGCTGCGCCCGCAGGCCGTCGTGCTGGACGACCTCTTCGACGATCTCGCCGCGATGGCAGGACCGACCCTGCATGATCCGGTGACGCTCGATTTCGACAATAGCGATCTGAAAGACCCGATCCTGCTCGATCCCGGCCCGTTGCAGGACAGCCTGCTGAACCTGATCCTGAACGCCAATCACGCGATGCGCGGCGAGGGCGGCACGATCCGGATCGAGGCCCGTGCGGTGCGCGATACATGGGTCGAGATCGCCGTGACCGATCAGGGCGGCGGATTCTCGGAGGAGGCGCTCGAACATGCGCTCGATCCGTTCTTCACGACCAAGGGCAATGAAGGCTCCGGGCTCGGCCTGTCGATGGTCTATGACCAGACCAAGCTCGCGGGCGGCACGCTGCGGCTGGCCAATACCGAGGACGGCGCGCGCGTCACGATGCGCCTGCCGCTGAAACCCGCCGCCCGCCAAGCCGAGCCGATGATGGTGCTCTTGGTCGAGGATGACGAGGACATTCGCGCCAGCACCCGAGACATGCTGCGCGCGATGGATCACACGGTCGTCGAGGCGGGCACGATCGCCGAGGCCGAAGCCCTGCTGAACCTGCCCGACATCGCGCTGGTCCTGTCGGATATCCAGCTGCCCGGACCGCGCAGCGGGGTGGATCTCGCCCGCAAAATCCGCAATCAGGTTCCCATGATCCTGATGACCTCGCTGCCGCCGGGCGATGCGCTGCGCGCGCAGGCCCCCTGCCCGGTCCTTCAGAAACCCTTTACCGCCGCGCAGCTTGCGGCGCTGCTTGCGGGAGTGCCTCGATGAGTGCCGACCATCCCCTTGTCGCGATCCTCGACGACGAGCCCGAAATCCGCCGGATGCTCTCCGACGCGCTCGAAGAGGCCGGGTTCCGCACAACCTGCTACGGCCGCGCGACCGAGTTCGAAGCCGGGCTGAAGCGCTCCTCGCCCGATGTCTGCCTCGTCGATCTGGGCCTGCCCGACCGTGACGGGCTGGCGCTGGTGCATCGGCTGGCGCTGGAATCGGGCGCTGCGATCATCATCATCTCGGGCCGCGCGCAGGTGCAGGACCGGGTGACGGGGCTGGAACTTGGCGCGGATGACTACATCATCAAACCCTTCGATCCGGCCGAGGTGGTGGCCCGCATCCGTGCGCGCCTGCGCAAGGGACGCAGCGAAGGCCCAGCACAGGCGCAGACCGCCCATTTCGCAGGCTGGACCGCACATTTCGACCGCTACCTTCTGGTGGCGGAGGACGGGGCCGAAACCTCGTTCTCCCATGCCGAAGGCGAAGTGCTTCGGCTGTTTCTGGAAAGCCCGAACCGACTGATCACCCGCGCGCAGATGCAGGAAAGCTTGGGCGGCGCGGCAGGCGAGAGCTTCGACCGGGCGATGGATGTGCGGATCTCGCGGCTGCGCACGAAGCTTGGCGAAGACCCGAAAAATCCGCGCCTTATCAAGACGATCTACGGCGCGGGCTATATTTTTCTGGGCGAGGTTCGCTGGAGCTGACGACACCGCCTCTAGCGCGGACATCAAGGCGTTAACCTCTTTTCGCTGGCCAAAACCGCCCCGCTCTGATTCACTTCACGAAATCGGGATACAGGGGCACTGCCATGCTCAATCTCCTTCTTCACACGCCGACGTCGCGACGGTTCTATCGCGTGGAAGTCTCCGACAACCTGTTCGGGGAATATACCGTGCTGCGCGAATGGGGCCTGCAGGGCCAGACCGGGGCGTCCTGTCTGCGGTGGTTTTCCAACCTGCGCGACGCGGTCCATGCGGCGGAGCGGTTTCGTCGCCGAGCGCAGCGCCGCGGCTATGCGCTGAGCGAAGCGGGCGCAGGCGAAGCGCAGGCCTGAGCCCTACTCAATCTTCGGGGTTCTCTGCTTTCCCCGCCGCCGCGCGTTCCTCGCGCTTGATCTTCGCCCGTATCTTCTCCAGCCGCGACTTCAGCTTGCTGCGGCGGCGGTTCTGATAGGCGGTGATGATCGGTAGCGACACGTAGTAGCAGATCGTCGCCGCGATCACGCCGGGACCGATCCCGCCGATCAGATAGGGCAACCAGACATCGGTGAAGAACCGCTCCAGCCCGCTCCATTCCGCGCGCTCGGGCGTGAACATCGCCCAGAAGTTATGCAGCAGATCGTGGCTCGCCGCCTGAAAGGTCTGCAGCAGGCTTTCGGGCTCTCCACCATGATCGAGCCGGTCGCCCAGGATCTTGTGCCCCAGTTTGGTCGAGAAGACCGCGATGATCGGGAAGGTGACCGGGTTGCCGAAGAACGTGGCGAGGATCGCGGCGAGGATATTGCCGCGCATGATCCAGGCCACGGCGGCGGCGCTGACGAA
Organism: Thioclava sp. DLFJ5-1; assembly: GCF_002020115.1. Taxonomy (NCBI): domain Bacteria; kingdom Pseudomonadati; phylum Pseudomonadota; class Alphaproteobacteria; order Rhodobacterales; family Paracoccaceae; genus Thioclava; species Thioclava sp. DLFJ5-1. The sequence goes on along the minus strand of NZ_MPZU01000003.1, from coordinate 397,537 downwards.
GTGAAATCCGAACAGCGGCGTGAACGAGACCAGGACCCCGGCCCAGACGCCACGCGCGATCCGGTGCGGTCGGTCGGGAAGCCGGTTGACCCTGTGCTTGACGTATTGGAAAGCGCGGGACCAGCCCGAACGCGGCCAGATCGCCTCGCGCAGGTTGGCCCAAACCCCCCGTTTTTCGCGTCGTCTGAAGACCACGCCGCCGTCCTTTCTCCCCCCTGCGCCGTGTGCGTCAGGGTTTGCGCGACAGGTTTCTGATCCGCTCCACCTGTGCCACGTCGCTCTCCGCCTCCAAGGCGGTAAGCAGGCGATGCATATGTTCTGCATCGCACAGTTCGACCTCGACGAGAACCGAATAGAAGTCCGGCTTGCGCTCCACAAAGTCGAGGTCCGAAATATTTGCCTTCTGCTGACCGATCAATGTGCAGATATGTCCCAGCACGCCCGCATCGTTCGAGATCGTGACCTTCAGGGTCGCGGTGTAGGCGGGCGGGTGTTGCCCGGTTTTCCAATGCAGATCGACCCAGCGTTCGGGCTGATCCTCGAACTCTTCGAGCGCGGGGCAATCGATCGCGTGGATCACCACGCCCTTGCCGCGATAGGTGATGCCGACGATGCGCTCGCCCGGCAGCGGCTGGCAGCAATCGGCGCGGCGGAAGCTCTGATCGGCGCCGAGGCCCAGAACGGCGCGGGTCGGCTCGATCTCGGTGCCTTCGCGGCGTTGGGCGAGCTCCGGGTAAAGCGCGTCGAGCACGTCCGAGGCCGCCAATTCGGCAGAGCCGAGCCGGGCCAAGACCTCGTCCTGATCGCCGATCCCCAGCGCCTTGCCGGCGGTGCGCAGCGCCTTTTCGGTCACGCGGCGACCGACATGCTCGAAGGCCACCCGCGCCAGTTCCTGACCCAGCTTGATGAAGCGGTCGCGATCTTCTTCGCGCAGCGATTTGCGGATCGCGGCCTTGGCGCGCCCGGTCGCCACTATATCGAGCCAGGTCAGCTGCGGGCGCTGGCCCGAGGCGGTGATCACCTCGACCGACTGGCCGTTCTTCAACCGGGTCCAGAGCGGCACGCGGATGCCGTCGACCTTCGCGCCGACGCAGCTATTGCCGATCCGCGTGTGGATCGCATAGGCGAAATCGATCGGGGTCGCGCCTTTCGGCAGCTTCACCACATCGCCTTTCGGCGTGAAGCAGAAGACCTGATCGGAATACATCTCGAGTTTGACGTTCTCGAGAAATTCGTCGTGATCGCCATCGCCGTCGGGGTCCGAGAACCGTTCGCTGAGCGAGGCGAGCCATTTCGCCGGATCGACCGCGAAGGGGTTCTGCGCCCGCTCGCCATCGCGATAGGACCAGTGCGCAGCGACGCCGGCCTCGGCCACTTCGTGCATCTGCCGGGTGCGGATCTGCACCTCGACGCGCTTGCCGTCGCGCCCCGAAACCGTCGTGTGGATCGAGCGGTAGCCGTTGGTCTTCGGCTGGCTGATGTAATCCTTGAACCGCGTCGGCACCGCGCGCCAGCGGTGATGGATCAGGCCCAGCACCCGGTAGCAATCCATCTCGGTGCGGGTAATGACGCGGAAACCGTAGATATCCGACAGGCGCGAGAAGGTGAGCTGCTTCTCCTCCATCTTGCGCCAGATCGAATAGGGCCGCTTCGCGCGCCCGAAGACGTCGGCGTCGATATCCTCGTCTTCGAGCAGCGCGCGGATGTCGGCGGTGATCTTCGGGATCACATCGCCGGTTTCCTTCTGCAGGCTGACGAAGCGCCGAATGATCGAGGTGCGTGCCTCGGGGTTGAGCACCTTGAAGGCGAGGTCTTCAAGCTCCTCGCGCATCCATTGCATCCCCATCCGGCCTGCGAGCGGCGCGTAGATCTCCATCGTCTCGCGCGCTTTCTGCGCCTGCTTTTCGGCCCGCATCGAGCGGATCGTGCGCATGTTGTGCAGGCGGTCGGCGAGCTTCACGAGGATCACCCGCAGGTCTTTCGACATCGCCATGAACAGCTTGCGGAAGTTCTCCGCCTGCTTCGAGGCCGCGTTCGAGAGTTGCAGGTTGGTCAGCTTGGTGACGCCATCGACCAGCTCGGCGATCTGCTCGCCGAACATCTCCGACACTTCGCCATAGGTCGAGCGCGTGTCTTCGATCGTGTCGTGCAGAAGGGCGGTGACGATTGTCGCATCATCCAGACGCTGCTCGGTCAGGATCGCCGCCACCGCGACGGGATGCGAAAAATAGGGCTCGCCCGAATGCCGGAACTGCCCTTCATGCATGTCTTTTCCGTAGGCATAGGCCTTCCGGATCAGATCCGCATCGGTCTTTGGATTATAATTGCGGACGAGCGCGATCAGGTCTTCGACGTCGATCATTCGCGCTCGTTCCAGCCAATCAGTGGATTACTCGCGCCCCTGCGCGTCCATCAGCGCGCGCAGCATACGCTCTTCGCTCATGTCGTCTTCGACGGCACGATCAGGGGACTCGCCACCCATGAGCATCGCCATCGAGTCCTCTTCGGGCTCGTCGACCTCGATCTGGGTCTGGTTGCTCTCGATGAGACGCTCACGCAGATCCTCGGCCGATTGGGTCTCCTCGGCGATTTCGCGCAGAGCGACGACGGGGTTTTTATCGTTGTCACGCTCGACCGTGAGGGGAGCGCCGGCAGCGATTTCGCGGGCACGATGCGAAGCGAGCATTACCAGCTCGAAGCGGTTCGGAACCTTGTCAACGCAATCTTCAACCGTCACGCGGGCCATGAATCTCTCCAGAAGAACTCGGATTGAGGGCCCTACTTAGGCTTTGCAGTGCAGAAACACAAGCGCCCATCCGGCCCGTCCGCAGGGTTTTGACCACGTTACAGAGGGGAAATCGGGGTTTTTTCCGCCTCGGGAAGGGCGGCGAGCATTTCCATCACGCTGTCGCCCGTGATCGGGTGGCGCCAGAGCGGTGCGATTTCGGCAAGGGGAATCAGCACGAAGGCCCTGTCCTGCAAGCGCGGATGCGGCAGGATCAGGTCGGTCGGAGCCTCGCGCTGCTGCGCCTCCGGCGGAAGGTTTTTCCAGCGCAGAAAGCTCTCGCGATCTGGCAGAACCCGATCCTCCGAGGCGATCAGGTCGATATCGACAACACGCGCGCTCCAACGACCTTCCCGCACACGGCCAAATTCTTCTTCGACTCCATGAAGTTGCGCGAGCGCATCGCGCGGTTGCAAACTGCTTCGCATTTTGCAACAAGCGTTCACGAAATCGGGACCGGACCCTTCGGGAACGGCAGGCGTCGACCAGAACCGACTGGCGGCAACCAAGGAAAACCCCAATTGCTCGAGCCGCTCGATCGCGGCGCAGAGCGTAGTGCGAGGAGACCCGAATTGGCTTGGTAGATTCGCCCCGAAAGCGACCAAATAGTTAGTGTCCATAAAGACAGATTCCGTTTCCCTCGCGAAATGCGATATGTCCTAGATAAATCTGGTCGGCCCTCCCCGCCTGTGCAACACAATTGATGCGGCTATACTTTCCGTATCGGCACCTGCGCGAACTGGTCCACCCTACCTGTGCAAGAGGACTGTATGTTCTACAAGGACGAACGGCTCGCCCTGTTCATTGACGGATCTAATCTCTATGCGGCCGCCAAGGCGCTTGGCTTTGATATTGATTACAAGCTGTTGAGACAAGAATTCGAACGTCGCGGTAAACTCGTCCGCGCGTTCTATTACACCGCTCTTCTGGAGAGTGAAGAATATTCGCCGATCCGACCGCTCGTGGATTGGCTGAATTACAACGGATTCGCGATGGTCACCAAACCGGCCAAGGAATACACGGATTCCATGGGTCGCCGGAAGGTGAAGGGCAATATGGATATCGAGCTGGCCGTCGATGCGATGGAACTCGCACCGCGCCTCGATCATATCGTGCTGTTCTCGGGCGATGGCGATTTCCGTCCGCTGATCGAAAGCCTTCAGCGTCAGGGCTGCCGCGTCTCGGTCGTCTCGACGATCCGCTCGCAGCCGCCGATGATCGCCGACGAGCTGCGCCGTCAGGCCGACAATTTCATCGAACTCGACGCGCTGCGCGAAGTGATCGGTCGCCCGCCGCGTGAGCCGCGCGAGGACGAGAACGGCGACGAGAGCTGATCAGGGGCCTGACGCGACCCGTAATTCGTGATTGAAGGGGCGTGCAGATCACCTGCGCGCCCTTTGCCTTTCGCGGAAAGCTCTATGCTCGAAAACGTCTCCCTCTTCGGCCTCTTCGTCTCGGCGCTGCTGGCGGCGACGCCGATCCCGTTCCAGTCGGAGCTCGTATTCGTCGCGCTGCAGACGCTTGGCACCCAGAATATCTGGCTGATGATCCTCATCGCCGCCGTGGGAAACACGATCGGCTCGCTCGTCACCTACGTGATCGGACTGGGCGTCACCCACTGGAAAGACCGCAAATGGTTTCCCGCCTCCGAAGCGCAGCTCGCGCGCGGCCATCGCTGGTTCGAGCGCTGGGGGATCGGGCTATTGCTGTTGAGCTGGGCGCCCGGCGGCGATCTGATCTGCCTGATCTCCGGCATCCTGCGCATGTCGCTCTGGCTTTTCATTCCGCTGGTCTTCATCGCGAAAGCCGGACGTTACGCGGTGCTGGCCTGGCTGACGGCGGAAGCGATCAAACTCGCAAGCTGATCGCCTCTGGACGCGAGGCGGACGGGGCTTTAGGTCTGAACCCGAACAAAGGAGCGCGCGATGAAACCCTCCCTGACCCTTTATCTGGCGGCCCCGCGCGGCTTTTGCGCGGGCGTCGACCGGGCGATCAAGATCGTCGAGATGGCGATCGAGAAATGGGGCGCACCGGTCTATGTGCGCCACGAGATCGTGCATAACAAATACGTCGTCGACAGCCTGCGCGACCAAGGCGCGGTCTTCGTGGAAGAGCTCGACGAATGCCCCGATGACCGCCCGGTGATCTTCTCGGCCCATGGCGTACCGAAATCGGTCCCCGCCGAGGCCTCGCGGCGCGAGATGATCTATGTCGACGCGACCTGCCCGCTGGTGAGCAAGGTCCACAAGGAAGCCGAGCGGCACTCGAACGAGGGGCTGCAGATGGTCATGATCGGCCACGCGGGCCACCCGGAAGTGCTGGGCACGATGGGGCAGCTGCCAGATGGCGAGGTGCTGCTGGTCGAGACGGTCGAGGACGTCGCCAAGATCACGCCGCGCGATCCCGATAGGCTGGCCTTCATCACCCAAACCACGCTGTCGGTCGATGACACGGCGGCGATCGTGGCCGCGCTGCAGGACCGGTTCCCGAAGATCGTCGGCCCCGCGAAGGAAGACATCTGCTACGCCACCACCAACCGTCAGGCATCGGTGAAGGCGATGGCCGATCAGATCGACGCGCTGCTCGTGATCGGCGCGCCGAACTCGTCCAACTCGCGCCGTCTGGTCGAGGTTGGCAAAGCCTCGGGCTGCGCCTATTCGCAGCTGGTGCAGCGCGCCGCAGATATCGACTGGCGCGCGCTGGAGGGTGTGCAGACGGTCGGCGTGACCGCGGGCGCGAGCGCGCCGGAAGTGCTGATCGACGAGGTGATCGACGCTTTCCGCCAGCGCTATGACCTGACCGTCGACCAGATCGAAACCGCCCGCGAGGATATCGAATTCAAGGTGCCCCGCGTGCTGAGAGAGGCGTCGTGATGCGCGAAATCGGCCCGAAAATCCCCGGCGGCGCGCTGATTCTTGGCCTTGCCGGGCTGATCCCGTTCCTTTGGGGCGTGCTGGTCGTGCAGACCGGCCAATTCGCCTTCATCGCGGACCCGCGCGTGGCGGTGCTCGCCTATGGTTTGATGATCTTCTGCTTCATGGCGGGCAGCCTCTGGGGCTTCGCCGCGAGCGCGGAATGGGAGACCGGCTATTTCCTCGCCGTCGCTCCGGTCATCTTCTTCATCGCCTTCGTGGCGCTCGGGATGCCGGTGAATTTCGTGCTGATCCTGGGCTTCCTCGCGCTCTTGCCGCTCGACTGGCTGTTCCAGAAATTCGGCCACACACCGCGCTGGTGGCTCAAACTGCGCATCGGCCTGACGGTCGTCGTCGTCGCCTGCCTGATCGCGCTTGTGAGGACCTGAACGAGATGAAGCTTTATTCGATGCCCTCCTCGGGCAACAGCTACAAGGTGCGCCTGCTGATGGCGCTGCTGGGCCAGAACTACGACAAGATCGATGTCGAGTATGACACCGACGCCTTGGCCGAGGCTCACGAGAGCGGCGCGCTGCCCTTCGGGCGGGCGCCGGCGCTGCATCTCGACGACGGGCGGGTGCTCGCGGAGTCCAACGCGATCCTGACCTATCTCGGCGAGGGCTCGCGCTTCGTGCCGGAGGATCGTTTCGTCCGGGCGCAGATGCTGTCGTGGATGTTCTGGGAGCAGAACCAGCACGAGGGCGTCATCGCCGTGCGCGCCGCGATCCTGTGCTATCCGCATCGCGCGCATGAGCGCACGCAAGAGACGCTCGACGCGCTGGAAGTGCGCGGCCACGTCCTGCTGGGCATCATGGAGCAGCGGCTGGAGCAGGCCGATTGGCTCGCGGGCGACACGATGAGCCTCGCCGATATCTGCCTTTACGCTTACACCCATACCGCCGAGACCCGCGGCGGTTATGATCTCGAGCCCTTCCCGGCGCTGCGCCGCTGGCTCGACCGGATCGCAGCGCTCGACGGCTATGTGGGTCTCGATGCCTGAGCTTTTCGCATGGACGGACGGTGCCTGCAGCGGCAATCCCGGCCCCGGCGGCTGGGGCGTCTTGATGCGCGCGATGGACGGCGAAAGCGTCGTCAAGGAGCGCGAGCTGAAGGGCGGCGAGGCCGAGACCACCAATAACCGGATGGAGCTTCTGGCCGCGATCAACGCGCTGGAGACCCTGACCCGCGACACCGCGATCACGATCACCACCGACTCCGCTTACGTGAAGAACGGCGTGACCGGCTGGATTCACGGCTGGAAGCGCAACGGCTGGAAGACCGCGGCGAAGAAGCCGGTGAAGAATGTCGATCTCTGGCAGCGGCTGGACGAGGCGCAGCGCCGCCATCGCGTGACGTGGGAATGGATCAAGGGCCATGCGGGCCACCCCGAAAACGAGCGCGCCGACGAGCTCGCCCGCGCCGGGATGGAGCCCTTCAAACCGGCGAAGCAAAAATGACCGCCCTGCCCGACTGGCTGGGGGAGTTTCCCTTGGGGGCTGCGCTGGATTACGCCTCGGTGCTGGTCTTCGCGCTGACCGGGGCTCTGGTCGCCTCGCGCCAGCAGCTCGATCTCGTGGGCTTCATCTTCATTGCCGCGCTGACCGCTATCGGCGGCGGCACGTTGCGCGATCTGCTACTGGGCCGCGACCCGGTTTTCTGGGTCGGCGATCCGACCTATGTGCTGATCGCGGCAGGAGCGGCGGTGGTCGTCTTCTTCACCGCGCATCTTCTGGAAAGCCGCTACCGCGCGCTGCTGTGGCTCGACGCCTGCGCATTGGCGGTCGCGGTGCCTGCAGGCGTGGCGATCACGATGCGACTGGAGCATGGCCCGGTGATCGTGCTGATCATGGGCATCGCCACCGGCACGTTCGGCGGCTTGATGCGTGACGTGGTCTGCAACGAGGTGCCGCTGGTGCTCAAACAGGGCGAGCTGTATCTGTCCTGCGCGTTTGCGGGGGCCATGAGCGCGGTAATCGCGACGGCCCTCGGGGCGGATACGCTGATAGCGCTGATGATCTGCGGCGGCGTTACCTTTGCGCTGCGGGCCGGATCGCTGCGCTTCGGCTGGAAGCTTCCGGTCTACAAGGCGCGCCCACCGCGCCAATACTGACGGACGGCGATTAGCCGAAGTAACTCAGCACCACCGGCGCGAGGAAAGCGGTCAGCACCGCGTTCAGCCCCATGCCGATGGACGCAAACGCGCCCGCAGTCTCATGCACCTGGAAGGCGCGCGCCGTGCCGATGCCGTGTGCGGCCACACCCACCGCGAAGCCCCGCGCCCGCCAGTCGCGAAAGCCCAGCAGGTTGAGCATCGGCGTCACCGTGATCGCCCCGATCATGCCGGTCAGGATCACCAGCGCCGCGGTCAGCGACGGCTCGCCACCAAGCGATTGCGAAATCCCGATAGCCACCGGGGCCGTCACCGATTTCGGCGCGAGCGAGGCGAGCAGTTCAGGCCCCGCGCCCATCGCCTTTGCAATCGCCAGAACCGAGACGATGGCCGTGACCGACCCCGCCGCCAGACCCGCCGCGATCGGCAGAAGCGCGCGTTTCACCTTGGGCAGGTTCGCATGCAGCGGCACCGCGAGACAGACCGTCGCCGGGCCCAGCATGAAGTGCACGAATTGCGCCCCGTCGAAATAGCGCTGATAGGGCGTATCCGTCATCAGGAGCACCGCGCCGAGGATCACCACCGCGATCATCACCGGATTGGCGAAGGGGCTGCGGTTCAAGCGCCCGAAAATCGTATCCCCGATCCAATAGGCGATCAGCGTCGCCCACAGCCACAGCAGCGGTTCGGAGGACAGGTAGGACCAGAGCTTGAACGGATCAGTCATCGACATCGCTCCGGGTCAGCTTCGCCACCGCGACGAAGGCCGCCGCCCCGACCACGATCGCCAGCATGGTCGACACCACCAACGCGACCGCCAGCCCCAGCCCATGCTCGCGCAGCGCGCCGAGATGCGCGACGATCCCCACGCCCGCAGGCACGAAGAGAAGCGACAGGTGTTGCAAGACGAACTGGGCCGTGGGGCGCACGATCTGTTGCACCTTGCCCGAGAGGCTCATGAGCAAAAGCAGGAAGATCATCCCCAGAACCGGGCCGGGAAGCGGCAGTTGCAAAGCACGGGACAGGATCTCGCCGGCGAGTTGGCAGGCGAGGATCAGGGACAGGGCTGGGATCATCGGACGGCTCCTTGGGACGCACCTGATGCTAAGCCTCCGCGATCAAAAGGAAAAGACAGCGGAGGTGCATACCCGACTGCGTCGACGGGCATCTCGCACCCCCGATACCTGCGCAAGAATGCGCCAATATATTGTGGATAACAGCCCCATCATCGCCAGATGCGGTGTCTTTCCATTGACTCGCAGGCCTGCTCTACGGACACTCCTCAGAACTCAGTCAGATTCGGAAAGTTCGGCAATTGCGCTTCTCTCGGCTTCGTCTCAACGGTTTCAAGAGCTTCGTGGACCCCACGGATCTCGTGATCCATGACGGGCTGACCGGCGTCGTCGGACCCAATGGTTGCGGCAAGTCGAACCTCCTGGAAGCGCTGCGCTGGGTGATGGGCGAGAACCGCCCCTCGGCGATGCGCGGCGGCGGGATGGAAGACGTGATCTTCGCGGGCGCCTCGTCGCGCGGCGCGCGCAATTTCGCAGAAGTCGCACTGCAGATCGACAATACCGAACGGCTCGCGCCCTCCGGGTTCAATGACAGCGACGGGCTGGAGATCGTGCGCCGGATCACCCGCGATGCGGGCTCGGCCTATAAGGTAAACTCCAAGGACGTGCGCGCCCGCGACGTGCAGATGCTGTTCGCCGACGCCTCGACCGGCGCCCATTCGCCCGCGCTCGTGCGGCAGGGCCAGATTTCCGAACTGATCAACGCCAAGCCGAAGAACCGCCGCCGTATCCTCGAGGAAGCGGCCGGGATTTCGGGCCTCTATCAGCGCCGCCACGAAGCGGAGCTGAAGCTGAACGGCGCGGAACAGAACCTGACCCGCGTCGATGACGTGATCGAGCAACTCGCCTCGCAACTGGCCACCCTCGCCCGGCAGGCCCGCCAGGCCGCACGTTACCGCACCATCGGCGAAGAGCTGCGCCGCGCCGAGGGGATGCTGCTGTATCGCCGCTGGCGCGAAGCCGATCTGGCCCGCACCACTGCCGAAGAGGCGCATCGCGAGAAGGTCGCAGGGGCCGCGCAGGCCGAGAAAGCCTCCCGCGAGGCGGCGAAGGCGCGGCAGGGCAAGGAAGACGCATTGCCGCCGCTGCGCGAGGAAGAGGCCATCGCGGGCGCGATCCTGCAACGCCTCACCGTGCAGCGTGACGCGCTCTCGGATCAGGAAGATCAGGCGATCGCGCGGATCGAGACGCTGAAGGCCCGGATCGAACAGCTCGTGCATGACATGGAGCGCGAAGCGGGGCTCAACCGCGATGCGGGCGAGACGATCGGACGGCTCGAATGGGAGCAATCCCAGATCGCGAAAGCCTCCGAGGGGCATGAAGACAAGCTGGCGGCCGCGGTCGATGCCGCCCATGAGGCCGCGCAGATTTTGCAGGAGCGCGAGGCGCAACTTTCGGAGCTGACCGAGGATGTCGCGCGGCTCGCCGCCCGCCACCAGTCGTCCCAGCGCCTCGTCACCGACAACCGCGCGACGGCGGAGAAATCCGAAGCCGCCGCGGCGCAGGCGAAGCAGGCCGCCGAGGCCGCTGCCGCCGCGCTTGCGAAGGCGAATACGGAATTCGAGGCGGCCGAAGGCGCTCAGACACAGGCGCAGGCCGCCGCCGAAGCCGCCGAGGAAGCGCTTGGCCAAGCTGATGACGCGCGCGCCGAAGCGCAGGGCCGCGAAAGCGCGGCCCGGGCGGCACGCTCGGAAGCCGAGGGCGAAGCGGGGGCCTTGCGGGCCGAAGTGTCGGCGCTGGCCCGTCTGGTCGAGCGCGAAGCCTCCAACGGCCAGCAGATTCTCGACCGCGTCCGGGTGGATCGCGGCTACGAGGCGGCGCTCGGTGCCGCGCTCGCCGATGACCTGCGCGCGCCGGAAGTGGGCGAGGATGACGCGACCGGCTGGCAAGCCCTGCCCGACTATCCCGCGCCGCAGCCCCTGCCCGTCGGTGTCGAGCCGCTCTCGGCTCATGTGGATGTGCCCGATGTGCTGGTCCGCCGGATTTCGCAGATCGGTCTGGTCGAGGATTACGACGAGGGCGTGCGGCTGCAGGATCAACTGGCCCCCGGCCAACGGCTCGTCTCGACCGAGGGCGACCTGTGGCGCTGGGACGGCTATCGCGCAGGCGCCGAGGATGCGCCGACAGCCGCCGCGCTGCGCCTGCAACAGCTCAACCGTCTGGTGGAGTTGAAGCGCGATCTGGAAGAGGCCGAGGCGCGCGCTTCGGGCGCGAAATCCGCCCATGAGGCACTGACCGCCGCGCTGGCCGAGGCCACCCGCGCCGATGCCGCCGCCCGCGAGGCGCGCCGCGATGCCGATCGCCGTCTGGCCGAAGCGGGCCGCGCGCTCAGCCGGGCCGAGGCCGATCGCTCCATCGCCAGTTCCAAGCTGGAAAGCGCCCAGCTTGCCGTCGCCCGCCACGAGGAAGAGGCTGGCAGCGCGCGGATGGCACTGCGCGAAGCGGAGAATGCGCAATCCTCCCTGCCCGATCTGGACGCCGCGCGCGGCGACGTCGAGGCGGTGAAGATGACCGTTGAAGCGGCGCGCATGACGATGATGACCAAGCGCTCCGCCCATGACGAAATCCGTCGCGAGGGCGAAGCGCGGCTGAAGCGTCGGCAGGAGATCACCAAGGAAATCTCCGGCTGGCGGCACCGCTTGGAGACCGCCGAGAAACGCTCCGCCGAGCTGGAAACCCGCAAGATCGAGAGCGAGGCGGAGTTGAAGGATGCCTCCGCCGCGCCCGAGGAACTGTCTGCGAAACGCGCCGAGCTGTCGGAGGCCATCGCCACCGCCGAAGCGCGTCAGGCCGAAGCGTCGGACAAGCTGTCGGGCGCGGAAAGCGCCCTGCGCGAAGCGCAGCTGGCCGAGCGCGAATCCGAACGTCTTGCCGGTGAGGCGCGCGAAGCCCGCGCCCGCGCCGAAGCCCGCGTCGATGCGGCCCGCGAAACCGTCGCCTATGCCGCCGAACGTATCCTGGAGGAGACCGAGAAGTCGCCGCAGGACCTGTTGGCAAGCCTCGACGCCGATCCCGAGAAGATGCCCGACGCGGAGAATCTGGACAACGAGGTGAACCGGCTCAAGCGCCTGCGCGAGAGCCTTGGTGCGGTGAACCTGCGCGCCGAGGAAGACGCCCGCGAGGTGCAGGAAGAGCATGACGCGCTGGTGCAGGAGAAATCCGATCTCGAAGAGGCGATCCGCAAGCTGCGCGCCGGGATTTCCGGCCTCAACCGCGAAGGGCGCGAGCGTCTTCTGACCGCGTTCGAGCAGGTGAACGAGAACTTCCGCACGCTGTTCACCCACCTCTTCGGCGGCGGCTCGGCGAACCTGCAGCTGGTCGAAAGCGACGACCCGCTGGAGGCCGGTCTCGAGATCATGTGCCAACCGCCGGGCAAAAAGCTGTCCACGCTGTCGCTGCTGTCGGGTGGTGAGCAGACGCTGACCGCAATGGCGCTGATCTTCGCGGTCTTCATGGCCAACCCCGCCCCGATCTGCGTGCTCGACGAGGTCGACGCGCCGCTCGATGACGCCAATGTGACGCGCTTCTGCGACCTGCTCGACGAGATGACGCGGCGCACCGATACGCGCTTCCTGATCATCACCCACCACGCGGTGACGATGGCGCGGATGGACCGGCTGTTCGGGGTGACGATGCAGGAGCAGGGCGTGAGCCAGCTCGTTTCGGTCGACCTGAAGAAGGCCGAGGCGCTGGTGGCCTGAGGCAGAGGGGGCTCTGCCCCCGCGCATACTGCGCGCTCCCGGGATATTTCGATCAAGAAGAAGAGACGCGAATCCGCTTGCGGGGAAACAGGCGCGCGCCTAGCCTCGCCGCGAAATTTCATGGAGGGCGCAATGGCCAAGATCGAAGCACGTCTCGAAGAGCTGGGAATTCACCTTCCCGATGCCCCGGCCCCGGCGGCAAACTACGTGCCCTTCGTGCGCACCGGCAATCAACTGTTCGTCTCGGGACAGATCTCGAACGGGCCCGAGGGGCTGATCCGCGGCAAGCTCGGCGACGGGATGGATGTCGAAGAGGGCGCGATGGCGGCGCGGTTCTGCGGGCTGGCGCTGATCGCGCAGGCGAAAGCGGCCATTGGTGATCTCGACAAGCTCCGCGTGGTGAAGCTGGTGGGCTTCGTGAATTCGACGCCTGAGTTCACCGATCAGCCCAAGGTCGTGAACGGCTGTTCGGACCTGATGGTCGAAGTCTTCGGCGATGCGGGGCGTCACGCGCGTTCGGCGGTCTCGGCGGCCTCGCTGCCGATGGGCGTCGCGGTCGAAATCGAGGCGATTTTCGAGGTCGCGTGATGGCATTGCATCCTGATTTTCTCCGGCTTCCGATCGCGCATCGGGCGCTGCACGACTACACGCTCGGGCGCCCAGAAAACAGCCGCGGCGCAATCCGCGCGGCCATCGCGGCGGGCTACGGGATCGAGATCGACGTGCAACTCTCGGCCGATGGCGTGCCGATGGTGTTTCACGACTACGCGCTGGACCGGCTGACCGCAGAGCGCGGCCCGGTGCGCCAGCGCACGTCGGCAGAACTTGGCGCGATCCATCTGAGCGGCACGCAGGAGGGCATTCCGACCCTCGCCGAAGTGCTGAAGATCGTGGACGGGCAGGTGCCGCTTCTGGTCGAGATCAAGGATCAGGACGGCGCGCTCGGCCAGCAGATCGGCCCGCTGGAAGAAGCTACGGCGCTGTTGCTGCGCGATTACGAAGGCCCGGTTGCGGTGATGTCCTTCAACCCCCATGCGGTGGCGGCATTCGGCGAACTGGCCCCGGGCGTTCCGGTCGGGCTGACGACCTCGGCCTATCAGCCCAATGACTGGGCGCTGCTGCCCGCAGCGCGCGGCGACGAGCTGCGCCATATTCCCGATTTCGAGCGCGTCGGCGCGGCCTTCATCTCGCATGAGGCGAAGGACCTGAACGCGCTTCGGGTGAGTGAGCTGAAATCGCTCGGCGTGCCGGTTCTGTGCTGGACGATCCGCTCGGTCGACGAGGAGGCTCTCGCGCGTCGGGTGGCCGATAACGTGACCTTCGAGGGCTACCTCTCGGCGCTTCCGGCTTGACGCCGCGCGCGTCGAGCACAGATTCAGGCAAAGGATGGCCTAACCACCCGGGATAAAATGGATCAAAGCGTTGAAATCACGCTTTATTCGGATATTTCCGAAATAAGTGAAGAAGACTGGAACGCCTGTGCCTGCCCCGAAATCGGGGATGGGGAGCGGGCGTTCGACCCGTTCACCACGCATCGGTTTCTTGCTGCCCTCGAGGCTTCCGGCTCGGTCGGGCCGGGGACGGGCTGGGACGCACGGCATCTTGTGGCGCGGATGGGCGATCGGGTGATCGGCGTCGCGCCGCTCTACGTGAAATCGCACAGCCAAGGCGAATATGTCTTCGATCACGGCTGGGCCGATGCGTTCGAGCGTGCGGGCGGGCGCTATTACCCCAAGCTGCAATGCGCGGTGCCCTTCACCCCCGTAGCCGGACGACGTCTGCTGGTTCTGCCGGGGCTGGAAGAGGCCGGCGGCCGCGCGCTTCTGGCCGGGATGGCGCAGATCGCCGAAGGGGCCGGGGTATCTTCGGTCCATATGACGTTTTGCACCGAGGACGAGGCGGCGCTTGCCGCCGAGGCGGGCTGGCTGCCGCGGATCGGGCAGCAATTCCACTGGTTCAACGAGGGTTACGAGAGCTTCGACCAGTTCCTCGGCGAACTGAGTTCGCGCAAGCGCAAGACGCTGCGCAAGGAACGCCAGCGGGCACAGGCTTTCGGCGGCGAGATCGTTCAGCTGACCGGCGACGATATCCGGCCCGAGCATTGGGATGCGTTCTGGCAGTTCTATCAGGACACTGGCGCGCGGAAATGGGGCCGCCCGTACCTGAGCCGCGCCTTCTTCGATCTTCTGCACGAGATGCGCGACGACGTGCTTCTGGTGCTTGCGATGAACGGAGACCGCCCGATTGCGGGCGCGCTGAACCTGATCGGGCGCGATGCGCTGTTCGGGCGCTATTGGGGCTGTATCGAGGATCACCCCTTCCTGCACTTCGAGCTTTGCTACCATCAGGCGGTCGATTACGCGATCGCGCACAAGCTGAGCCGGGTCGAGGCCGGGGCGCAGGGCGAACATAAGCTGGCGCGCGGCTACCTGCCCGTTCCGACCTATTCCGCGCATTGGATCGGCCATGAAGGTCTGCGCGGGGCGGTCGCGGAGTATCTGGAGGCCGAACGCGCCGCCGTGGACGAAGATATCGAGGTTCTCACCGAAATGGGCCCGTTCCGAGCCCCCTCGGGTGGAAGCGACGAGCAGGCGTGATAAGTAACGATGTCAAAGACGTTTGAGCGGGAGCGATGAATGAATTTGAATGACCTGACCGATGTCAGCGCGTGGCTAACGCAGGATCGGATCGATGCGGCCATCATGGTTGCGGTGAATGTGGTGGCTGCGCTGGTGATCCTGCTGGTCGCGATGGCGATCTCGGCTTGGGCCAAACGGCGCATCGTGGCGCTGTCGCAGCGCTACAAACGGCTGGACGACACGCTCTTCGGCTTCCTCGGCAATATGGTGAAATACCTGATCCTCGCGATCGGGGTGATCTTCATCCTCAACCGCTTCGGTATTCACACCACCTCGCTGGCCGCCCTTGTCGGTGCCGCCGGTCTGGCTATCGGTCTGGCGCTGCAGGGCACGCTGTCGAACCTTGCCGCGGGCGTGATGATCATTCTGTTCCGCCCGTTCCGCCAAGGCGATTTCATCGCGGCGGGCTCGGAAAGCGGCACGGTGACCGAGATCCAGCTCTTTTACACGGTGCTGACGACCTATGACGGCATCCAGATCATCGTGCCCAACAGCGATATCTGGTCGAGCGCGATCACCAATTTCTCCGCCAACCCGACGCGGATGATGGATCTGACCATCGGCGTCGCCTATGACGCGGACCTGAAGAAGACGCAGGAAGTGCTGGAGAATATCTCGCTCTCCGATCCGCGCGCCCTGCCGGAGCCCGCGCCCGTGATCCGGGTGAAGCAACTGGGCGACAGCTCGGTCGATTTCACCTTCCGCGTCTGGGCCAAGACGGAAGATTTCTGGGGCCTGCAGGCGGAATATACCCGCAAGATCAAGGTGGAGTTCGACGCGAACGATATCGGCATCCCCTTCCCCACGCGCACACTCGAAGTGGTGCAGGTGCCGAAAATCGAGACCCGCAGCGTGACCCGCGAAAGCGGTGCCGCTTGAACTGGCGGCCCGGGGCTGCAAGGCTGCGGGCCAGCTTAACGCATCAGGGAGTAAGCGATGACATCGAAGCTCGAACCCGAGGAACGCAAGGCGCTGCTGAACGCGCTTGAAGATACCGGATGGCGCGCGGCCGATGGGCAGGATGCCCTGATCAAGCGGCTTCTCTTCAAGGATTTCTCCGCCGCGTGGGGCTTCATGAGCCAAGCCGCGCTCTGCGCCGAGAAGATGGATCACCATCCCGACTGGCGCAATGTCTACAACAAGCTCGAAATCACGCTGACGACCCACGATTGCGGCGGCATCAGCGTCCTCGATATCGAACTGGCCGGTGCGCTGGATTCGCTGGCCGAGGGCGTGGCCGAAGTCGACCGCGACATCGGGCGCCCGGTGATGCGTCTGACCGAACCGGTCGAAAAAGACGAAGACTAAACGAAAAACGCCCGGCTCCTTGGCCGGGCGTTTTCATTTTGTCAGGGCGGCGGATCAGAGTTCCGCGAGAAGGCCCTCGCCTGCCGAGGCCTCGCAGGTGCCGGGGCTTTCCTCGACATTCAGGTGCTTGACCACACCATCCTCGACGAGCATCGCGTAGCGCTTCGAGCGGTTGATGAGACCCGCGGGCGGCGCAGTGAAGTCCATCTCGATCGCCTGCGTGAAGGCGGCTTCCGGATCGGCCAGCATGGTCAGCCCTGCATCGGTCGCGCCCGTTGCCTCGCCCCAAGCCTGCATGACGAAGGGATCGTTGACCGAGACGCAGATGATCTCGTCCACGCCCTTTTCGGCGAATTGGTCCTTGGTGCGGATGAAGCTGGGCACATGCGCGGTGGTGCAGACGCCGGTATAGGCGCCAGGCACGGCGAAGATCACGATCTTGCGGCCCTTCATCTTGTCGCCAAGGCTCACGGGTTGCGGCCCTTCATCGCCCACGGCGAGGAAAGTCGCGCCGGGAAGAACGTCGCCGGTCGTTAAGGTCATAGAAAGCTCCGATTTGTTCGCGTTGCACTTGTTCCGCCCGTCGATATAGGGTCAGGCGCGAGCCGGGCCAGTGGAGAAAGTTATGAGCGGAATAGTGATCGTCGGCGCGGGACAGGCCGCAGCCTCCATGGCCGCGAAACTGCGGGCGCTGAAATATGACGGTGCGATCACCGTGATCGGTGCGGAGCCCATTCAGCCCTACCAGCGTCCGCCCCTGTCGAAGGCCTATCTGCTGGGCGAGATGGAGCTGGAGCGCCTGACGCTGCGCGCCCCCGACTGGTGGCAGGAGAACGACATCGCGCTGCGGCTCGGCACCTCCGTCACCGCGATCGATGCCGAGGCGCAGACGGTCACCCTGTCGGATGGCGAGACGCTCGATTATTCCGAACTCGCGCTCTGCACCGGGGCCACGCCGCGCCGTCTGCCCGCGGCGATCGGCGGCGATCTGGGCAATGTCTTCACCGTGCGCAACCTCGCGGATGTCGACCGGATGCAGCCCCATTTCACCCCCGGCAAGCGGCTCTTGGTGGTCGGCGGCGGCTATATCGGGCTGGAGGCGGCGGCAGTCGCCCGCAAGCTCGGCCTCGAGGTCACGTTGGTCGAGGCCGCCCCGCGCATCCTCGGTCGCGTCGCCTGCGAAGAAACCGCAGACGCGATCCGCAAGCTGCACAGCGAGCGCGGCGTCGAAATCCTCGAAGGGGTCGGCCTGACGCGTTTGACCGGCGAGGAGACCGTCACCGGCGCGATCCTCGAGGACGGGCGCGAATTGCCGGCCGATTTCGTGATCGTTGGCATCGGCATCACCCCCGACGAAGAGGTCGCCCGCGAAGCCGGTATCCATTGCGAAAACGGCATCGCCGCGGACGCGCAGGGCCGCACCTCCGCGCCCCATATCTGGGCGGCGGGCGATTGTTCTTCCTTCCCCGGGACCGAGGGACGTATCCGCCTCGAATCCGTCGGCAACGCCATCGACATGGGCGAGCTGGTCGCCGAGAACATGCTGGGCGCAGGCCGCGACTATGCCCCAAAACCGTGGTTCTGGTCGGATCAGTTCGACGCGAAATTGCAGATCGCCGGGCTCAATGCGGGCTATGATCAGGTCGTCAGCCGCCACGATGAAGGCAGCAGCTTCTGGTATTTCCGCGCAGGCCGCCTGATCGCGGTGGACGCGATCAACGACGCGCGCGCTTACATGGTCGGCAAACGCCTGATCGAAGCGGGCAAGCCCGTGACGCCCGAGGCGGTCGAGACCACGGCAGAGCTGAAAGCCCTGATGAAATGAGAATTATCGGTGGGGCGAAGCGCGGGCTGAAACTGGCGGATGTGGGTGCGGGCGACATGGACGCGCATCTGCGTCCCACGACCGACCGCGTGCGCGAGTCGATCTTCAACCTGCTGACGAATGGCGGGCATGGCAATCCGGTGCCCGAGGCGCGGGTGCTCGATCTCTTCGCAGGCACCGGCGCGCTGGGGCTGGAGGCTCTGTCGCGTGGCGCGGCCCGCGTCGCCTTCGTCGATGACGGCACCGCCGCCCGCGCGCTTCTGCGCCGCAATATCGAGGCGATGCGCGCGATGGGCGTGACCGATGTCTGGCGGCGCGATGCAACCAATATGGGTCCCAATCGCGGCCCCGGCTACGATCTGATCTTCCTCGATCCGCCCTACGGAATGGGGCTGGGCGAACGCGCCCTCGCCTCCTGTCTCGAGAATGGATGGATCGCTCCGGGCGCGATGATCGTTTGGGAAGAGAACACCCCGCCGATCCTGCCCGCCGCCCTCGAACAGCTCGACCAGCGCCGTTATGGCGACACGCTCGTAACCCTTGCCAGGATGTCTGAATGACGCACCACCCGAAGATCCCCCATGCCGTCCTGTTCGATTGCGACGGCGTGCTCGTCGACAGCGAGCCTGCGACCTTCGACCTGATCCAGGAAGAATTCGCCCGCTACGACTTGCACAAGACGATCTCCGAACTGGAGGAGGCCTTCATCGGCTCCACAATTGAGAATGTCTATCAATGGGGCCGCGAGCACGGGGCCGATCTGCCCGAAGGCTGGGTCGATAGCTATTACGAGGGGCTCTACGCCCGGCTGCGCGAGGGCACCGAGTTGATGCCCGGCATCCCGCGCCTTCTCGCCCGGCTCGATGCAGAGGGAATTCCCTTTGCGGTCGGCTCGAACGGGCGGCAGGCGAAGATGGAGGCGACGCTCGGGCAGCACCCGGATATCCGCACGCGGCTCGAAGGGCTGCTGTTCTCGGGGCAGGACATGGGACTGCCCAAGCCGAAGCCCGATCTCTACATCCATGCCGCGCGCCATCTGGGCGCTGACCCGAAGGCTTGCGTCGTGATCGAGGATAGCGCCACCGGCGCGCGCGCGGCGAAAAACGCAGGTATGCGCTGCCTCGGCTATTCTCCGAAAGGCGACAATCCGAAGCTCGCCGCGGAAGGGGCGGAACTGTTCACCGACATGGCTCAAGTGCCGCGGCTCATCGGCCTCGATCCCTGATCTTCGGCTTGGCGAAAGTATCCCGGGGGGCTGGCGCAGCCAGCGGGGGCAGCGCCCCCACCAACGCCTGACCTTTAGCGCCAGGTCGGGTGGAAGCGCCCCGCCGGCGAGGTGGTGAAGATCTCGCAGCCATCGGCGGTCACGCCCACCGAATGCTCGAACTGCGCCGACAGCGATTTGTCCCGCGTCACGGCGGTCCAGTCATCGGCCAGAACCTTGGTCTCGGGGCGGCCCAGATTCACCATCGGCTCGATCGTGAAGATCATACCCTCTTCGAGCATCGCGCCGGTGCCCGCGCGCCCGTAATGCAGCACGTTCGGCGGCGCGTGGAACACCTTGCCCACGCCGTGACCGCAGAAGTCGCGCACCACCGACATACGGTTGCTTTCGACGAATTTCTGGATCGCGTGACCGATATCGCCAAAGGTGTTGCCGGGCTTCACCTGCTCGATGCCGACCATGAGCGAGTCATGGGTGACCTGAATCAGACGCTCGGCCTTGCGGCTCAGATTGCCCGCGACATACATGCGCGAGCTGTCCCCGAACCAGCCGTCGAGGATCACGGTCACGTCGATATTGATGATATCGCCGTCCTTCAGCTTCTTGTCGCCCGGGATGCCGTGGCAGACGACATGGTTCACCGAGATGCAGCTCGCGTGCTGATAGCCGCGATACCCGATGGTCGCCGAGGTGGCGCCCAGCTCGCCCACGCGGCGTTCGATGAAGGCGTCGAGTGCTGCGGTCGTGACCCCCGGCTCCACCAGATCGGCGACCTCGTCGAGAATTTGCGCCGTCACCTGCGAGGAGGCGCGCATTCCCGCAAAATCGCTCTGATCGTAGATCCGGATTCCGTCCTTCGTGGTGCGGCCCTGAGTATCGTCCAACGGTCTGCTCCTTAAGGGTTTCGGCCTTTAGATAGTCACAAAAGCGGGGCTTGGCCAGTGCCCGGGCTTTTCGCGCCCCGTTCCGCGCCCTATACCAAGTCGAAAGGAGCCTCACAGATGCCAAATCCCACCGCAGCGATCCTGATCATCGGCGATGAAATCCTCTCGGGGCGCACCCGCGAGGGAAACGCGCATTATCTGGCCGGACAGCTGGTCGAGCGCGGAATCACCTGCCGCGAAATCCGCGTGGTGCCGGACGACAATGACGTGATCGTGGCTGCGGTGCGGGAGCTCTCGGCAGCCCATGATCACCTTTTTACGAGCGGCGGAATCGGTCCGACCCATGACGACATCACCGCCGATGCGGTGGCTGAGGCGATGGGGGCGAAGCTCGACGTGCGCGAGGATGCCAAGGCGATCCTCGCCGCGCATTATGCTGCCCGCGACACCGAGTTCACCGCCGCGCGGCTGCGCATGGCGCGTATCCCCGACGGGGCAGTTTTGATCGAGAACCCGATCTCCGCCGCGCCGGGCTTTTCGCTCGGCAATGTCCATGTGATGGCGGGCGTGCCGAACATCTTTCAGGCGATGGTCGAAGGGCTTTTGCCGAAGCTCACCGGCGGCGCGCCGATGCTCTCGCGCAGCCTGCAGGTGCTGCGCGCGGAATCCTCGGTGGCCGACGATCTGCGCGCGCTGGCGGGCCGCTATCCCGACCTCTCGATCGGCTCCTACCCCTTCGTGCAGGAGGGCCGTTACGGCACGAACCTCGTTCTGCGCGGCACCGATCCCGTTCAGGTCGATGCGGGCTTCGCCGAGCTGAAAACCGCCTTCCCGGAGGGCACATGATCGACGCCTACGCGATCATCGACGCGACCTGGCCCGCAGCCGAATATCGCCGCGCGGGCGGGTTTCTGATCCGCGACGGGCAAGGCGGCGGATCGCGTGTCAGCTGCGCGACGCTGGAGGTGCCGCTCGAGCAGGCCGACATTCCGACCGCCGAAGCTGCGCATCGCGCCTTGGGCCAGCGCCCGCGCTTCATGATCCGCGCGGGCGACGAGGCCCTGGATGCGGTCCTGGAGGCGCGCGGCTACGAATCCTATGACCCGGTGCGGATCTGGTCGGCTCCGATCGCCGCGATGCAGGGCGAGGTGCCGCCCGTGACCGCTTTCGCCCATTGGCCGCCGCTGCAGATCGCCCGCGACCTCTGGACCGAGCTCGATGTCGGACCCGAGCGCCAAGCGATCATGGATCGCGCCGAGGTGCCGAAAACCTGCGTTCTGGGCCGCAAGGAAGACCGGGCCGCAGGCGTCGCCTATATCGGTCTCTACGAGGGGGCGGCGATGCTCCACGCGCTCGCCGTCGCCCCAAAATACCGCCGGATGAGCCTCGCGCGCGAGATGATCTATGAGGGCGCTCGCTGGGCCGCCGAGGCCGGGGCGGAGCGGTTCGAGATGATCACGACACTCGCCAATGACGCCTCGAACACACTCGCCGAAAGCTTCGGCATGGAAGTGCGCGCGCAATATCACTATCGCCGCGCGCCGGAGGTGGCATGACCCGCCGGGCGACCCTCCTGCTGGCCGGTCTTCTGGCCGTCACCCTGTCCCACGCGGCGCTGGCCGCATCGGCGGACCTGACGCTGCCGGCGGGCGCCACCCAATCCGCGCAGGAAACGAGCCCCGCTACCAGCTACCAGTTGGCCGTCGGGCCGTGGCAGGACGGTCAGCTCGAGACCCGCGATCTGGAAGGCGCGCGCTCCGACACCGCCTATCAGCTGCGCGCCAATCAGAACACGACGCTGCAAATCCTCGCCCCGCTGCGCGACCAGCTCAAACAGGCGGGCTACGACATCCTCTATGAATGCGACACGCAGGCCTGCGGCGGCTTCGATTTCCGCTACGCGCTCGACCTGCTGTCAGAGCCCGCGATGCATGTCGATCTGGGCGACTTCCGCTATATCGCGGCGCGCAAGGGGGCCGATTATTTCGCGATCACCGTGTCGCGCTCGTCCGAGTCGGGCTTCATTCAGGTGACCGAGATGCGGGTGCAGGACGTCACCCCCGCCCAGCCCGATGATCCGCTCGCCCCGCCGCAAACCGCGCCGATTCTGCCGCGCGCCGATGCGCCCGCCGTCGCCCCGTCCGCACTTGCGCAGACGCTGGAGGCGCAGGGGTCGGTCGCGCTCGACGATCTCGACTTTCCGTCCGGGGCCTCTGCGCTCGGTTCTGGCGATTTCGCCTCGCTGCAGGCGCTGGCCGAGTTCCTCAAGGCCAATCCCGATTTTCAGGTGATGCTGGTGGGCCATACCGATGCGGTGGGCTCGCTTGCGGCCAATATCGCGCTGTCGAAGAAACGCGCGCAATCGGCACGGCAGAAGCTGATTGGCGATTACGGGGTGGCGGCGTCGCAGGTCAGTGCCGAGGGGGCGGGTTTCCTTGCCCCGCGCGCAAGCAATCTGACCAAAGAGGGGCGCGAGAAAAACAGACGGGTCGAAGCGGTTCTCACCTCGACCCGGAGTTAGCGCCAGCCGGCGGAATGGCCCGGCGCGGGAGGGAGTTCGCTCTCACCAGTTGTCGGGGCCCTTCTCGGCGAAGGTCTTGGCGAGGAAATCTATGAAGGCGCGCACTTTCGGCTGGGTGAAACGGCCCGGCGGATAGATCGCGTAGATGCCCAGCGTTTCCATCGGCAGATCGGGCATCGCCTCTTCCACCAACCCTTCGCGCATCGCATCGGCGTAAAGGAAGGACGGCAGGTAAGCGATCCCCAGACCGGCCGTTGCGGCATGCAGCAGCGATTGGCCGTCATTGACCGTCAGCCAGCCCGCCGAGCGGACCTGACGCCGCTCGCCCGAAGGCGCGGTCAGCTTCCAGACATTGCCCGCCGACTGGTTGGAATAATGCAGCAGCTTGTGGTCGTTGAGATCGTCGATCCGCTCGGGACGGCCGAATTTCTGGAAGTAAGCGGGCGAGGCGATCATCCGACGCGAGGTCTCGGTCAGCTTGCGCGCGCGCAGGCTCGAATCCTCCAGCTCGCCGACGCGGATCGCCATGTCGAACCCTTCGGAGATGAGTTCGACGTAGCGGTTATTCAGCACCATATTCACGGTGATTTCGGGAAATTCCTGCAGGAATTCGCCCAGAACGGGCGAGAGAAGATTCACACCGAAATCGGTGGCGACCGAGATGCGCAGCAGCCCCGAGGGCGCCGTCTGCATCGACGTGACCAGTGCATCGGCCTCGCCCGCATCGTTGAGAACACGACGCGCGCGATCGTAATAGGCCAGCCCGATTTCCGTCGGCGAAACGCGACGCGTGGTGCGATTCAGAAGACGTGCGCCGAGGCGCGCCTCCAATGCCGAGACGTGTTTCGACACAGCCGATTTGGAGATGCCCATCTTCTTGGCCGCATCGGTGAAGCCCCCTTGGTCCACAACGGTGGCAAAGGCTTCCATTTCAGTCAGGCGATCCATCCCAAACACCCTTCGGCTTGTAATTTCTGTTTCTTATTTCCCGCTTATCGGCACGAAATCGGGCGCAATTTAGACTTCGCGGCGACAATACGAGGGTAACAATCGGAGAGAATCCCGCAGGTTGGTGAACCCTGCGAAACGGTGGCGCTTTCGCTCTGACGCCGCGTTCGACGTGACAAGCTTGGCCCCGCGCCGCAGAGTGCGGGCCAAATCAGGGAGGGTTATATGAGCCAATATCCGCATATCTTCACGCCGCTCGATCTGGGCCATGTGACGCTGCCGAACCGCGTGCTGATGGGCTCGATGCACACCAATCTCGAGGAGCGCGGCGACTGGAATGCGGTGGCCGAGTTCTATGCCGAGCGCGCGCGCGGCGGTGTCGCGCTGATGGTTACGGGCGGCATGGCCCCCAATAACGAAGGCGGCGTGTTCCCCGGCGCGGCGGGGCTGTTCACCCCCGAGGATATCGCGCATCACCGCATCATCACTGACCGCGTCCACGAAGCGGGCGGCCGCATCGCGATGCAGATTCTGCACGCCGGGCGCTACGCCTATGGCCCCGATTGCGTGGCCCCGTCGGCCGTCAAATCACCGATTTCGCCTTTCCCGCCGAAAGAGCTCGACGAAGCCGGGATCGAAAAGCAGATCGCCGACATTGCCACCGCCGCCGCGCGCGCCCGCGAGGCGGGTTATGACGGCGTCGAGGTGATGGGCTCGGAGGGCTATTTCCTCAACCAGTTCCTCGTGCGCCACACCAACAAGCGCGAAGACGGTTGGGGCGGCTCGTTCGAGAACCGGATGCGCCTGCCCGTCGAAGTGGTCAAGCGCGTGCGCGAAGCGGTCGGCCCCGATTTCATCGTGATCTTCCGCATCTCGCTGATCGACCTGATCCCCGACGGCTCGACCTGGGAAGAGGTCGTCACGCTCGCCAAGGCCGTCGAGGCAGCGGGTGCCACGATGCTCAACACCGGCATCGGCTGGCACGAGGCGCGGGTGCCGACCATCGTGACGTCGGTGCCGCGGGCGGCCTTCACCTGGCTCACCGGTCGGCTCAAGCCCGAGGTCTCGATCCCGGTCATCACGTCCAATCGCATCAACACGCCTGAGGTCGCCGAAGAGGTGCTGGGCGACGGCTGCGCCGACATGGTGTCGATGGCGCGTCCCTTCCTCGCCGATGCGGATTTCGTAGTGAAGGCGAAAGAGGGCCGCGCTGCCGAGATCGCGCCCTGCATCGCCTGCAACCAGGCCTGCCTGGACCACACCTTCCAAGGCAAGGTCTCGAGCTGCCTCGTGAATCCGCGCGCCGCCCATGAGACCGAGATCGTCATCACCAAGACCGAGGCGCCGAAATCCGTCGCCGTCGTCGGCGCGGGCCCGGCGGGCCTGTCTGCCGCGATCACCGCGGCAGAGCGCGGCCACGCGGTGACCCTGTTCGACCGCGCGTCTGAACTCGGCGGGCAGCTGACGATGGCGCGTGCGATCCCCGGCAAGGAGGAATTCCACGGGCTCACCGACTGGTTCAAGACCATGGTCGAGAAGACCGGCGTGACGGTGAAGCTGGAGACCGACGCCACGCCCGAATTGCTCGCGCCCTTCGACGAGATCATCATCGCCACCGGCGTGCAGCCGCGCGACCCGGAAATCCCGACCGAGGGCGGGCAGGTCGTGAGTTACATCGACATCCTCAAGGGCCGCGTCACCGCCGGCAAACGCGTCGCGGTGATCGGCGCGGGCGGCATCGGCTTCGACGTGGCCGAATTCCTGACCGTCACCGACAGCCCGACCCTCGATCTCGAGGAATGGAAGCGCGAATGGGGCGTCGGCGATCCGGCGCAGACACCGGGCGGCTTGACCAAGCCCGAGCCGGAAGCCCCTGCCCGCGAGGTCACCCTGCTGCAGCGCAAGAAGGAAAAACTCGGCCGCCGCCTCGGCAAGACCACCGGCTGGGTTCACCGCGCGGCGCTGAATATGAAGGACGTCAAAATGATCGGCGGCGTGAATTACGAAAAGATCACTGCCGAGGGGCTGCATGTCACTTTCGGCGAGGCGCGCGAAAACCCGACGCTGATCGAGGCCGATACGGTGGTGCTCTGCGCAGGTCAGCTCTCGGACCGCTCGCTGGCCGATGCGCTGATCGCGGCGGGTCGCAGCCCGCATGTGATCGGCGGCGCGGATGTGGCGGCGGAACTCGACGCGAAACGCGCCATCGATCAGGGCACCCGGCTCGCCGCAGCGCTCTGATCACCTTTTCGGCTTGGCAGAAATATCCCGGGGGGCTCCCGCAGGGAGCGGGGGCAGAGCCCCCTCCTCGTCTTCAGCTCGATCGCCAAGCCCCGCCATCCGCACCGAAGCGCATCGCCAAATCGGCGACCAGCGCCATGTCGACCGCATCCAGCGGCCCCTCATGGCGCGGGCGAAAGCGCAGGCGGAAGGCGGGCAGGATCGTCGCGAGCGGCGCTTCCGGATAGCCAAGGCTCGAGGCCAGCGCGAGGAAGCTCTCGGGATCGACCGCGGGTGCAGCTGGACTCCGTTCAGGCCAGATCGCCAAGCCCTGCCGCGCGAGCCTTTGCCAATCGAAACGCGGACCGGGGTCGATCTTGCGCTCGGGCGCGAAATCCGAATGGCCGATGACGTTTTCCGGCGCGATTGCCCATCGGCGCATGATCTGCGGCAGCAGCTCTTCCAGCGACGCCATCAGCGGCTCGGGGAACGGACGGTCGCCTTCATTGTCCAACTCGATCCCGATGGAGCGCGAGTTCACATCGCCCAAGCCCTGCCAGCTTCCCAAACCCGCATGCCAGGCGCGCTTCTCTTCGGGCACGAGTTGCTCGACCGAACCGTCACGCCCGATCAGCCAATGCGCGGAGACCTCCGCCTCGGGCAGGCAGAGGCGGGTTCGTGCGGCCTCGCAGGACCGCATCGCGGTGTAGTGGATGACGATAAGTTCCGGCACCGCCCCATCGCGGCGCGGGCCGTAATTGGGCGAGGGCCAGTCGGCGCTCACTGACGCGCTTGCTGGAACGGCGTCGGATCCCAACCGCAGGCGAACCCGTCGCCATCGGGATCGAGGTTCAGCCGGTCTTTCTGCGGGCCGCCTGCCGAGAGGAAGGCGCGCTGCGCCTGATCGGCAGAGACGTATTTCGCGCAGGCCTTGTCCGACGAGGTCAGCTTGATGCCCGAGCGCTTGTAGACGGAATCACCCGGCCGGTTCGACACCGACAGCGCATAAGCGGCAAGGTTCGGCCCCGAGCTGTTCTGATTGCTGATCGTGTTCTGCGTGACCGGCGCGGTGGCGAGGCTGCTCGACGCGGTGGTGTCGAAGCTCGGCGAGCTGGCCGTGGTGCTCGACCCGGCGGTGCTGTTCGACGCGTCGGTCTGCTGCAGCGCGGCCATCGCATCGGCCCCGATCGCAGCGCCGCTATTGTCGCCGCCATTCGAGCTGGAGGCCGAGGTCGACGGGTCGTCACCGATGGTGCCGCCTGCGTCGATCGTCGGCGCAGACAGCGCATTGGTCGTGCCGGGCATCGCGGTGCCGGTCGCGTTCAGCGGTGCGCCGGGCGCGTCGGGGTTCGTCGTGCCATTGTCAGTCGGCAGGACGCTCTGCGCCGAGGGCGGCACGATGGGCTGGCCGCGCAGTTCGGCCTCGCGACGGGCCTCGGGGCCACTGTCAGGGATCGAAGAGATACAGCCCGAGAGGGCCAGAACGCCGCCGAGGATCGCGAGTGCCTGTTTCATGTTACCACCATTTCTCCGGTTTGGCCGAGAAGCCTGCGGCCTGTTCGAGGACATGCGCGTGATTCAGCAGATCGCCCTCTTCCCAGGGCCGCCCGATGAGTTGCAGCCCCAGCGGAAGCCCCTTGCTGTCCAGCCCGCACGGCACTGAAACGCCGGGAAGGCCCGCAAGGTTCACCGTCACGGTGAACACATCCTGCATATACATCTCGACCGGATCGGCGCCGTCCATCTCGCCCAGCCCGAAAGCGGCCGACGGGGTGGCGGGCGTCAGGATCGAGTCGATACCCTGTGCGAAGACCTGCTCGAAGTCGCGCTTGATCAACGCGCGGACCTTGCGGGCGCGGTTGTAATAGGCGTCGTAGAAGCCTGCCGAGAGCACATAGGTGCCGATCATCACGCGACGCTGGACCTCGGGGCCGAAGCCTTCGGCGCGGGTCTTCTCGTACATGTCGACGATGCCCTCGCCCGCCGCGAGCTTGGCGCGGTGGCCATAGCGGACGCCGTCATAGCGCGCGAGGTTCGACGAGGCTTCCGCCGGGGCCACGACGTAATAAGCGGGCAGCGCGTATTTCGTATGCGGCAGCGAAATATCGACGATCTCGGCACCCGCATCTTTCATCATCGCGATGCCGTCGTCCCAGAGCTTCTGGATCTCGGCGGGCATGCCCTCGATGCGGTATTCCTTCGGGATCCCGATCTTCTTGCCGCGAATGTCGCCGGTCAGCGCCGCCTCGAAATCCGGGACCGGAATATCGGCGGAGGTCGAATCCTTCGGATCGTGCGAGCACATCGTGCCCAGCATGATCGCCGCGTCGCGCACCGATTTGGTCATCGGACCTGCCTGATCGAGCGAGGAGGCGAACGCCACCACGCCCCAGCGCGAGACCCGGCCATATGTCGGCTTGATGCCGACGATGCCGGTGAAAGCGGCGGGCTGGCGGATCGAGCCGCCGGTATCGGTGCCGGTCGCGGCAAGGCACAGATCGGCAGCCACGGCGGCAGCGGACCCGCCCGAGGAGCCACCCGGCGTCAGTTGCCGGTCGTCGATCTTCCACGGGTTCACTGCAGGACCGTAGCACGCGGTCTCGTTCGACGAGCCCATCGCGAATTCGTCCATCGACAGCTTGCCGAGCATCACCGCGCCCGCGTCCCACAGGTTCTGCGTGACGGTGGATTCGTATTCCGGCTTGAACCCGTCGAGGATGTTCGACGCGGCCTGCGTCGCCACGCCCTTGGTCGCGAAAAGATCCTTGATGCCCAGCGGGATACCGCACATCGCGGGCGCGTCGCCCGACTTGATGCGGGCATCGGCGGCCTTGGCCTGCTCCAGCGCGATCTCGGGGGTCTTGTGCACGTAAGCGTTCAGCGCGCCTGCGCCCTCGATCTCGCTAAGGCAGGACTCGGTCAATTCGACCGCGGTCACATCGCCCTTTTTCAGCGCGTCGCGCGCGTCGGCAATCGTCAGTTTGTTCAGGCTCATTCGACCACCTTCGGCACGGCAAAGAAGCCCTCACGGGCATAGGGGGCGTTCTTGAGGATTTTCTCGGGATAACCGCCATCGGTCACCTCGTCGACGCGGCGCTTGAGGCGCATCGGCGTCACGGAGGTCATCGGCTCGACGCCCTCGACGTCGACCTCGTTGAGCTGCTCCATGAAGGTCAGGATGCTGGACAGCTCCTGCGCGAGCTCGGGCAGATGGTCTTCGGGCACCCGGATCCGGGCCAGATGCGCCACTTTGCGGGCGGTGTCGATATCAATGGACATGTGCTTCTCCGCTTGTCTTGGAAGGCGGTTTAGCCCGAGCCACTGGGGCTTTCAAGCGCCGCGCCCCGCATCAGCGGGCCCCTGCCCTGTCACACGCGAATTTGCGCGCTAATCTTGGAACCTGCACAGTGCTGATACGTCACCCTGTCACAATCGAAGTGCCTAACGGAGGAAACCCATATGAAAGTCATTTGGCTCGGCCATTCCGGCTTCCGCATCGAAACCGGCGATGCCGTGATCCTGCTCGACCCGTTCCTGACCGGCTCGCCGGTCTTTCCGGACGATAAGCGCAGCGAAGCTATCAAAGGCGCGACGCATCTGCTGTTGACCCATGGCCATGGCGATCACGCCTCCGATGCGGTGCCGATCGCGAAGGAACTGGGCATTCCGATCTACTGCATTCACGAATTGTCGATCATCCTTGGCGCCGAGGGGGCCGAAACCGTCGGCTTCGGCAAGGGCGGCACGGTCGATCTAGGCGGCGCGAAGGTCACGATGGTGAACGCGACCCATTCGGCCTCGATCGACTACAAGGGCGGCGATCCGGTCTATGCAGGCCAGCCCGCGGGCTTCATGATCGAAGCCGAAGGTCACACGATCTATGTCACCGGCGACACCGACATCATGGCCGACATGGAATGGATGGGCGAACTGCATAATCCCGATATCGGCATCCTCGCAGCGGGCGGCCATTTCACGATGGACATGAAGCGCGCGGCCTGGGCGTCGAAGAAGTATTTCAACTTCAAGACCGTCATTCCCTGCCACTACAAGACCTTCGATGCGCTGGAGCAATCGGCCCAGCCGCTCATCGACGGCTTGCCCGGCGTGGATGTGATCGAGCCCGAGATACTCAAAGCGATCGAAATCTGAGCTGCTGCCCGCCGGGCCGGGGGCGGCATAGCTTGCAGCCCGCAGCCCGGCGCGCTAGCTTCTCGCCCGGATCGGGAGGCCGAATAGATGTCAGACTTATTGTCCTTCAAGGAGATGTGCGAGCGGTTCGACGTGACCCCGCGCACGCTGCGCTATTACGAGTATATCGAGCTTCTCAATCCCCAGAAGGAAGGCCGCTCACGCTATTACGGCCCGCGCGAAGTCGCGCGGATGACCCTGATCCTGCGCGGGCGTCGATTTGGCTTCTCGCTCGAGGAACTGCGCCAGTGGCTGATGATCTACGATCAGCAAGGCACGGAAGAGCAGAACCGCGTCTGGGTCGAACTGGCCGACCGGCAGCTTGACGTCCTCACGCGACAACGTGAAGAACTGGACGCGGCGATCGACGACCTACGACAATTGCGTGATCAGGTTCAGGACACTCTTGATTCTTGACCCTGAAATGCATTCCTTAACGTCAGCGGGGACGTGAGAGCGCCTTGTAAGCTTGACGATTATGGCGGGTTTCGAGGAAAGAAACTTGCTTTACCGTACGGTAAAAATTCCCTGACATTACGTCATTGGATTCGTGACGCCACGTTACGGTGACGCGAACGTAAAGAAGTCTTGTAATGTGGCTGCGGGCAGACGATTTGCCGCGTCGCATTACGCAAAGGAAACGCGAGGCAGAGAGTATGACCGACACAGTAATGACGATCCGCGAGATGTGCGGCGCCTTCGAGGTGACCCCGCGCACCCTGCGGTTCTACGAAAGCAAGGAGTTGCTGTTTCCCATTCGCGAGGGACAGAAGCGGCTGTTTACGCGACGCGATCGCGCCCGGCTGAAACTGATCCTGCGCGGCAAGCGTTTCGGGTTCTCGCTGGAGGATATCCGCCAGCTGCTGGACCTCTACGAGATGGGCGACAAGCAGAAGACGCAGCTGAACGAGACGATCAAGCTCGCGCAGCAACGTCTGGAGGAAATGACGCGCCAACGCGAGGAACTGGGTCAGGCGATCGACGAACTGGCCGGTCAGATCGAGTGGGCGGAGAAGGAACTGGAGAAGGCGCGCCACGACGACGCGGCCTGATCCGCGAAGACGACTAAAGGGAGCGAACCATGTCGAGCTTTATCGCCAACACCAAGGACATGCAGTTTGTGCTGCATGAGCTGCTCAAGGTCTCGAATTCGGATGTGCCGGGTTACGAGGAAATGGACCGCGACTTCACCGAGGCCGTTCTGGATGCCGCGGGCAAGGTCTCGTCCGAGGTGCTGGCCCCGCTGAACGAGGTGGGCGACAAGGAAGGCTGCGTGCTCGAAAACGGCGTGGTCCGCACGCCCAAAGGGTTCGACAAAGCGTTCGAGGCGATGAAAGAGGGCGGCTGGACCGCGCTCGATTGCGATCCCGAGTTCGGCGGTCAGGGCATGCCCTATCTGCTCAACTGCGCGGTGGGCGAGATGTTCGTCTCGGCCAACATGGCCTTCAACATGTATCAGGGCCTGACCCACGGCGCCTATTCGGCGATCCACACTCACGGCACGGATGAGCAGAAGCAGACCTATCTGCCGAAGATGGTCACCTGCGACTGGACCGGCACGATGAACCTGACGGAGCCCCATTGCGGCACCGATCTGGGTCTGATGCGCACCAAGGCCGAGCCGCAGGACGATGGTTCCTACGCGATCACCGGCACGAAGATCTTCATCTCGGCGGGCGATCACGACCTGTCGGATAACGTGATTCACCTCGTGCTGGCGAAAGCGCCGGGCGGTGGCGAAGGCACCAAGGGCGTGTCGCTCTTCATCGTGCCGAAATTCCTCGTGAACGAGGACGGTAGCCTCGGCGAGCGCAACTCGCTCTCGGTCGGCAAGCTCGAAGAGAAGATGGGCATCCACGGCAACGCGACCTGCGTCATGAACTATGACGGCGCGAAGGGCTGGCTGCTGGGCGATCTCCACAAGGGGATGCGCGCGATGTTCACGATGATGAACGAAGCGCGTCTCGGCGTGGGCCTGCAAGGCTATGCCGTGGCCGAGGCCGCCTATCAGGAAGCGGTGGCTTACGCGAAGGACCGCACGCAGGGTCGCGACGTGACCGGCGTGAAAGCGCCCGAGAAAGCCGCCGATCCGATCATCGTGCACCCGGACGTGCGCCGGATGCTGATGGATCAGAAGAGCTTCGTCGAGGGTGCGCGCGCCTTCACCTTCTGGGGTGCGCATCTGATCGACCGCTCCCATGCGCTCGACGACGCCGAGGCCGAAGGTCTGATCTCGCTGATGACCCCGGTCATCAAGGGCTTCCTGACCGACAAGGGCTTCGAGACCGCCGTCTCCGCGCAGCAGGTCTTCGGTGGCCACGGCTATACCGAGGACTGGCCGATGTCGCAGCATGTGCGCGACGCGCGCATCGCGATGATCTACGAGGGCGCGAACGGCATTCAGGCGCTCGACCTGGTGGGCCGCAAGCTCGCTCAGGACGGCGGCAAGCACGTCATGGCCTTCTTCGAGATGGTCAAAGCCGAGTGCAAATCGCATGACGATGACGAGCGGATGAAGCCCTTCACCGACGCGCTGAAGAATGCCTCCAAGCAGCTTCAGACCGCGGGCATGTTCTTCATGCAAAACGGCATGAAGAACCCGAACGCAGCGCTCTCGGGCAGCTATGACTTCATGCACCTGATGGGTCATGTCTGCCTTGGCCTGATGTGGACGCGGATGGCGAAAGCCGCCTTCACCGCGCTCGACAACGGGGCGTCGGACACCGCCTTCTACGAAGGCAAGATCGCCACGGGCCGCTACTACATGGCGCGTCAGCTTCCGGCCTGCGCGATGCACCTCGCGCGGATCGAGACCGGCGCGGACCCGGTCATGGCGCTGACCGACGACCAGTTCTAAGGCGACCGGATCCAACGAAAAAATGAACGGCGGGCCTCGGCCCGCCGTTTCAATTTTCAATCACCGCCATGTCAGGCGAAGTGTAGGGCCGGACGATTGTTTTGCGGCCGTGCGGGTCTAACCTCGGAGTCTCCATCCAGAGACGATTCCCACCGAGTCCCGCCGTCATGTATCTCGATAATGCAGAAACCAACCGCCGTTACGACGCCGCTCTCGCAGAGCTGCGGGCGCGGGGCGTGTTCCGCTCGACCCGACCGCCAATGGGCGCGCGGGTGCTGCATTGGCTGGGCTTCGAGCCGCGCCCGATTCCCTATCTCGACTGGAAGCAGAACCTGCTGATCTTCGCCGCCGGTTTCGCGGTCGCGCAGCTTCTGGTGGACCACCTGCTCAGCGCGACCGAGGGTATGTCCTTTGCGCCGCATCTGGTGACGCTGGTGATCTCGGCGCTCGCCTTCGGTGCGCTGATGGCGCTGTGGCAGATCCACCGCAAGAACAAGCTCGGGCTGAGCGATTGGGACGACCTCTAGGGGCGATTCCCATGCACGAACCCAAAGCACCGGCGGTCTGGCCAGCACGCAGGTTTCTTCCTAAGCTGCGCGCAACCTGACGCGCCTTCCCGCGCCACATTGCCCCGGAGCCTGAATGCCCAAACGCCTGCGCCTGACCCGTCGCTTTCCCGTCGCCATGACCAATGACGCCTATCGCAGACTCAACCGCTTCGCGCAGGAGGCGGAAATCACGCCCGACGAGGCACTGACCTTCCTGTTCGAGCATTTCAACTCCGTCACCCACGAGGAAAATCTCAACCACCGCCTGCGGCTGTTCAAGGCCGAGCTTGGCGAGCGCAAAGCCTGATTTCGAAAGGACATCCATGACCCGCCTGTCTCTCGCTTTCGCTGTCGCGTCCCTTGCCCTCTCGACCCTGCCTGCGCTCGCGTTCGACTCCGCCGACCGCAACGCGGTGACGCAGGAAGTCGCGGGCTTCACCAAGGCGGTGGATGCGAAGGATTACTCCGTCTTCTTCGACACGGTGCCGCCGAAGATGATGCAGGCGATCGCGGATCAGACGGGCGTCCCGAAAGAGCAGCTCGAAGACATCATGCGCAAGCAGATCAACGACGCGATGGCCTCGGTGACGATCGACGATTTCGAGATGAACATCGCCGCGATGAAGACCGGAGAGACGTCTTCGGGCCGGGCCTATGCGCAGATCCCGACCTCGACGGTGATGGAGGTGCCCGATATGGGCAAGGTGCGCTCGACCAATACCACGCTGGCGCTGCAAGACGGCGAGGAATGGTATCTCGTGCGCATCGACAGCCCGGCGCAGATCGCGGTTCTGCGCAAGGTCTACCCCGATTTCGAAGGCATCGAGTTTCCCAAAGGCACGATGGAAGCGGTACGCTAACCGCGCCGCGGCCCTCGCTTTTTCCGCGCTTTCCGTTCACGTCCGTTCACCTCTCGCGACGGAACGTCGCCCTCTCCCTCGCGTTGGACGCGACGTCGTGCTGGAATGACGTTGCGGCGAAATGCTCATGAGGGGCTTACGTTCGCGTCACTTAGGGGTCAGATTGGCCCCGTGATCAGGGAGGACCGCAGCGAATGGCGGCACAACTTTATTGCTTCGGAGAGTCTGGCAACGCCTACAAGGCGGCGCTGACGATGGAACTGGCGGGCTACGACTGGGAGCCTGTTTATGTCGATTTCTTCAACGGCGAGGCGCGCAGCGCCGAATATCACGCGCTGAACGAAATGGCCGAAGCACCCGTCTTCAAAGAGGGCGATCTGACCCTGTCGCAATCCTGCGTCATCCAGCTTCATATCGCGGAGCAAACCGGCAAATTCCTCGCCGAGGATCGCAACGAGATGCTGCGCTGGATGTTCTGGGACGCGCAAAAGGGCTCGGGCCAGCAAGGCGGCCTGCGCTTCCTGATGAACTTC
The DNA here is from genome assembly GCF_002020115.1 of Thioclava sp. DLFJ5-1. NCBI lineage: Bacteria > Pseudomonadati > Pseudomonadota > Alphaproteobacteria > Rhodobacterales > Paracoccaceae > Thioclava > Thioclava sp. DLFJ5-1. The sequence goes on along the minus strand of NZ_MPZU01000003.1, from coordinate 362,397 downwards.
CTGCCCGAAGAGAAGCGCCCGCAAGAGGCGATCGGCTGGCTCAAGGGCCGCGTGCTCACCGCGATCAAGACGCTGGAAAAGCATATGGACGGCCGCGACTGGGTCGTCGGCGACCAGCCCAGCTTGGCCGATTTCGCCTGCTGCGGCTACCTCTACTATCCCGAGCCCTTCGGGTTCGACCGCAAGGAATTCCCCAATATCGACCGTTGGCTGGACGGGCTCAAAGCCCTGCCCGGTTGGAAACACCCCTATGATTTGATGCCCGGCAATCCTTCCGACCGGGCGTGAGGAGGAACCATGACGGAAGCCTATATCTATGACGCAGCCCGCACCCCGCGGGGCAAGGGCCGCAAGGACGGCTCGTTGCACGAGGTCAGCTCGGTCGCGCTGTCGGCGCGGCTGCTGAACGCGGTGGCGGAGCGTAACAACCTCGAAGGTCACGCGGTCGAGGACGTGATCTGGGGCAACGCGACCCAGGTGATGGAGCAGGGCGGCTGCCTTGCGCGCTCGGCGGTGCTTCTGTCGGACCTCGACGAGCGCATTCCGGGCCTGTCGATCAACCGCTTCTGCGCATCCGGCATGGAAGCGGTGAACCTCGCCGCGAACCAGGTCTGCGGCGGCGCTGGCATGGGCTACATCGCAGGCGGCGTCGAAATGATGGGCCGCGTCGCGATGGGCTCGGACGGCGCGGCAATCGCCGTGGACCCGTCGCTCGCGATGAAGACCTACTTCGTCCCGCAGGGCATCTCGGCCGATATCATCGCCACCGAATACGGCTTTAGCCGCGAAGACGTCGACGCGCTCGGCGTGGAATCGCAGCGCCGTGCAGCCGAAGCAATCAAGGAAAACCGTTTCGCGAAATCCATCGTGCCGGTGAAGGACCAGAACGGTCTGACCATCCTCGACCACGACGAATTCCCGCGGGCGGGCACCACGATGGAAAGCCTCGGCGGCCTCAAGCCCTCCTTCAAGGAGATGGGCGAGGTGATGCCGGGCTTCGACAAGGTCGCGATGCTGAAATACCCGCATCTCGATCACATCAACCACGTCCACCACGCGGGCAACTCGTCGGGGATCGTGGACGGCGCCGCCGCCGTGCTGATCGGCAACAAGGAATTCGGTGAGGCGCATGGCCTCAAGCCCCGCGCGCGCATCCGCGCCACCGCGAAGATCGGCACCGATCCGACGATCATGCTGACCGGCCCGGTTCCGGTGACCGAGAAGATCCTCGCGGATTCGGGTATGTCGATCTCCGACATCGACCTGTTCGAGGTGAACGAGGCGTTTGCGGCTGTCGTGCTGCGCTTCATGCAGGCCTTCCAGGTCGATGCCGACAAGGTCAACGTCAATGGCGGCGCGATCGCGCTTGGCCACCCGCTCGGCGCCACCGGCGCGATCATCATCGGCACGCTGCTGGACGAGCTGGAACGCCGCGACCTGAACACCGGTCTGGCCACGCTTTGCGTCGCGTCCGGCATGGGCGCCGCGACCATCATCGAGCGCGTGTGAGGGAGGAACAAATGGCTGATTTCAAATACGAACTTGGCAGCGACGGCGTTGCCGTCATCACTTGGGACGTGCCCGAGAAGTCGATGAACGTGATGAGCATGGAGGGCTTCGCGCTCCTCGACAGCTTCATCGACAAGGCGCTGGCGGATGACAAATGCAAAGGCGTGGTCATCACCTCCGGCAAACCCGACTTCGCGGGCGGTATGGACCTCAACGTCATCGCGCAGATGCGCGAAGGCGGCGCTCAGGCGATCTTCGACGGCGTGATGCAGATGCACCATGTCCTGCGCAAGATCGAGCGCGCCGGCATGGATCCGAAGACCAACAAGGGCGGCAAGCCGATCGCGACCGCGATCCCCGGCACCGCGCTCGGCATCGGTCTGGAGCTGCCGCTGTCGACGCACCGCACCTTTGTCGCGGACAATCCGAAGGCCAAGATCGGCCTGCCCGAGATCATGGTCGGCATCTTCCCCGGCGGCGGCGGCACCACCCGTGTCTCGCGCAAGCTCGGTGCGATGGCGGCGGCGCCCTTCCTGCTGGAAGGCAAGCTCTCGGACCCCAAGAAGGCAAAAGCGGCGGGCCTGATCGACGAGGTCGTCGAGGATCCGCTGGCCGCCGCGAAGGAATGGGTGCTGAACGCGAAAGACGCCGATCTGGTGAAACCGTGGGACGCGAAGGGCTTCAAGATGCCCGGCGGCGCGCCCTATCACCCGGCGGGCTTCATGACCTTCGTCGGTGCCTCCGCGATGGTGCATGGCAAGACCGCAGGCGTCTATCCGGCGGCCAAGGCGCTTCTGTCGGCGGTCTATGAAGGCGCGCTCGTGCCCTTCGATCAGGCGATCAAGATCGAGGCGCGCTGGTTCACCAACGTGCTGCTGAACCCGTCGTCGACCTCGATGATCCGCTCGCTCTTCATCAACAAGGGCGCGCTGGAGAAAGGCGCGAACCGTCCCGACGTGCCGGACCAGAAGGTGAAGAAGGTCGGCATCCTCGGCGCGGGCATGATGGGCGCAGGTATTGCCTATGTCTCGGCCAAGGCCGGTATCGAGGTCGTGCTGATCGACAACAGCCAGGAGGCCGCCGATCGCGGGAAATCCTATTCCGAGGGCATCCTCGATAAGGGCATCTCGCGCAAGAAGGTCACCGAAGAGGGCAAGGCCAAGACGCTGGGCCTGATCAACGCGACCACGGATTATGCCGCCCTTGAGGGCTGCGACCTGATCGTGGAAGCGGTGTTCGAAGATCCGGGCGTCAAAGCCGAGGTCACCAAGAAGGCCGAAGCCGTGATCCCGCAGGACGCGATCTTCGCGACCAACACCTCGACCCTGCCGATCACCGAACTGGCCAAGGCCAGCGCGCGCCCCGAGCAGTTCATCGGCATCCACTTCTTCTCGCCCGTCGACAAGATGATGCTGGTGGAGATCATCAAGGGTGCCCAGACCGGTCCGGTGGCTGTAGCCAAGGCGCTCGACTTCGTGCGCCAGATCCGCAAGACGCCGATCGTGGTCAACGACGCGCGCTTCTTCTACGCCAACCGCTGCATCATTCCCTATATCAACGAGGGGATTCGCATGGTGGCCGAAGGGGTGAACCCGACGCTGGTGGAACACGCAGCCACCATGGTCGGCATGCCGCTTGGCCCGCTGCAGCTGGTGGACGAGACCTCGATCGACCTCGGCGTGAAGATCGCCAAGGCCACCAAGGCCGCGATGGGCGATGCCTATCCCGACGAGGCGGTCGATGACGTGCTGTTCTGGATGGCCGACGAAGGCCGGATGGGCCGCAAGTCGAACGCGGGCTTCTACGACTATGACGAGAAGGGCAAACGTCAGGGCCTCTGGGAAGGTCTCGACGCCAAGTTCCCGCGCGCCGACGAGCAGCCCGACGTGCATCACGTCCAGCATCGCCTGCTGATGGCGCAGGTGCTGGAAGCGGTTCGTGCCTTCGAGCAGGGCGTGCTGGAAGACATCCGCGAGGGTGACGTGGGCGCGATCCTCGGCTGGGGCTTCGCCCCGTGGTCGGGTGGTCCGTTCAGCTGGCTCGACATTCTCGGCGCCGGCAAGGCCGTCACGATCTGCGAAGCGCTCACCGCGCAATACGGTCCGCGCTTCGAGGCCCCGGCCCTGCTGCGCGACATCGCAGCCAAGGGCGAGACCTTCTACGGTCGCTACGGCGAAGGTCAGGCCGCGAAAGCCGCCTGACCCGACAGCGCCAGAGAAACCAGAACGCCGGGACCGAAAGGCCCCGGCGTTTTTCTATGGCCGGGAGGCACTTCAACGCCCGCCTCCCACCTGCCTCCAAGACAAAGGAAAACGCCGCACCCTGGTCATGGGTGCGGCGTTCGGCCTGTCAGTTGATCAGGAGGGAATCAGGCCGGGCTATCACTCTGCCGCGTAAGCGTGCGCGGTCAGATCTTCGTCGATGAGCCCTGCAACGATCGAGCGTGCCATTTCAAGCGACAGCGTCTCGTAGTTCGGGCCTGCATCATCGTCGAAGAGTGCTTCAAGCCGGTGGCTGTTGATCGAACCGCAATGGACCATGCCAGAACCATTCGCGTAGACGATCTCCTCCTCCTCAAACTCCAGCACGATCACGTCGATCGGACGGTGGGGTGTAATCCGATCGATCCCACGATAGCCTTCAAGAGCAGAGGCGGGGATTACGGCGAAGGGGTCACCGTAAATTGCCTCGGCCATGTCGCTTTCCACCATCATGTTCTGTTCAGGCAAAAGCAGCATCGGGGTTTTGTTGCCCAACGCGCCGACCGGCACGGCGAGCGGCTTGCGATGGTCCGGGCAACGCCCGTGACCGAGCCAGAGTTGAGTTCGCTTGACGTCCACGACGGGACGCAGGCCACTGTCGAAGGTCATGACCATGCCGCCAACCGCAATTGCTTCCACCGGGCGCCAGCCCATAGCGGTCGCGATTCGCGTTCCGGCAACGATCCCCGAAGCAGCCCCGTTATCGAGCACTCGCCCGGAGGTTGCGCCCGCCAGAGCGGAATCAAAGGCGCAATCGTCGTTCCAAGTCGTCGTTGCACTGCGGGTCATGTCGGTCTTCCTTCTGAAAGTCGGCGAGGCCATTTCTTCGTCCTACCTAGATCAATTGATTCCTGGGGAGTTTCCGGGGCCGAAAGGTGACCGAAATGTGGCAAACCTATACTTTCGGACAGTAAGTTGCTCACGGACCCGTGATTGACCTATCTTTTTGGATAGGGGTTCGCGCGTTTGACCTATCTTTTTGGATAGGGGGGCGCTCACAGACCCGTGAGAATCGCCCAAATTGCGTCGCAAATTGCAATTGCGCGAAAATTTAGAATCGGTAACCGAACCGCGCGATGTCCTCGGCACAGAGTTTCGAAACCACTTCAGCATCGAAATCTGAAAAATACCCGCGCCAGTTGCGCTTCCGCTCGGAGATGTTGCATCTCGCGAGGGGTGTCACGGAAAAACCGAGATGTGACGCGAGGGGGGCGGCATCGGCCTCTACATCTTCGAGGCGAATATAAAGGCCGCAAATCTCCTCCCCGTCCGGCAGCCGCATGTAGCTGCCATAGGGGGCCGCCGCGAGCGATGCCTGCGTGTGCGGATGGTTAAGGAAGTCCGAAAAGCTGAGCGACTTTGCTAACGCCACGGCGGGATGCGCCATCCGCTGCTCGCGCAACCAATGGTAGTAGCTGACAACCCGGTCCCACGGGTTCCGCACCAGCGTGAAGGTGAAATAGGCGCGCGCCTCGTCTTCGCTATAGAGCCCCAGCCCGTCGCTCAGCGTCGAGTGCTTCCAAAGCCGCCCCCGGGTTTCACGCCCCTCCAGCCTGCGTTTGCGTCGCCGCGCCTTGGGCGTATCGCCGATCAGCAGGTCATCCGCCATCGCGCGGTTCTCCAGCGCGAGCGTCAGCGCCGTGCCACCCGTCTTCGGGATATGAACGAAGATGTAGCGGCGGCCATGCGAAACGATCATGCGCGCGACACTAGCTGTGACGAAAGATGACGCAAACCCTCTTTCCTTTCGCGCGATGCCGCCTGAAGATGCCCGGACAATTTACGTGGAGGATTTCATGGGCTGGCTTGCCGACGAGACGGGTCTGGAGAAATGCGCGGCGAATTACGCACCGCTTACACCTTTGTCGCATCTCAATCGCGCGCTGGAGGTCTTCCCCGAGCGACCGGCGGTGATCTACGGCAGCCGCTCTTATAGTTACGTTGATTACCACGCGCGCGTGAGTCAGCTCGCTTCCGCCCTCAAGGCACGCGGTGTCCAGCCCGGCGACGTGGTGGCGACAATCCTGCCCAACACCCTGCCCCAGATCGAGGCGCATTTCGGCGTGCCCGCCTGTGGTGCGGTGCTCAACGCAATCAACACCCGGCTCGATGTCGATACCGTCGCCTATATCTTCGAACATGGCGGTGCGAAGATCGTGCTCTGTGACGTGGCCTTCCTGCCCGTGGCCGAAGAAGCCGTGAAGAAGATGAAGGGCCCCGCGCCGCAGATCATCGAAGTGGCCGACCCCGAGCACGGCTTCGAGCCGACCGGGCATTACCTCGAATACGAGGCGCTGGTCGCCGAGGGCGATCCGATGTTCGACTGGATCATGCCCGAGGACGAATGGGAGAGCATCGCGCTCAATTACACCTCCGGCACGACCGGCAAGCCCAAGGGCGTCGTCTATCACCACCGGGGCGCCTATCTCTCGACTCAGGCGAATGCGATCTCGTGGCGGATGCAGCTTTATCCGGTGCTGCTGACCATCGTGCCGCTGTTCCATTGCAACTCGTGGACCCATAGCTGGATGGTGCCGATGATGGGCGGCACGGTCGTCGGCTGCCGCGATGTGACCGCGAAGAATATCTATGACGCGATTGCCGATCATGGCGTGACACATTTCGGCGGCGCGCCGATCGTGCTCAACACCATCATCAACGCCAAGGAAGAACATCGCCGCGCCTTCGATCATGTGGTGGAGGTCTTCACCGCCGGTGCGCCCCCGCCCGCCTCGACGCTGGCCGCGATCGAGCCGCTGGGCTTCAACGTCACGCAGGTCTACGGGCTGACCGAAACCTATGGCCCGGCCGTCGAATGCACATGGAAGCCCTCTTGGGAGGGCACCGAGGGCGAGGCCCGCGCCGATCTCAAGGCGCGCACCGGGGTCTCGATGCCGATGCTCGAGAAGGTCACCGTCTACGATCAGGGCAAGGAGGTCGCGCGCGACGCCCAGCATCTGGGCGAGATCGTCTTCCGCGGCAACATGGTGATGAAGGGCTACTTCAAGAACCCGCAGGCGACGCGCGAGGCCTTCGAGGGCGGCGTGTTCCATTCGGGCGACATCGCCTTCATGCATCCCGACGGCTACATCAAGATCACCGACCGCGCGAAGGACATCATCATTTCGGGCGGCGAGAACGTCTCCTCGGTCGAGGTGGAGGGCGTGATCTGCGCCCATCCGGCGGTGTCGCTCGCCTCGGTCGTGGCCAAGCCGGACGAGACCTGGGGCGAGGTGCCCTGCGCCTTTGTCGAGCTGAAGGAGGGCAAGGAGGCGACGGAGGAGGAACTTATCAAGTTCTGCCGCGCGCGGCTCGCAGGCTTCAAGACGCCCAAGCGTGTGATCTTCTCGGAACTGCCGAAGACCTCGACCGGCAAGATCCAGAAATTCGAGCTGCGGGCGGTCGCCAAATTGCTCGACGAGTAGGGCTTCTTTCTACGCGTGCGCGCGCCCGCGCGCGAGGGGCGCGCGTGAAATGCTCAGTTTTCGCTCTCGGCGCAGTGCTGGCGGAATGCGCGCGACAGCATATCCAGCTCGGCGCGCAGCAGGTCGATCTCGGCGCGCAGATCACCCGCGAGCGGCGCGCCTGCGACCAGCGAGAAGCGGTCGATCACCTCGCCATCCGCCTTGCGGCAGACGAGGAAGGTCAGCACCCCCTCGCTCAGCAACTCCGCCGGAATCGGCTGCGCGAGGCGCCAGTCGCCGGGCGCGCCGCTGACCGACAGCCCTTCGAGCACCTCGCCCTGATGGCGCACCTCCAGATCGGGCGCCTCTTTCTCATGGCTCACCGCTTCCCAGCGCCCTGCCTTGATCCGCGTGCTGTCCAGCATCCTCGCCTCCGTCACAGTTCGGCGCGCGGGTAGCGCGCGAAGGTGAGATCGCGGATCACCACCTCGTTCATCCGTGGGTTTTCAAAAATCAGATCGACCCACGCTTTTTCCAGTCGTCGCTCGTTCATCCGCGTATAGGCCAGATCGAATTCGACAGAGCGCGCGCCATCGCCATGAGGCAGTTCGCGCACCAGCTGCTCCGAATTGGGGCCGTGCTTGATGTTGAGGCGGCAGAACACTTCCAGCTCCCGCTCGCAGTCCAGCTGCATCTCCAGCCGGATGAGATGGTTGAGTTGCAGCCCGCCCAGCGCCGCATCGGGCAGGTCGAGCACCAGCGACAGGAACGACCCTTCGAACCGCAGCACATCGAGCCGCAGCCCGAACGGCGCGAGCGTCTCGCCCGTCGTATTGCGGATCTGGCGCAGCGTGATCTCGGAGCGCGGACAGTCATGGAACAGGGTGAGGTCATCGCCGAGCTTGGCGCGGCTTTGCGCCCCCGCGATGCCATGCGGATGCGCCTTCACGCGCCAGAGCGGCGGTCGCCACGCCCAATCGCTGCCCGACGGTTTGCGCACAGAGCTATCGCCGGGAAAAGCCGTTAGCCGCTGTTCGGTCGCGCGCAGCACCGTGTCGACTTCGTTGCGCAGGGCGCGGGCACGCGCGCGCAGACCGCGAAGCCCCTCCGGATCCAATGCAGGGACCTTGGACGCCGCATCGCGCCAGCGCCGCAAGCTGCGTCGCTCGGCAATCCGTTGCAACAGCGATCCGCCGTTCCGTCCTGCCATGTGCTGCCCTTCTTTCCCGCCTGCCAGTGCCGTCTGCGGCATCACAGCAGTTATTCCTTATCATCGGGTTGCGAGAAAGGGGGAATTTCCGCACGAACTCATCACGTTCCGGGTTTTGACCGGGAAGGTAACCGCGCGTCGGCTTGGGCGGTCAATTCGCGGCGCGGATCGCGGCGATGAATGTCTCCAGCAATTGCCGCTGCTGGGCATAGCTCATTTCGCCTTCCTTGAGCGGCATCACCGACAGCGCCGTGATCCGCCCGCCAAGGGCCGTGACGCCCCGCAGGTAGGTCTTGGCAATCGGCGGTCCGCCCGTGCCGGAGCGGTCCTCGACCCGCAGCAGCAAGGTGCCATTCGAGATATCGGTGCCCTTGATCGTGACGTCGGCGGCTTCGCCGGAGCGCGACAGCGCCGCGCGCCCGATTTCGGAATGGAAGAAATCACCAATCTTCTTGAGCCGGTCCTGCGAAAGCTTGCCGGAGCCGTCCTCCAAGGCGGGCGGCCCGACCGTGACGCTCAGCAGCGCGGGCTCGGGCGCGTGGGCATCCTCGGCATTGCCGGAGATCGCCGCGCAATTGCCAAAGAGCGCAAAGCCCCCCGCGCCGGAATTGCGCAGGCTTTTCGGATCGATGCACCAGCCTTTCGGCGCCGCCACCGTCAACGCGCCATTGGCCAACGTGGTGCGAGCCTTGGCGACCTGCGCCGTGCCGAAGGCCGTCGGCTGGCAGGCGGCCAGCAAACCGGTCATCCCCAGCGCGAGGGCGAGGGGCTTCAAAAGACGTGACGAGCGGTGTCCGACAGCAAAAATCATGCGCTTGGAAATAGCCTCAGCGCCCTCATCGCGCAAGTCTGCCGGGTTTCGCCGCATTGCGGCTGCGCGGGGTTCAGCCCAACGCGATCCGGCGCGCCGCAGCCGCGCCGTCGTCCGGATCGTGGCTGACCATGAGGCAGGGGATACGCTCGGCCTGGAGATGCTGCAGCGTGAAGCTGCGGATCTCGGCGCGCAGTTCCGCATCGAGCGCGGCGAAGGGTTCGTCGATCAGTACCGCACGGGGCCGCGCCAGCAGCGTACGCATCAACGCCGCGCGGGTGCGCTGCCCGCCCGACAGCGTCGCCGGGTCTCGATCCGCCATGCCTGCAAGCCCGGCCTGTTCCAGCGCAGCCTCCACCTCCGTGCGCCGGGCCGCTTTGCCCTTCACCTGCGCCGACAACCCAAAGGCCAGATTGTCGCCGACCGAGAGATGCGGGAAAAGCTGCGCCTGCTGGAACAGAATCCCGATGCAGCGCTTCTCGGCGGGCAGATGCGTGACGCTTTCACCATCGAGCCGCACATCGCCCGAAGCCGTGAACCCACGCGGCAGATGGCCCCCGATATGGGCGAGCAGGCTCGACTTGCCGATCCCGGACGGCCCCATCAGGCAGACGGTCTCTCCGGGCGCCACGATCAGCGACAGCGGCGCGAATAGCGGGGCGGAGGCGCCGGGCGCAGTCAGGCTCAGATCGATCAGTTCCAGACTCATGCCACTCCTCCGCGCAAGCCGCGCCGGTTGCGATGCCACCATGCCGGCACGGCGAGCGCCAACGCGAAACCCACCCATGGCAGCGCCGCCTGCATAATCGCAAGGATCGCGGCCAGCCTTCGATCCGCCCCGGACGCCAGCGCCACGGCTTCGGTCGCGAGCGCCTGCACGCGCCCCGCCCCGGGCAGCAGAACGGCGAGATATTGCGCGACCGACACCGCGACCCCGATCGCCGCCGCCGCGCAGATCGGCCCCAGCAGCATCGGCAGCTTGATCCGCAGCAGGCGCCGCGTCGGCCCAGCCCCGAGGCTCGCCGCACTGGCGAGATGCACCCGGTCGAGCGCGCGCCATGGCCCGGCGAGTGCGATCATCACGTAGGGAAAGACGAAGAGCAGCTCGGCCCAAGTGACGGCAACCACTCCCGGCGGCAGGCCAAGCCAGAGAAACCCGGTGGTCAGCCCCTGCAGAAACCCGATCTGCGGCAACAAGAGCGGCAGGACGATCAGCGCGCCCAGCGGCAGGCGTTTGCCGGAGCGGTCCTCGCTTTCCAGCCAGAGCATCGCGAGGATCAGCGCCAGCGAGGTCGAGACAAGCGCAAGCGTCAGGCTGGTCAGCACGGGCCCCGCCCAGTCGGCGCTCGCCCAGCGTTTGAAGGTCAGATCAGCGGGCAGCGCGTCGGGAAAGCGCCAGAAGCTCGCGAGGCTCCAGAGGATCAGCGCGCCGAGCGATCCGAGCGCGAAGGCACCGCCCGCCCCGATCAGGCCAGCGCCGTTCCAGTTTCTCCGTGATGCGCCGCGATGCCCGGTGCGGATCAGCGCCTTGCCGAGCCGTGCCACCGCGCGCTCGCCCCCAATCCACAGCGCCGCACTCGCCCCCATCACGGCCAGCAAGATCACCGCCAGCGCCGAGGCGGGCACCGCCTGCGCGGGATCCGGCGCGCCGTAGAGCCGCAGAATGCGCACCGCCAGCGTCGGCGGGTTCGACGGCCCGAGGATCAGCGCCATGTCGACAACCGACAGCGAGAAGGCTAGCACGATCAGCACCGGCAACCGCAGCGCCGGGTACAGCTGCGGCCAGACGATCCGCGCCCAGACGCGGCCCGGCGCATAGCCAAGCGCGCGCCCCGCCGCCATCTGCTCGGCAACCGGGCGCTGCGCCGCGGCCACCAGCGTCATCAAGGTCAGGAACGGCACCTCTTTCAGCATCAGCCCGAGGATCAGCGACAGCCCCCACGGATCGCCCAGCGTCACGATCTGCGGCGGCAGATCCCAGCCGGTCGCCCAGGGCGAAACCAGCCGCGCCGCCCAGCCCGAGGGTGCGATCAGAAAGGCCAGCCCGATCGCCAGCGCCGCATGGGGCACTGCCAGCAGCGGCGTCAGCCAGCGCGACGCCGATTGCCGCGTCACCAGCCAGCGCGCCAGCGGGATCGAGGCCGCGAGAGACAGCAGCGCCGCGCCGATCCCCGTCACCAGCGTCAGCCGCAGCGAGGTGAGGATACCCGGTGCGGCCAGCGCCTCAGTGAAGCCCTCCCAGCCCAGCGCGACGCGCCCCAGCCCCGGCTGCCAGCCGAATCCGGTCGCCAGCGTCAGCGCCGCACCGAGCAGTACCGGCGCGCCGATCACCAGCGTCAGGATCGCCCCGGCGAGCCGCATCAAACCCTCACTTCGTGTAGCGCTGCGCCCAGTCCTCGGTGAGCTTGGTCATCCAGCTCGGATGCGGCTCGGGGAGCGTCGGCCCGAGATCGTCCAGCGTCGGCAGCGCGGGCGCGGTGGGCAGGTCCGCGAAAGCCTGTTTCGCATCGGCATCCAGCTTCGCCGGATCGAGCACCGAGAAACTGCCGAGCACACGGATATCCTGCATATGCGCCTGCGTGGCCGGATCGAGCAGGAAATTCGCGACCAGCTCCGCCCCCGCCTGATGCGCGGCATTATAGGGAATCGCAACGTAGGAGATATTCCCGATCGTGCCCCCTTCGGGCACCCAGACGCGGACCGAGGGCGGCAGCACACCCTGCTCGATCATCGCGGCGGGCGCGGCCGGATCGAAGAACATCGCGAAATCGACCTCGCCATCGGCCAGCAGTTGCGCCTGCGCGCTCTCATTCTCGGGGAAGGATTTGCCTTCACGCCACATCAGCGGGCGCAGCGCATCATACCACGCCCAGAGCGGCGCGGTTTCCTTGGCATAGGCCTCGTCCGTCACGGGCTGCGACAGCGCCGCCGGATCGGGCGCCAGCTCGACCAGCGCCTGCTTGAGGAAGCTCGCCCCCATGAAATTCGAAGGGTTGGGATGGGTGAAGCGGCCCGGATGCGCCTTTGCCCAGTCCAGCAGCCCCGCCATATCCTTCGGCGGATCGCTCACTCGCTCCGCATCATAGGCGAAGGCGAATTTCGCGAGCCGCCACGGGCTCTCGTACCCTTCCGTCGGGACGGTGAAATCGGTCGTCGCCGCCGAGCCTTCGGACAGGTCGAGATATTTCGCATTGGGCAGATCGGAAACGAACGGCCCATGCAGCAAGCCCGCCTCTTTCATCGCCAGAAAATTCGGCCCGTTGATCCAGATAAGGTCAACCGCGCCGCCGTCATTCTTACCCGCCGCCTTCTCGGCCTGAACGCGCGAGACAGCCTCCGCGGTGTCGGACAGCTTCACTTGTTCGACCGTGACGCCGTATTTCTCCTGCATCTGGTCGGACACCCATTCGATGAAGGCATTGGTGCGCGGATCGCCGCCCCAGGCGTTGAAATAGACCGTCTGACCCTTCGCCTCGGCCTCGGTCTGTGCCCAATCGGCAAAGGCGGGGGATGCGAGCGGCAGCGCGAAACTCGCGGCAAGAACCGGGGCGGCAAGGAGGTTTCTCATACTCTCTCCGTTCAGGAAAACGCCCGCCAGCCCATCAGCCAGCGGGTCACGGTGGTCACGAAACAGGCGACGGCGAAGAGGCCCGCGAGGATCGGGAAGGCCTGCGGAAACAGGCAGATCGCCGAGAAGAACAGGATCGTCTCGGCCCCCTCAGTGAGCCCGCCGAGGTAGTAGATGCCCTTGGTCGGATAGGCATCGGTGCTCATCCCGCGCTTGGCGGCGATGGAGGCGAAGGCGAGAAAGCTCGACCCGGTGCCGACGAAGGCCGCGATCAGGATGGTCGCGGCCAGCGCGTTGCGCGCAGGATCGGCCAGCGCGAAGCCCACCGGGATCAGCGCGTAGAACAGGAAATCCAGCGCGATATCGAGGAACGCCCCGCGATCTGTCGGCCCCTTGATCCGCGCGATGGCCCCGTCGAGCCCGTCCGCGATCCGGTTGATAAGGATCAGCGCCAGCGCCAGCCAATAGGCGTGAAACGCCAGCGCCGGGATCGCCAGAAGGCCCAGCGCGAAGCCCGCCACCGTCACCTGATCGGCGCGGATACCGCGCGCGGCCAGCGCCTCGGCGGGGGGCTGCATCATGGCACGTTGCAGCGGCAGGAGAGCAGCGTCGATCATCCGCGCCTCCACGCCATGAAGCGCTCGGCGGTCCGCAGCGTGCGCGGGTTCACATGAGCCTGCCGCCAACGCCCGGCGGCGTTCTTCGCGGCCTCGGACCAGCTCGGATAGATATGCGGCGTCGAGAGGATCTTGCCCAAGCCCAGCCCGTGCCGCATCGCCAGCGCGAATTCCGCCAGCACCTCGGCCGCGTGCGCCCCGCAAACTGTCGCGCCGAGGATCTTGTCGGAGCCCTCCGCGGTGACGATCCGCACGAAGCCCTGCCCCGCCCCTTCGGCGAGCGCCCGGTCCAGATCGCCCAGCGGATAGGTCGTGACCTCGTGATGCACGCCCTCGGCCTCGGCTTCCGCCGCCGTCATTCCCACCCGTGCCAGTTCGGGCGAGGTGAAGACCGCATGCGGGATCGGCGCGGCATGGGCCTTGAAGCGCCAGAAGGGGGAGGCCAGCGCATTGGCCGCCGCGATCCAGCCCTGATGACCTGCGGCATTGGTCAGCTGCAATGGCCCCGCCGCATCGCCCGCGGCGTAGATATTGGGCATGAGGGTTTCGAGGTAGTCGTTCGTCTCGATCACCTTGTTCGCCGGAATGCCCAGCTCCTCCAGCCCGAAGCCTTCGAGCCGCGCCTTGCGCCCGACCGCGACCAGCAGCGTGTCGAACGCGATCTTCGAGCCGTCCTCCAGCTCCAGCCATTTGCTGTCATCGTGCCCGAAACGGATCGCCTTCGCGCCCAGCTTCAGGTCGACCCCATCGGCGCGCAAGGCTGCCGCGATGGCGTCCGAGGCTTCGACATCCTCACGGATCAACAGCCGCTCCGCCGCCTCGACCACGGTGACGCCCGCGCCCAGCCGCGCCAGCGCCTGCGCGATCTCGCAGCCGATCGGCCCGCCGCCGAGGATCACCATTCTCTCGGGCGGCGCAGGCATCGCGGCGAGCGTCTCCCACAGCGTGTCCGAGGTCAGCGGCTCGACCGATCCGATCCCCTCGATCGGCGGGATCACCGGGGCCGCGCCGGTCGCGAGCACCACCCCGCGCGCGGTCAGGCGCTCATCGCCGACACGCACCGTCCACGGGTCATCCAGCCGCGCATGACCTTCGATCACCTCGACGCCCAAGCCCTCATAGCGCTCCACGGAATCATTAGGCTCGATCTGCGCGATCACCTCGGAAATCCGATGCGTCACCACCGGCCAATCGACCGAGACATCCGCGCGCACGCCCAGCGCCTCGGAGCCGCGCGCCACGCCCGCAGCCCGTGCCGAGGCGATCAGCGCCTTCGACGGCACGCAGCCGAAATTCAGGCAATCGCCGCCCATCGAGCCTTCCTGCACGAGCGTCACCTTCGCCTTCACCTGCGCCGCGACGTAAGAGGCCACCAGCCCCGCAGCCCCCGCGCCGATCACGATCAGGTTGCGGTCGAACTTCGCCGGGCGCTCATACCCGCGATAGGCCCGCTTGCGTGCCCATACCCGCAGCGCCGCGCGCGCCACCCAGGGAAACACCGCCAGCGCCGCGAAGGCACCCAGCAGCCCCGGCGAGACGATCCCCGACAGGCTGTTCAGGTCACCCAGTTGCGCGCCCGCCGCGACATATACCGCGGTGCCGGGCAGCATGCCGAGCTGCGACACCGCATAGAATTTCCACCCCTTCATCCGGGTCAGCCCGAAGGCGAGGTTAATGACGAAGAACGGCACGACCGGGATCAGGCGCAGCGAGAACAGGTAGAATTCCCCGTCGCGCGCCGCACCCTTCTCGATCTTCGCCAACCTCGGGCCAAGCCGTCCGCGCACCCAGTCGCGCATCAGATAGCGCGCGACCAGAAAGGCCAGCAGCGCCCCGATCGAAGACGCGAAAGAGATCAGCACCAACCCCTGCCAGAACCCCAAAAGCGCCGCACCCAGCAGCGTCAACCAGACCGCGAAGGGCAGCGACAGCGCCGTCACCACGACGTAAGTGACGAAGAACCCGATGGGCAGCGCCAGCGGATGCGCCTCGCGCCACGCGGCGAGGCTGTCGCGCAGCGCGCGCAGCCGCTCGGGGTCGGGATCGGCCACCAGAAAGGCCGCGATCACCGCCAGAGCGATCAGGCCAAGGAATATCAGAGGTTTGCGCATGGTCCTCCCGTGGGTCACGCCCCAGTGATAGAGGCGATGCGATCTTTCCCCAAGTCGTTTCGCGCGCCGATTTCGTTACGCGCTTTCTCTCGGAGCCGCTATTTGGCACTGTTACGCACAAAACGGAGGCGGGGATGCATTTCATTGCAGTCGATGGCGGAGGCAGCGGGTGCCGGGCGGTATTTGCCGACGGTTCTGGCCATGTCATCGGGCGTGGCGAATCCGGCCCTGCGAACATCGCCTCGGACTATGACGAGGCGCGCCATCACATCTTCACCGCCATCGAAACCGCGATGGGAACTATCGACGCACGCGAGATTCGCGCGGTGCTCGGGCTGGCAGGGGCGAACCATGCCCCGGCTGCAGAGGCCTTGGCGGACGAGCTGCCTTTTCCCGCCCGCGTCGTGCAGGACGTGACGACCTCGGTGCGGGGTGCTCTGGGGCCCGAGGATGGGATCGTCGCGGCCATCGGCACCGGCTCGTTTTTCGCGCGGCAGCTGGACGGGCAGCAGCACGCGATCGGCGGTTGGGGCTTGCGGCTGGGCGATGAGGGCTCGGGCGCGTGGATCGGCCGGGCGCTCGGGATGCGGGCCGGACGTGCGCTCGACGGGTTCTGTGCGGTGACGCCGCTCCTGCGCGAGCTGCTCGAAGATATGGATGGGCGCAACGGGCTGATCGCTTTCAGCCTCGACGCGACCCCCGCCGATTGGGCGCGGTTTGCGCCGCGCATCCTGCAATCGACCGACCCCGCCGCCGTGGCCGTGCGCGATGCGGCGCAGGCCGAGATCCGCGCGGCGATTGCGCTGCTGCAACCCGAGGAGCCGTTGCCCGTGACGTGGCTCGGCGGGCTTGGAGAGGGTCTTGCGCTGGGGGACTGGCCGCAACGGGCTGCGAAAGGCAACGCGCTGGACGGCGCTTTGGCATTGGCGATGGAGGATGCGTTTTGGACAAGCTGATCCTGACGGGTGCGCGCGTTTTCGACGGCACCGCCTTCCATGAAAACCATGCGATTGTGCTGGAACAGGGTCGAATTTCGGCGCTGTGCCCGATCGCGGAGATGCCCGAGGGCGAGGTGGTCGAGTTTCCGGGGGGCACGCTCGCGCCCGGCCTCGTCGATCTGCAGGTGAATGGCGGGGGCGGCGTGATGCTCGACGGGCACGCGACGCTCGAGACGCTCTCCACCATCTGCGCCGCGCATACCGCTCTCGGCGCGACCACGATCCTGCCGACGCTGATCACCGACACCCGCGCCGCGACTCAGACGGTGCTGGCCGCTGGCATCGCCGCCGTGACCCGCGTTGCGGGATTCGGCGGGCTGCATCTGGAAGGCCCACATCTCGACCCCAAACGCCCCGGCTGCCATCCGCCCGGCTGCATCCGCCCGCTGGACGAGGAAGACATCGAGACGCTGCTGGAGGCAAAAACCGGGCTGCCCGCGCTGATCGTGACGCTCTCGCCCGCCAATGCGACGCCCGAGCAGATCGCGCGGCTGTCCGAGGCCGGGATTGTCGTCAGCCTCGGCCATTCCGATTGCAGCTTCTCGGAGGCTCAGGAGGCGATCGCGGCGGGCGCGCGGATGGTCACGCATCTCTTCAACGCGATGAGCCAGCTTGGCAGTCGCGAGCCGGGCCTCGTCGGCGCGGCGCTGTCGCAGCCGGTCTCCGCGGGGCTGATCGCAGACGGCATCCATGTGCATCCCGAGACGATCCGGCTGGCGCTGGCGGCGAAGCGGCAGGGCGATGTTTTCCTCGTCTCCGACGCGATGGCCTGCGCCGGGTCCGATCTGATGGAATTCGATCTCGCCGGTCGCGGCATCCTGCGCCGCGACGGGGCGCTGCGGCTGGAGGATGGCACGCTTGCCGGGGCCGATCTGTCGCTGCCGCAGGCGGTGCGTTTCATGATCGAGACGGTGGGTGTGTCACCGGAACAGGCGCTCGCGATGGCAAGCCGCATCCCGGCAGAGGCAATCGGCGCGCCGGTGGGCCGGATCGCGCCGGGCTTCGCCGGGGATCTGGTGCATTTCGATGACGACTGGCGCCTGACGGAAGTCTGGCAGGGTGGTCAGGCGAAATCCTCCACCGCATAGCCCTGAATGTAGAGCAGCGCGCTCAGATCGCCGAAGTTGATCCGGATGTCGCATTCCGCGGCGACCGAGGGTTTGGCATGCAGCGCCACGCCCGCACCGGCGAGCTTCAGCATCCCCAGATCGTTCGCCCCATCGCCCACGGCCATGACCTGCGCGTGATCCAGTTTCAGCTTTTCCGAAATTTCCAGCAAAGCCTGAACTTTGGCTTCACGTCCAAGGATCGGCTGCGACGGCACGCCCGTCAGCTTGCCATCCTCGACCAGCAGCAGGTTCGCGCGGTTCTCGTCGAACCCAAGCGTCTCCGCCACAAAGCCGGTGAACGCGGTGAACCCGCCCGAGACCAGCGCGCAATAGGCGCCGTTGGCCTTCATCGTCGCCACCAGATCATGCCCGCCCGGCATGAAGCTGATGCGCTTCTCGATCACCTCGGAAATCACGCTCTCGGGCAGACCTTTCAGCAGCCCCACCCGCTCGGTCAGCGCGCCTTCGAAGTCCAGCTCGCCATTCATCGCCCGCGCGGTGATCTCTTTCACCCGCTCGCCGACGCCCGCCACATCGGCCAGCTCGTCGATGCATTCCTGCCGGATCATCGTCGAGTCCATATCGGCCAGCAGCATCTGCTTGCGCCGCCCCTCGGTGGGCTGCACGACCAGATCGACGCCCAGCCCCTGCAGGCCCTCCCAGGCCTCCCAACGATTCGACGGCACGCGGTCCACCATGAACTCCGCCGCGACATTCGGGTTGAGCCAGCGCGCCGCGCCACCGCCCCATGCACCGCAAAGCGCATCCAGCGTGCCTTGATCCAGATTGGCCTCTTTCGGGTCAGCGATCAGCGTGGCGGTAAACATGCGCGCTCCTTGGGGAATGTCGGTTCAAATGTCGTATCCGTGACCTGATGCGGCGCATTAGACCAAAAATTCTCCTTGCGCCAGAGCGGGCGCAAGCGTATCTGCGGCGGCGGGACACCCTTCCCCAACGAAGGGCATATATCTGGAAGGATACCAGCAATGGCTATTCAAGCTCCGGCTACGCGGCCGGCAAACGCGCGTTTTTCTTCGGGCCCCTGCACGAAGATCCCCGGTTTCTCCCTCGACATGCTCAATGACGCGCCGCTGGGCCGTTCGCACCGTGCCGCTATCGGCAAGGCGAAGCTGAAAGAGGCGATCGACACCACCCGCGAAATTCTGGGCGTGCCCGCCGATTACCGCATCGGGATCGTGCCCGCCTCCGACACCGGCGCCGTCGAAATGGCGATGTGGTCGCTGTTGGGCGAGCGCAAGGCGACGATGGTCGCTTGGGAAAGCTTTGGCGCGGGCTGGGTGACCGACGTGGTCAAGCAGCTCAAGATCGAGGCCGAGACGAAGACCGCCGACTATGGCGATATCGTCGATTTCTCCACCATCGACTTCAACACCGACGTGGTTTTCACGTGGAACGGCACCACCTCGGGCGTGCGCGTCCCCAATGGCGATGCGATCCCGGCGGACCGTGAAGGCCTGACCATCTGCGACGCCACCTCGGCCGCTTTCGCGATGGACCTGCCCTGGGACAAGCTCGATGTCACCACCTTCTCCTGGCAGAAAGTGCTGGGCGGCGAAGGCGGTCACGGCGTGCTGATCCTGTCGCCCCGCGCTGTCGAGCGTCTGGAAAACTACTCCCCCGCTTGGCCGCTGCCGAAGATCTTCCGCATGACCAAGGGCGGCAAGCTGAATGAGGGTATCTTCAAGGGTGAGACGATCAACACCCCCTCGATGCTCTGCGTCGAAGATTACCTCGTGTCGCTGAACTGGGCCAAATCGGTGGGCGGGCTGAAAGGCCTGATCGACCGCGCCGATGCCAACGCGAAAGTCGTGTGGGACTTCTGCGCCTCGAAGCCGTGGATCGCGAACCTCGCCAACGACCCGGCGACCGCGTCGACCACCTCGGTCTGCGTGAAGTTCACCGACGATCGCATCAAGGACGGCGCAGCCTTCGCCAAGGCCGTCGCCAAGCGGCTCGAGAACGAAGGCGTGGGCCTTGATCTCGGCGCCTATCGCGACGCCCCGGCTGGCCTGCGCATCTGGTGTGGCTCCACCGTCGAAACGGCGGATGTCGAGGCCCTGATGCCTTGGGTCGAATACGCCTTCGAGGCCGAGATCGCCGCGCAAGCGTGATCCGTGACAGATTGGCGGGCCTCCGGGCCCGTCCTTTCCCGATATTCTGAAAATTCAAGGAGCCCAGAAAATGGCCCCCAAGGTTCTCGTCTCCGACAAGCTCTCGGAAACCGCCGTCCAGATCTTCCGCGACCGTGGCATCGAGGTCGATTTCGAACCCTCGCTCGGCAAGGACAAGGAAAAGCTCGCCGAGGTGATCGGCAAGTATGACGGTCTCGCCATCCGCTCGGCAACCAAGGTCACGGCGAAACTGCTCGAAAGCGCGACCAACCTGAAAGTCGTCGGCCGCGCCGGTATCGGCACCGACAATGTCGACAAGGAAGCCTCGAGCAAGAAAGGCGTGATCGTGATGAACACGCCCTTCGGCAACATGATCACCACCGCCGAGCACGCCATCGCGATGATGTTCGCAGTGGCGCGTCAGATCCCCGAAGCCGATGCCTCGACGCAGGCCGGCAAATGGGAGAAGTCGAAATTCATGGGGGTCGAACTGACCGCCAAGACCCTCGGCGTGATCGGCGCGGGCAATATCGGTGGCATCGTCTGCGACCGTGCGCGCGGCCTGAAGATGAAGGTCGTGGCCTATGACCCCTTCCTGAGCGAAGAGAAGGCGGCCAACATGGGCGTCGAGAAGGTCGAACTGGACGAGCTGCTGCGTCGCGCCGATTTCATCACGCTGCACGTGCCGCTGACGGATTCGACCCGCAACATCCTCTCGAAAGAGAACCTGCAGAAAACCAAGCCCGGTGTGCGCATCATCAACTGTGCGCGTGGCGGTCTGGTGGACGAGCAGGCGCTGGCCGATCTCATCAAGTCGGGGCATGTCGCGGGCGCGGCCTTCGACGTCTTCGCCGAGGAACCGGCGACCGACAACGTCCTGTTCGGCCTGCCGAACGTGGTCTGCACGCCGCACCTCGGCGCCTCGACCACCGAAGCGCAGGAAAACGTCGCCCTGCAAGTCGCAGAGCAGATGTCGAACTACCTGCTGGACGGTGCGGTCGAGAATGCGCTCAACATGCCCTCGATGACCGCCGAAGAGGCGAAAGTCATGGGCCCGTGGGTGAAACTCGCGCAGCACCTCGGCGGCTTCATCGGTCAGATGACCGAGGATGCGATCAAGGCGATCAACATCACCTTCGACGGTGTGGCGTCCGAGATGAACCTCAAGGCGCTCGACGCCGCCGTGGTTTCGGGCATCCTGAAAGCCAGCCAGCCGGACGTGAACATGGTCTCCGCCCCGGTCATCGCGAAAGAGCGTGGCATCCAGATCTCGACCACCTCGCAGGACCAGACCGGTATCTTCGAGGGCTACATCAAGGTCACCGTCGTCTCGGAAAGCAAGGAACGCTCGATCGCGGGCACCGTGTTCTCGGATGGCAAGCCGCGCTTCATCCAGATCAAGGGCATCAACATCGACGCCGAAGTGGGCGAGCACATGCTCTACACCACCAATGACGACGTGCCCGGCATCATCGGTAAACTCGGCACGATCCTCGGCGAGAAGGGCGTGAACCTCGCGAACTTCACCCTGGGTCGCTCCAAGCAGGGCGGCGAGGCGATCGCGATTGCCTATGTCGACGAGGCGGTCGGCCAGGACGTGGTCGACGCGCTGAAAACCTCGGGCGGCTTCAAGCAGGTCAAACCGCTGGAATTCGTCCTCGGCTGATCTAGCTGAACGGTTGAATCCGGGCCCTCCGCCGCGCGCGGGGGGCCTTTTCATTGGAAGGGACAGGCATGCGCACCTATGCGATCGGCGACATTCACGGACATCTCGACAAGCTCGAGCGCGCGCATGAGCTGATCGCGGCGGATCGCGCGGCATGCGGCGAGACCGAGGCCCCGATCGTGCATGTCGGCGATCTGGTCGATCGCGGACCGGATTCTGCCGGGGTGATCGATTACTTGATGAAAGGTCAGCAACGCGGCGAGAACTGGATCGTGCTGCGCGGCAATCACGACCGGATGTTCCTCGGCTTCCTCGACGATCCCTATACCGAAGACCCGATCCTGAGCGCGGAAGTCTCCTATCTCAATCCGCGCGTCGGCGGCGAGGCGACACTGGAAAGCTACGGCATCCCGAACGCTTTCTCCCGGCCCCTCGACGAGGTCGCAAAGGAACTATCCGCCATCCCGCAGGCCCATCGCGACTGGCTCGCGGGACAGCCCGCCTATTTCCCCCGCGGCGAGGCGATCTTCGTTCATGCAGGTATTCGCCCCGGCGTGGCGATGGAGGATCAGGTGGAGGATGACCTGCTGTGGATCCGCAAACCCTTCCTGACCGATCCGCGCGACCACGGGGCGCTGATCGTGCATGGCCATACAAATATCAAGGCGGCCACCCATTACGGTAACCGCCTCAATCTCGATTCCGGCGCGGGCTATGGCCACCCGCTCTCGACCGCAGTCATCGAAGGCCGCGACGCGTGGCTTCTGACGCCCGAGGGCCGGGCCGAACTGCCGCGCGGCTGAGCGTTACCGCGGCTCGAAATAGTCGAGCGGGATTTTCAGGTAGGACCGCCCGTCCGTCTCGGCCTCCGGCTTGCGCCCACCGCGGATATTCACCTGCAGCGCGGCCAGCATCAGCTTCGGCAGCGGCAGGGTCGCATCACGCGCTTCGCGGGTATTGATGTACTCCTCGCGGGTGATGCCGTCCTTGACGTGCTTGTTGTGCTTGCGGTGATCGGCGACGGTCGCGCCGGTCTGCGGCTCCTTGCCCTCGCCGGGATAGTCGTGCCCGATGAACAGCCGCGTCTCGGCGGGCAGATCGAGGATCGCCCGGATCGAATCCCACAGCTCGGCCGCAGAGCCGCCCGGGAAATCCGCCCGGCTCGTGCCGCTTTCGGGCTGCATCAGCGTATCATGCACGAAGGCCGCATCGCCCACGACATAGGTGATCGAGGCCAGCGTGTGCCCGGTCGAGAGCATCACCTTCACATCGAGATTGCCGATCTTGAACGTCTCGCCCTCGGTGAAGAGGTGGTCCCATTGCCGCCCGTCCTGCGGCAGATCGGGCGTGTTGTAGATCTCGGCCCAGAGGCTTTGCACCTTGCGCACGCGCTCGCCGATGCCGCGCTTCGCACCCAGTTTCTCGGCCAGCCAGACGGCGGAAGAAAGGTGGTCGGCATGGGGATGCGTATCGAGCACCCACTCCACGTCGATCCCCTCGGCCTTCACGTAATCGAGGATTTTCTCGGCGTTGCCCAGTGTCGTGGCACCCGCCTGATGGTCGTAATCCCAGACCGGATCGACCACGGCCCCCTTCATCGTATCGGGGTCGTGAAAGACGTATTGCCAGCTTCCGGTGGGTTTATCCCAGAACCCTTTGACGATCGGGTTGGCAGTCATGTCGGCCTCCTAGTCATATTCGTTTTCTAGAATGTGTCCCCTTGGCCGAGAGTTTCAACCCACCGCCCGGCCAAGTGACGTCTCGTCATAAGCGCCTGGCCCTGCTGGCGCGGGTTCAGCCCATTCGCTACCCTCTCGCCGACCCAAACATTGGAGGCTACCCATGACCGGTATCGTCATTCTCTCCGGCACCCGCACGCCTATCGGCACGTTCGGCGGCACGCTGTCCGGCTTCGCGCCGATCGACCTCGCCACCCATGTCTCGAAAGAGGCTATCTCGCGGGCGGGCGTGTCGGCGGACAAGATCGGTCAGGTGGTCTTCGGCCATATCATCAACACCGAACCGCGCGACATGTATCTCAGCCGCGTGGCGGCGGTGAATGCAGGCGTCCCGGTCGGCACGCCCGCGATGAACGTGAACCGCCTTTGCGGCTCCGGCGTTCAGGCGGTCGTCTCGGCGGCGCAGATGCTGATGATGGGCGATGCCGATTTCGCGCTGGCCGGCGGCGCCGAGGTGATGAGCAAATCGCCCTATATCCTGCCCGCCGCCCGCTTCGGCCAGAAGATGGGCGACGCGAAGATGCTCGACATGATGACCGGCGCGCTGTCGTGCCCCTTCGGCACCGGCCATATGGGCGTGACCGCCGAGAACGTGGCCGCCGAGTGTTCGATCTCGCGCGAAGAGCAGGACGCCTTCGCGATGGAAAGCCAGGAGCGCGCGGCGAAAGCGATCTCCGAGGGTCACTTCAAGGAAGAGATCGCCCCCGTCGAGATCACCACGCGCAAGGGCACGACCGTCTTCGACACCGACGAGCATCCGAAACAGACGAGCCTCGAAAAGCTCGGCTCGCTCAAGCCGGTCTTCCAGAAGGACGGCTCGGTCACGGCGGGCAACGCCTCGGGCATCAATGACGGTGCGGCGGCGCTGGTTCTGGCCCGCGAAGAGGCTGCGAAAGAGGCGGGCCTGAGCCCGCGCGCCAAGATCACCGGCTACGCCATCGCGGGCGTGCGCCCCGAGGTGATGGGCCTCGGCCCGATCCCCGCCGTGCGCGCGCTGCTGGAAAAGACCGGCATGCAGGCCTCCGATTTCGACTGGATCGAGAGCAACGAAGCCTTCGCCTCGCAGGCGCTGGCCGTCTCGCGCGAGCTGGATCTGGATGCGTCGAAGGTGAACCCCGATGGCGGTGCGATCGCGCTGGGTCACCCGGTCGGCGCCACCGGCGCGATCCTGATCGTGAAGGCGTTGCACGCGCTGGAGCGCACCGGCGGCAAGCACGGCCTCGTCACCATGTGCATCGGCGGCGGCCAAGGCATCGCGCTGTCGATCGAGCGTCTCTAAGACCCGATCTTTGAGGGTCAAGCGGGCGGGCAATCCATAGCAATTTAAGGATTTTCCCGCCCGCCCATCATCGCGGTTAACCCGCCTTTCACGCAGCACTGCAACTCTGCCTCCCGGACCACACGAGGGGCTTTGCCGCGTCCATGCACAAGGCGATCGCAGAGAAACTGGCACAGGAACGCCGCGGACGACTCGCGGCGGAAAAGCTGTTGGAGCAGAAGCGCCAGGAGCTGTTCGCCGCCAACCAGAAGCTGGCCCAGCACGCGCGCATGCTCTCCGATCAGGTGGTGGAGCAGCGCGAGGGCCTCGCCCGTGCGCTCAGCGAACGCGAAACCCTGCTGGGCGAGAACAGCCGCGTGCGCGACGATCTCGAGCGGGCCAATTCGCTCGCCCAGATCGCGCAGGCACGGCTCTGGCATGCGGTCAATTCGATATCGGACGGTTTCGCAGTATTCGACAGCGACCTGCGCCTCGTCGCTGCCAACCAACTGTTTCTGGCCTTCTTCGAAGGGGAAATCGCGATCGGCCCCGGCGTCTCCTATGACGAGGTGACGCGCATCGCGGCAGAGAGCGGCTTCTTCGACCTGCAGGGGCGCGATCCGCTCGATTGGCATTTCGAGATGTGCGAACGCATCCGCCGCACCGACATCCCCCCGATGGAGCTGCGCACGCAGGATGGCCGCTGGTTTCGGCTCAACGACACATGGGGCGCGCAGGGCGATCTCGTCACCTTCGCGCAGGACATCACCGGCGCCGTCGCGCGCGAGGTCGAACTGCGCGAGGCCCGCGACCGGGCGGAGGCGGCGAACCGCGCGAAATCCGCCTTCCTCGCCAATATGAGCCACGAAATCCGCACCCCGATGAACGGCGTCGTCGGCATGGCGGACCTGCTGGCCGAGACCGATCTGACCGAGGAACAGCGCCTGTTCGCCGAGACCATCCGGTCGTCGGGCGAGGCGCTTCTGACCATCATCAACGACGTTCTGGATTACTCGAAGATCGAGGCGGAGCGGATGCGGCTCTACCCCGAGCCCTTCGATCTGGAGCGGTGCCTGCACGAGGTCATGGTGCTGTTGCAGCCCTCCGCCAAGGACCGCGAGGTTAAGCTGCTGGTGGATTACGACCTGTTCCTGCCCACCCGGTTCGAGGCCGATCCCGGGCGGATGCGGCAGATTCTGACGAACCTTCTGGGCAATGCGGTGAAATTCACCGACGCCGGTCACGTCCTCGCCCGCGTCGTGGGGGTCGAACGCGAGGCTGGTCACTACGAGCTGCATATCACCGTCGAAGACACCGGCATCGGCATCGCGCCCGAGCTGCTCGATCACGTCTTCGGCGAGTTCAATCAGGTCGAGGCCGAGACCAATCGCAAATTCGAAGGCACAGGCCTCGGCCTCGCGATAACCCGCCAACTGGTGGAGCTGATGGGCGGCGAGGTCTGGGTGGACAGCGCGCTTGGCGAAGGCTCGTGTTTCGGCCTCAAACTGGGGCTGCCCCGCGCCGAACCGGTCGAGCCGATCGACGCCCCCTCCCCGCCGATCACGCTGCGCGCGGCGCTGGTGGTCGACGATCTTCTGGTCAATCGCGTCATTCTGGAGCGGCAATTGCAGACCTACGGGCTCAAGGTAAGGCTTTGCCGCTCCGGCGAGGAGGCGTTGCAGGTGATCGAGGATGGCAGCGCCTTCGACGTGATCCTGACCGATCACCAAATGCCCGCGCTCGACGGGGTTGCCCTGGCGCAGAGGCTTCGGGCGGATGGCGGCGACGTGCCGATCCTGCTGCTCAGCTCCGATCCCGAGGCTGCGAAGGCCGCGATGGCCGAGGGTATCACCGGCTGCCTGCAAAAACCGGTGCTGCGCTCGGAATTGTTCCGCGCATTGCAGGACCTGTCGCGGGCGGCATGTGCCACGCCTGATCCGCCACCCCCCGGCCCGCCACCAGAGCTGACCGAGCGGCGCGCGATGCGCGTGCTCGCCGCCGAGGATAACCGCACCAACCAGCTGGTCTTTTCCAAGATGGTGAAGGATCTCGATATCGATCTGCGCTTCGCCAATAACGGCCACGAGGCGGTCGCGCTGTGGCGCAGTTTCCAGCCCGATCTAATCTTCATGGACATCTCGATGCCCGGCATGGACGGGCGGGACGCCACGCGGGAAATCCGTGCGTCGGAAGGCGCGGCGCATGTCCCGATCTGCGCGCTGACCGCCCATGCGATGGAGGGCGATAGCGAGGGCATTCTCGCCGCCGGGATCGACCACTACCTGACCAAGCCCTTGAAGAAACGAGAGATTACCGAACGCATCCTGTCGGACCGCCCCGCAGATGCGCGCCCGCCCGCGATCGACCAACTCGCCTAGCGGTAGTCGGCCAACACCGCCAGAAACGCCTCGGCAAATCGGTCGAGCTTCGCCTCGGGCAGGTTCGAAATCCGGGCGAGGTCGTCGCGCGAGCGCGGCTTCGTCTCGGCGATCTTGCGGATCGTCGAGGCCGAACAGGAGAGCGGGCGATCATAACCATCCGCGCCACGTTCGAGATTTCGCTGCGCATCGGCCAGACGGTCGTATATCTCACCCTCGGTCGAACCTGCCAGCTTGCGGCGCAGCGGGTGCATCTCTTCGACCGCGCCCGCGATCACCTCCAGAAACTCCGTGCCATAGCTTTCCAGCTTCTTGGCACCGACACCGCTGATCCCGGCCATCTCGTCGAGCGTTCCGGGGCGTTTCTCGGCCATCTCGATCAGGGTGCGGTCGGTGAAGACGACATAAGCCGGCACGCCCTGCGCCTCGGCCAGCGCGCGCCGCTTCGCCTTCAGCGCCGACAGAAGCGGCGCGTCGTCGTCGCTCACCAGCGTCCGCACAACATGCTTGGTCTTCGCCTTCGCCACCAGATCGCGGCGCAGGGTGATCGACTGCTCGCCGCGCAGGATCGGATGGGCGGTCTGGGTCATCACCAGCGCGCCGTGCCGCGCCGCGTCGGGGCGGATCAGGTCATGCCCCATCATCTGCCGGAACACCGCCTGCCATTGCGGACGGCTCAGATCGCGCCCGACCCCGTAAGTCGGCAGTTTGTCATGGCCCCATTGCTTGATCTTGTCGGTCTGCGAGCCCAGCAGAATTTCGATCAGATGCCCCGCGCCGAACCGTTCTTCCGAGCGCAGCGCAGCCGACAGCGCCTTGCGCACGGCCTCGGTCCCGTCGAACAGCTCGGGCGGCGTATCGCACAGGTCGCAATGGCCGCAGGGCGCGGCCTCTTCGCCGAAATAGCGCAGCAGCTTCACCCGGCGGCATTCGGTCGCCTCGGCCAGACCCAGCAGCGCATTGAGACGTCCGTGATCGGCCTCCTTGCGCTCGGGCGGAGCGAGCCCCTCGTCGATCTGGGACCGGCGCAGTTTGATGTCGTCGGGCCCGTAAAGCGTCAGCGTCTCGGCGGCGGCGCCATCGCGACCCGCGCGACCGATTTCCTGATAGTAAGCCTCGATGCTCTTGGGCAGATCGGCATGGGCGACCCAGCGGATATCGGGCTTGTCGACGCCCATCCCGAAAGCGACCGTCGCGACCACGATCAGCCCGTCTTCCTGCTGAAAGCGGGTCTCCACGGCGCGGCGGTCATCGGCCTCCATCCCGCCGTGATAGTGACAGGCGAGATGCCCGGCCTCGCTCAGCGCCTTGGCCAAACTCTCGGTCTTCGCCCGCGTCCCGCAATAGACGATCCCGGACTGCCCTTTGCGCGCCGAGGCGAAACGCAAAATCTGTTGGCGCGGCTGATCTTTCGGGGAAAAGGCGAGGTGAATATTCGGCCGATCGAAGCCACGCAGGAAGCTCTCGGGGGGCTTCCCGTCGAACAGGCGCGTAACGATCTCGGTCCGGGTTTCTTCGTCGGCGGTCGCGGTGAAGGCCGCGAGCGGCACGCCGAGGCTGCGGCGCAGCTCACCGATACGCAGGTAATCGGGCCGGAAATCATGGCCCCATTGGCTGACGCAATGCGCCTCGTCCACCGCGATCAGGCTGACGCCAGCCCGCTTCAGCAGATGCTGCGTCCCACCCGAGGCCAGACGCTCCGGCGCCATGTAGAGAAGCTTCAGCCGCCCTTCGTCGATCGCGGTGAAGACCTCTTCGGTCTCCTCCTCGGTATTGCCCGAGGTCAGCGCGCCCGCCTCGACGCCGGCCTGTTTCAGCGCGCGGACCTGATCGCGCATCAGCGCGATCAGCGGCGAAATCACCACCGTCACGCCGTCGCGCGCCAGAGCAGGCAATTGATAACACAGGGATTTCCCGCCGCCCGTCGGCATGATCGCCAGCACGTTCCGGCCGTCGATCACCGCGCGCACGATCTCTTCCTGACCGGGCCGGAAGGCGTCGAACCCCCAGACCCGCGCCAGTAGCTCTGCGGGTGCCTCGGCTGCCGCAGCCGCTGGCATCAGAAGCTGTTGCCGTAGAAGAAGGCCGCGTTGTTGAACAGCGCCTGACGGATGATGATCAGGATGATGAAGGCCACCAGCGGCGCCAGATCGAGCCCGCCCGTGTCGGGCAGGAAGCGCCGGATGCGCCCGTAGATCGGCTCCAGCAGGTTATTCAGACCGAACCAGATTTGCGCCACCAAGGGTTGGCGCAGGTTCAGCACCTGAAAATTGATCAGCCAGCTCATGATGATATGGGCGATCATGACGAACCAGATGACGTTCAGGATCAGCACCAGGGCCTGAAAGAGCGTGACCATCGAAACCTCCGCTTTGGATCGCAAAGACAGGTAAGCGAGGCGCCGCGGCATTGCAACCGCAGGCTGGCGCGCATTTTCCGTAACGTCTCTCTTGACCGCCCCGCTGCGGCGCAGCACCTCTGGGCGCATGTATCCCGTTATCCGCATGGCCAAAGAGATCGTGAAGTTCCGCAACGCCCCGGCGTTGCCGATCACGGGCACCCATGTCAGCCAGCATATCTGCTGGCCGTGGGACATCGACCTGTGGATGGAGCTCAACAACGGGCGCACGCTGACGCTTTTCGATCTGGGGCGGATTCCGCTCGCGATCCGCACCGGGCTCTGGGACGCGCTCAAGCGCAACAAATGGGGCATCGTGGTCGCCGGGAACACCACGCGGTATCGCCGCCGGGTGCAGGCGTTCCAGAAATTCGAGATGCGCTCGCGTTGCCTCGGCTGGGACGACCGCTGGATCTGGCTCGAACATGCGATGTTCACGAAGGACGGCGAGTGCACCTCGCATGTGCTGATCCGCGGCGCCGTGACCTCCAAGAAAGGCATGATCCCGCCCGCGCAGGTTCTGGCCGAGATGGGGCAGGACGCGACCTCGCCGCCACTTCCCGAATTCGTGACCGCTTGGGCCGAAGCCGATCACAAGCGCCCCTGGCCGCCGCAGATGTAACACTGCCGCCTGCGCGGCCCGCCCAACCAGTCGAAACCCTTGCCAGATCGTCCCTTTTCGGGCTTGATCGCCGCAATTACTGGCGCGGCGGGGAGAGGGCGACATGATCACGGCGAAGAAACGCATCTGGGGCTGGTGGTTCTTCGACTGGGCGAGCCAGCCCTATAACACGCTGCTGGTCACCTTCATCTTCGCTCCCTTCGTAAAAGACCTCATGGGCTCTGGCACGGCGGCGCAAACCGTCTGGGGCTATGGCGTCGGCATCGCCGGGATCCTGATCGCGCTCGGCTCGCCCTTCCTCGGCGCGGTCGCGGACCGCTCGGGACGGCGGATGCCATTCATCTGGGTGTTCTCGGTGATGTATGTGCTGGGCGCATGGGGGCTGTGGTATGCTGTGCCGGGCGATTTCAAGCTGATGGCGATCATGATCAGCTTCGCCATCGGCATGATCGGCATGGAATTCGCGACCACCTTCACCAATGCGATCCTGCCTGACCTCGGGCCCCGCGAAGAGATCGGGCGCATCTCCGGCTCGGGCTGGGCGTTCGGCTATATCGGCGGGATGATCACGCTGTTCATCATGCTTCTGCTACTGCAGGCGAGCCCGACGACCGGGAAAACCATGCTCGGGATCGACCCGCTCTTCGGCCTCGACGTCGCCACGCGAGAGGATACCCGCGCGGTCGGGCCGCTCACCGCAATCTGGTATGCGGTCTTCATGATCCCCTTCTTCTTCTGGGTCCGCGAGCCGCGCAAACCCGACGCGCTGCCCATCGGCACGGCGCTGCGCGGCGCTTGGCCGGAACTGCGCGCGACGCTGAAGGCGCTGCCGCGCCGGCGCTCGCTGACCTCGTTCTTGCTCAGCTCGATGTTCTACCGCGACGCGCTCAACGGCATCTACACCTTCGGCGGGCTCTATGCGGCGGGCGTGTTGAACTGGTCGATCACCCTGATCGGTCTGTTCGGCATCCTCGGCACGATCACCGGGGCGACCTTCGCATGGCTCGGCGGCAAGGCCGATGACCGCTGGGGGCCGCGCACGGTGATCATCACCTCGCTGGTCGTGCTGACGCTGGTGGTGATCGGCATCGTGATGATCTCGCGCGAAAGCGTCTTCGGGATGGCAGTCACCCCCGACAGCAAACTGCCCGACATCGCCTTCATGGTGCTGGGCGGGATGATCGGGGCCTGCGGCGGCGCGCTGCAATCGGCCTCGCGGACGATGATGGTGCGTCAGGCCGACCCGGAAAAGATCACCGAGCATTTCGGCCTCTACGCGCTTTCGGGCAAGGCCACGGCCTTCATCGCGCCGCTCGCCATCGGGATCACGACGCAGATAAGCGGAAATCAGTCGACGGGCATCACACCGATCATCGTTCTTTTGCTTTTGGGGCTGGTCCTGCTAGGATTCGTGAGAAGTCACGGAGACCCTGCGCCCGAAGGACCCCCCTCATCATGATCGCGAAATTTCTCGTCGCCGCTCTTTCTTTCAGCCTTATTTCTGCGCCCACATTCGCCGAACCGCTCGCCCGCCAACTTTTCGGCTCCAAGGCGAGCGCTTCGGCGCAGGCGCCTTCGGCCATCGGGTTTTACTCGCGTGGCTGCGCCGCAGGCCTGCAGCGCATGCCCGAGAGCGGACCGACTTGGCAGGCGATGCGCCTGTCGCGCAATCGCAACTGGGGCCAGCCCGCGATGCTGACCTACCTGCAGGATCTGTCGCGCTATGCCGCGTCGCTGCCGGGCTGGAACGGTCTCTATATCGGCGACATTTCCCAGCCGCGCGGCGGCCCGATGACCGGCGGCCATGCGAGCCACCAGATCGGGCTCGACGCCGATATCTGGATGCTGCCCGCGACGAACCTGAATCTCAGCCGAGCCCAGCGGGAGAAAATCTCCTCGATCTCGGTGCGCACCGCCGATCAGCGCCACACCAATTCCAACTGGACGCCGCAGCACCTCGCACTGATGCGCCACGCCGCTGCCGATCCGCGAGTCGACCGTATCTTCGTGGCCGCCGCCGTGAAGATCGCGATGTGCAACACGGTGCCGCGCAACGATCGCGCATGGCTGCAGAAGATCCGTCCGATGTATGGCCACAACACGCATTTCCACGTCCGCCTGAAATGCCCGCCCGGTGCGCGCTATTGCGAGACGCAGAAACCGACCGTGGCGCAGCTCTCGAAGGGAGGCGATGGCTGTGACGACACGCTGAACTGGTGGGTGACCGATTACCTCAACCCGCCGAAGACCGCGGCCAAGCCCAAGCCGAAAGGGCCGCCGAAGAAAAACGCCAAAACCTACGTCATGTCGGACCTGCCCAACCAATGCCGCGCCGTTCTTACCTCGCGCTGATTGCAGGTGCGGGGCTGGCCATTCTCGGAGGGCTCGCGCCCGCCGGGCCGCATCCCCGCGCGCAATTCCTGCAAAGCTTTCACTGGACCATGCCGGGCGTGTTCGTCTTCGGCGGGTTTTCAGGGCTTGAGCTGGGGCCGGACGGAGGCGATTTCGTCACCCAGTCGGATCGCACGACCATCTGGCGCGGGCATCTCGATCGCAACGCAGCCGGCCAGATCAAGGACGTGAGGGTCACACAAGGGCCGAACTGGCTTCACAGCTCCAAAGGCGCGGCGCTGACCCGTCATCTGGGTGACAGCGAAGGCTTGGCGCTGGCGCCGGACGGTTCGGTCTATATCTCCTTCGAGGGGCTGGCGCGGGTGTCGCATTTTCCGACCGATGGCGGCCCGGCCGAGTTGCTGCCACGCCCGGATGCCTTTGCGAAGATGCAGAACAACTCCTCGCTAGAGGCGCTGGCGATCGACGATCAGGGCACGCTCTACACGATGCCCGAACGCTCGGGCGCGAAAGACAGGCCCTACCCGGTCTGGCGCTATCGCGACGAGAAATGGGATCAACCCTTCGCCATCCCGCGCTCCGAGAACTGGCTGCCGGTCGGCGCGGATTTCGGCCCCGATGGCCGCTTCTACCTGCTGGAGCGCGACTTCTGGGGGCTTCTGGGCTT
The DNA here is from genome assembly GCF_002020115.1 of Thioclava sp. DLFJ5-1. Taxonomy (NCBI): domain Bacteria; kingdom Pseudomonadati; phylum Pseudomonadota; class Alphaproteobacteria; order Rhodobacterales; family Paracoccaceae; genus Thioclava; species Thioclava sp. DLFJ5-1. The sequence goes on along the minus strand of NZ_MPZU01000003.1, from coordinate 329,587 downwards.
TCGGACGCGCGTTCAGGTCTTCGACATCAACGGCGACTCGATCTCGGGCGGCGAGGTTCTTCTGGAAACCGGCGCCGGGCGTCACGACAATCTCGAAGGCCTCGCGGTCTGGCGCGACGACAGCGGCGCGATCCGTCTGACGATGATTTCCGACGACAATTTCCGGTTCCTGCAGCGCACCGAGATCGTGGAATACGTCCTGCCTGAGACGCGCCGCACCGCCAAAAAGGATTGACGCAACGCGTTCGAGCGCGTATCGCGCGCCCTTGCCCGGAGGGTTCCGGGCCATGTCTCCGCTACCATGTAAAAACGGTTGAACATCATGACCCGCTATATTCCTGGCATCATTGCCATGGCCATCATCGTCGTGGCCTCGAACATCCTGGTGCAATTCCTCGTCGGCGACTGGCTGACCTGGGGCGCCTTCACCTACCCCTTCGCCTTCCTCGTCAATGACGTGATGAACCGCATCTACGGCCCGGGCGCTGCGCGCCGCGTCGTGGCCGCCGGTTTCGTCGTGGGCGTGATCTGCTCGCTCATCGGCAGCCAGATCATGCTGCAGGGCGACGGCTACACCTATCCGGCCGTCACGCTGCGCATCGCACTCGGCTCCGGCGCGGCCTTCCTCGTGGCGCAGATGACCGACATCTTCGTCTTCGACAAGCTGCGCAATGGCGTCTGGTGGCGTGCCCCCGCGGTCTCGACCCTGATCGGTGCGTCGCTCGATACGCTGATCTTCTTCTCGATCGCCTTCTCGGCCGCGCTGTCCTTCCTCGAGCCGTCGAATGACGTGTCCTGGGCCAATGAAACCCTGCCCCTGTTGGGCGTCGGACCGACGGTGCCGCTCTGGGTGTCGCTGGCCACCGCAGACTGGCTTGTCAAACTTGCCCTGACTTTGATCGCGCTGCTGCCTTTCAAGGCACTTGTTACGAAACTTTCTCCAAGGATTGCGTAATTTTTCTTGCCACACACAAAATCTGTGGCACGCTGTGGATAACGGCAACGCATGAAAGGAGGTGGTCCAGTGTCTAGAGTGATAGTGGAGAGAGGTGTCGGGACAGTGAGGGGGGCCGTGGCCTGAGGGCAAACCCTGGGGCAAAGAACCCTGACTGGGACGGCTGGATCCTTCGGACCCTAACCGGACCATCTCCGTAGATCTCGGAGGGCCATCTCGAACAGAGATGGCCCTTTTCGTGGGGCGTTCCTTAGCAAAAAGGAGCGCCCTTCGTCATTGACGTCGATCATCGACTCGGCCTCATTTCGCGCCCAACCTTCCTATGCGTCAACTTGTGTGGGAGGACACTATGCGCTTCACTTACCTCATCGCTGCGGCATGTCTCGCCGCGACCCCGGCCATCGCTCAGGACGGCGATGTCGGCAAAGCTCTCTACGGCCAGTATTGCGCCAGTTGTCATGGCGACGATGGCACGGGCACCGGGCCGATGGCCGAATATCTGAACGTGAAACCCGCCGATCTGACCGGCCTTGCCGCCGCCAATGACGGCGAATTTCCGATGCTCAAGGCGATCCACATCATCGACGGACGCACGGGCGTGCGGGCGCATGGCGGACCGATGCCGGTCTTCGGCGATGTCTTCATGGAACAGGGCGGACACGGTGCGCCGTATTACACCGACGTTCTGGCCACCCGCGGGCGCGTCCTTTCACTCGCGACCTATCTCGAGTCGCTTCAGAAATAGGCGATAAGACGTTCACGATAGCACTGGTCTCGCGGGGTGATCTCGACTCCGCGAGCCGGATATGGTTTGCAGGAACCCGGGCGTCAGAGCCTTATTGGACGACATATCACCGGGAATGCAGATTGATGAGCGATATTGACGCGTTGAGCTTCGAAGAGGCGATGAAGGCTCTCGAGGAAGTCGTGGGCAAACTGGAACATGGCGACGTGCCCCTGGACGAGTCGATCAAACTCTATGAGCGCGGCGCCAAGCTGAAAGAGCATTGCGCCAAGCTTCTGAAAGAGGCCGAGGCGCGCGTGGAGAAGATCACGCTCAATGCCGACGGCGCTCCGAAAGGCACGACCCCCGCCGAAGGTCTGTAAATGTTCACCTCCCGTTTGAAAGAGGTGCAGACGACCGTTCAGGTCGCGCTCGATGCCGCCGTGGCGCGCCAGCCCGAGGGGCCGCTGCGCGCACCGATGCATTACGCGCTGCAGGGCGGCAAACGCCTGCGCGCCTTCCTCGCGGTCGAAAGCGCCGCGATCTTCGGCATCCCGGAGGCGCAGGCGATGCCCGCTGCAGCCGCGGTCGAGGCGCTGCACGCCTATAGCCTCGTGCATGACGACCTGCCCTGCATGGATGACGACGATCTGCGCCGCGGCCAGCCGACAGTTCACGTGAAATGGGACGAAGCGACCGCCGTGCTGACCGGCGACGTGTTGCAGACGCTTGCGTTCGAGCTTTGCGCCGATCCTGTTCTCGGCCCGGCAGAGCGGCGCGTCGCGCTTAGCCTCGCGCTCGCGAAAGCCTCCGGCGCGGCTGGGATGGGCCACGGTCAGGCGCTCGACATCGCGGCGGAAAGCGCCACCGATCCGCTCTCGCTGAGCCAGATCACCGCGCTGCAGGCGGGCAAGACCGGGGCGCTGATCTCGTTCGCGTCGCGCACCGGCGCGATCCTCGCGGGCGAGGACGAGGGCCCCCTGAGCGATTTCGCCGATGCGGTCGGTCTGGCCTTTCAAATTCACGATGACATCCTAGATGTGACGGGTTGCGAAAAGGCCGCCGGGAAACGGGTCGGCAAGGATGCCGAGGCCGGAAAAGCCACCTTCGTTTCGCTGCTCGGCCTCGCCGGTGCGCGGCTTCGGGAGGGCGAGCTGATCGAGCAAGCCATAGACGCGCTTTCGCCTTACGGCGAGGAAGCGGAAAACTTGCGGGCCGCTGCGCGTTTCGTTATCTCCCGCGAGATGTAGCGCGCCTAGGGGGCAGCCAATGAGCGATAACCCGAACGACCAAACGGCCACGCCGCTCCTCGACAAGGTGCGACTGCCGTCCGATCTGAAAGGCCTTTCCGATCCCGAGCTGAAAACGCTCGCCACCGAATTGCGCGCCGAGACGATCTCGGCCGTGTCGCAAACCGGCGGGCATCTGGGTGCAGGTCTGGGCGTGGTCGAGCTGACCGTCGCGCTGCATGCCGTGTTCGACGCGCCGCGCGACAAGATCGTCTGGGACGTGGGCCACCAGTGCTACCCGCACAAGATCCTGACCGGGCGCCGCGACCGCATCCGCACGCTGCGCACCAAGGGCGGGCTGTCGGGTTTCACCAAACGCTCGGAGTCGCCCTACGATCCGTTCGGCGCGGGCCATAGCTCCACCTCGATCTCGGCCGCGACCGGCTTCACGATGGGCCGCGAGCTGGGCGCCGAAACGGGCGACGCGATTGCCGTGATCGGTGACGGCGCGATGTCGGGCGGCATGGCTTTCGAGGCGATGAACCACGCGGGCCACTTGGGCAAACGCATGTTCGTCGTGCTCAACGACAACGAGATGTCGATCGCCCCGCCCGTCGGCGCGCTGTCGAGCTACCTCACCCGGCTTTATTCCGAGGCCCCGCTGCAGGACCTGAAATCCGCCGCCAAAGGCGCGGTCGGTCTGCTGCCCGTTCCGTTCCAGGAAGGCGCGCGCCGGGCGAAGGAAATGCTCAAGGGCATCGCCATGGGCGGCACCCTGTTCGAGGAGCTCGGCTTCTCCTATGTCGGCCCGGTCGATGGCCACGACCTCGACCAGCTGCTGCCGCTTCTGCGCACGCTCAAGGCCCGCGCGACCGGCCCGGTTCTGATCCATGCGCTGACGAAGAAGGGCAAAGGGTACGGCCCGGCCGAGAACCGCCCCGATGGCGGCCATGCCACCGCGAAATTCGATCTCAGCACCGGCGAGCAGAAGAAATCGCCCTCCAACGCGCCGAGCTACACCAAGGTCTTCGCCGAAAGCCTGATCAAGGAAGCGGCGAAAGACGAGAAGATCGTCGGTATCACCGCCGCCATGCCCGATGGCACGGGGCTGAAGCAATTCGCGGGCGTCTATCCGCGCCGCTGTTTCGACGTGGGCATCGCCGAGCAGCACGCCGTGACCTTCTCTGCCGGGCTTGCGGCGTCCGGTATGAAACCGTTCTGCGCGATCTACTCGACCTTCCTGCAGCGCGGCTACGACCAGATCGTCCATGACGTCGCGATCCAGCGCCTGCCCGTGCGCTTCGCCATCGACCGCGCCGGTCTGGTGGGCGCGGATGGCGCGACCCATGCGGGCTCGTTCGATGTGGGTTTCATGTCCTCGCTGCCCGGCATGGTCGTGATGGCCGCCGCCGACGAGGCCGAGCTGGTGCATATGGTCGCCACCGCCGCCGCCCATGACGAAGGCCCCATCGCCTTCCGCTATCCGCGCGGTGAAGGCATGGGCGTCGACATGCCCGAAGAAGGCGTGCCGCTGGAAATCGGCAAGGGCCGGATGATCGCGGAAGGCGCGCGCGTCGCGATCCTGTCCTACGGCACCCGTCTGGCCGAAGTGCTGAAAGCGCGCGAGGCGCTGCAGGCCCGCGGCCTTGCGCCGACCGTCGCCGATGCACGCTTCGTCAAACCGCTCGACACCGATCTGATCGACCGGCTGGTCGCCGGACACGAGGCGCTGATCTGCATTGAGGAAGGCGCGATCGGCGGCTTCGGCAGCCATGTCGCGCAATACCTGTCGGAGCGGGGCGTCTTCGATCACGGGTTCAAGTTCCGCTCGATGGTCCTGCCCGACACGTTCATCGACCACGCCTCGCCCGAGGATATGTATCACTCCGCCGGAATGGATGCGCCGCAGATCGAGGCGAAAGTGCTCGAGCTTCTGGGCGTCGCGGTCGCGAAACGCGCCTGAGATAAGTTTTTCTTATTTTCGGGGTTGCTGCATAAGTTGAACTTATGCGGCCTCCGCCTCCTCCAGCAGGCCTTCCTCGACCAGCCGCCGCGCCCAGCCCTCCGGCCCGTCGAAGAGATGCGTCTTCCAGCCGAAGGTATGCGCCGTCGCGATATTGTCGGCGCGGTCATCAGTGAAGATCAGATCCGAGCCGGACAGCCCCGACGCGTCCTCGACCATCTGATAGATCTTCGGGTCGGGCTTCGTGACGCCCATATGGCCCGAGATGAAATCGCGGTCGAAATTGCGCAGGAACGGGTAATGCGTGGCCGCGAAATCGTAGCTTTGAATCCCGAAATTCGTCAGGGAGAAAACCGGCATCCCCTTGGCCTGCAAGGATTTCATCAGGCGTAGCGAATGGGGGATCTCGGGGGCTGCCATCTCGATCCAGTCGTCGTGCCAGCGCCGGATCGCATCGCGCCAGCTCGGGTATTTCTCGGCCCATGCGTAGATCGTCTCGCGGAACGGCGCGCCGCGGTCGATCTCGTCATTCATACCGTGCAGATCGACCTCCGCGAACATCTGCTCGCGGGTCTCGCGCGGCATGATCCGGTCGTAATGCCGCTCCGGCTGCCATTCGATCAGCACGTTACCGATGTCGAAGATAACTGCCTTAACCATTCTTAACCTCTCTTGCTGCCGCCCGCGCGACCCGGTCGAGCGCATCCGAGAACCGCGCCCGGTCGGCCTTGGAAAACGGCTTGCCGCCGCCCTGCCGGAACGGATCGGCCGAGCGCAGATCCGCCATCAAATCCCGTGTCGCCAATACGTTACCGATATTGGCGGGGGTCAGCGCCTCGCCGTCGGGGCGCAGCACCCGCGCGCCGGCCTCGACGCATTTCGCCGCCAGCGGAATGTCATTGGTGATCACCACATCGCCGACCGTCGCGCGCTCGGCGATATACATATCGGCCACGTCCGGCCCCTGATCGACATAGACCATCTCGACCAGCGGATTGGGCGAGGGCCGCAGCCCGCCATTGGAGACAAGCATCAGCTTGACCCCGAGACGGGTCGCGACCTTCTCGGCCTCGGCCTTCACCGGGCAGGCATCCGCGTCGACCCAGATCACGCCCAGAGCGCCTCGGCGTGGAACTCGATGTGATCGGGAATGAAGGTCGAGACGAAATAGTAGCTGTGATCGTAACCTTCCTGAATCCGGAAGGTGCCGGGCTGACGGCGCGCGGCCATCGCTTCGGCCAGCGCCTCGGGCTTCAGCAGATCGAGGAACTGGTCGGAGCCGCCCTGATCGATCAGCACTTCGCCGTCGAACCCACGTTCGCGCATCAGAAGCGTGGCATCATGCGCCGCCCAGGCGGCCTCGTTGTCGCCCAGATAGGCGCTGAACTGCTTGCGGCCCCAATCGCTTTGCGTCGGGTGCGCGATCGGCGCGAAGGCCGAGACCGAGCGGAAGCGTTCGGGCAGCGACATCGCCAGCGTCAGCGCGCCATGCCCGCCCATCGAATGGCCGGTGATCGCCTGCCGCTCGGGGTCGATCTCGAAGGCGGCGTCGATGGCGTTCGGCAGTTCCTCGGCGATGTAATCCCACATCCGGAAATGCGGCGCCCACGGGTCCTGCGTCGCGTTGACGTAAAAGCCCGCGCCTTGGCCCAGATCGTAATCCTCGTGGTTGGCCACGCCCTCGCCGCGCGGCGAGGTGTCGGGGAACACGAGCGCGATCCCGTGCTCGGCCGCGAAAGCCTGCGCGCCCGCCTTGGTCATCGCGTTCTCATGGGTGCAGGTCAGTCCCGAGAGATACCACAGCACCGGCACCGGACCGTCCTCGGCTTCGCGCGGCAGGAACAGCCCGAAGGTCATTTCGCAATCATTGACCTTCGATGCGTGCGAATAGACGCCTTGGACGCCTCCGAAACAGCGGTTTTCCGAGATCGTTTTCATCAAAGCCTCCTTAGCCGTGAACCCAATGGATGACCGCCGGAACCGTGAGGATCGAGACGGCGGTCGAGACGAGGATGGCGGCCGAGACGCGCTGCGGCGCCACCCCGAAATGCTGCGCCAGAATATAGACATTGCCCGCGACGGGAAGGGCGGCGGCGGCGATCATCACGCCTGCCGCGAAGGGATCGACATCGAAGATCAGCAGCGACGTGATCGCGATGGCGGCCGGGTGCAGGAAGAGCTTGCCGAAGGACAGCCAGACCGCCGGCGCGGGCTTCTCGGCCGATTTGCCCGCGAGCGAGGCGCCGATGGCGAACAGCGCGCCCGGCGTCGCGGCGGCGCCCAACAGCGTCACGAATTCCGACAGCGGGCCCGGCATCGGCAGCTTCAGCCCGGCCCATGCAAGCCCCGCCACCATCGAGACGATCATCGGGTTCTTCACCAGCCCCAGCGCGATCGGCGCGAGCGAGACCTTCCCGTGCCGCGCGGCGGTGATGAAGATCGTGATGATCGAGGAGAACACGATCAGATCGCAGCTCAGCACCATCAGCACCGGCCCGACCGCCGCCGGTCCCAGCAGCACCACCAGCATCGGCACGCCGAGGAAGCCCGTGTTGCCGGTCATCGAGGTATGCGCCTCCATCGCGGAAAGCGCGGTCGGCAGCTTGCGCGCCTTGGCGACGGCGAAAGTGATCAGCCAGATCACGCCCGAGCCGGTCAGATAGGCGAGGATGAATTGCGGGTCGACAAGCTGTTCGAGATCAAGATTGGCCGAGAATTTGAAGAGCATCGCCGAGAGCGCGAAATAGAAGACGAATTTCGTCAGCCACGCGGTCGCCTCGGCGGTGAAAAAGCGGATCTGTCCGGCGAACCAGCCAAGCCCGATCAGGGCGAAAAACGGCAAGGTCTTCAGAAAGATCTCAAGCATGGCCAAGGGCTAGCATGCGGTTTTGGCAAGTGCCAGCTATGGAATGAGGTCTGCGCGCCCGTGGCGGGGTCGGGAAGCCTCCGGCGGGGATATTTTTGCCAAGCCGAAAGCGAAGCGCCTGTCTTCGCCTTGGCTCAAATATCCCCCGCGGAGCGTCCCGCATGTGCCGCTGGCGCGCGGGTCGAAGAGAAAGTCAGCGTCAGCCGCCGCCGATCAAGACACCGGCTGCGAAGACCAGCGCGCCGCCGAGCACGACCTGGAAGGCCGCGCGCAGGAAGGGCGTTTCCATGAAGCGGTTCTGGATCCAGGCGATGGCCCAGAGCTCGATAAACACGACGATGATCGCGATGGTGGTCGCGGTCCAGAAATCGGGGATCAGGTAGGGCAGCGCGTGGCCCAAGCCGCCAAGCATGGTCATCACGCCCGAGGCGATGCCGCGTTTGATCGGCGAGCCGCGGCCCGAGATGACGCCGTCGTCATGCGCCGCTTCGGTGAAGCCCATCGAGATGCCCGCGCCGACCGAGGCCGCGAGGCCCACGAGGAAGGTGGTCCAGGGGTTTTGGGTCGCGAAGGCGGTTGCGAAGATCGGCGCGAGGGTCGAGACCGAGCCGTCCATCAGCCCGGCGAGCCCCGGTTGCACCCAGGTCAGGATGAACTGGCGATGCGCCTGACGGTCTTCCTCTTCCTTTTCGCTCTCGGGCAGATGCGTGCCGGTCAGCTCTTCGGCCTTTTGCTCGTGACCGAGTTCGGCCGCGGCGAGATCGCCCAGCAACTCGCGCGTGCTGGCATCGGAGCTGCGTTGGGCGGCCAGCGTGTAGAACTTGCCCGCCTCGCGCTCCATCGCCTCGGCCTCGCCGCGGATGGTGTCGAGCGAGAGGTTCTTCGTGAGCCAGATCGGTTTGCGGTTGTAAAAGCCCGCGACATGTTCGCGCCGGATCAGCGGGATCACATCGCCGAAGCGGTCCGTATGCCGCGCGATCAGGAGGCGGCGATGCTCGTCTTCCTCTTTCGCCATCTCGTCGAAGATCTTCGCGGAAGCCGGATATTCGGTGCGCAGATGTTCGGCATATTGGCGATAGATGCGTGCGTCGTCCTCCTCGGAGGAGATCGCGAGCGCAAGCACTTCCTGTTCAGTGAGATCGTCGAAACGGCGGCGTGACGCGAAACCGGGAAGCATGGGAGGCCCTCTTTTTTAGAACGGTTCTAAAATATGCAGAGTTGCGTCCAGCGCAAGGCAGTATTTCGAACTGATCAGTTCATTTGGGCTTGATTTCCGAACCGAACGGTTCATATTCAATTCCGAACCGAGTAGTTCAGTTATGGAGAACCGCTATGAAACGTCTCGCTTACGCCCTTGTTCTGTCTGTGTTTGGCGCAACCGCCGCATCGGCTGGCGTCGGGGATTTCTCGCTGCCGCGTCTGGACTTCCCGACCACCGGGGCTCCGACCGTCACGCAAGGCTGCAACGATCTGACGCAGGTTTGCGCGGATAATTAATCGCGTCCGAGATGCGCTTCGCCCCGTTCGGCGGCGAGGCGCATCTGACGTTCGCGCTCGCGGAAGCGCTCGCGATCGGCATCGGAATACTCGCCGATGCAGCGGTGACAGGAGACGCCTTCCTCGTAATCGGGATGGCGTTTGTCTTCCGCGGAGACCGGGCGGCGACAGGCGTGACAGCTGTCGTAATCGCCCTGTTTCAGCCCGTGGCGCAGGCTCACGCGCTGATCGAAGACGAAGCAATCGCCCTGCCAGAGCGAGCCGTCTTCGGGCATGTCTTCGAGATATTTCAGGATACCGCCCTTGAGGTGATAGACCTCGGGCACCCCTTCCGAGAGCAGGAAATTCGTCGATTTCTCGCAGCGGATGCCGCCGGTGCAGAACATCGCGACGCGCTTGTTGTGGAAGCGATGCGCGTTGTCGCGCCACCATTGCGGAAATTCGCGGAAGGATTTCGTGCCCGGGTCGATGGCCCCCTCGAAAGTGCCGATCTCGATCTCGTAATCGTTGCGGGTGTCGATCACGACCGTGTCGGGCGAGGAGATCAGCGCGTTCCAGTCCTGCGGCTCGACGTAATGGCCGACGCGGGCTTTCGGGTCGATATCGGGCTCGCCCATCGTGACGATCTCGCGCTTGAGCCGCACCTTCATCTTGCCGAAAGGCATCTCCTCGGCCGCGCTTTCCTTCCATTCCAGATCGGCACAGCCCGGCAAGCTGCGGATATGCGCCAGCACCGCGTCGATCCCGTCGCGGGTCCCGGCGATGGTGCCGTTGATCCCTTCGCGCGCGATCAGGAGCGAGCCTTTCACGCCATGCGCGCAGGCGATCTTCGCCAGCGGGGCCTTCAGGGCCTCGGGGGACTCGAACCGGGTGAAATGGTAAAGGGCGGCAACGGTGAACATGGGCCCCGCATTAGCGCCGTGCGGGGGCGTTAGGCAAGAGCCGTTGCGCATGCGTGCCGTTGACCACAAGGGGTGCGCGGCCTACCCATGGGAAAACCCTGCGGGAGGTAAAGTGATGACCAAAGCCCTGATCGTGATCGACGTGCAAAACGACTTCTGCCCCGGCGGCGCGCTGGCGGTATCGGGGGGCGAAGAGATCGTGGCGCGCGTGAACACGCTGATGACCGAGTTCGACACCGTGGTGCTGACGCAGGATTGGCACCCGGCGGACCATTCCTCTTTCGCAAGCCAGCACGAGGGGGCCGCGCCCTTCACGCAGGTGCATATGGAATATGGGCTGCAGACGCTTTGGCCCGATCATTGCGTCCAAGGCAGCAAGGGGGCGGAGTTCCACCCCGATCTGGCCGTGGACCGGGCGCAGCTGATCATCCGCAAGGGGTTCCGGCGCGGCGTCGACAGCTATTCGGCCTTCTTCGAGAATGACCACAAGACGCCGACGGGGCTTGCGGGCTACCTGCGCGACCGGGGCGTCGAGGATCTGACCTTCGTGGGGCTCGCCACCGATTTCTGCGTGGCGTGGTCGGCGCTGGATGCGGCGAAGCTGGGCTTCCGCGCGACCGTGATCGAAGGCGCCTGCCGGGCGATCGATCTCGACGGCTCGCTGCAGGAGGCGCATAGCGAGATGCACTCTGCCGGTGTGAAGCTGGAGGCCTGATCCATGGTCGACATCGCGAGCCGCGTCTATAACCACAAGTGGAAGATCGACCCGATCGTGCGGTCTCTGATCGACACGGATTTCTACAAGCTTTTGATGTGTCAGTCGATTTTCCGCAACAAGCCGGAGACGCGGGTCACTTTCAGCCTGATCAACCGCAGCAAGTCGATCCGGCTCGCGGAGCTGATCGACGAGGCGGAACTGCGCGAGCAGCTGGATTATGCGCGCTCGCTGAAACTGTCGCGCGGGGAGAGCACATGGCTGCGCGGCAACACGTTCTACGGCAAGCGGCAGATGTTCCGCTCGGATTTCATGGAGTGGTTCGAGGGCTATCAACTGCCGCCCTACCATCTGGAAAAGCGCGACGGGCAATATGAGCTGACCTTCGAGGGCAAATGGCACGAGGTCATGCTCTGGGAGATTCCGGCGCTCGCGATCCTGATGGAGCTGCGCGGCCGCGCGGTTCTGAACACGATGGGACGTTTCGAGCTGCAGGTGCTCTATGCGCGCGCAATGACCAAGGTCTGGGAGAAGATCGAGGCGCTGCGCGAGCTGGACAACCTGCGGATCGCGGATTTCGGCACCCGGCGGCGGCACAGCTTCCTGTGGCAGGACTGGTGCGTGCAGGCGATGCTCGAAGGGCTGGGCGATGTTTCCGAAGGGGGCGCGTTCACCGGCACTTCGAACTGCCTGGTTGCAATGCGCCGCGACATCGAGGCCGTGGGCACCAACGCGCATGAGATGCCGATGGTCTATGCGGCGCTGACCAATAGCGACGCGGAACTGGCGAAGGCGCCTTACAAGGTGCTGGCCGATTGGCATGAAGAGCATGACGGCAACCTGCGCATCATCCTGCCCGACACCTATGGCACGAAGGGGTTCCTCGACCACGCGCCGGATTGGCTGGCAGGCTGGACCGGCATCCGCATCGATTCGGGCGACCCGGCGACGGGCGCCGAGATCGCGATCGACTGGTGGAAAGCGCGCGGCGAAGACCCGCGCCAGAAGCTGGTGATCTTCTCGGACGGGCTGACCGTCGACAAGATTCGCGAGTTGCACGCGCAGTTCGCCGGTCGGGTGAAGGTCAGCTTCGGCTGGGGCACGCTGCTGACCAACGACTTCCGCGGGCTGGTGCCGAACGACGCGCTCGCGCCGTTCAGCCTCGTGTGCAAGGCAGTCGAGGCTGATGGGCGTCCGACGGTGAAGCTGTCGGACAATCCCGCGAAGGCGATGGGCCCGGAGGACGAGATCGCCCGCTACAAGCGCGTCTTCGAGGTCGGCCAGCAGCAGGCGATGAAGGTCATGGTCTGAGCGGTCAGGTGATCGCGTTGAGGATCAGGTAGACTACCGCCGAAAGCGCGGCCGAGGCCGGCACCGTGACGATCCACGCCGTGGCGACCGTCATCATATGCGAGCGGCGCACCAGCAGGCGGCGCTTGCGCTCTTCCGGCGGGACGGGCTTGCCCTTGCGGATGCCCAGCTCGCGGGCGCGTTTCTCGGCGTGCCATTCGCGGTAGAAGCCGACGCCGAAGATGCCGCCGACCGCGATATGGGTCGAGGAGACCGGCAGGCCCAGCCACGACGCCACGATCACCGTGATCGCCGCCGAAAGCGCCACGCAATAGGCGCGCATCGGGTTGAGCTTGGTGATCTCGTTGCCGACGAGGCGGATCAGCTTGGGCCCGAACAGCAGCAGGCCGACGGAAATCCCCAGCGCGCCCACGGCCATCACCCAGAACGGGATGCCGACCTCTGCGGCGATATCGCCCTGCTCGACCGTGTGCACGATGGCCGCGAGCGGGCCGACCGCATTGGCGACGTCATTCGCGCCATGGGCGAAGCTCAGCAGCGCGGCAGAGACGACGAGCGGCAGGCCGAACAGCGTCTTGAGCGACTTCTTGCGGTTCTCCATCCCCTCGGACTGGCGGCGGATCATCGGGATCGTGACGAGCCATCCAATGACACCGACGACGAGGCCGATCAGGACCGCTTCGATAATCGTAATCTTGAACAGGTGCTTGAGGCCCTTGAGCGCGAGATAGGCAGCAAAGGCCCCCGACATGATGCCGATCAGGATCGGCACCCATCGGCGCGCGGCGGCGATCTTGTCATCGACATAGATCACCTTCGTCTTGATCAGCGCGAGGAAGGCGGCCGCGATCACGCCGCCCATGACCGGAGAGATCACCCAGCTTGCCGCGATCTTCGCCATCGAGACCCAATCGACCGCCCCGAAGCCTGCCGCGACGATGCCCGCGCCGACGACGCCGCCGACGATGGAGTGGGTGGTCGAGACCGGTGCGCCGAGCCATGTCGCGAGGTTCAGCCACAGAGCCGCGGCCAGCAGGGCCGCCATCATCGCCCAGACGAAATGCCCGGAATCGGGCAAGGCGGTCGGTTCGATGATCCCCTTCGCGACGGTTTTGACCACATCGCCACCCGCGACGAGCGCGCCCAAGCTTTCGAAGATGGCCGCGACGATCAACGCCCCGATCAGCGTCATCGCACGCGAGCCCACGGCGGGGCCCATGTTGTTGGCGACGTCATTGGCGCCGATATTCAGCGCCATATAGGCCCCGATCGCAGCGGCGGCGATCACCACCAGTTGGCCGGGCTGCCCGCCCACCAACACGGCCGCCACCAGACCGACGAGCACGATGAAGGCCAGCGCGATCCCCGGCGCGACCATGCCGCGCGCCACGAATTGCCCGGCACTTTCGACGCGCCCGATCCGCTTGAGATCCTTGTCGAGCGTTTTCCACTGATTGACGCGGGACTCGTTGTCTTGATTGGCCACCGTCACGAACCTGTCATCTAATTGTCAGAACCCGCGCGGGGTAACGGGTTTGACCCGTTGTGACAAGGCATTCGACGCCATTCGGGGCTCAGAGCTTGCGCAAAAGCTTCTGCAGCCCCTCTTCCGCGACCAGCTTCGCGGCCTGCTTCGGCGCGAACCATTTGCGCTTGCGCTGATGCTCTTCGGGAAAGGACTTCATCAGGGTCTCGACCCGCATCGGGAAGACCACGACATCTGTGGGCGTGGCCAAGCCGCTATCGAGGATCTTGTCATAGCGGAACGCCCCGGCGGGCTCCTTGTCGATCTTGCCGACCGCCCCGGCTTCTTCCCATGCCTCCTGCTTGGCCGCGCCGGACAGCGAGCGGCCCCGCATCGGCCAGCCTTTCGGGATCACCCAGCGCCCGGTGTCGCGCGAGGTGATCAGAAGGACCTGGGTCTTGCCGTCTCGGATTCGCAGACAGAGCGCCCCCACCTGCAAAGAGGCGGGGCGATAGCCCAGCAAGCCCTTCGCGACGGATTTCGCCCATTTCATCGACTGGTCTCCCATGGCGGCGTACGGTTCTCCAAATGCTGTGCGAGTTCAAGCGCACGCTCTAAATATAGTCTTTGGCGCGGATCGGAACCCGGTGCCCGGGTCACAATCCAGCCAGCAGACGCGAAGGCTCTCAGCGCCACGAAAAGCGGCAGCAGTGCCTCCTGATCGGGCGGAAGCGGACGCAGGCTGCGATAGCCCTCGACGAGCCCTGCCGCCTGCTCGCCCCAAAGCGGGTCGCCCCAGCCCTGCACAAGCGCCGTCGCGAGGTCGTAGAGCCGGTAGCCCGGCCCGCAATCGTCGAAGTCGATCAGGGCGAGCCCATCCGGGGTCGATAGCACGTTCTCACGCAGGCAATCGGCGTGGATCGGACCGTAATCCTGTGCCTGAGCCAAGAGCGCACGCGCAAGATCGCGGCCCGAAGACAGCGTTGCGGCCTCAACTTCCGAAAGCTGAGGATGTTCCCAGAAACGTCCCCAAAGCGGATGCTCCCCCAGAAACCCCTCGCCATCCCACGGGTTCCGGTCGAACCCGTCGGGCGGGGCGGCATCGCTGCTGATGTGCAGTTGCGCGATCAGGCGACCCAGCGCATGAGCCTCGGCGCGCACTGCCTCGGGCGTGCCGGAAAGCGGCTGGTCGCCCGCGCCGATCGGCGCGCCATCCAACCACTCCACGCAGGAGGTGACGCGGTTGCGCACGCTGCCCGTCAGCGCCCCGTTCAGCGCACGCACCGGGCGCGGCACCGGCATCCCCTGATCGGCGAGGCTTTCGCACCAGCGCAACTCGGCCTCGATCCCTTTGCGCCCCTGATAGCCGGGACGGTGCAACCGCAGCGCGACATGGCGGCCATCCTTCAGATGCGCCTCGAAGACGATATTCTCGCGATTCTTCACCAGACGCGGCGGCGCGCTCGTCTGCCCCCAGGAATAGAGGGCGGAGTCCGCCATCGCCTGTGCGGTCTCGTCCGAAATCATGCCGGAAGCTCCTCGAAACTTTGCGCAAGTTTCTCCAGCATTTCATCGGCATCGGCCCGATTGAAGACCATCGGCGGGCGGATCTTGAGAATGTGTTGTGCCCGGCCCACCCGGCCCATCAACACATGGCGCTCGCGCATCGCCTCGACGATCCGGCCCGCGGCTTCGCTGGCGGGTTCGCCGTCCTGCGCAAGTTCGATCCCGAGGAAGAACCCCAAGCCGCGTGTGTCGGCGATCAGCGGATGGGATAGTGCGCGCAGCCCTTGCAGAAGGTAGTCGCCAACCTGCGCCGCGTTCTCCTGCAAGCCTTCGTCTTCGATCACGCGCAGGGTCTCCATTGCGGCGGCGACCGAGACGGGATTGCCGCCGAACGTGTTGAAATAGCCGAAGGCCTCGCGGAAGGCGGCCATCACATCGGGCGCAGCCACCAGACCCGCGACCGGATGACCATTGCCCATCGGTTTGCCCATCGTGACCACGTCGGGCGTGAAACCCAGCCATTCGTGGCCCCAGAAATGCGAGCCGATCCGGCCGAAGCCCGGCTGCACCTCGTCGCAAAGGATCAGCCCGCCTGCGCGGCGGATCACCTCGACGGTCGGGTCGAGGAAACCGGGCGCGATGCCGGGCATCCCTTCATTGGCGAAGATCGGGCAGAGCATGAAACCCGCGAAGCCGTGGCCGCTCTCTTCCAGCTCGGCAATCGCCTGCGCCACATTTGCGGCAAAGGCCTCGGGCTGTGCCTCGAGCGATCCGCCCAAAGGCGCGACACTGTCGGGCGCGGGCACCCGGCGGATATGGTCGGGCCAGCCTCCGATCGGCGGGCGCCGGGTCGAGAGATGCGCCACGGCGGTGGTGTTGCCGTGATAGGTGTTGTCGGTCGCGATGAAGCCGCGCTTGCCGGTCACCGCCTGCGCCATGCGCAGCGCGACGTCATTAGCCTCGGACCCGGTGCAGGTCATCAGAAGCTGGCTGTCAAAGCCGAACTTGCCCAGCAGCGCCTCGGCATAATCGAGGATACCCTCATGCAGATAGCGCGTGTGGGTGTTGAGCGTGGCGGCCTGCTCGCAGATCGCCTTCACGATGCGCGGATGGCAATGACCGCAATGGGCGACGTTGTTATAGGCATCGAGGTAGCGCTGGCCATCGGCGTCGAAAAGCGAGCTGCCCTCTCCCCGCACGATCTCGACCGGGCGCGCATAGAAGGTCGGCACGTTCGGCCCCAAAAGCCGTTCGCGCCGCGCCAAAAGATCATTCCCCATCCGAGACCTTCCCGCGCAGTGCTTTCTTCTCGCCGTGAATCGCCTTCGCCTTCAGCCGCCGCTTCTTCGAGCCGAGCGTGGGTCGGGTCGGGATGCGTTTCTTGGGCTTTTCGCAGGCCTTTCGGATCATCGCGGCGAGGCGGTCGCGCGCAATCTCGCGGTTGCGCGCCTGACTCCGCGTGTCCTGCACCAGCAGCAAAAGCGCGCCGTCGCTGGTCCATCTGCGCCCCGCGATTCGGCGCAGGCGGTTCTTCACCGGTTGCGGCAGGTGCGGCGAGCGTTCGGCCTCGAAACGCAGCTCCACCGCGGTCGAGACCTTGTTCACATTCTGCCCCCCCGGACCTTGCGCCCGGGTGAAGGTTTCGGTGATTTCCCAATCCTCGATGGTTATCTGATCGTTGATCCGCAGCATGGGCCACAAGCTAGCTCACGCTGCGAAAAACGAAAGCCCCCTTCGGCTTGGCACAAATATCCCGGGGGGTGAGGCAGGATCAGCGGACTTCCAGTGGAAGGACGCCCTGCCGAACGCCCGTAGCGACAGCGAAGGGCCGGTAAGCAACGCGCCGAGGGGGCAGCGCCCCCTTTACCCCGCCAGCAACCGCGCCCCGTCATGGCCAGTGATGCGCACGGTCATCAGCGTGCCCTCGGGCTGGTCCGCCTCGAACGACACCTCGGCAAAGCCTTCGGTGCGTGCGACGCGCGGGGTTTCGGTCAGTACGAGCTGTTCGGTGCCGACCTGCGCGTCGAGATGGGCGGCCAGCGCGGCCTCGCCCTTCGCGCGCAGCCGGGCCGCGCGTTCCTTGACGACCGGGCCCTTCACGGCGGGCATCCGCGCGGCGGGCGTGCCCTTGCGCGCGGAATAGGGGAAGACATGCAGGAAGGTCAGACCGCAATCATCGACCAGCCGCAGGGAGTTCTCGAACATCTCCTCGGTCTCGGTCGGGAAGCCCGCGATGATGTCCGCGCCGAAGACGATCCCGGGGCGCAGCTTGCGCGCCTCTTCGGTGAAGGCAATGGCGTCGTCGCGCAGGTGACGGCGCTTCATCCGCTTGAGGATCATGTCGTCGCCCGCCTGAAGGCTGAGATGCAGATGCGGCATCAGGCGCGGCTCGGTGGCGATCGCCAGCATCAGGTTCTCGTCGGCCTCGATCGAGTCGATGGACGAGATGCGCAGGCGCGGCAGGTCCGGCACGAGGCGCAGGATCCGCATCACCAGATCGCCCAGACGGGGCTCGCCCGGCAGGTCCGCGCCCCAGGAGGTCAGATCGACCCCGGTGAGGACGACCTCGTTGAAGCCGCGATCCACGAGGCGCTTGATCTGCTCGACCACGACGCCTGCCGGCACCGAGCGCGAATTGCCGCGCCCGAAGGGGATGATGCAGAAGGTGCAGCGGTGATCGCAGCCGTTTTGCACCTGCACATAGGCGCGATGGCGGCCGAACCCGTCGATCAGGTGACCGGCGGTCTCCTTCACCGACATGATGTCGTCGACCATCACGCGCTCGGTCTCGCCGATGAAATCGGGGCCTTGCGGGGCGAGCTGCGCCCAGGTGTCGACCTGCATCTTCTCGTGATTGCCGATGATCTTGGTGACCTCGGGCATCGCGGCGAAAGTGTCGGGCTCGGTCTGCGCGGCGCAGCCGGTCACGATCACCGGCACATCCGGGTTCTCGCGCGACAGACGGCGGATCTCCTGCTTGGCCTTGCGCACGGCCTCGGCGGTCACGGCGCAGGTATTGACGACCACGGCCCCTTCGAGCCCGGCGCCTGCAGCCAATTCCTTCATCGCCTCCGTCTCATAGGCATTGAGACGGCAGCCGAGGGTCGAGAAAACGGGCGGTTTCATATCGCGTCCAGAAAATCGGGGGTGAGGGTCGCATCGAAGACATGCGCGGTGGGGCCGGTCATCCAGACGCCATCGTCGCGCCAGTCGATCTCCAACTGACCGCCATCGACATCGACGAGGACGTGCTTGCCGGTGAGGCCCCGCAGATGGGCCGCGACGGCGGTGGCACAGGTGCCCGAGCCGCAGGCCAGCGTGATGCCGGTGCCGCGCTCCCAGACGCGCATCCGCAGATAGTCGGGGCCGATCACGCTCGCGAATTCGACATTGGTGCGCTCGGGGAAGAGGGGATCATGCTCGATCACCGGGCCTTGGCGATCCACTTCGACCGCCTCGGCATCGTCGACGAAGAAGACGCAATGCGGGTTGCCCATGCCGACCGCGATCGGGTCGCCGCCCAGCGGAAGATGCGCCGGATCGATCCCGGGCAGAATCGGAATTTGCGCCGCTTCGAGAATCGGCGCGCCCATATTGACCGAGACCATCCCGTCCTCGCGCCGCACCGCGGCAAGCTGGCCCCGTTCGGTCAGGAGCGTGACATCGGTCCGGTCGAGCTGGCGCATCATGTAATCGCTCACGCAGCGAGTCGCATTCCCGCAAGCGCCGGCCCGCGTGCCGTCGGAATTCCAGAATTCGAGCGTGAAATCAGCCCCTTGCGCAGGGCGGATCACGGCAAGCTGGTCAAATCCCACACCGCGATGCCGATCTCCGAGCGCACGCGCGAGCGCAGGCGTAACCGGATCGTCGCCCTCACGGGCGTCGATCACGACGAAGTCATTGCCGAGCCCATGCATCTTCATGAAGGGCAGTCCGCTCTGTGTGCGCTTTGTATTCATGGCGCGCGATATACGCCCGCGCCAAGGTTTTTTCCAGATGTGCAATTTTTGTGAATTTTATGCCTTGACCCCCCCGGCGGGGGTTTGTAGAGACGCGCCCTGTGATGGGCCGTTAGCTCAGTTGGTAGAGCAACTGACTTTTAATCAGTGGGTCGCAGGTTCGAATCCTGCACGGCTCACCATCACCCTCAGAAACCCGGGCTTCGGCCCGGGTTTTTGCGTTTTGGGGTCTGCGGTTACGGGAGCCGCCCTCGGCGTCAGAAATAACTGCGCACCAGGGCCCCCGAGAGCAGCACCCAGCCGTCGGCCACCACGAAAAAGGCAAGCTTGAACGGAAGCGCCACGACCGCGGGCGGCACCATCATCATCCCCATCGACATCAGAACCGCCGAGACGACGAGATCGATAATCAAAAACGGCAGGTAAACGAGGAAGCCGATCTGGAAGGCACGGGTGACTTCGGACAGCATGAAGGACGGCACGAGAGTCGAGAGCGGCGCGCCCTCCAGGCTTTCCGGTGCGGGCGTGCCGCTGCGCAGCTCGGCCAAAGCTGCGAAGGTGTCGGGATTCGTGCGCCCGGCCATGAAGCTGCGGAATGGCTCGATCCCCTTGGTGAACGCCTCCTGCCAGTCGATCGCGCCGTCGATCAGAGGCTGGCCCGCGACGCGCCAACTCTCGAAGAAGACCGGCTCCATGATGAACCATGTAAGGAACAGCGCGAGGCTGATGATCAGCATATTCGGCGGCGATTGCTGCAACCCGAGGGCTTGGCGCAGAATCGACAGCACCGTGACGATGAACGGAAAGGCCGTGACCATGATCGCGAGCCCGGGCGCAAGGCTGAGCAGCGTGATCGCCGCAATGATCAGCAAGGAGCGACTCGCGAGGCTGTCGCCCTCCCCAACAGAAAGCGTAATGTCCTGAGCCTGCGCGGGCAGCGCCGCAAGCGTTAACGTTAATGCCGCGAGCAGGACCAGCCAAAGCGCTGGCAGGCATATCGTGGCGGCGCCGGGAGAGATTAGGCGGGGGCGCATCTCACAACCCGTTTTGCAGATCGGCCACCTCGGTAAGCCGCACCGCAAGCTGTCCGTCGCTGCCATCGATCTCTGTCAACTCGCCGCGCGCGATCAGCTTGTCCCCGACATACAACTCCACCGGGTCCTCCACTTTCCGGTCGAGCGGCAGCACGGCGTCGCGCTTCAGGCGCAGCAAATCGCGCACCAGCGGGCGGGCCTTGCCGACCGAGATGGTGATCTCGATCGGAACCTGCGTAAAGGGATTAGCGGTCGAAGCGTCCGGCGCGGTCTCATTCATCGGGCTTGTCCTTCGCGGTGGCGGTGAAATAGGTCGTGACCGCGCGCGAAATGGCGGCGATGACGGCGCCGAGATCGACGCGGGTCTCGGTATCGGCGAAACGCAGATAGACCTGGCCCTCGCCAAGGCTGGGCTCTGCCGCGAAAACGAGTGGCAAGTCTGCACGTGGCGCGAGCGCCTCTTGAATCTGCGGCAATGCGGTCGGGTTGCCGACCACCGTGATCGGCGTCGCGCAGAGATCCTCGGCAATCGGCATCAACTGCTCGGCCACGACGGGGCCAAGCGACGCGCGCGCAAGCTCGGGCAAAAGCTTGCCGCAAATCTCGACCAGAAGCGGCTCGAGCGCGTCGAGCATGTGCTGGCGCGCTTCGTGATAGGTGAAGCCCAGCGCCTGCAGGTTGCGCCCGAGATCGGCGTGGAGCCGCGCGGTTTCCGCATTCTGCGCGGCAACGGCATCGTCCCACCCGGCCTGATATCCGGTCTCGAAGGCGGCCAGTTTGGCCTCTTCCAACTCGGCCGGCGCGAGCGCGATTTCACCCGCCTCTGCCGAGTTGGGCTCAAAGGATTCCAGTTTCAGCCTTTGCCCCATCATGTTTTCTCCGACGGCTCTTCCATCCAGCTGCGCAGGATTTCGACGGTTTCCGCCTGCCGCTCCTCAATCATCTTCTTCAATCGGTCGACGGGATCGGCGGGTCGGTCGAGGTCGAAATCCGCCTGTGTCGCCATCGGCAGGTCACCGAGGTCGAAATCGGACACCAGCTGCATGTTCATGTCCGGCATGTCTCCGTCGTCGATCTCACCGGTGAGCGCCGTCGACGCCGTGGCGCCCTCCTCCGAGGCGCTGGGCGCGGGCAGCTCGGCCGCGCCTGCACGAGATTTCTGCAGCAGGATCGGGCGCGCGACGAAAAGACCAAGCACGAGCGCGACGATCGCAAGGACCGCGATCTGGATGATCTGCGTCAGATCGAGCGCCATGCTATCGATGAAGCCGGGCCCGGCGATGGTTCCCTCCTCTGAAAGCGCTTCGAACTGCATCGACCGCAGGGCGATCACGTCGCCACGCGCCTCGTCGAACCCGACCGCCGAGGCGACGAGTTCGCGCAGATCGGCCAGTTCGGTATCGCTGCGTGGCTCCCAGCTTGGCGTTCCGTCCGGATTGGTCCCGCGAACCCCATCGACGAGGACGGCCACGCTGAGCCGCTTGAGTGCGCCGGGCGCGCGCAGCAATTCGCGCCGCGTCTCCGACACCTCGAAATTGGTGCGCGCGCGTGTCTCGCTCGTGCGGCTTTGCGATTTTCCGGTCTCGCCGGTGCCGTTATCGGGCAGATTCGAGGCCACGGTCGTTGCCGGTGGCGTGGTCGAGTCGGAGGTCTTTGAGGTCTCCGACGTATCGGTGGAAATCGCCACGCGCCCCTCCGGATCGAAGCGCCTTTCGGTGATCGCCTCGCGCTCTGTCGCGGTGTCGAGCGCCACTTCGACCACGACGTTTCCGGGCCCCACACGCGCCTCGAGCAGCCGTTCGACATTCTGCTTCAACGCTTGCGCGCGATCCTCCCCACTGCCGGGCAGCGCGGGATTATCGCTAAAGGGGATGAGCCCGCGCGCCGAGTCGATCACCGAGACATCTTCGGGCGTCATACCGGTCACCGCCGAGGCCACCAGATAGCGCACCGCCTTCGCCTGCGCGCCACTCAAGCCCCCGAGCGTCGGCGTGATCGTCACCGAGGCGGTCGGCTCGGGCGTCCCGCGAAACGGCATATTCGTCGGATGCGCGATATGCACCCGTGCCGATCGGATCGACGGCACGGCGGCGATCGTTCTCGCCAATTCCCCCTCTTTCGCGCGCCAATAGGCCGCGTCGAACATCTGCGAGGTCGTGCCGAATCCCGACAGCGAATCGAGCAATTCATAGCCCGCGCCGCCGGTTGCGGGCAGACCTTGCGAGGCGAGCGTCATCCGCAATTCGTCGCGCTGCGGTGCGGCCACGAAAATCGAATCGCCACGCACCTCATAGGCCACACCGCGCTGTTCGAGCGCCGAGATCACCTCCCCCGATTCCGCACTGCCAAGCCCCGCGTAAAGCAGCGCAAACGTCGGCTTCGACGCGATCGACCCGATGGCGAAAACCGTGGCAATCATGGCGATCACCCCAAAAACTGCGGCGAGTTTCCTGCGCATATCCAGGCCAGCCCAAGTGTCGATGAGTTGCTGCAAGACGAACCTCCAGAGAGCGGGCGTTCTACCCGGGCGTCGCAGGCACCTTCCCTTAATGCGATTAACAATCGGTTAGTCCGACTCGGGTATTCCAAGTCTCGAACCGCAACAGCGAGGCCCCCATGACGGACGCCACTGCAGAGGCCGAAGAGCCACCCAAGAAAAAGTCCAAGCTGATGCTCGTGATCGGTCTCGTGCTCATGCTTCTTTTGGGCGGCGGGGGCTTCTATGCGGTCTATTCGGGGTTGATTCTCGCGCCTCCAGACACGGCGCACGGCGCCACCGGACCGGAGGCGCCCACGCCCGAGGCGCTTCCCGATATCGCCTATGTCGCACTCGAACCGCTCGCAATCACGCTGAGCGGGGCATCCGCGCGCCATCTGCGTTTCGCGGCCGAGCTTGAGGTGCCCAGCGCCTATCAACATGACGTGGAGCTTTTGAAGCCGCGCGTGATGGACGTGCTGAACGGGTATTTGCGCGCGGTCGATGTCAGCCTTCTGGAGGATCCAAGCGCAATGATGCGCCTGCGCGCGCAGATGTTGCGGCGGGTGCAACTGGTCACCGGAGACGGGCGCGTGCGCGACCTTCTGGTCATCGAATTCGTGCTGAACTGAGGGAGAGAGCAATGCAATTCCTTGCCGAAATCACATCCGGACTCGCGGCCATGGCGGCGGCGATTTATTGCTTCGTGCTCGCGCGCAGACTCAAGCGGTTCAATCAGCTGGAGACCGGGATGGGCGGGGCGATCGCCGTGCTGTCCGCACAGGTCGATGACATGACGCGCGCGCTCGAGCGGGCGCAGGCGACTGCGGGCACGTCCGAGCGGCAATTGCGTGCCCTGACGGAACGCGCGGAAGCAGGCGCGGAGAGGCTCGAACTGCTTCTGGCCTCGCTGCACGATCTGCCCGATGACGGTGAACCGCGCCGCCGTGTGTTGCGCCGACGGCATCGGGAAACGGATATGGAGGCGGCGCAATGAGCCGTCTGCCCAAGCGCAAATCTGGCCAGGGCAAATCCCGCCCGGGCCGCAGTGCGCTCTGGATCATCGCAGCGCTTTTCGTCCTGTCCGGCGGATTGCAGCTTGCGCAATTCGGAGCCTGGGCGCGCGAGGCGACCGGCCCCGCGCATGAGACCGAAGCGGCGAAACCGGAAGACGATTGCATCGACGACGCGGGGTTCATGGCGATGCTTGCAGATCTCAAGGTGCGAGAGGCGAAACTCGTCGAACAGGAGGGGCTGCTCAGCGACCGCCGCAATGCGCTCGCTCTCGCGGAAACCCGGTTGGAAGCGCGTCTGAATGATCTCGTCGCGGCGGAAGAGGCGCTGTCCAAGACCGTGGCCGTGGCAGATGGCGCGGCCGAGAAAGATGTCGGAAAGCTCGTCGCCCTTTACGAGAACATGAAGCCGAAACAGGCCGCCCCGCTTTTCGCCGAAATGGACCCGAATTTCGCCGCAGGTTTTCTCGCACGGATGCGCCCCGCTGCTGCAGCCGCGGTTATGGAAAGCCTCGAGCCGAAAACGGCCTACGCGATCAGCGTCCTGATGGCGGGTCGCAACGCAGGCGCGCCCCGCGACTAAGGCAGACGTTAAGGGTCTTGGGCATTTCTTAAACCGAATCATTCAAAGTCGCCCAAGAGAAACGGAAGGGGCTTTCCATGATCGGCATCATCGGCATCGTGATCATCTTCGCGATGGTTTTCGGCGGCTATGTCGCGGCGGGCGGGAAGATGGGGATCATCCTGAAATCGCTGCCCTTCGAGATGATCATGATCGGCGGCGCCGCCGTCGGCGCCTTCGTTCTGTCGAACGACATGGCCTCGATCAAGCACACGCTGAAGGATGTCGGAAAGGTTTTCAAAGGACCGAAATGGAAGCCCGACGACTACCGCGATCTTCTTTGCCTGTTGTTCGAATTGATCCGGCTAGCCCGGCAGAACCCCGTCGCGATCGAAGAGCATATCGAAGACCCTGAGAGTTCTTCGATTTTCGGGAAGTATCCGAAAATCCTGCACGATCACGAGGCAATCGACATCATCTGCGATACGATGCGATCGGCCTCGATGAATTACGACGACCCCATGCAAGTGGAAGAGGTGCTCGATAAGCAGCTCGAGGCGAATTACCACCACGCCATGCATTCGAGCCACGCGATGCAGTCGGTTGCCGACGCGATGCCCGCGCTCGGGATCGTCGCGGCGGTGCTCGGGGTCATTAAGACCATGGGGTCGATCGACCAGCCCCCCGAAATTCTCGGCAAGATGATCGGGGGCGCGCTTGTCGGGACCTTTCTCGGCGTGTTCCTCGCCTACGGGTTCATCGCCCCCTTCGCGAGCCGGATGAAGGGGGTGATCGACGAAGACAGCCACTTCTACAAACTGATCCGCGAGGTGTTGATCGCCAACCTGCACAATCACGCAACCAATATCTGCATTGAGGTCGGTCGCCAGAACACACCCCACCACATTCGCCCAAGCTTCTCCGACCTCGAGGAGGCCTTGAAGTCGGTGAAATCGGAGGCGGCATGAGGTTCTGGATCGCGCTTCTTTTTCTGCTGCCCTTCACTCCGGCTTATGCCACACCAATTCCGGTCAAATCGGGCGAACATGACGGCTTTTCCCGCCTCGTGATCTATCTACCCGCATCGGCCAGTCGGGCCCTTGCTCCCGTGGATGGAGGTTTTCGCCTCGCGACCGACGCATCAGATCCGCAATATGCGATTCAAAACGTATTCGAGTTGATCCCGCGTGACAGGTTGAAAGCACTTATTGCAGAGCCGGATGGCACGCTTCTTCTGAAACTCGCACCCGGAATCGTTCCCGAAACCTTTTCTCTCGAGAGCGGTGCATTCGTCGTCGACCTCAAGGATGCCCCCCCAGATCAAACCGCGCTGCCGCCAGCTGCGGCAATGCGCGATCGGGCCAAATCTTCGCCGACGAATGCGCCGCGGCCATCCACCCCGCCGCGCCAAAGAACCGTTCAGCCTGTCGCGATTGGACGGGACTATCTCGACCTCTTCTGGCAGCCGCCGCATATGCGCGAAACCACCGCTGCGCCGGTGACGATCTCGGATGGCGCGCCTAAACCGCAAATCCCGCCGAAACCGGATCCGCGACTTGATGGCATTGAAGAGAGCCTCTTACGCCAGATTTCGCGGGCGGCATCGCAGGGACTCGTGTCGGCTCAGGTAAAGCCTTCGAAGGCTCAGCCCTCAAAGAGCGAGCAACAAGTAAACTCTCCGGCAAGCGAAACGCCCACGGAAAGCGCCGACGATCCGATGGGTCCACCCGCGCCGACACTGCCGCCGCATCTCGCCGTCGATTCGATGACCGTGATCGATCGCGATCATCTCGTCACGCCACCCGAGACGCAACTGGAGGTATCCGAATGCCCTCCCGATCGATATTTCGACCTCGCGAGCTGGATCGACGAGCGCCCGGCCTTCGCGCAGATCAGCGATGCACGCCGTGATCTTTTGGGTGAATTCGACGTCCCCAACCCGCGTAAGGTGATGGCTTTGGCAAGGCTATACATCGCCTTCGGCTTCGGGACGGAGTCCCGCGCGCTTTTGCGCGACATGGGCAACGATGGTCCTAGCAAAGATGCTCTGCTCTTTGTCGGATCGGTTCTCGATCAGGACCCTGCCGCCGCCGCATCGCCGCTCGCGCGGCTCACAGATTGCGATGGTGCGGTCGCGCTATGGGCTTTCCTTGCATCAGACCCGCCGCCCGAAAAACGAGATGTCGAATTCGCCGCGCTCCGCCGAAATTTCGAAGCACTTCCGGCGGATCTGCGACGGTCTCTGGCACCAAACCTTGTGGCTCGGCTCACGCAGATTGGGGCAGCGGATGTGGCGAGGTCTCTCGAACCTGCGGTCAGCCGAATAACCACGGAGGATCGAACTGCGCTTGATACAGTGGAGGCGGAAATCCAAGCGAAAGAAGCGGATCCACAAGCTTTGGGTAACCTTGAGGCGCTTTCGAAGACGAATTCAGAGCAAGGGTTGCGCGCGTTAATCTTGTGGCTCAACGGCCAGATCGATGCGGGAGGAGAGGTCGATCCGGCAGCTCTCGCCAATGCTGAGGCGCTCGCCTTCGAACTCGCCAAAGCGCCAGAGGCACCGGAGCTGCGCCGCATCGCTGCGATCGGACACGCCGCGAATTCCGAATTCCCTAAAGCCTTTGAGATTTATGCCGATGCGACCACGATCGCGGACCCGAACGGCACGCTCGCGGCAATATTCACACGGTTGGTTGGTCAAGCCAGCGACGCTGTCTTCCTTCGAACCCTCTATGACGAATTACCGCTTGCCGATGAAGTCGCGCAGATACCGGACCTGCGACAAGAATTGGCCGGACGCGCAATCTCGCTAGGAATGCCGGCAGTCGCTGTGCGCCTCCTCGGCAAGGCCGCGCCACTGACGGAGCAGGACAAAACGCTGCTCGCTCGGGCAGCGCTTCTTGAACTGGACCCTGCAGCTGCCCTCGCCCATCTGAAAGACCTCGGCGGCCAGCAAGTCGAGCAACTCCGGGCGGAGGCTTTATCCCGGCTCGGTCGACACAACGACGCGCGTGCCGCCTACCTGCGCGCGGGCAATTCAGACGATGCGCGCGCGCAGTCCTGGCATAAGGGCGACTGGTCAAACCTGGAGACTTCGCCCGATGCGGTGGAGAAGCAGTTTTTGGAAACTTTCGTTGCGCCGCCTCCGCCTGAGGCGGAGGTCCAAGGCGGCCCGATCACTCAGGCGCGCAACCTATTGGAGCGAAGCCAAGCCGAGCGGGAAACGTTGTCGAAAATGCTCGACCGTCTTGCCTTGCCGTCCGCACAGGAATGACGCGCAGAAACGGCGCAAACGGTTTCTAAATCTTTGGCCGCTAGGTCTGGGTTTGCAAGAATTGCACTGCAAAGGGAAAATCCCATGCCTTGGTTTCGGCGGGCTCTGTATGTCCTCTGTCTAACCCTCGTTCCGCTATCCGCGGCGGGGCAACCCCAGCTATGCGAGGCCGCCGCGAAGCAAGCCTCGCGCGAAAGCGGCGTTCCTTATGCGGTGCTCATGGCGATCTCGCTAAATGAGACCGGACGCAAAGGCGCGGGTGGCTTCGAGCCGTGGCCGTGGACCGTGAATATGGAAGGCGCTGGGCATTGGTTCGACAACCGGGACTTGGCGCTCGCTTACGTTTTCAAGGAATTCAAACGCGGCGCGCGAAGCTTCGACGTCGGATGTTTCCAGATCAATTTCAAATGGCACGGGCAGCATTTTTCATCGATCGAAGACATGTTCGACCCGTTGGAAAACGCCCGATATGCGGCGCAATTTCTGAAATCGCTCTATGCAGAAAGCGGCGACTGGAAGACGGCGGCGGGCGCCTATCACTCGCGCACGCCCGAGCATGCGAACAGCTATTCGACACGCTTTGCCCGATTTTACGCGAAACTCGAAGGCAGAAGCGGCCCGAAAGACGTGATGACCACTTCCGCCGCCGCGGCCAGTCCATTGCCTGATATTCCCGACATCGTGCTGGCACAAAGCGCGTCCCAAGCACAACGCCGAGGGAACCGCTATCCACTCCTGCTCAGGTCGAAAGACGCAGAGCCACCCCGGCCGGGCGGTGCCCCCGGCGCCTCCCTCTTCGCGCGTGCCGCGCGGAAAGCGCGAGGGATGTGATGGCGACCCCGCTCGTGCAACGCGCGTTTCAGCCAACGATCCTTCTGGCGCTCGCGCTGATGGCGGTCATCGCGATGATGATCCTTCCGGTGCCCTCCTGGATTCTCGACATCGGTCTCGCCACCTCTTTCGCCCTCGCGATCCTGATCTTCACCGTCACCCTCTTCATCGAACGTCCGCTCGATTTCTCCGCCTTTCCCACCATTCTCCTTGCGACGCTCATGCTGCGGCTGTCGCTCAACGTCACCTCGACGAAACTCATCATCGGAAACGGACACACTGGCACGGGTGCGGCGGGCGGCGTTATCGAAGGGTTCGCGAATTTCATCATGAGCGGCTCGGTCCTGATCGGGCTGGTCGTGTTCTGCGTGATCCTGATCGTGAATTTCATCGTGATCACCAAAGGCGCGGGGCGCATGGCTGAGGTCGGCGCGCGCTTCGCGCTCGACGCGATGCCGGGTAAGCAGCTCGCGATCGACAGCGACATGAATGCGGGCGCGATCGACCATGCCGAAGCGCGAGAGCGGCGCGAACGCGAGCAGGCGGAAACCACCTTTTTCGGCTCGCTCGACGGGGCATCCAAATTCGTCAAAGGAGACGCGGTCGCAGGGCTATTAATCACGATGCTCAACCTCGTGGTCGGGCTGCTTATCGGCACCGTCGTGCATGGAATGCCGCTCGATCGCGCGCTTGAGACCTATGCGATCCTCACGGTCGGCGACGGCCTCGTCAGCCAGATACCGGCGGTCATCATCTCGATCGCAGCGGCCATCTTGCTGTCGCGCGGAGGGGCGAAAGGCTCCACCGATCTGGAGTTGTTCCGCCAGCTTGGTAAATATCCGGCCGCCCTGACAACCGTTGCGGTCTTGATGGCGCTTTTCGGTCTCGTGCCGGGCCTCCCCTTCGTGCCTTTCACCGCGGGGGCCGTCATCCTCGGCACGGCAGCCTATATGCTGCGGCGCGCGGAGCGGGCGCGTGCGCGGCGCGAGGCGATGAAAATGCCCGCGCCGGAGACCGGGCCGAAGCAGAAATCCATGGGTGACGTACTCGACATCGACGATATCCATGTCGAATTCGCCCCGGATCTGGTCAAGATGGCGCTCGATCCGGCGACGGGTCTGGACGCGCGCATCTCCAACATGCGCAATCACGTCGCGGCGAATTTCGGATTGATCCTCCCGGAAATTCGCCTGACCGACGACGCAACCTTGCCGCCCGGTCATTACCGCATCCGCGTTCAGGGTGTGGAGCAGGCGCGCGATCGGCTGATGCCGGAGCATGTTCTTGCGCTGATCGCGGACAATCGCGATTTTCTGCCCGACGGCGAGGAGGTCCGCGAACCGGTGTTCCACGCGCCCGCGCTTTGGGTGCCCGCCCATCAGCAGGAAGACGCGGCGCTCGCCGGCTCGACGGTGGTCGGGCCGACGGAGGTGCTCGCGACGCATCTTCTCGAAGTGATCAAGGCGAACTTCTCGCGGCTGATGACGTTGCGGGCGCTGCGGCGGCTGCTCGACGAAGTCGCGAACCTCTCCGATCCGACACGCGCGCAGGCCAATCGACGCGTTCTCGACGAGCTCATTCCCGACAAGGTGCCGGTCGATCTGCTGCTTTCGGTGTTAAGGCTACTGCTCGATGAACGAGTCTCGATCCGCAACCTTCTGCTGATCGTCGAGGCGATCTCGGAGGCGCGTCACCTGCAAAGCCCCGAGCAGATCTGCGAACATGTGCGGCAGCGCCTCGGCTTCCAGCTCGTTGCCGATCTGCGTCGCGAGGACGGCACGATTCCCCTGATCCAACTGGCGCCCGATTGGGAGGAACGCTTCGGAAAATACACGATCGGGGGTGAGGCGGGCAGTGATGTCGCCTTGCCACCTGACCTGTTCAACAAGCTGGCGGCGAATATCGCCGAGAAACTCGCCGGGGCGGCCCAAGCAGGGACGTTCCCGGCACTGGTCTCTTCAGGGCGCAGGCGGCGGTTTTTGCGTACGGTCATCAATGCGAAAGGGCTGAACGCGCCGGTCCTGAGCTACGAAGAAATCGGCCTGGAGGCGCGGCCCGCGATGGTCGGACAGGTCCCCGCATGAGCCCGTCGCTTCTCGATCTGCTCAGCGAGATCCTGCAACAAGCACGAAGCTTTTTGTTCATAGGTTTCATTGTCTTGCTGCGGGTGGGCGGGATTGTCGCCATGGCCCCGGGCTTTGGCGAGACGAGCCTACCGGCGCGGATCAAGACGGGGGTCGCCCTCGCGATAACCCTGGTGACGATTCCGGCCCTCGCACCGACACTCGCCAGTTTCGACCAAGGGACGGTTCTGCCGCTCTGGCTGGCGTCGGAAATCGCGATCGGCCTCTTTCTTGGCTTCGGATTGCGCACCTTTGTCTTCGCTCTGCAAATCGCAGGCACAATGGCGGCGCAGTCGAGTTCCCTCTCCCAGCTGCTCGGCGGAATGGGCGGGGAACCGCAACCCGCGATCGGAAATGTCCTGCTGATCGCCGGGATCGCGGTGCTGATGAGCCTCGGGTTTCACGTCCAGCTCATCGAGTTTCTGCTCGGCACCTATCAGGTGTTACCGGTGGGCGAATGGCCCGATCCGGATGCGCTGCGGCGCTGGGGCGTCTCGGGTGTCGCGCAAGCGTTTTCGCTCGCCTTCAAGCTCGCCGCCCCCTTCGCGGTCACCGGGCTGATCTACAACGTCGCTCTTGGCGCAATTAACCGTGCCATGCCGCAGCTCATGGTCGCGTTCGTCGGCGCCCCGGCGCTCACGGCAGGCGGTCTGATCCTGCTTGCCCTCTGCGCGCCCACTGCCATCGCGATCTGGCGCGAGGCGGTCATGGCCTTCCTCGGCAACCCGTTCGGAACGGTGCGATGAGCGAAGACGAAGCCGGCGAAAAAGAATTCGATCCAACCCCGCAGAAGTTGGAGGAAGCACGGCGCAAGGGCGATCTGGTGCGCTCGACCGAGATTTCCGTGGCCGCCGTCTATGGCAGCTTTCTTGCGACGCTGCTCGGCCTTGGCATCTACAGCGTGACGCGGTTCGGCAGTGGGGCGATGGCGATGCTGGATCGCGCCGATGAGATGGCCGCGCAGTTTCTTGGTGGCGGGACGGCCCTGGGCGGACGGATCATCGGCACGCTGCTCCTGCCGCTCGCGCCGTTTTTCGTGGTGCCGATGATCGCCGCGCTCGTCGCCTACTGGGCACAACGCGCGATCGTGGTCGCGCCCGACAAGATCCAGCCAAAGCTCAGCCGAATCAATCCGCTGAAGAATGCTGCGCAGAAATTCGGACGCAGCGGGCTGTTCGAATTCGCCAAGAGCGCGACGAAACTCGCAGTGATCGCGACGATTCTTTTCATTTACCTCAGGGCGCGCGCCGATCTGATTTTGCTCACGCAGCGTCTCGAACCGGTGCAGATCGTGGGATTGCTGTTTCGGATGATCGCCGAGTTTCTGATGATCGTCACTGCCCTCGCCGCCACGATGGGCGCGATCGACTATCTTTGGCAGCGGTCCGAATTCCTGCGCCGCAACCGGATGACGCGCAAGGAATTGACCGACGAAATGAAGCAAACCGAAGGCGATCCTCATCTGAAGGCACAGCGACGTCAGAAGGGGATGGAGCTTGCGATGCGGCAATCGGTTCCCGACACCGCCAAGGCCGATGTCGTGATCGTCAACCCAACCCATTACGCGGTCGCGCTGAAATGGGATCGCGCCTCGGGTCGTGCACCGGTCTGCCTGTCGAAAGGGGTCGATGCGATCGCGGCGCGGATCCGCGAGATCGCGGCGGAAAATGCGGTGCCCGTGCATTCGGACCCGCCGACCGCGCGGGCGCTGTTCGCAGCGATCGAGATTGGCGAAGAAATCCGGCCGGAGCATTACAAACCCGTCGCCGCCGCAATCCGCTTTGCGGAGAAGATGCGCAAGGCGGCCCGCGGAGGTGCGGCATGGCGCAAATGAGCAAATTGCAGGTAAAGCGGCTGGCGGCGCTCGCCCGATTGACCCGTATGCAGCGGGAGGCGGAGTTGGCTGCACTCGCACGGCTGAACGCCCGGGCACGCGCGCTCGATGCGCGAATTGCCAGCCTTCAGGCGGAGGAACGGTCGACCCGGGAGACGCTCGCGCAGGAACCAGCCTCCGGGCAGAACACCCTCGCCTATCTGCGCTACCTGTCGCTGGAAGACACGCGGCTACGCGCCGCGCGGACGGATCTCGACCCCGCGCTTGCTGCGCAGCATGGCGCAACCGCGCGCGCGGTGGGCCGCCATGACGTTGTCACGAAACTTGGTCACCCGAAACGAGGCGCGCCGCGCTGAGGCGCGGGATCTCTCGTCTGTCGCAGATATCGCGGATCTGACCTAGCTGTCCTGACGCACGATATCGGAGACCAGAACCGCAAGGACACCGGGACCGAGAATGCTACGCGCGGTCTCAGTCAGGGCACGACGCAGGCGCGACATGTTCGCGGAATCCGTGAACAGGCCCTGAAATCCCCCCGTATTCGCATGATCGAACAGCACCTGCAGGAACGCATCGCGCAGTTTCGGCTCGGCGCGATAGACGGCCTCGGTCTCACCGACCTTCACCTCGAGGCTGAGCGACAGGATGACCATGCCGGAGATGCGCGACTCGGTTACCAGCGGCACGATGAACTGGTTGTTGAGCTTGACGAATTCGGAGGTGACATCGCCCTCGGCCCCAGGGTCGGCAGCGGCCGGGGCCCCATGAGCCTCTGGTGCGGCGCCGTGATCTCCTGCTGCCGCCTCCGCAGCGGCCGGGTCGGTGGGTTGTTCTGCGGGCGGTGGGGCGGGACGCAGGAAATATCCTGCCGCGCCGCCGCCGGCGAGGCCGATCAGACCGAGGAGAAGCGGGAGGAGTTTACCAAGCATTGCGGAACCTCAGAAGGGCAGGAGAATATCGGCGATCTGCTGGCCGTAGCGCGGT
Organism: Thioclava sp. DLFJ5-1; assembly: GCF_002020115.1. NCBI lineage: Bacteria > Pseudomonadati > Pseudomonadota > Alphaproteobacteria > Rhodobacterales > Paracoccaceae > Thioclava > Thioclava sp. DLFJ5-1. Next base: position 296,364 of record NZ_MPZU01000003.1, on the reverse strand, counting down.
TGCTGCACATCGGTGATCTGCCCGCGCCCGCCATAGGAAATCCGCGCGCCAGCGATCTTGTCATAGGTGATCTCGTTCTGGCGGCTCACATCGGCGGGGCGCACGAAACCGGTGACGATCAGCTCGCGCACCTCGAAATTCACCCGCACCTCCTGGCTGCCCTGAATGCGCAACACGCCATTCGGGAGCGTCTCGATGATCGTTGCGGCCACGCGCAGGGTCAGTTTCTCGTTGCGCGATACCTGCCCGTCGCCGGAATAGGTCGAATTCGAATTGGTCGAGACGGCGTCGGCCATGCTCGCCCCGGCGGGCAGGCGCTTGTCGATCCGCTGCGGAATGCCGAGCATCGAGGTCACTCCCATCGTGTCGGACCCGCTGCGCGAGCGACCCGTCGAATTCGAGATTTCGGCCTTATCGTTAATCTCAATCACGACGGTGAGGATATCGCCGCGTTTGGCGGCGCGTGGGTCGCCCAACAGGGAATTGCGCGCACCGGACCAAAGAGAGGCTTCTTGTTCAGGGCTGCGCGACTCTGTCGTGACGGGCAGCGGCGAGGAGGCCATGGCGTAGAACTCGTTGCCGCCTTCGACCGGCGTAAATCCGGGCGCCTTACCGACCTGCTCGAGCCGCCCGCAGGCGATGAGCGTGATCGACAAAAGCAACAGGGCAGGAGATTTCATCGCAAATTCCTCATGGGGCAACATGGGCAGTTCCGTCAGCGCCAAGCGTCGCGGAGACCACGGTTTTCGAAGCGGCGTTCATCACGCGGATCGTCTCTCCGATGCCGGCCCGATCGAGCGCGCGGCCTTCGGTTCGGATCTCCAGCGAGCCGCGGCGGAACAGGAGCGGGATGATCTGATTGCGCTCTACAATGGCGGGCTGCCCCAGATCGCGGGCTCGGATCGGGCGACCGGCATAGATCACCCCGCGCGTCTCGAGGCCGATCGCTTCCTCCGGCTCGGTCAACGCCCCGACCACCTCGCCCGGTTGCAGCCCGACATCTGCGGGAGCGACGATCGTCCGGGCGCGCATGGTGTGCAGCGCGACAAGCGTGTCCGCCAAGGCCTCGCCCGGAAGAAGACCGGATGCCGCAATCAGGATCGCCCGTCCCAGCATCAGCGCACCTGCGTCGTCGCGCCAAGCATCTGATCGGCGGCGGAAATGACCTTCGCGTTCAGCTCGTAGCCGCGCTGCGCCTTGATCAGCTCGGTGATCTCGCGCACCGGATCGACCGAGCTCTCCTCCAGATAGCCCTGCCGCAGCGTGCCCAACTCATCCGCGCCGGGCGTATTCACATTGGGCGGACCGGAGGCGCCGGTTTCGAGAAACAGGTTCGAGCCGATCGCCTCCAGCCCCTTCTGGTTCGAGAAATTCGCCAAGGTGAACTGCCCCAGAAGCTGCGGCGCGACCTGATCGGCGAAATAGGCATAGACCTCGCCCTCCGCGTTGATCGCAACGGCGCGCGCGTCGTTCGGAATGGTCATATCGGGCACGACCGGATAGCCGTCCGACGTCACGATCTGTCCGGTGCCGTTGCGCTTGAGCCCGCCATCGCGCGTGTAGGCGGAGATGCCAGAGGGCAGCGTCACCTCGAGATAGCCATTGCCGTCGATAGCGACGTCCAGATCGCCGCCCGTCGCGCTGAGCGAGCCTTGCGCGATGTTGACCGTCACGGCAGTCGGGCGCACGCCAAGGCCAAGCTGCACCCCGGCGGGGATGGTCGTCCCGTCGGTCGCGTTGATCGTGCCGGGGCGAGTCATCTGCTGGTAATGCAGATCAGCAAACTCGGCGCGGCGCGCGTTATAGCCAGTGGTCGACATGTTCGCGAGGTTGTTGGAAATCACCTCGACGCGCATCTGCTGCGCGCTCATGCCGGTGGCTGCGATCTGAAGAGCTCTCATGTCATGGGCCTCCTGTTATCGGGCGAGCGTCTGGATGACGCCGCGGATTCGTTCGTCTTCGCGTTCGAGAAAGGCCTGGCCCATCTCGTAGGCGCGCTGGACCTCGATCATGCGCGCGATCTCGGTGATCGGATCGACGTTGCTGTCTTCGAGGAACCCCTGCATCAGAACCGCGCCCTCCACCGGTTCGGCCCCGGCCTCTGCGGTGAAGCGAGTGCCGCCGACATGACGCAATTCATTGGGATCGGTAGGAAGGTAGACGCCGACCTGCGTGATCGGCTGGCCCTTGTCGGAGAGCGTGCCATCGGCGGCGAGCGCGACCGAAGTCGCCCCCGAGGGGATCGCAACAGGGGTGCCGCCGGAATCGAGCAGCCGGAACCCGTCGGGCGTGAGCAACTCACCTTCAGCCGATGGGATGAAACTGCCAGCCCGCGTGAGCTGATTGCCCTGCGGGGTCTCGATCATGAAGAACCCCTCGCCCTCGATCGCGAAATCGAAGGTGCCGCCTGTCTGGGTCAGCCCGCCTTGGCTTCGATCGATCAGACGACCATGCGCCCGCGCCATCGACAGCGAGGGTTCGTTGCCTTGAAGCCCCGAGAGATATTCGGAGAAGATCACGCCCTCGCGCCGAAAGCCGGTGGTCGAGACATTCGCGATATTGTTCGCAACGATCCGCATTTCGCGCATCAGGCCGGATTGCCGCGTGAGGGTGGTATAGATTGCGTTATCCATCTTAGCCCCCGGCGACGATCGGCAGGATGGTGCGGGTGAAGAACTCCACCAGTTTTTCCGACATGAAGCTCATCGACACCCAGAACACGACGAGCATCGCGCCCACTTTGGGCACGAAGGTCAGCGTCATTTCCTGCACCGAGGTCAGCGCCTGAAAGAGACCGATCGTGACCCCGGCGACCAGCGCGACCGACAGAAGCGGCGCCGCGATCAGCACGGCGATCCACAAGCCCTGCCGGAGCGTGTCGAAGAAAATCGCGTCCTGCATCAGACCGGCATCCTGAGAATTTCCTGATAGGCCTCGACGACCTTGTTGCGGACGGTCACCGCCGTTTCGATCGCGAGTTCCGTCTGGGCGAGCGCCTGCACCAGCGCATGCGGATCGGCCTGTCCCGCCATCGCGGCTTTGGCAGTGTCTTCGCCCGCCTTGACCGCATCGACGAATGAATTCGCCGCCTGTTCGACAAGGGAGCCCGGCCCGGAACCGCCCGCTTCCGGCGGGACAGCAGCCCGGGCCTGGGCGTAGCTTTGCGTTGCAAGGGAGGTGTTAAAATCCATTCTAGATCTCCTCAGTCCTTAGCGGCGAAGCAGTTCGAGCAGGGAGGCCGACATTTGCCGGGCCTGATCGAACATGCGCAAATTCGCCTCGTAGCTGCGCTGCGCTTCGCGCGCGTCAGCGATTTCGACCACCAGATCGACATTCGAGCCGTCGTAGTAGCCGTTCTCGTCGGCCATCGGATGGCCAGGTTCGTAGATTTGGGTGAGTTCGGATCGGTCGAGCTGCACCGGGCCAAGGGTGACCTCTCCGGTCGGGGCGCCATCTGAGACGACCTTCTCGAAGCCCGCGATCTTGCGGTGATATCCGGGCGTATCGGCATTCGCGATGTTCTCGGAACTGTGCCGAAGCCGCATCGCCTGCGCCTTCATACCCGAGGCGGACAGCGCCATGGATTGGGTGAAATCGCTCATCTTCAGCCCCTCCCGAGCGAACTGCGCAGGATGTTGAGCGAGGAGCGGTAGATCGCGAGCGACAGGTCATGCTCGCGTTTCACCTCGACCGAGCGGACCATCTCTTCTTCGAGCGAGACCGAATTGCCGTCGGGCGAGGTGACTCCGGGGGAGGCGATCACCTCGGGCGCGGTGGTGATCGTCGCCGAAGCGTCGATGTGACCGGACCGCGTCGCCCTCAGAGCACCGCGCCCCTCGTTGCGATACAGGTCTTCGAAAGCCGGCAGGTCACGCGCCGCATAGCCGGGCGTGTCCGCATTGGCGATATTCTCCGCAACCGCGTTCTGGCGGGCTGCGGCGTGGGTGGCCATCGCACTGGCCATTTTCATGATCTCAATCTTCTCGAACATCGGGGCTTCTCCTCCGAGCTATCAACCAAGCTTTAAGAGCGAATCGTTTAGAAAACGTTTCGAGAACATCGGAGGCCAGAATGGCATTTGCGGGATTCGACCTGTTGCGCGCCGAAATGCGCGGTATCGCCAGCGCACATGCGGTCGGGCGCGTGCGCGAGGTGCGGCGCGGGATGATCGAGGTCAGCGGTCTGGCCCGTTCGGCGGCCCTTGGCGACCGCGCGACGATTCGCTGCCAAAGCGGGCGCGAAATCGGCGCAGAGGTGCTGTCGCTGACGCGCGGGGCGGTCACGGTGCTGCCCGACGGAGCCGCCGATGGCGTGGCGATCGACGACGAGGTGGAGCTGCTCGGTCAGGGCGGGATCGCCCCGCATGACAGCTGGGTCGGGAGGATCATCGACCCGTTCGGAAAGCCGCTCGACGGGCAACCACTGATCCATGGCGCGCGCGAACGCGATCTGCGCGCAAGCCCGCCTCCTGCCGCCCAACGAAAGCGGTTGGGCGGCCGGTTGGAGACGTCACTTGCCGCCTTCGACACGATGTTGCCACTGGTCCAAGGCCAAAGGGTCGGCCTTTTCGCGGGATCGGGCGTCGGGAAATCCTCGCTATTGGCGAGTTTCGCGCGCGGGGTCTCTGCCGATATCGTCGTCATCGCGCTGATCGGCGAACGCGGCCGGGAATTGCGGGAATTCGTCGAAAAGACCCTTGGCCCGGAGGGTATGGCCCGCGCGGTGATCGTCGCCGCAACCTCGGATCAATCGCCGCTGGTGCGCCGCCGCTGCGCCTGGACTGCGATGGCCGTGGCCGAGCATTTCCGCGATGCGGGCCAGCACGTGCTGTTCCTCGCAGACTCGATCACGCGCTTCGCCGAAGCCCATCGTGAGGTCGCTTTGGCCGGGGGCGAGCCCGCCTCGCTGCGCGGCTATCCGCCCTCGACCTCCTATCAGATCATGGCCTTGGGAGAGCGCGCGGGTCCCGGCGCCGAAGGTCAGGGCGACATCACCGGCGTTTTCTCGGTTCTGGTGGCCGGTTCCGATATGGACGAGCCGATCGCCGATATCCTGCGCGGCGTGCTCGACGGGCATGTGGTGCTGGAGCGCGAGATTGCGGAGCGGGGGCGCTTCCCGGCGATCAATATGCTGCGCTCGGTCTCGCGCTCGCTGCCCGACGCGGCGGATCCCGAGGAAAACCGGCTGATCGGCAAGGCGCGCAGCCTGCTTGGCGCCTATGACCGGGCCGAGATGATGATTCAGGCGGGGCTATATGCGGAAGGCTCGGACCCGCGCATCGACGCGGCGATCAAGGTCTGGCCCGAGCTGGATGCCTTCATCGCCGAACCCGCCCCCGACGGTATCTCGGGCAGTTTCGCGCGGCTGCGCACGATCCTGTCGCAGGTGCCGGGATAGGGTCTAGATCAGGTCCCAAAGCAGCTTCGCGGCCAGCAGCGTCGAGGTCGTCACCAGCAACGGCTTGATCAGCCGCGCACCGACCCGCATCGCAAGCCGCGAGCCCAGCCGCGCCCCGGCGATCTGCGCCAGCCCCATCGCGATGCCGAGCACCCAGAGCGGCGAGCCGACCAGCAGGAACCCCGTCAGCCCCCCGATATTCGACGAGAAGTTCAGCAGTTTCGTATGCGCCGTCGCCTTGAGCACGCCGTAACCCGCCAGCGTCACGAAACCGATCATGAAGAACGACCCCGTCCCCGGCCCGATCAGCCCGTCGTAAAAGCCGATCACCGGTACGAAGGCGGCGGTGAACAAGCCGGGCCGAATGCGCTGCACCCGATCCGTGTCATCCAAACCGGGCCGCAAGGCGAAAAACGCGGCGATCGCGACGAGGATGAACGGCAGGGCGATCTCGATCTTGTCGGTCGGGATGCGTGACACGAGAAGCGCCCCCGCCAGCCCGCCAAGGAACCCGATCACCGCGGCCAGTAGCTGTTTTCGCAGCACCACATGGCCCGAGGCCGCATAGGAAATCGCCGCGGTCGCTGCCCCGAACGTGCCTTGAATCTTGTTCGTCGCCAGCGACTGAACCGGTGGCACGCCCGCCAGCAAAAGCGCCGGCACCGTGATCAGCCCGCCGCCGCCCGCGATGGAATCGACCACCCCCGCAGCGAAGGCCGCGCCGATCAGCATCACCACCAGATCGAGAGGAAGTTCAAACATTTGCACCCCGGTCAGAAGACAGCCGCCTCTTGTCCTGCCCGCGCCGCGAAAAGTAAAGCCGTTGCCTCACCGGGGCCGCAGCCGCTATCACCGAAGCGCAACCTTGCGGAAGACCCAGATGATCCAATCGCCCCTTGCAGCCGCCCCGCTCTTTGCGAGCCCCGCCCGGTGATCGCGCGCTCGAACCGATATGCGCCGCTCGAGGCGTTCGCGGCCCCCGCGAAGCCCTATGCGCAGATCTGGCGCGGGATGCTGGGTCTCGGCGTGATCGTCGCCTTCTACCTGCTCAGCGGCTGGGCGATGATCCTGTTCTTCTCCTCGATGCTCGACGATTTCTCGATGCTTCGGCTGTTTCAGGAAATCGCCCATGGCTCGACCCCGCGCGGCCTCGCCATTTTGCTGGCAAGTTTCGCGCCGCTTCTGATCGCGACTTTCGTCGTCAGCCGCCACCTGCATCACCGCGCGCCCGCAACGCTGTTCGGACGGCGAAGCCTCGCCACCTTCACGAAGGTGCTGCCGACGCTGCTGCTCTTCGCTCTTTTCTCCTTCGGGCTGACCCAGCTCAGCGAGTCCACGGCGCGCTCCAACCCGCTGGTGCATGTGTTGAGCTGGGCGCCGATCGCGCTGCCGCTTCTGGGGGTGCAGATCGCGACCGAAGAAGTTCTGTTTCGCGGCTATCTCCTGCAGCAACTCGCGGCGCGCTGGCGCAGCCCCCTGATCTGGATGGTTCTGCCCTCGGCGCTGTTCGGGGCGCTGCATTATTCGCCCGGCGCGTATGGCAGCAACGCGCTCTGGCCCGCGCTCTGGGCTTTCGGCTTCGGCTGCCTCGCAAGCGACCTGACCGCGCGGACCGGCAATCTCGGCGCAGCCCTCGCGCTGCATTTCGCCAATAATTTCGGCTCGCTCTTCCTCGTGGGCTTCTACGGCCAGCTCGATGGGCTCGCGCTCTACACGATCGTGATCAACACGCGCGACCTGTGGGACCTCTTGCCGTGGCTTCTGCTGGACATGCTGCACCTGCTGATCGCGTGGTTGTTGATCCGCCTCACCTTCCGCGTCTGATTGCAATTCGTGCAGGGGCGGCGTATTTCAAGCCAAACCGACCCGCCCCAGCGAGAGGCTCATACGATGAACTGGATCACCAATTACGTCCGTCCTCGGATTAACTCGCTGTTTTCGCGCCGCGAAGTGCCCGAGAACCTTTGGACGAAATGTCCCGAATGCGGGACGATGCTGTTCCACCGGGAGCTGTCGGACAATCTCAACGTCTGCACCAATTGCGACCACCACCTCGCAATCACGCCCCGCGTGCGCTTCGAGGCGCTGTTCGACGGCGGCATCTTCTCCGAAGTGAAGGTGCCCGAACCGATCACCGATCCGCTGCATTTCAAGGACCAGAAACGCTATCCGGACCGGATGAAGGCGGCGCAGAAATCGACCGGCGAGAAAGAGGCGATGCTGGTGGCCGAGGGCGAGATCGGCCGCACGCCGATCGTGGCCGCCGCGCAGGACTTCACCTTCATGGGCGGCTCGATGGGCATGTATGTCGGCAACGCGATCATCGCGGCGGCCGAACGCGCGGTGAAGCTCAAGCGTCCGCTGGTGCTGTTCTCGGCGGCTGGCGGCGCACGGATGCAGGAAGGCATCCTGTCGCTGATGCAGATGCCGCGCACCACCGTAGCCGTGCAGATGCTCAAGGAAGCGGGCCTTCCCTATATCGTCGTACTGACCCATCCGACGACGGGCGGCGTGACCGCCTCCTACGCGATGCTGGGCGACGTGCATATCGCAGAGCCCAACGCGCTGATCTGTTTCGCGGGCCCGCGCGTGATCGAACAGACGATCCGCGAGAAGCTGCCCGAGGGCTTCCAGCGCGCCGAATATCTGCTGGATCACGGGATGCTCGACCGCGTGACGCATCGCATGAAGATGCGCGATGAGCTGATCACCATCCTGCGCATGCTGATGAACCTGCCGCCTGCGGTGAAGGGCGATCTGCCTGCGCCGGAGAAGGCGCCCGAGGAAGCGGTCGCCGAGGCGGCTCCCGAGGCCGAGGCGAAGCCCAAGACCTGATCTTCGTATTGGCTGAAATATCCCGGGGGGCGGCATCAGCCGCGGGGGCAGCGCCCCCTCCCCGGTCCGCCATCTAAGGCCGGAGGGGCCAATGACGCAAAGCTCCGATGATATTCTCGACCGCCTGATGGCGCTGCATCCCAAGGTCATCGACCTGTCGCTCGACCGGATGGAGCGGCTGCTGGCCGATCTCGACCATCCCGAGCGCGACCTGCCGCCAGTGATCCATATCGCGGGCACCAATGGCAAGGGCTCGACCCAGGCGATGATCCGGGCCGGGCTGGAGGCAGCGGGCAAGCGCGTCCACGCCTATACTTCGCCGCATCTGGCACGCTTCCACGAACGCATCCGGATCGCCGGATCGCTGATCTCCGAGATCGATCTGGCCGCGCTGCTCGATGAGGTCGAGGCGGCGAATGGCGGCAAGCCGATCACCTTCTTCGAGGTGACGACGGCGGCGGCGCTTCTGGCCTTCGCGCGGACCCCTGCGGATTACACGCTTCTTGAGGTGGGTCTCGGCGGACGACTCGACGCGACCAATGTGGTCGACACACCCGCGCTGAGCATCATCACGCCGGTCTCGATCGACCATCAGCAATTCCTCGGCGAGACGCTGGGCGAGATCGCAGGCGAGAAGGCCGGTATCATCAAGCGCGGCGTGGCCTGCGTGGTCGGACCCCAGCAGGAGGCCGCGCTCGACGTGATCGAGGCGCGGGCGGAAAAGCTCGGCGCGCCGCTTCTGGTGCATGGCCAGCATTGGCAGGTCTGGGAAGAGCGCGACCGGCTGATCTTCCAGGACGAGAACGGGCTTCTCGATCTGCCGCTGCCGAACCTGCCCGGCCCGCATCAGATCGCGAATGCCGGGGCGGCGCTTGCGGCGTTGCGGCATCTGGGCTTTGACGAGGCTGCCTGCGAGGCGGCGGTGACGAAAGCCGAATGGCCCGCGCGGATGCAACGGCTGCGTCACGGTCCGCTGGTAGACGGCGCGCCCGAGGCGGAGGTCTGGCTCGATGGCGGGCATAACCCGGCGGCGGGCGACATGATCGCAAAGACGCTCGGCGCGCTTCCGAAACGTCCGACCCATCTGATCTGCGGCATGCTCAACACCAAGGACGTGACCGGCTATCTGCGCCCGCTGGCGGATCACGCAGCGAGCCTGCTGGCCGTCTCGATCCCCGGCGAGGCGAACACGCTGCCCGCTGAAGACACCGCCGCGGCCGCGCGCGTGGTCGGCATCGAGGCCCGCCCTGCGGCCTCGGTCGGCTCGGCGATCGCGGGGATCGTCGCGATCCATCCCCATGCCCGCATCCTGATCTGCGGCTCGCTCTACCTCGCGGGCCGGGTGCTGCGCGACAACGGCTGAGGCTGCGGTCTCGCACGAGCTCTGTGCGGGGATACCGGTGGCTGACCTGCGCCTGCGCCCCTATCTTCGCGTGAACAGGAAAGGAGGCCACCATGCAGCTTGAGCTTGGGATCGACACGTTCGGCGATGTGACGCGCGGGGAGGATGGCCTGCTGCGCAGCCATGCCGAGGTTATCCGCGACACGTTGGCCGAAGGCGAGCTCGCCGATCAGGTCGGGCTCGACTATATCGGTCTGGGCGAACATCACCGCCCGGATTTCGCGATCTCCTCGACCGAGCCGATCCTCTCGGCGATCCTTGCCCGCACCGAGAAGATCAAGGCGGGCACCTCCGTGACGGTGCTGTCCTCGGACGATCCGATCCGCGTTTTCCAGCGTTTTGCGACGCTGAACGCACTTGCGCCGGGACGGGCCGAGATCACCATCGGGCGCGGCTCTTTCACCGAGAGCTTCCCGCTCTTCGGGCTCGACCTGAACGATTACGAGGCGCTGTTCACCGAGAAGTCGCAGATCCTGCATCTGCTGGCGACGCAGGAGAAGGTCAGCTTCGACGCCCAGATGCGCCCGCCGCTGAAGAACGTCACCGTCTATCCGCGCCCCGAGGAGCCGCTGCAGATCTGGCGCGGGGTCGGCGGGTCGCCGCAATCGGTGGTCGAGACCGCCGCGATGCAGATGGATCTGATGCTGGCGATAATCGGCGGGGATTCGACCCGGTTCAAACCGCATGTCGATCTCTATCACCGCGCGCATGACCAGATGGGCACCAAGCCCGGCAAGATCGGCGTCCACTCGCCCGGCCATATCGCCGAGACCGACGAGATCGCGCAGGAAGAGTTCTACGAAGGCTATGCGCGGATGCATGACATGATCGGGCGCTCGCGCGGCTGGCCGCCCTTCCGGCGCGAGGCCTACCTGTCGGAGATCGAGCATGGCTCGCTTTATGTGGGCAGCCCGGAAACCGTAGCGCGCAAGATCGCGCGGACGGTGAAAGCCTTGGGCCTGTCACGGTTCACGCTGAAATATAGCGGCGGGCCGCAGAACCCCGCGCATCTGCGCAAGACGATCGAGCTTTACGGCACCAAGGTGCGCCCGCTTCTGGCGGAGATGCTGGCTTAAGCTTCAGCCGCCCAGCCGTCTGCCTGCATCTCGCGCAGGCGGCTGGCGGTACGCTCGAATTCGAACGTGCCTTCGCCTTCGACATAAAGCCGCTCGGGCTCGTCTGCAGCCGAGCAGATCAGCCGGACTTTCCCCTCGTAGAGCGAGTCGATGAGCGTGACGAAGCGCTTCGCCTCATTGAAGTTCGAGGCCGAGAGCAGCGGAATATCGTCGAGCAGCAGTACCTTCACCGCATCCGCGATGGCGAGGTAATCCGCCGGACCGAGCGGCTGCGCGCAGAGATCCCAGAAGCTCGCGCGACCGACCCCATTGTGGAAATGCGGGATTTCGACCACGCGGCCTTTCACCGGGATGTCGAGCTTGCCGTGATGATCGCCCCCGGTCAGCTCATCCCAAAGCGCATCCATCTTCGCGCGCGCCTCGCGACCCGCAGGCGTGAAATAGACCTGTTGGCCTGCCAGACGGTTCTGTCGGTAATCGTTTTCGGAGGCCAGTTCGTAGACGTCGAGCTTTTCGCGGATCAGCCCGATGAAGGGCAGGAAAAGCTGGCGGTTAAGCCCGTTCTTGTAGAGGTCCTCGGGCACGCGGTTCGAGGTCGTGACGATGGTCACGCCACGCTCGAACAGCGCCTCGAACAGCCGGCCCACGATCATCGCGTCGGCAATGTCCGTGATCTGCATCTCGTCGAAGCACAGCAGCCGCAGCGAGCCCGCCACCTCTTCGGCCACGGGGCGCATCGCATCGACCGTGTTGGCGCGGCGCGCATCGTCGAGCTTGCCTTGGACTTCCTGCATGAAGGCATGGAAATGCACCCGGCGCTTCGGCACGTCGGTCTGGCCGAAGAACAGGTCCATCAGCATGGATTTCCCGCGCCCGACACCGCCCCAGATATAGAGGCCGCGCACGCCTTCGACCGGCTTGATCTTGCGCTTGAAGAGCCCGCGTTTCACCGGCTCGGGCGCAGGCGCCTCTTCCAGCGCGCGGCGTACGCGCTCCAGTTCGGGCAGAATGGCGCGTTGGGCGGGATCGGGGTTGAGGTCCCCGTTCTCCACCATGGACTCGTAAAACTCGGGCAGACTGCGTTTCATGACGTTCCGATATAGCGCGCTCACGGGATTGAAAAGCCCCGCGGCTTGCGCGAGCATCCGATCCGGAGGAGGACCCCATGGCCAAGGAATTACCGCTGCTCGGCGCTGCGCTGAGCCTCGATATGCTCGCGCATCATCGCGACTGGATTCTGAACGACCAGCGCGATCTGGAATTGCAGAGCTTCTGCTGGCCGAACGCCACGGATGCGGACCTGCGCAAGATGGTCGCGCGGACGAAGGAATTGCTCGACGGCTATACCGGGCGGCTGGGGCTGCACGGGCCCTTCACCTCGTTCAATATCGACTGCGCCGATTCCGAGATCATCGAGGTCATTCGCGCCCGGATGCTGCGGGTGCTGGAGATCACGGCGGAGCTGGGCGGCGATCAGATGGTGATCCACTCGCCCTACACGCTCTGGAAGGAAACCGATCTGGAGCAGAACCCCGCGAACGGATTCATTCAGGTCGAGCGCGTGCGCTACGTCCTCACCCCGGTGATCGAACGCGCCGAGGAGCTGGGCGTGACGCTGGTCATCGAGAACTGCGAGGACATCACGCCGAGCCTGCGTGTCGAACTGGCCGCGAAGATGAAGAGCAAAGCGGTGAAGGTCTCGCTCGATACGGGCCATGCACAGTTCATGCATCGCCGCTGCGCCGCGCCGCCGGTCGATGTGTTCGTCCATGCGGCAGGCGCGGCGCTGGAGCATGTCCACCTGCAGGATATCGACGGCTATGGCGACCGACACTGGCACCCCGGCGAAGGCACGATCGCGTGGCACTCGGTCTTCAAGGCGCTTGGCAAGCTGCCGAAGATGCCGCGCCTGATTTTGGAAGTGAACGACGAGATTGGCGTGCGAAAAGGCGCGGAATATCTGGAGTCTCAGGGACTGGCGCGGTAACGGCTACGTGCGGCCCCGGCCCTCTCCTTGTGAAGCGTGGGGGCAAAGCGTAATCTCTGCGCCGCAGAAAAGCCGACAGGAGTTCTTATGGCCAAACCGACCCCGCAACGTCTTCACCTCGTCTTCGGCGGCGAGCTGGTGACCCCGAGCCGCACCGAATTCAAGAATGTCGACGATATCCATATCGTCGGGATGTATCCGAACTACGCCTCCGCCTATGCCGCGTGGAAGGCCGAGGCGCAGCGCACCGTCGACGACGCCCATACCCGTTACTTCATCGCGCACCTGCATCGCCTGCGTGACGAAGAGCTCGAAGTGTCGACCACCGAAGAGCTCGGCAACTAAGGCTGGCATGGCGCGCTCTCTTCCTCTCTGGCTCAAACTGCAACTCTCTGCCTTGCGTCCTGCGGGACCCAAGGCGAAAGCCGCGGTCGAGGCCGGTCAGGGGGAGGAGCGCGCCGACGCCCCGCTGCTGTGGATTTGGGCTGCGGGGACATGCGCGGAAGCCGCCGGGCTGGTCGCGCGCAGGGTGGCCGCACGGATGCCCGACATCCGCATCGCGATGACGGTGCGCGGCGCGGAAGATCCGCCCGACGGTCTGCCCGAAGAGGTCTATTTCCGGCCCACCCCCGAGGATCGTCCGGCATCTGTCCGTCTGGTCTTGGATGCATGGCGCCCCGATCTCGTGCTCATCATGGACGACTTGCTTCCCGCGGCCCTGATCGCGGAGACGCAGAAACGCGGCATCGCCAGCGTTCTGGCCGATGCGAAACTCGGCGGTCAGGATGGGCTGCGCCTCGATGACGTCTCGCTGACGCTGCTGGGCCGGATCGACCGCATCTACCTGCGCGACGAGGCGAGCCTCGAACGGGTGGGCGACCGGCTGACCGGGCCGGTCATCGTGGTCAATGACGGCGCGCTCGGCGAGCCGCCGCAGCCGCTTTACGGCTCCGAGGCAGAGCGCGCCTCGATGGCGGAATCGATGGGCGCGCGCCCGGTCTGGCTGGCCGCTGCCGTGCCCGAGGCCGAGGTCGGCCCGGTGACGGCCGCGCATCGCTATGCCCAGCGCCACGCGCATCGGCTGCTGCTTCTGCTTGCGCCGGATGACGAATCCCAAGGCGAAGCCCTTGCCGCTCAGCTGACCGCCGAGGGCTGGTCGGTCGCGCGCCGGTCGCTCGAGGGCGAGCCGGAACTGACGACCGAGATCTTCATCGCAGACGACGTGACGGAATACGGGCTTTGGTATCGGCTGGCTGCGCTGAGCTATATGGGCGGCACCTTGTCGGGGACGGCGCAGGCACCACGCTCCCCGGTCGAGGCGGCGGCGCTTGGCTCGGCGATCCTGCACGGCCCGAAACTTGCGCCTTTCCGCGAAGATTACCTGCGGCTCGAGGCGGCGAAAGCCTGCCGCGGCGTCGTGGTGCCAGAGGATCTGCCCGAAGTGGTCGCGGACCTGATCGCGCCGGAACGCTCCGCGCAGCTGGCCCATAACGCCTGGGCGGTGACGTCGGGCGGCGCGGGGGCGGTGGAGACCATCGCCCGCGATCTGGCCGAAATCCTGTCGGGCACACAGCCCGCGCGGGTGGCGTGATGGGCGCGCCCGGCTTCTGGTTCAACGCCCCCGCCGCGCCGGGCCTGCGCGCGCGCCTGCTGTCGCCGCTTGGCGCGCTCTACGCGGCAATGACGAAGCGGCGTGTCGCGCAGCCGGGACTGCGACTCGACGTGCCGGTGATCTCGGTCGGCAACATCAACGCGGGCGGGACCGGCAAGACGCCGACGGTGATCTGGCTGGTGCAACGGCTGGCCGCGCGCGGTGTAACGGCCCATGTGGTCACGCGCGGCTATGGCGGATCGCTCGAAGGGCCGGTTCGGGTGGATGAGCGCAGCCACCGTGCCGAGCAGACCGGAGACGAGCCGCTGCTGCTGTCCGCCTTCGCACCTGTCTGGGTCGCGCGAGATCGCGCGGCGGGGGCGAGCGCCGCAGTCGCGGCCGGAGCGCAAGTGATCGTTCTCGACGACGCCCATCAGAACCCCGCATTGCACAAAGATCTCTCGATCGTGGTGGTCGACGCGCATAAGGGCTTCGGCAACGGGCGCTGCCTGCCTGCCGGGCCGCTGCGCGAACCGATCGAGGCCGGAATGGCCCGCGCCGACTTTCTGCTCTCGATCGGGCCGGAAGCTGCGCAGGTTGAATTCTCTAATTTCTGGAGTTCCAGAATTTCGAAGCCACATCTGACGGGTCAGCTCACTCCGCTGCAGACGGGCATGGATTGGGAAGGGCTTCCCGTCCTCGCCTTCGCAGGCATCGGCCATCCCGAGAAATTCTTCGCCACCCTGCGCAGTCTTGGCGCGGAGCTGCTGCGCGGCGAGGCGCTGGAAGATCACCAGCCTTTCACGACGCGTCTGTTGCAGCGCATCGAGGCAGAGGCCGACACGCTTGGTGCGCAGATGGTGACGACCGAGAAGGACGCGGTGCGCCTGCCGGAAAGCTTCCGCCCGAAGGTACTCGCCCTGCCGGTGCGGCTCGAGATCGACGACCCTACAGCGCTCGACGCAGCGCTCGACCGGCTCAGGATATGAAAAAGGCCGGCCCCGCAGGACCGGCCTTCGTAACATCTGCCGCCGAGATCAGTTGGCTTGCTGCGCCAGCTCGTCGTCGAGGATTTTCTTGAAGTCGTCCCAAGCCATGTTGGAATGCTTCTCGCCGTCGATGATGAAGGTCGGCGTCGCGTCGATCTTGTCGTCGCCCGCGTTCTTCTGGAAGGTCGCAACCATCCGCTCGGCGCGCTTCTCGTCGTTCATGCAGGCGGTGACCTGATCGTCGCTCAACCCGGCCTGCAGGCCGATCTTGCGCAGGTTGTCCGCGATGGTCTGCGGCTTGCCGTCGCCGATCCAGTCCTTCTGCTTGTTATAGATCATGTCCGCGATCGCGTAATATTTCGGATCGCCACCGCATTGCGCGATCAGACCGGCCCAGACGCCGTACTTGTCGAAGTAAACTTCGCGCTGGATGAACTTCACCTTGCCGGTGTCGATGTAGTCCTTCTTCAGCTTCGGATACTCATCCTTGTGCCATTCGGCGCAGTGCGGACAGGTATAGGAGGCATATTCGATCACGGTGACCGGCGCGTCTTCCTGACCCAGAATCACGTCGGGCAGAGTCTCGACGTCTTTGTTCGCCGTGGCTTCCTGCGCTTGGGCCGCAGTGATCAGGCTCGCTTCGCTATGTTGGCTGGCATACCAGCCGCCCGTCGCGAGGAGCCCCATGACAGCCGCGCCGCCGAGGATCGAAAGAGTTTTGCTCATCTATCTGCCTTTCTTGTGTGCAGCCCGCTCTGCGGACTTCGATAGAACGTTTCTTGCCAGTTCTTCCAGCGCCGATTTGAGATCGGCATCGCCACAATCGGCCACCTGCGCCTTCGCCGCTTCGGCGACGTGGGGGTCCGGTTTGCGGGGTTCGGGTTTCGGTTTCGGTGCGAATTGCGCCTGACCTTCGGCAAAGCCGGTCGGCGCGGTCTGCGTCAGCGAGATGCGCGAGATCGCGTTATAGCCGTAGCAGGCATTCACCTTGTCGCGGATTTGCGGCAACTGCATCTGCAGCATCGGCGCCGCCGCCCCGGTCGTCAGGAGTGTAAGGGTCGCGCCGAAGCCGCCTTTGGTGTAGCCGATCTTCACCGGGCGGCATTGCGCGGCGGCGTCCGGGCCGACCACTTCCGCCCAGTGGGTCAGCAGGCGCGAGACCGCAAAACCGCGCGCTTCACCCGCGGCGCGGATACGGTTGCGCAGCAGCCCGCCCGCGGCTTCAAAGCCACGCATCCGCCGGGCAGGCGTCTTTTGCGGGTCGCTTTTCTTCATTCGTGGGCGGTTCCTCTTGATCCATCCCATTCTAGGAAGCACATCGGGCCGGGCCAACCGGTCGGCAAGAGGGGAGCATAAACATTGCGTGACGGTAAAGGGGCAATCGGCAAAACCCTGCTCACTTGGTACGATAGCCATGCCCGCGTCATGCCGTGGCGCGTGTCGCCTATGGATCGTGCAGAGGGAGAACGGCCCGATCCCTATCGGGTCTGGCTCTCCGAGGTGATGCTGCAGCAGACCACGGTCGCCGCAGTGCGCGACTATTTCCGCCGCTTCACCGAGCGCTGGCCCGATGTCGGCGCATTGGCAGCGGCCGAGGATGGCGACGTGATGGCCGAATGGGCCGGGCTTGGCTATTACGCCCGCGCCCGCAACCTGCTGAAATGCGCGCGTGTCGTGGCGGGTGAGATGAACGGGCGCTTCCCCGAAACGGCGGCGGAGCTGCAAAAGCTGCCCGGCATCGGCCCCTACACCTCCGCCGCGATCGCCGCCATCGCCTATGACGAGCCGGTGGCCGTGGTCGACGGCAACGTCGAGCGTGTCGTCTCGCGCCTCTTCTCGGTCGACACGCCGCTTCCCGGCGCGAAGACGGAACTGACCGAATTGACGGCGCAGATCACGCCCGAGGACCGACCCGGAGATTTCGCGCAGGCGATGATGGATCTGGGCGCGACCATCTGCACGCCGCGCAATCCGGCCTGTGGCATTTGCCCGCTCATTGATGCCTGCACCGCCCGCGCTGCCGGGATCGCCGAGACGCTCCCACGCAAGGCCCCGAAGAAGGAAAAGCCCACCCGCCGTGGCTTCGCCTATGTCGTGATGAACGGCCAGGGCGACGTGCTGCTGGAGCGCCGCCCCGACAAGGGGCTTCTGGGCGGTACGCTGGGCTTTCCCGGCTCCGACTGGTCCGAGGCGCCGACACCCGCCCCGCCGATGCAGGCCGACTGGACGACCTCCCCGGTCGAGGTGCGCCACACCTTCACCCATTTCCACCTGATCCTGCAGGTCCACGTCACCCGCACGGAGGCCCATGCCATGACCCCGCGCGCCGATTTCCGCCCCGGCGATCTGCCCACACTAATGCGCAAGGTCTGGGATGCGGCCCAAAGCGCCGAATGGCCGCAAGCTGAATGATTGTATCGGGTTAGCGTTCGGCTAGTATGACCGCGCCCGCATCGCTCACGAGGCCCCGATGTCCAGCCGCGACGAAATCCGCCGCCCCTCTCACGCCCTGCCCTTCTGGCTGTCGCTCGGCACCGTGCCGCTGGCGGGGATCGAAGCGTGGTTCGGCGGTTGGACCCTGATCTTGCTGCCCGCCTATGCGTGGTGGCTGACGACCGTGCTCGACCAGCTTCTGGGGCACAACGAGGATCAGCCCGACACCGAAACGCCCGAAGCCGAGTTGTTCTGGTATCGCGCGATTACGCTGATCTGGTTCCCGATTCAGGCGGCCGTGATCTTCGGCACGATCTGGTGGGTGACGCATACGACCCATCTGAACGGCTTCGAGATCGTCGCCCTGATGTTCGGCGTGGGCGTGATCTCGAGCACGATCGGCATCGTCTATGCCCACGAGCTGCTGCATCAGAAAAGCCAGCTGGAGCGCTGGCTGGGCGATCTACTGTTGGCGAGCGTCCTTTACTCCCATTTCCGGACCGAGCATCTCCTGGTCCATCACCTCTGGGTCGGCACGCCCCGCGATGCGGTCTCGGCGCGCTATAACGAGGGGTTTCACCGCTTCTTCTGGCGGGTGATTTTTGAGTGCCCCCGCTCCGCATGGAAGGCGGAGAAACTGAAACTCAGCCGCGCGGACCGTCCGGTCTGGCACCGCTCCAACCCGTTCTGGCGCTACGCCGCATTGCAGGCGCTGGCGCTGATCGTGGCGGCGCTATTGGGTGGCTGGATGGGGCTCGGTCTGTTTCTGCTGCAGGCGCTCTTCGCGATCTGGCAGCTGGAACTGACCAACTATGTCGAGCATTACGGCCTGACCCGGCAATACAAGGGCGAGGGGCGTTATGAGCATGTCCTGCCGCGCCATAGCTGGAACGCCGATCACATGGCCTCGAACTGGCTGCTGATCAATTTGCAGCGCCATTCGGATCACCATTACAAACCCGACCGCCGCTTCCCGCTCCTGCAGACCTACGATGCCGAAGAGGCCCCGCAGCTGCCCTTCGGCTATCCCGGCATGACGGCGCTCGCGATGATCCCGCCGCTCTGGCGGCGCCGGATGAACCCGCGGGTTCGGGCATGGCGGCGGAAATACTACCCGGATGTCGAGGACTGGACGCCCTATAACAAGGGCACGACGCCGCTGCCGCGCGGCTCTTTCTGACGAGCCTCTTCCTCTTGGCAAAAATATCCCCGCCGGAGGCTCCCGCAGATGCCGCCAGCGCAGGCGTCAGGTCACGACGCGCATCGTCAGGTTGATCCGCCCGCCCTTCGGCATCAGCGGCGAGGTGCCGGGCTTCACGCGGTCGATCCCGTGATAAAGCAGCCGCGCCTCGCCCCCCATCACCATCACGTCGCCCGAGCGCAGCCAGAGGCTTTCGGTTTTGCCACCGCGCGTCTTGTTCCCGATGCGGAACAGCCCGTCATCGCCCAACGAGATCGACACCACGGGCTGATCGAAATCCTGCTCGTCGCGATCCTGATGCATGCCCATCTTCGCGCCTTCGCCGTAGAAGTTGATGAGACAGCATTCGGGGGCGCGGCTCGTGCCCGAGACCGCCTCCCAGATATCGAGGATCGGCTGCGGAATTGCGGGCCAGGGCTGACCGTCGGGATGGGTCTCCGAATAGCGGTAGCCGCGCCGGTCGGAGATCCAGCCGAACCGTCCGGCGGAGGTCATGCGCACCGACATCGGCTTGCCGTAGGGGGTCATCGGCGAGAAGAGCGGCGCCTGCGTCACGACACCGCGCAGCGTCTCGATCAGCGCCTTCTGCTCATCGAGGTCCAGCCAGCCGGGATAATGGCGGAAGCCGCGAATCTCCTGCGGATCGGGCCGAGATATTGCGTGTTTCGGATTTTCTGTCATTTTCTCACCCTCTTCCTCGGGGGAGCCTTCTTGCAGCCCGATTTTCCCCTCCTTATATACGCTTCGAAGCCGAAGGCGGCTCACACCGCCGGATAGCAGAACATGAAACCGAAACCCAAGGGATAGGGGCCGGGGGCCTGAATGGACCCGTTCCCCGTCATATCGCCAAGAGAGGTAACATCATGGGTAAAGTCATTGGTATCGACCTCGGGACTACGAACTCCTGCGTCGCCATCATGGATGGCGCACAGCCCCGAGTGATTGAAAACTCCGAAGGGGCGCGCACCACCCCCTCGATCGTCGCCTATACGGACGACGAACGTCTGGTCGGCCAGCCGGCGAAACGTCAGGCGGTCACCAACCCCTCGAACACCGTTTTCGCTGTTAAGCGTCTGATCGGTCGCCGCACCACCGATGCGGAAGTCGAGAAGGACAAGAAACTCGTCCCCTACAACATTGTCGACGGCGGCAATGGCGACGCATGGGTCGAAGTGAAGGGCGACAAGTACTCCCCGGCTCAGGTTTCGGCCGTGATTCTTCAGAAGATGAAGGAAACCGCCGAAAGCTATCTGGGTGAGGAAGTCACGCAGGCCGTCATTACCGTGCCCGCCTACTTCAACGACGCTCAGCGTCAGGCCACCAAAGACGCCGGCAAGATCGCCGGTCTCGAAGTGCTGCGCATCATCAACGAGCCGACCGCGGCTGCGCTGGCCTATGGCCTCGACAAGAAAGAATCGAAAACCATCGCGGTCTATGACCTTGGCGGCGGTACCTTCGACATCACCATCCTTGAGATCGACGACGGTCTCTTCGAAGTGAAATCGACCAACGGCGACACGTTCCTCGGCGGTGAAGACTTCGACATGCGCATCGTCAACTACCTCGCTGACGAGTTCAAAAAAGAGCATGGCGTCGACCTGACCAAGGACAAGATGGCGCTGCAGCGTCTGAAGGAAGCTGCCGAGAAAGCGAAGATCGAGCTGTCGAGCTCGAGCCAGACCGAGATCAACCAGCCCTTTATCTCGATGGGCAAGGACGGCACCCCGCTGCACATGGTCATGAAGCTGACCCGTGCGAAGCTGGAAAGCCTCGTGGGCGATCTCATCAAGGCCTCGCTGAAGCCCTGCGCCGCCGCGCTGAAGGATGCGGGCGTCTCCAAGGACGAGATCGACGAAGTCGTGCTCGTCGGCGGTATGACCCGTATGCCGAAAGTCGTGGAAGAAGTGACCGGCTTCTTCGGCAAAGAGCCCCATAAGGGTGTGAACCCGGATGAGGTCGTGGCACTCGGTGCGGCCATTCAGGCCGGCGTTCTGCAAGGTGACGTGAAAGACGTCGTCCTGCTCGACGTGACCCCGCTGTCGCTCGGCATCGAGACGCTGGGTGGCGTGTTCACCCGCCTGATCGATCGCAACACGACGATCCCGACGAAGAAGAGCCAGGTGTTCTCCACCGCGGAAGACAACCAGAACGCAGTGACGATCCGGGTCTTCCAGGGTGAGCGCGAGATGGCTGCCGACAACAAGATGCTCGGCATGTTCAACCTCGAGGACATCCCGCCGGCCCCGCGCGGCATGCCGCAGATCGAAGTGACCTTCGACATCGACGCCAACGGCATCGTGTCCGTTTCGGCGAAGGACAAGGGCACCGGCAAGGAGCAGAAGATCACGATCCAGGCGTCCGGCGGTCTGTCCGACGACGAGATCGAGAAAATGGTTCAGGACGCCGAGGCGAATGCCGACGCGGACAAGTCCCGCAAGGAACTGGTCGAAACCAAGAACCAGGGCGAATCGCTCCTGCACTCGACCCGCAAGTCGCTTGAAGAACACGGCGACAAGGTCGATGCCTCGACCGTCGAAGCGATCGAACTGGCGGCCAACGCGCTTGAGGAAGCCCTCAAGACCGAAGACGCCGGCAAGATCAAAGGCGCGATCCAGAACCTGACGGATGCGGCGATGAAACTCGGCGAGGCCATCTACAAGGCCGAGCAGGAGAAATCCGGTCAGGGCGAGAGCTCCAACGACGAAGACAGCCCGCGCGATGTCGATGAAGATATCGTCGACGCTGACTTCGAAGATCTGGGCGAGGACGAGCGCAAGTAATTGCGCATGGAATGTCGGGCGGGCCTGCCTTTTTCCAAGGGCGGGCCCGCCTGCGTTCCGCCAAGGGGGTAACCAATGGCAAAACGCGACTATTACGACGTTCTGGGAACTGCCAAAGGCGCCTCGGCCGAAGAGATCAAGAAAGCCTATCGCAAGAAGGCGAAAGAGCTTCATCCCGATCGCAATTCCGACAATCCCGATGCCGAGGCCCAGTTCAAGGAAGTGAACGAGGCTTATGACGTCCTCAAGGACGCCGAGAAGAAGGCCGCGTACGACCGGTTCGGTCATGCGGCGTTCGAAGGCGGCATGGGCGGCGGGCGTCCGGGCGGCGGCTATGGCGGCGCGGGCGGTCAGGGCGACTTCGCCTCGGCCTTCTCCGACGTCTTCGAAGACCTGTTCGGTGATTTCATGGGCGGCGGCAGAGCCGGTCCCGGCGGTGGGCGTTCGCGCGCACAGCGGGGCTCCGATCTGCGCTACAACATGCGTGTCACGCTCGAAGAGGCGTATCGCGGCACCCACAAGACGATCAACGTGCCAAGCTCGGCCGCCTGTACCGAGTGTAACGGCTCCGGTGCGGAAGGCGGCTCCGAGCCGCAGACCTGTCCGACCTGCTCGGGTCTGGGCAAGGTGCGCGCGCAGAACGGCTTCTTCACGGTCGAGCGGACCTGCCCGACCTGCGGTGGCCAGGGTCAGGTGGTGAAAAACCCCTGTAAGGTCTGCCATGGTGCAGGCCGCGTGGAGGTCGATCGCCAGCTTCAGGTCAACATCCCTCCGGGGGTCGAGACCGGCACCCGCATCCGTCACGCCGGCGAAGGCGAGGCGGGGCTGCGCGGTGGTCCGTCGGGCGATCTCTACATCTTCATCGAGGTCCAGCCGCACGCGATCTTCGAACGCGAAGGCACCGATCTGCACTGCCGCGTGCCGGTCAGCATGGCGACCGCAGCCCTTGGCGGCGAAGTCGAAGTGCCGACGATAGACGGCGGTCGAAGCCGTGTGAAGATCCCGGCCGGCAGCCAATCGGGGCGGCAGATGCGCCTGCGTGGCAAGGGCATGCCCGCGCTGCGCGGCGGCGGGTCCGGCGACATGTTCATCGAACTGGCCGTCGAAACCCCGGTAAACCTAACCGCACGGCAGAAGGAAATCCTCAAGGAGTTCCAGGGGATCGAGGCCGAGAACAACCCGGAAGGCGCGAGTTTCTTCAAGAAAGTCAAAAGCTTCTGGGATGGCATGACCCAGTGATCATTTGGAAAAGGCGCCTTCGGGCGCCTTTTTTCTTGTCCGGCTCGCAATCGATTAAGGCTTTCTTCAATCCGAATCGTTCATGGTCTGTTTCATGGACCAGATGCCCCATCATATGCAGGAACCTCCGCTGCCGTTGTTCAACGGCGGCACCGCGATCCGTCCGCCGCCGGGCGCGTCCAAGCCGTCCTATCTGTTCGATCATCGACAACGGCTGCGCACGCGGTTCATGGAAGGCGGCGCGCAGGCCCTGCTCGATTACGAACTGCTCGAACTGGTGCTGTTTCGCGCGATCCCGCGGCAGGACGTCAAACCTCTCGCCCGTCGCCTGATCGAAACCTTCGGCGATTTCGGGCGGGTGGTCTCTGCCCCGCCTCACCGCCTGCGCCAAGTGACCGGCGTGGGCGAGGCCGTGGTGATCGAGTTGAAGCTGGTGGAGGCCTCGGCGCAAAGGCTCGCACGCTCGAAGGTGATGCATCGCCCGGTGCTCAGCTCTTGGCAGGCACTCATCGACTACTGTCACATGGCGATGTCCCACGCCGAGACGGAGCAGTTTCGCCTGCTGCTACTGGACCGGAAGAACGCGCTGATTGCGGATGAGGAACAGGGCCGCGGCACGGTTGATCATGTTCCCGTCTATCCGCGCGAGGTGATGAAGCGCGCGCTGGAGGCCAATGCATCGGCGCTGATTCTGGTGCACAATCACCCCTCGGGCGACCCGACCCCGTCGGAGGCGGATATCGCCCTCACACGGCAGATCGACGAGGCGGCGAAGCTGTTCGGCATCGTGCTGCACGATCACCTGATCCTAGGAAAGGACTGCGAGATCAGCCTGCGGTCGGAGGGTTACTTCTGAGCGGTCAAGCCCTGGGACTCGAACCCATCGAGCGGCAGAACCACCGCGCCGCCATCGGACGGACAGGCGGGCAGATCGAGGGTGATCGGCATCGCTGCAGTCCCGGTGCCATGCATCCGCATCAGCCGGCCGCCGACCGGTTTGCCGCAATCTTCGGAGGACAGCGTCGCCTCGAGTTGCAGCTTGAGCGCGGTGAGCGTCTTGGGAGCGGTATAGATTTCGATGCGCTTGCCATCTGCGGAGGTGAAGCTTTGCATATAGCCGCCCAGCGAGGTGTCCGGCGTGCGCGGCTGGGTCACGTCGAGATGGCCCGCATCGTCGAACTGCGCGCCGTTCTCATAGGCGTTCAGATGCAACGGGCTTTGTCCATCGGTCACCCAGATCGCGCGGTTGATCTTATCGAGCCCCGACGCCGCGGCCTCGACCTGCGCGATCGTCGATCCACCGGTGGTGACTTCCAGCGAGGTCATAGGCGCGAGCAACGGCAGGATAGCCGAGAACGCCCCCGATTTGTCGGTCTGACCGGCAATCGAGAGCGACGCATCGCGGATCGCCAGTTTCGTATCGGGATGGCATGGCGCGCTCAGCTCCAGCTTGGTCAGCCCGTCGCCTGCGGGGGTGACCGACAGAACGGCGTGCCCGCAATCGGCAGCGCCTGTCTTCAACGGCATCGGTTGCGGAAGCGAAGAGGTGAACCGGTCGCCCGATGTGCGCACCGTCGCAGGCACGATGCCGACGCCGGAATCCGTCGCGAAATGATAGACGGGAGGATTGCGAAGAACGGTTTTCGAAATGAGCTGAACCCGCGGTTCCTCGCGCGGCTCGACCCGATTTCTCCAAGTCTCGCGACTGACCGAGCTCGCCACCAAAGACGCACCGAGTTGCGGACGCGGACCCACGCTTTGCATCACATGACCGGTCGCGGCGGCGAGCAGGAACGTCGCTCCGATCATGGATATCTTGCGAATGGTGCGCATCGCCGCCTCGAACTGGGGTCTGTCTTAGAAAACTGCTTAATAATTTTCTAATGACCGAAAGCGGCGAAGCTGCGGCGCGAATTGGGAAATCGCGCCCTTCACGCGGCTGGCGTGGGGGGTGGACCTGCCAAGAGAGTCAATGACTCCAACAAGATATGGAAAAGGCGGCCGAAGCCGCCTCAACTTTGCCACATTCGCGTCAGAGTTGTGTCAAACCAATTGCCCGTGGCAATGCTTGAACTTCTTGCCAGACCCGCAGGGGCAAGGATCGTTGCGCGACGGCTCGCCCCAGGTCGCCGGATTCGTCTCGTCGAATCCCGGAAGCGGCTCGCCCACCACCTCGACCTCGGGCATCGCCTCGGTCGGGGCTTCCTCCGACGCTTCGGTCAGTGCGGGCTGCTGTTGTTGCGCCTGCATCATCTGCGCCTGCTCTTCTTCGGTGAGCGGACGGATACGGGCCAGCTGCTGGGTCACGTCCGAGCGCAGGCTGTCGAGCATGATCTCGAACAGCTGGAAGCCCTCGGTCTTGAATTCCGACAGCGGATCGCGCTGCGCATAGCCGCGGAAACCGATGGTCTGGCGCAGCTGATCGAGCGTGACCAGATGCTCGCGCCATTTCGCGTCGATGATCTGCAGCAGGACCTGCTTTTCAATCATCTGCATCGTGTCGGCGCCGAACGCCTCGGCCTTCTCGGCCATCAGCGTATCAGTCGCTTCCTCGAGTCGCTCGGCGACGACTTCCTGATCGACGCCCTCTTCCTCGGCCCATTCCGCAAGCGGCACGTCGAGGTTCAGCTGTTCGATCACCTCTTGATGCATGCCTTCGACATCCCATTGATCGGCATAGGATTTCGGCGGCATGAAGCGGTCCACGAGGTCCTCGATCACCTGAACGCGCATGTCGCGGGTGATCTCGCCGACCTCTTCGGTTTCCATGATTTCGCGACGCTGCGAGAAGACCGCTTTCCGCTGGTCGTTCATCACGTCATCGAATTTCAGAAGCTGCTTACGAATGTCGAAGTTGCGGCCCTCGACCTTCGCCTGCGCGCGCTCGAGCGACTTGTTCACCCACGGGTGGACGATTGCTTCGCCCTCTTTCATGCCCAGCTTGGACAGGACCGAATCGAGCTTGTCGGAGCCGAAGATCCGCATCAGGTCGTCTTCCAGCGAGAGGAAGAACAGCGAGCGGCCCGGGTCGCCCTGACGGCCCGAACGACCGCGCAGCTGGTTGTCGATGCGGCGGCTTTCGTGGCGCTCGGTCGCGAGAACGAACAGGCCGCCCGCTTCCAGAACTTTCGCCTTTTCCTCTGCGGTCGCCGCGTCGATCCGTTTGCGGACCTCTTCGGGATCCGCATCGGGATTCGCCGCGAGTTCGTCCTGCACGCGCATCTCGACGTTACCGCCAAGCTGAATGTCGGTCCCGCGG
Organism: Thioclava sp. DLFJ5-1; assembly: GCF_002020115.1. NCBI lineage: Bacteria > Pseudomonadati > Pseudomonadota > Alphaproteobacteria > Rhodobacterales > Paracoccaceae > Thioclava > Thioclava sp. DLFJ5-1. The sequence goes on along the minus strand of NZ_MPZU01000003.1, from coordinate 270,175 downwards.
CCTGCCATGTTGGTCGCGATGGTCACCGCGCCGAGACGACCGGCCTCGGCGACGATGGTCGCTTCCTGCTCGTGCTGGCGGGCGTTCAGGACGTTGTGCTTGATGCCGGCCTTCTTGAGCATGTCCGAGAGCATCTCGGACTTCTCGATCGAGGTGGTGCCGACGAGCATCGGCTGGCCCTTCTCGTTGGCCTTCTTGATCGCCTCGACGACGGCGTCGTATTTTTCCTGCGCCGTACGGTAGACGCGGTCATGCTCGTCTTTCCGCGCGATCGGGCGGTTGGTCGGGATCTCGACCACGCCCAGCGAATAGATCTCGGCGAATTCCTCGGCCTCGGTGGCCGCGGTGCCGGTCATCCCGCCGAGCTTGTCGTAGAGGCGGAAGTAGTTCTGGAAGGTGACCGAGGCCAGCGTCACGTTCTCGGGCTGGATCTCGACGCCTTCCTTGGCTTCGATCGCCTGATGCAGGCCTTCCGAGAGGCGGCGGCCCTTCATCATGCGGCCGGTAAATTCGTCGATCAGCACGACCTCGCCCGACTGCACGACGTAGTTCTGATCCTTGAAGAACAGCTTGTGGGCGCGCAGGGCCTGGTTGACGTGGTGCACGATGGTCGTGCTTTCGGGATCGTAGAGCGACTGGCCCTCGGGCAGAACGCCCGCCTCCAGCAGGAGGTTTTCGAGGAAGTCGTTGCCCTCTTCGGTGAAGGTCGCGGTGCGGGCCTTCTCGTCGATGGTGTAATGCTCTTCGCTCAGGCTCGGGATGAACTTGTCGAGCGTGATATACAGTTCCGAGCGGTCGTCGGACGGGCCCGAGATGATTAGCGGCGTGCGCGCCTCGTCGATCAGGATCGAGTCGACCTCATCGATGATCGCGTAGAAATGGCCGCGCTGCATCATCTGGTCGACCGACGTCTTCATGTTGTCGCGCAGATAATCGAAGCCAAGCTCGTTATTCGTCGAATAGGTGATGTCGGCGGCGTAGGCCTGCTTCTTCTCGGGCTCGGCCTGGAAGGGCACGACGACGCCGGTGGTCAGACCCAGCGCGCCATAGACCTTGCTCATCCATTCCGCGTCACGTCGTGCGAGATAGTCGTTCACGGTGACGACATGTACGCCCTTGCCGGCGAGCGCGTTCAGATAGGCCGGGAAGGTCGCGACGAGGGTTTTCCCTTCGCCCGTCTTCATCTCGGCGATGTTGCCCTGATGGAGGAAGATGCCGCCGACGAGCTGCACGTCGAAGGCCCGCAGGCCGAGTGCACGTTTCGCGGCTTCGCGACAGTTGGCGAAGGCTTCGGGCAGGATCTTGTCGAGGCTTTCGCCCTCTTCCTGAACGCGGCGCTGAAACTCGCGGGTCTTCTCGATGATCTGTTCGTCGGAGAGGGCTGCGAACTCCTCCTCCAGCGCGTTGATCTTGGCCACCAGCGGGCGCACCGATTTCACCTTACGATCATTCGACGTGCCGAAGACCTTCTTCGCGAGTGTTCCGATGCCGAGCATGTAATCTCCGAGGGTAGCTGACCAGATCGTTATTCCCTGTGCCTTGTCGCATAGGGTTTGCTTGCCTAGAAGAGCTAGCGAAACAAGGCCGAAATGGCTCTTACAGGCCCTAGGCGATGTAAGGGGCGGCTGCCAGACTGTCAACGCCGCCTAGAGACGCGGCAGAAAGGAAGTGGCAAGGATGCCGAATCTGACGAAACTGTTCGCGAGCGTCGCGATCTGCGCAATGACTGCCGGGATCGCACAGGCCGATGACGCGAAAGTGCCTGCCGCCGCTGCGGATGCCGCGAAATCGGAAACCGCCGCCAAGCCGCGCACCGACCTGAGCGCCGACACCGTGGTCGCCACCGTGAACGGTCAGGATATCACGCTGGGCATGATGCAAACGGTACGCGACGGCCTGCCCGCGCAATACCAGCAGCTGCCCGATGACAAGCTGTTCCAAGGCGTCCTGGAGCAGCTGATCCAGCAGACCGCGCTCGCCCAGCTCGAAGAGAAGCGCATCACCCAGCGCGACAAGATCGCTCTCGAAGTGCAGAAGCGCGCGTATCTCTCGGGTGCGATGCTGAACTACACCGCTGACAAGGCCGTGACCGACGACGCCGTGCAGAAAGCCTATGACGCGAAATACGCCAAGGCCGAGCCGACAAAGGAATATCACGCGGCCCATATCATCGTGAAAACCAAGGAAGAGGCCGAGAAGATCAAGAAAGAGATCGACAACGGCGGCGACTTCGCGGAACTGGCGAAGAAGAACTCGACCGATGGTGCGGCGGCCAATGGCGGCGATCTGGGCTGGTTCAAGCTCGACGCGATGGTCAAGCCCTTCGCGGATGAGGTTGCAGGCATGAAGGACGGCGAAGTCGCCGGTCCGATCCAGACCCAGTACGGCTGGCATGTCGTGAAGCTGCTCGGCACGAAGATGGTCGACGCGCCGAAACTGGCCGATGTGCGCAAGAAGCTCGAAGGCGATATTCGCCAAGAGGCTGTCCAAAAACGCGTAAAGGCTGTTGTGGGCGAAGCCAAAATCGACAAGATGACCGACGGGATTGATCCGAGCGTTCTGAAAGATCAGTCCATCTTGGGTAGCAACTGATCGATCAAAAGGCGGGCGCGATGGCGAAGAAAAAGTCTAAGGAAACCAAGGAGTTGAAGACCAAGGTCAAGAAGCTCCGCGCCAAGGTTAAGGCGTTGAAGTCCGACCTTTCCGCCGCGCCCGCCCCTGCCGCTTCTGCGGCACAGACACAGGCGAAATCGGTGACGATTTCGCCGCTCGCCCCCGCGAAATTTCCCGATCTTCCGGAAATCGCGGGGGTCGAATTCGCCTCCGCCGCGGCCGGGGTCAAATATGCCGGCCGCACCGATGTGATGCTGGCGCGGATCGCGCCGGGCGCTTCGATCGCAGGTGTCTTTACCACTTCTTCCACCCGCGCGGCCTGCGTGCTCGACTGTCAGGAAAAGCTCGCGATGCGCGCGCCTGCCGAGACGGGCGCCGCGATCATCGTCAACTCCGGCAACGCCAACGCCTTCACTGGGAAAAGCGGTCAGGAGAGCGTCGACAAGGTGACTGGCGCGGTGGCTCAGGCGCTCGATATGCCGATCAGCCGGGTGTTTTCGTCCTCCACCGGTGTCATTGGCGAGCCGCTTCCGCATGACAAGATCGTCGCGGTGATCGACGGCCTGACGCAGCGCCTCTCCCCTGCCGGGATCGAGGATGCCGCGCGCGCGATCATGACGACCGATACCTATCCCAAAGGCGCCTTTGCCGAAGTTCAGGGCGAAGGCGGCAAGATCAAGATCGCCGGGATCGCGAAGGGCTCGGGGATGATCGCGCCGAATATGGCGACGATGCTGGTCTACATCTTCACCGACGCGAAGATCGCGCCTGCGCGGCTGCAGAAGATGCTGTCGCGGCAGGTCGACGACACGTTCAACGCGATCACCGTGGACAGCGACACCTCGACCTCGGATGCGCTGATCGTCGCGGCGACGGGCAAATCCGACGCCGCCGAAATCGCCGATCTGCGCTCGGAGCCTGCGAAGGCGTTCGAGGCCGGGCTGCGCGAGGTGATGATGGATCTGGCCCATCAGGTCGTCAAAGACGGCGAAGGGGCCACGAAATTCGTCGAGATCCGCGTGACGCGAGCCCGCTCGAACGAGGACGCCCATAAGATCGCGATGTCGATTGCGAACTCGCCGCTGGTGAAGACCGCGATCGCGGGCGAGGACGCCAACTGGGGCCGCGTGGTCGCGGCTGTCGGCAAGTCCGGAGCCGAGGCCGATCGCGACAAGCTCAAGATTTCCTTCGGCGACATGGTGGTGGCCGAGAAAGGCTGGCGCGTGCCGGATTACTCCGAAGAGGCCGCGAGCGCCTATATGAAGAACGACGAGCTGGTAATCGGCGTCGATCTCGGCCTTGGCCGCGCCTCGAAATCGGTCTGGACCTGCGATCTGACCCACCGCTACATCGACATTAACGCGGATTATCGTTCGTGAAGATGGTTCTGGTCTCCGCCGTCGCGCTGATCGACGCCGACGGGCGCGTGCTTCTGGCACAGCGCCCCGAGGGTAAGTCGATGGCAGGTCTGTGGGAGTTTCCCGGTGGCAAGGTCGAGGCGGGCGAGACGCCCGAGGCTGCGCTGATCCGCGAGCTGGACGAGGAGCTGGGCATCCAGACCCATCAGAGCTGCCTCGCACCTCTGACCTTCGCCAGCCACGCCTATGACGACTTCCACCTGCTCATGCCGCTCTTTGCCTGCCGGAAGTGGGAGGGGATCGTCAGCCCGCAAGAGGGGCAGACCCTCGCCTGGGCGCGGGCGCGGGACCTGCGCGACTACGAGATGCCGCCGGCGGATATCCCCCTGATCCCGATTCTGCGCGATTGGCTCTGATCGGGGTTACTGCGCGGTTAACCTTTGTGATCTTTTTTCCCACCTCTCGCGTCTAACGCGAAGGGCAGACCGTTTCCATTTGTCGTTCCTTAAGACCTTGCGCTTCTAATGAGCGCTCAAGGGAGGAACCTCATGCTCAGAACCATTCAGATCGGCAGCAGCGTCTTCGTTCAGGGCGTTTACGAACGGACGCTGGATTGCGGGCGCATCCTCGTGCGTGTCGGCGATGCGCTCTTTGCCGGGCATCCCGTCAATCGCTGTCTCAGCCGGACGACAGCCACAGATGCAAAACGGGGGCCCGAAGGCCCCCGTTTTTATATTCGTAAATCGGTCCCGAAGGATCAGAGCGTCCGCTCGACCTCTTCGCGCTCGAAGATCTCGATGACATCGCCGGGGCGGATATCGTCGTATCTCTCGAAGGCCATGCCGCATTCCTGACCGGAGGGCACTTCCTTGACCTCGTCCTTGAAGCGCTTGAGCGTCTTCAGCGTGCCTTCGTGGATCACCACGTTGTCGCGCAGAAGGCGGACACCAGCCGAACGACGGGCCACGCCCTCGGTGACGATACAACCCGCGACCTTGCCGACGCCGGTGACCTTGAACACTTCCTTGATCTCGGCGTAGCCGATGAAGTGCTCGCGGATCTCGGCCGACAGGAGGCCCGAAGCGGCGGCTTTGATGTCGTCCACCAGATCGTAGATGATCGAGTAGTAGCGGATCTCGACGCCCTTCTGGTTCGCGGCGTTGCGCGCAGGCGCATTGGCACGAACGTTGAAGCCGATGACCGGCGCGTTGGACGCCTCGGCCAGCGTGATGTCGGATTCGGTGATTGCACCGACGCCCGAATGCAGCACGCGCACGCGCACCTCTTCGTTGCCGACCTTCTCGAGCGCCTGAACGATCGCTTCCGCCGAGCCCTGCACGTCGGCCTTCACCAGCACGGGCAGTTCGGTGACGCTTTCGTCGGCCTTGGCTTTCGCCATCAGCTGTTCCAGCGTCGTCGCGGCACCGGCAGCGGCGCGTTTGTCCTTGGCGGCCTGCTCGCGGTATTCGGCGATCTCGCGGGCCTGCGCCTCGGTCTCGACGACGTTGAGAACGTCGCCAGCCTCGGGCGTGCCGTTGATGCCAAGCACCTCGACCGGAACCGACGGACCGGCCTCATCGACGCGGTCGCCCTTGTCGTTGATCAGCGCGCGGACCTTACCCCACTGCTCGCCGACGACGAAGATGTCGCCTTTGCGCAGCGTGCCGTTCTGCACCAGAACCGTCGCGACCGGGCCACGACCCACGTCGAGCTTGGCTTCGATCACCGCACCTTGCGCGGCGCGATCGGGGTTGGCCTTGAGTTCGAGCAGTTCGGCCTGAAGCGCGATGGCTTCGAGCAGCTGATCGAGACCCTTGCCGGTCTTGGCCGACACTTCCACGTCCTGCACGTCACCCGACATCTCTTCGACGACGACTTCGTGCTGCAGAAGCTCGGTGCGGACCTTCTGGGCGTTCGCATCGGGCTTGTCGCACTTGTTGATCGCAACGATCATCGGAACGCCAGCGGCCTTCGAGTGATTGATCGCTTCGATGGTCTGCGGCATCACCGAGTCATCGGCCGCCACCACGAGCACCACGATATCGGTGACATTGGCACCGCGTGCACGCATCGAGGTAAAGGCCGCGTGGCCGGGCGTGTCCAGGAAGGACAGGGTCGCGCCGCTCTCGGTCTGCACCTGATAGGCGCCGATATGCTGCGTGATCCCGCCAGCCTCGCCGGAGACGACGTTCGCCTTGCGGATCGCGTCGAGCAGCGAGGTCTTGCCGTGATCGACGTGGCCCATGATCGTGACGATCGGCGGGCGCGGCTGCAGATCTTCTTCTTTGTCGTCGACCTGATCGATGACCTGTTCGACATCCGCATCCGAGACGCGCACAGAGCGGTGACCGAATTCCTCGATCACGAGTTCCGCGGTATCGGCGTCGAGCGTCTGGTTCGCGGTGACCATCATGCCCATCTTCATGAGCGTTTTGACCACATCGGCCGCGCGCTCTGCCATACGGTTGGCGAGTTCCGACACGATGATCGTCTCGGGAAGCTGCACTTCGCGCGACTGCTTTTCAGCACGCTGCGAGCCGCCCATCGCCTTCTGACGGGCCTTCTCCTGCTTGCGCTTCATCGCAGCAAGCGAACGCTGGCGGCCTTCGCCACCCGAGAGCGCATCGCTCAGCGAGAGCTTGCCCGAACGGCGGTTGCCGCGGTCATTGCCCTTGTTGTTGCGATCGTTGCGCGTGTCACGCTCACGATCCGTCTTGCGCGGACCCGAAGCGGACACACCCTTGGTCTCGGCGCGGGCGGCAGCAACCTCCACGGCAGCCTGATCGACCGGAGTGTCTTTCTTCGGTCCGCCCTTGCGGATTTCTTCTTTCTTCTTGTCGCGAAGTTCGGCCTCGCGCTTCTTGCGCTCGTCCTCTTCAGCCTTGGCCTTCAGGGCCGCTTCGCGTTCACGCTCCTCGCGCTCCTTGGCCTCAGCCTCGGCGCGACGACGCTCACGTTCTTCTTCGCGGGCTTTTTCCTCGGCCTCGCGGGCGGCGGCCTCTTCGACCTCACGCGCCTTCGCGGCCTGAAGCGCCTTCAGGCGACGCTCCATCTCGGCGTCGGAAATCCCGGCGGGGCGCTTCGACGGATCGCCAAGGGAAGTTTTGTTACCCCCTCCCTTACCAGCGCCTGCCGCCGGTTTGTTCAGCACCCGCTTCTTGCCTTTCGTCTCGACCACGACGTTCTTGGTGCGCCCGTGCGAGAAGCTTTGCTTCACCTGCCCGGGGCGCCCGCCGCCCAGTCCGAGAGTCTTTTTGCCGTCCGTATCGCTCATGCCGTCTTCGTATCCTTCATGGCGGTCTTGCCGCCGTCCTGCTTGCGTACGCCCGCAAGCCTCGATGCGTCTTCAATTACGCGCCGGGTGAGGCCACCGGCTGCAAGCGCGCCGTGTATCGCACGATCGCGGCCGAATGCCAAACCCAATTCCTGAGAGGTGAGGCAGCCGAACCAGCGCCCGCCTTCGGGCGTCCACAGCTTGCCCTTGCCCCTGTCCGAGCCGTCGCTTGCCTGTAGCAGCACTTTCGCGCGCCCCTCGGCCAGCCAGCCCTTGACCTTTTCGAAGCCGACAACCGCTTTGCCAGCCTTCCGCTCCAGAGAAATAAGCTCCACAACGCGAGAGGCAAGGGCCAGTTCCACCAATTCCACCAGATTTTCTGGGGTTTTGGCCGCCTGCTTCGCTGCGCGAGCAAACAATCCCTTTTTCATCGCCGTCTCGATGACGCCGCGTTCGGAGGTGACCCAGATTCCGCGGCCGGGCAGTTTGCCTGCCACGTCCGGGTAGATCATCCCATCGGGTCCGAGCACGAAGCGGACAAGCCCCGCCTTCGGCTGAACATCGCCGGTGACGATGCAGCGCCGTTCGGGGTCGTCGTTGGTTTTCGGCTTTCCGCCGCGACTCATCTAAGCTCCTCTCCGGTCGGGACCGAGGCTTACGCCTCGGCCTCCTCCTCGGTTTCCTCTTCGCCTTCGTCTTCCGCGTCGCTTTCCAGCTCGGACGGGTCGACCCAGCCCAGCTGAATACGCGCGGTCATGATCAGGTTCTGCGCCTCTTCGAGGCTCACGTCGAATTTCTCGAGCAGACCGTCATCCTTCACGCGCTGACCGTCGACCGTGGTCCAGCCACCGGCCAGTTCCCAGTCGGCGCAGGTCGCGAAATCTTCCAGCGTCTTGACGTCATCTTTCGCGAGCGCCTCGATCATCTGCGGGGTCAGGCCTTCGAAGTCGAACAGCGATTGCTCGACGCCCATTTCCTTCGCAGCTTCGAGCGCCTTGCGGTTCTGCTCTTCGATCACGTCGCGGGCACGGGCCTGCAGTTCGCCTGCGGTGTCCTCGTCCACGCCTTCGATCGACAGCAGCTCGTCCATGTCGACATAGGCCACTTCCTCGAGCGAGGTAAAGCCCTCGGCCACGAGCAGTTGCGCGAAGAACTCGTCGAGGTCCAGCGCGTCGACGAACAGCTTGGTGCGCTCGGCAAACTCGGCCTGACGGCGCGCCGATTCCTCGGCTTCGGTCAGGATGTCGATGTCGAGACCGGTCAGCTGCGAGGCCAGACGCACGTTCTGACCGCGACGGCCGATGGCGAGCGACAGTTGCTCGTCCGGGACCACGACTTCGATCTTCTGCGCTTCCTCGTCGATCACCACTTTCGACACTTCGGCCGGCTGCAGCGCGTTCACGAGGAAGGTCGCCTGATCTTCGTTCCACGGAATGATGTCGATCTTCTCGCCCTGAAGCTCGCCGACGACGGCCTGCACGCGCGAACCGCGCATACCGACACAGGCGCCGACCGGGTCGATCGAGTTGTCATAGGAGATCACGCCGATCTTCGCGCGCGAGCCGGGATCGCGGGCCACGGCCTTGATCTCGATGATACCGTCGTAGATTTCCGGCACTTCCATCTTGAACAGCTCGGCCATGAATTCCGGCGCGGTTCGGCTGAGGAAGATCTGCGGGCCACGGGTCTCGCGGCGCACGTCTTTCACGTAGGCGCGGATGCGGTCGTTCGGGCGATAGCTCTCGCGGCCGATCTTCTCGTTACGGCGCAGGATCGCTTCGCCACGGCCCACATCGACGATGATGTTGCCGTATTCCTCGCGCTTGACGATGCCATTGATGATCGTGCCCACGCGATCCTTGAACTCTTCGTACTGGCGATCACGCTCTGCTTCGCGGACCTTCTGCAGGATGACCTGCTTGGCCGATTGCGCGGCGATGCGGCCCAGATCGACCGGCGGCACCTCGTCGACGATCTGATCGCCGACCGAGGGGTTGTCGAGATACTGCTTCGCCTGCTCGACGGTCAGCTCGGCCTGATAGTTCTCCAGCTCTTCGTCTTCGACGACGGTGCGGACACGGGTGAAGGTCGCCTTGCCGGTCTTGCGATCGATCGAGACACGGATGTCCATCTCCGCGCCGTAACGCGACTTCGCCGCACGCGCGAGGCTCTCCTCCATCGCCTGGATCACCAGATCCGGGTCGATCATCTTTTCGCGCGCCACCGCCTCGGCGGTCTGCAGAAGCTCAAGCTGGTTGGCTGCCGTGATGGCCATCTCAGTTCTCCTCCTCGGGGGAATCGTCAATCTCGTCAAATTCAGCTTCGTCGACGCCTTCGGTCGCCTTCTTCTGGCGCAGCATCTCGTCGATCAGCTCATCGGTCAGCACCAGCTTCGCATCCGCGAGCCAGTCGAACTGGAGGCCGATCACGACGTCTTCGCCGTTCTCGTCCAGCTCGATCAGAATTTCCGAGCCTTCGGTGCCGCGCAGGATACCCTTGAAGCGCTTGCGCCCGTCGATCTGCTCGGAGGTCTCGATCTTCGCCTCGTAGCCTTCCCAGATGTCGAAATCCTTAAAGCGCGTCAGCGGCCGGTCGATCCCGGGCGACGACACTTCCAGCGTATATTTGTCCTCGATCGGGTCTTCCACATCGAGAGCCGCAGACACGGCGGTCGAGATCGCGGCGCAATCGTCCACGATGATCCCGCCATTGGGGCGGTCTGCCATGATCTGAAGCGTGGCCGTCTTGCCGCCCTGCAGCCGCAGCCGCACGAGCTCGAAGCCAAGCCCCTCGATCACGGGGGTCACGATCTCGGCCAGACGCCGGTCGATGGCGGTCTTGGCGATCAGGTCGGTCATGTCTCTCTTTCCGATCCTACAAAAACAAAAAACGGGCCGTTGCGGCCCGTCACACGTTTCCGGTGGGCGTCAGGTTTGGACCCCGGCGCGCCGCTGTTGATGGCGATATAGTCCTGTATTGCAGATTCCGCAAGTGGAATCAGGTTTGGGCCCCCGCCCGCGGGTTGTCGCGCCAGACGCGGAAGTTCAGCGCGCCCGCCAATGTCAGCCAAACGAGATAGGGAAAGACCAGCAATCCGGCCAGCATATCTAGCTGCAGGAAGGCCAGCATCATCGCCGCGACGGCGACCCACAGACAGATCAGGACAAGCAGCCCGAGCCACAGCCGATGCGCCCCGAAGAAGACCGGCGTCCAGAGCGTGTTCAGCGCGATCTGCACCGCGAAGAGGGTGAGCGCGATCTGGCTGCCCGCCTCGGGGGCGATGCGCGCCGCGGCATAGGCGACCGAGACGTAGAGATAGGTCCAGGCGACCGGAAAGACCCAGTTGGGCGGCGTGAAGCCGGGCTTTTTCAACCCAACATACCATTCGCCCGGCTTGAAGATGATGCCCGTCGCAGCGGCGGCCGCGGAGGCCACGAGAAACAGCAGGAAATAGGTAAGCGTCATGGCGGCCTCGATCGAAATCTTTCGCTAGATCAGGATCTAAGCTCATCCATCGCGCGGACAAGCCCGGCGGTGATCCCCGGCTCGGAAAGCGCATGCCCGGCCATCGGCACCAGCTGCAGCTTCGCCATCGCCCAGCCCTGCGCCAGCCTGTAGGCCGAGGTCGGCGGGCAGATCATGTCGAGCCGCCCCTGCACGATGGTCGTCGGGATATGCTCGATCTTGTGACGGTCGCGCAGAATCTGTTCGTCCTCTTCGAGGAAGGCCGCGTTCTGGAAATAGTGGTTCTCGAGCCGCGCGAAAGCGCGCGCGTAATCGGGCGAGGCTTCGCCCGGCGGTCCGTCATAGCGCACCGAAGCCAGCGCGTTTTCCCACATCGCCCAGTGCCGTGCATAGCGCGCCTCGGCCATGTAATCGCCCGAGAACAGCCGCTTGTGATAGGCCCCGATCAGATCGTGCTGCTCGTCTTCCGGAATCGGACGCCGGAAATTCGCCCAGAGGTCGGGATAGAAATTCCCCGCGCCGCCGCCATAGAACCACTCGAGCTCGGCCTGCGTCGCAAGGAAGACGCCGCGAAGAATCAGATTCGTCGCCCGGTCGGGATGCGCCTGCGCGTAAAGCAGCGCCAGCGTCGCCCCCCAGCTCCCCCCGAACACCATCCAGCTGTCGATGCCGAGCGTCCGGCGGATCTGCTCCATATCCGCGATCAGATGCCACGTCGTGTTATCCGCGACGCTCGCATGCGGGCGCGACAGACCGCAGCCGCGCTGATCGAACAGGATGACCCGGTAATGCTGCGGATCGAAGAATCGCCGCATCGTCGGCGAACAGCCACCGCCCGGCCCGCCATGGCAGACCACGACCGGCTGCCCCTCGGGATGGCCAGATTGCTCGACATAAAGGATATGGCCATCACCCACGTCGATCCGGCGCTGATCGAAGGGCTCGATCGGCGGATAAAGATGGGCGCCCGATGCGCGCTTTTGCCCTGCAGTTCTGTCCATGTCTGGACTATATAGAGCAAAAGGCGCGCCCGCCATGGGCTGCCCGAAAATCAATGCGAGGAGAGCAATGGCAGATCCGGCAAACAGCATCGACCCATCAGAAGTCGCGAAATTCGAGGCGATGGCCGCCGAATGGTGGGATCCGAACGGCAAGTTCAAACCGCTGCATATGCTCAACCCCTGCCGGCTCGACTACATCACCACGCAGATCGCCACGCAGTTCGGCCGCGACCTGAAAGCGCCGCGCCCGTTCGAGGGGCTGCGCCTGCTGGATATCGGCTGCGGCGGCGGGCTTCTGTCCGAGCCGATGGCGCGACTTGGCGCCACGGTTGTGGGGGCCGATGCGGCGGAAGGGAATATCCCCGTGGCGCGGCTGCACGCCGAACAGTCGGGGCTCAAGATCGATTACCGCCATTGCGCGGCGGAAGATCTGGCCACGAAGGGTGAGCAATTCGACGTCGTCCTCGCGATGGAGATCATCGAACACGTCGCCGATCCGCAGGGCTTCGTGAACACGATCCAGAGCCTGATGAAACCGGGCGGGCTGATGATCTGCTCGACGCTGAACCGCAACCCGAAAAGCTACATGGTCGCGATCATCGGTGCCGAGCGGGTGATGCGCTGGCTCCCGGTGGGCACGCATGAATGGTCGAAATTCGTAACGCCTGACGAGCTTTACGAGCTGTCGCGCAAAGCAGGGCTCGACCCGGTCGACCGCCGCGGCATGGTGTTCAATCCGCTGAGCTGGACTTGGTCGCTCTCGGAGCGCGATCTTTCGGTGAACTACGCCATCGCAGCGGTGAAGCGGTAAGGGGCGCTGCCCCTCTTCGCATACGCGAATTCACCCCGGGATACTTCAGCCAACACGAAGAGTGGCGATTTTCGCCTTGGGTCAAATATCCCGGGGGAGTCTCTGAAAGAGACGGGGGCGGCGCCCCCTCTTTCTCTGTTGATTGTCGCCATACGGCGACGGGGGCAGCGCCCCCTCTTACTTTTTCTTCGGACGGAAGGCTTTGATCCGGGCCGGATCGGTCTCGATATAGCCCGCGCCAATCAGGTCGAGACAATAGGGCACGGCGGCGAAGACCGCGTCGAGGCAGGTCGCGATGGCCGAGGGCTTGCCCGGCACCATGATGATCAGCGATTTGCCGGCGATCCCCGCCGATTGACGCGACAGGATGGCGGTCGGCACTTCGAGCAGCGAGGCGCGGCGCATTTCTTCGCCGAAGCCCGCCAGTTCCTTCTCGATTACGTCGAAGCAGCCCTCGGGCGTCTCGTCGCGCGGCGCGGGGCCGGTGCCGCCGGTGATCAGGATCAGATCGGCTTCGGCCGCGACCAGTTCGCGGAGTTTCGCGGCGACCGACTCGCGCCCATCGGGAATGATGTGACGCTCGATTTCCAGCGGCGAGGTCACCACACCGCGCAAATAATCCTCGCAGCCCGGACCGCCCTTGTCCTCGTATTCGCCGCGCGACGCACGATCGGAGACGGTGACGATGGCGGCCTTGGGCTGCGAAAAGCTCATTTCTTCACTCGCGCGTTGCGGGTTGCGATCAGCTTCAGGCGCAGCGCGTTGAGCTGGATGAAGCCCGCCGCGTCTTTCTGATCGTAGGCGCCTGCGTCTTCCTCGAAGGTCACATGGGCCTCGGAATAGAGCGAATACTCCGACCAGCGCGCGACGGTGCGGGCCGCGCCCTTGAAGAGCATCAGCTTCACCGTGCCGGTGACGTATTCCTGCGTCTTGTCGATCAGCGCCTGCAGCGCCTCGCGCTCGGGCGAGAACCAGAAGCCGTTATAGATCAGCTCGGCATAGCGCGGCATGATCGAATCCTTCAGGTGGCCCGCGCCGCTATCGAGCGTGATCTGCTCGATGCCACGGTGCGCTTCCAGCAGGATGGTGCCGCCGGGGGTCTCGTAGACGCCGCGCGACTTCATGCCGACGAAACGGTTCTCGACGAAATCGAGACGGCCGATGCCGTGGGTCTTGCCGTATTCGTTGAGCTTGGTGAGGATCGTCGCCGGGCTCATCGCCTCGCCGTTGATCGACACCGCGTCGCCCTTCTCGAAGCCGATCTCGATGAATTCCGGCTCGTTCGGAGCCTGCGTGATCGGATCGTCGGTGCGCTGATAGACGTAATCGGGCGCCATGTCGGCCGGATCTTCCAGAACCTTGCCCTCCGACGAGGTGTGCAGAAGGTTCGCATCGACCGAGAACGGCGCTTCGCCGCGTTTGTCCTTGGCGATCGGGATCTGGTTCGCCTCGGCAAACTCCAGCAGCTTCGTGCGCGAGGACAGGTCCCATTCCCGCCACGGCGCGATCACCTTGATCGACGGGTCGAGCGCATAGGCCGACAATTCGAAGCGGACCTGATCGTTGCCCTTGCCGGTCGCACCATGCGCCACCGCATCGGCGCCATGCTTATGCGCGATCTCGACGAGATGCTTGGAGATCAGCGGCCGCGCGATCGAGGTGCCCAGCAGATAGAGCCCCTCATAGACCGCATTGGCGCGGAACATCGGGAAGACGAAATCGCGGACGAATTCCTCGCGCGCGTCGAGAATATGGATATTCTCCGGCTTGATGCCGAGCATCTCGGCCTTCTTGCGCGCCGGCTCGAGCTCCTCGCCTTGGCCGAGATCGGCGGTGTAGGTGATGACCTCGCAACCGTATTCGGTCTGCAGCCATTTCAGGATGATCGAGGTATCGAGGCCGCCCGAATAGGCAAGCACGACTTTCTTGGGCGCGGACATGCGGCATCTCCCGGTTTTCTTGTTCCGCGACGGAATAGAAGCTTTTTTTCCAATGAACAAGGGCCGCCCCGAAGGACGGCCCTTTCGAATGTGCTCTGCGCGAGATCAGCTCTCGGTGGACGGGTCCACGAGCGGATCGGTCGTGGTGTCCCCGCTCGAGGCGAGATCGCCATCGACCGTGGTCCCGTCGCCCGTCGTGCCGTCGCCGGTCGCCACATCGCCATCCACAGGTGCCTCTGCCGTTGCGGTTTCCGGCGGCGGCAGGTCGAGCAGTTCGTGCAGGTAGGCTTTGGCCTCGGGCGAAAGATCGCGCCCGTTGGATGCGGCAAGAAGCGCGTCCGCCTGCATCTGATCGGCTTCCGCGACCTGTTTCTCAAGCTCGGTGACCTGATCCTGAGCCGTCGCGAGATCCGTCTGATAGGTCTCCGCCGCCTGCTTTTGGGCTTCGAGCGTGTCGAGCTGGCTCTGGTAGTCCTCTGCCTCGGGATCGAGTTCGTCGATCTGAGCCTGAACTTCTTCCGGCGTGGGAACATCCTGCGCCTCGAGATCCGAGAGGGTCTGCTGCGCGGTCGCGAGATCTTCTTCTGCTTGCGCCGCCCCGACGACAGAGTCGCGATAGGTCGCAATCCGGCCCACCTGACTGTTCGGCGAGGCGTTGGCGAGCGCGGTTGCGCTTGCATGGGCCGCGTTCAGACCCTTCAGCTCGGAGGCCAGTGCGCCGTGATTGCGCAGCTCATCTTCGCTCAGGCTCGGCTTGCCGTTCGGGCGCGGCGACTCGTTGACCGCATATTTGGTTGGGGTGGTCGAGCGCGTCTTCGTCGCGGTGGTGCCGCGCGACGCCGTTTTCACAGTGGCGCGGGTGGTGTGCTGCGATTTCGCCTGCCGCTTACCCGAGAACAGATCGTCGAGGAATTTCGCGGGGCCGCCGCCATGCGCAGCAGCTTTGCCGGAATTTCCGGGGCTCGTCGCGCGCCCGGCCGATGCGGATTTGCCCGCCGCACCGGAATTACCGCCTGCGTTGCTTTTGCCTCCGCCATTGCCGCCACTATTTCCGCCACCGTTTCCACCGCCGTTGCCACCGCCATTACCGCCACCGTTGCCGTTCTTGGCAAAGGCGGCATCCGCACCGGTGAAATGGCTGGTCGCCACCGGGGCGACGACGAAGCTCGCCGCGACAAGGGCGACAATCGAAGTTTTTCTCAGGCGCATGCGGCCCTCCTCTTTTGTTGCTCGCAACACAGTTTCAGCACGATTAGCGTCGAAAGTGGGCAAAAAAGCGGCAGCCTTTGCAAAATGCGCAAGGCTTCGCTCAAAGCGAAGGTGAGCCGGCGGTGACTCGCTCTTTTCCACCTCGATCACACGGAGAATTCAACCAAGGCGCGCCGAACGTGCTTTGACTGCGGTGAGATCGAGCCCCAACGGTGAATTGTTAAATGACATTCTTTGGGGGCAAAGTGATGAATGTATTGGGGGTTTTCGGACACTCGTTCCGGCAGGTCTTTGGAAATTGGCGGCAGACCCTTCGGATCTCGGCGCTTCTTCTCTTGATCATGATCATCGGGCAGCAGTGGCTTATCGAGAGCGTGATGCAGGCCGGAGCATCACAACACCAGAGTTTCGAAAAATCACTGTTCATTGTGGTTTTCAACACGTTCATCCTGCCGATCCCGCTGATCATCGCGGCGGTGAACTGGCACAGGTTCATCCTGCTCGGCGAGCGCGTCGGCTGGCTGCCGCGGATTCATCTGCGCCGCGACGTGAGCTATTTCTGGCGTGGCATAGTGATCACGCTCTGTGCCATGGCGATGATGGTTCTGGGAGCCGCGATTGTCTTTCTTTTCGCCCTCGCGGCGCAGGAAATCATTCCGAACCAGACCGCTGAAGCCGTTCTACTTGCCGTCGTGGGGCTGGCATTCTTCATTGCCTTGTATGCCTTCATGCTCCGTCTCGGAGTATCCCTGCCCGGGGCCGCGATCGGCGGCGCGACGATCCGCGACAGTTGGCGCGCGACTCGCGGCCACTGGCGTGGCTTCGCTTTGCTCACTCTGCTGGCATTTCTCGTGGTACTCCCTTTCGTTGCGGTGAGCATGCTTTCGATACAGGCGCCACATGACCTCGCGGATGATATGGTCGTGGTCGCGCTCAAGCTGCTTTTCGCTGTGCCCACCGTGATGCTGCTGCTGTCGATCCTAACGACGCTCTACGGTCATTTTGTCGAGCAACGCGCCCTCGTCTGAGCTTGCCAAAGCGGGCGGCGCGCGTCACATCTGGCGGTATGAGTGAGTTCGCCCTTTCCGCCCAAGCCGCCACCCGCGCGCTGCGTGCGCTCTTCGAGCCGACGCCGCTGCAACTCAATGCCCATCTGTCGAAACGCTTCGACGCCGAGGTCTGGCTCAAGCGCGAGGACCTGACGCCGGTGCGCTCCTACAAGATCCGGGGCGCCTTCACTGCGATGCGCAAATTGCGCGAGCGCGATCCGTCGGCGGCACATTTCGTCTGCGCGAGCGCCGGGAACCACGCGCAGGGCGTGGCCTTCGCCTGTCGGCATTTCGGGGTGAAGGGGACGATCTTCATGCCGGTGACGACGCCGCAGCAGAAGATCGACAAGACCAAGACCTTTGGCGGCGATGCGGTCGAGATCGTTCTCACGGGCGATTATTTCGACGACACGCTGGCGTCGGCGCAGGAGTTTTGCCGCGAGGCCCGGGCGCATTTCCTCGCGCCTTTCGACGATCCGGATGTGATCGAGGGGCAGGCGTCGGTCGGGGTGGAGATCCTCGACCAGTTGGGCGGCGCACCGGATATGGTAATCCTGCCCGTGGGCGGCGGCGGTTTGGCCGCGGGCGTCACCGGCTATCTGCGCGCGACCGCCCCCGATACGGAATTTCGCTTCGTCGAGCCTTTGGGCGGCGCGAGCCTCACCGCTGCGGTCAAGGCGCATGAGCCCGTGACGATCTCGCAGGTGAACAGTTTCGTTGACGGCGCCGCTGTGGCCCGGATCGGCGCGCGCCCTTTCGCGGAGCTTGGTTGGGTCACGCCCGAGCAGGTTCATCTCGCACCGGAGGATCGCATCTGCATCACGATGCTTGAAATGCTGAACGTCGAAGGTGTCGTGCTTGAGCCCGCCGGCGCGATGTCTGTCGACATCCTGCCCGAACTGGCCGAGAGGATCCGCGGCAAGCGCGTGGTCTGCGTGACATCGGGCGGCAATTTCGACTTCGAACGTCTGCCAGAGGTGCGCGAACGTGCCCAGCGCTATTCCGGTCTGAAAAAGTATTTCATCCTCCGCCTGCCGCAGCGCCCCGGCGCCCTGAAGGACTTCCTGCAGATGCTTGGCCCTGACGACGATATCGCGCGCTTCGAGTATCTGAAGAAATCGGCGCGGAACTTCGGCTCGGTCCTGATCGGGATCGAAACGAAACGTGCCGAGAACTTCACGGAGCTCTTCGCGAAGCTCGACGCCGAGGGCTTCGTCTGGCGCGACATCACCGAAGACGAAACCTTGGCTGAGTTTCTTATCTGAGGCCTTCAGTTCGATAGAGCCGCCTCCAGACGGACGAAACACACTGGTCCTTCGCCGTTCTTGCACTGTGGAGCCTTTTCTACATCCTCAACTCCTGCGCTCACGCCCCGCGATAGGCACGCGAGTTCCCAAAATATGGCCGCACCCGCGCCCAACGGGTGCAACTTGGTGCAATATGTGCTCGGCGCAGTTCAGTCTGCTCAGCACCTCGCCCTAAGCCGCCGGAGTGAACTCCGATAGCCGCCCCATGAACTGCGTCTTGGACAGGCTATAGGTTTCGCGGATCGCGCTCAGATCGACCTCCACGGCGCGTCCGGCGGCGGCCATTCGTTCTCCCTGCTGACAGGCGCCGCCGAAATCGCGGAACCCGAGATTCCAGGCAGACCCTTTCAAGAAGTGCAAATCCTCTTCGACCCGGTCGGGACGTCCGCCAAGCCCCATCACCACGGCCTCGACCTCGTCGAGAAAAAGGTCCACGACCTCGGCAAAGCCATCGGCGCCAATTTCCGAGCGCAACTCCTGCACCCGTTCCCAATCAATCATTACGCCCTCCAGGCCACTCGATCCGACTCCACCCGAGACTGACCTTACCGCCGCACCCTTTCGATTTTCTTAACGTCTGATCCGGGTTGGTTTTCACCGAATCTTAGGGAGTTTGCGGTTTCGTGAGGGCAGAGGTTTCGGATGATGCAGATGGTGCAAAGACAAGAGGCCCCCGCAGATGCGGGCAGACGACCGTTGGCGGGCGCCGCGCGGCACGTTCTCGTCGTGGACGACAGCCGCATGCAGCGCCGTATCTTCTCGGCGCAGTTGTCCCGCTCCGGTTACCAGGTGAGCGAGGCTGAAAGCGCGGAAGAGGCGATCGCGATCTGCGCCCAATGCGAGCCCGATATCGTGATCTCGGACTGGATGATGGCGGGGATGAGCGGCCCAGAATTCTGCCGCGTTTTTCGGGGCCTACCGCGGCGAAGTTACGGCTATTTCATCCTTCTGACCTCCAAGGCCGAGAAGACGGACGTCACGCGCGGATTGGAAAGCGGCGCCGATGATTTCCTGTCGAAACCGGTCAACGGAGCGGAGCTTCGGGCGCGGCTCAGCGCGGGCGCTCGCATCCTGACCATGCAAGAGGAGTTGAGCGAAAAGAACCGCCTGTTGCGCGAGGCACAGGAGGTGATCGACCGCGACCTGCAAGAGGCACGCAAACTACAGCAAAGCCTCGTGCGGACACGACACGCCCGGTTCGAGGCAGCGGATGTCTCGCTACTCTTGCGGCCCGCAGGCCATGTCGGCGGCGACCTCGTCGGGTTCTTTCCAATCAATGAACGCCGGGTGGGCCTATACGGCATCGACGTGTCGGGGCATGGGATCACCTCGGCCCTGATGATGGCGCGGATCGCGGGCTACTTCTCCGGCACCACCCCCAGCCAGAACCTCGCGATTTACCGCAACGCAAAAGGCGAATTGCGCGGACGACGCCCGGCGGAGCTCGCGCAGCGCCTCAACGATCTCGTGCTGAGTGAAATGAGCACCGAGAGCTACTTCACCCTTATCTACGCCGATGTCGACCTGCGCACCGGCAAGGCGGAATTGGTTCAGGCCGGCCACCCCTACCCGGTCCTGCAACGGCGCAACGGCACGGTCGAGTTTTTCGGCGAGGGCGGGCTGCCGATCGGCCTGATCGAGGGCGCCGAATACGAGACGCTTACGGTTCAACTGACCCCGGGCGATCGGCTGGTGCTGGTCTCGGACGGGATCACCGAAGCCAGCGACCGCAGCGGCGAGATGATCGATCAAACCCGGCTGGCCCGGATGCTTCGCAAGTTTTCCCAGATGCCGGGGCCCGGGCTTCTGGATGCGCTCTATTGGGCCACCGAGGAATTCGCGGAGGGAGAGATCGGGGACGATGTCTCGGCTGGCGTTTTGGAATTTCACGGCCCCGGCAGCACCGAGCGACGTTCGGAGCTTGCGTCAGACAGCACAGATCGGCCCCCCGGGGAGACTTGAGAGGAGAACGCACCAGCTCAGCTACATCTTAGGCGAACAAAACGCCTGCGCCTTTTCAGCGACGGACGAACCGTTGGAAAAACGCGCGCTCGCCTTCATTCGCGAGCAGTTCGAGCGCATCCTCGGGATCGGCCCAATGCGCCGTGTGATGCGGCTCCGGCGGCAGACCGCGCTTCAGCACCGGGCGCGCGAGCCAGACGGAGCAAAGCTTCTCCGCCCAGAACTCATACTCGGGCATATAGGTGAAACGCCGATAGGCTCCGAGACGGCGCAGCCCCGTAACCGCCCAGCCGGTCTCCTCGAAGACCTCGCGGTGCAGCGCCTCGATCGGCCCCTCGCCCGGATCGATCCCGCCGCCGGGCAATTGAAACTCCGGTATGGGATGCGCCTGATGGGTCAGCAGCACCCGCCCGTCGCGGATCAGAATCGCGTAGGCACCGGGGCGCAAACGATACTGCTGACCGGATTTCACCCGCTCTCCGAACCTCGCGATCATGTGCTCTCCCTTGGGTCTGCGGTTGCCGCGCCTATATTGGGGCTGTATGGCAGGCTCCGCGCCGCCCGAAAACCCCTCTGAGCCCCTCAGGAGCACCATGTCCAAGCTATCCCAAATCGCATGGGACGATACAGTTCTGCCGTTTCAGCTCGACCGCTCTGACATCCGCGGCCGGGTTGCCCGCCTCGACGGCGTGCTCGACACCGTCCTGTCGCAACATGATTACCCCCGCGCGGTCGAAATGCTGGTGGCCGAAGCCGCCCTTCTGACCGCGCTGATCGGCCAGACCGTCAAGCTGCGCTGGAAGCTGTCGCTGCAAATCCGCGGCGACGGCCCGATCCGCATCATCGCAACCGATTACTACGCCCCCGAGAAGGAGGGCGCGCCCGCCCGCATTCGCGCCTGGGCGAGCTTCGATGAAGAGAAGCTTGATCCCAAGGCCGACCCGTTCGAACAGATCGGGCAGGGTTACTTTGCGATCCTGATCGACCAGGGCAAAGGCACGACCCCCTATCAGGGCATCACGCCGCTTTCCGAAGGCTCGCTGCGCGCCTGCGCCGAGGCCTATTTCGCGCAATCCGAGCAGCTGCCCACGCGGTTCTCGCTGTCCTTCGGGCGCTCGATCCTGCCGGGGCAGGGCGAAAGCTGGCGCGCAGGCGGCGTGATGCTGCAGCATATGCCGCCGGCCTCGCCCTTCGCCGCCCAGGAAGGCTCGGGCGATCAGGGCCTGCTGACCGCCGACGACATTCTCGACGGCGAGGAAGGCGAGAACTGGGCGCGCGCCAATATCCTGCTCGACACGGTCGAGGATATGGAGCTGATCGGCCCGACCGTGCAGCCGACCGAGCTGCTGGTGCGTCTGTTCCACGAAGAGCGGCCGCGCGTCTTCGATCCGCAGCGGGTGGAGTTCGGCTGCACCTGTTCGGCAGATCGCGTGCGTCAGTCGCTCTCGATCTACTCGGCGCGCGACATCGCGCATATGACCACCGATGATGGCACGGTCACCGCGGACTGCCAGTTCTGCGGCGCGCATTACATTTTCGATCCGCTGACGCTCGGCTTCGAGGCGCAGAAGAACCCCGACGGGTCGCTGCGCGAAGCGGGGGATGAGGGATCGAATGAGTGATCCGCTCGCCCCGGTTCTGGACGCCTTGGCGCGACCGGGGCGGCCCTCTTCGGATTACGATCTGAACCCGGAAGTGATCCTGCCCGAGGACCGCAAACTGCGGCCCGCGGGCGTTCTCGTCGCCTTCGATACGTTCGGGCCGGAGCCGCGCCTGCATCTGACGAAGCGCAGCTCGCATCTGCGCCATCACCCCGGCCAGATCGCCTTTCCCGGCGGCAAGGTCGATCCCGATGACGAAGGCCCGGTCGGCGCGGCGCTGCGCGAGGCGCAGGAAGAGATCGGCCTTCCTCATGCCCATGTCGAGGTGCTGGGCACGCTCGATCCGCATGAGACCGTGACGTCCTTTCTGGTGACGCCGGTGCTGGCGCGCATCCACACGCCCTTCGAGGTGATCCCCGAAGCGGGCGAGGTGGCCGAGGCTTTCACCGTGCCGCTCTCGCATATCACGCCCGGGAATTTCCGTGTCGAATCGCGCCGCTGGCGCGGCTCCCGGCGCAGCTATTTCGTGGCGCCTTACGGGCCCTATTACATCTGGGGCGCCACCGCGCGTATATTGCGCTCATTGGCGGACCGGATGGCAGGATGAGACTGACCGGAGACTGGATCGAGGCAGAGCCGACCCAACGCGTGCTGAAGATGCTCGAAGAGGGCGGGCATCAGGCGCTTCTGGTGGGCGGCTGCGTGCGCAACAGCGCCCTCGGCGCGCCGGTCAACGATATCGACATCGCCAGCGATGCACGGCCCGAGCGGGTGATCGAACTTGCGCAGGCGGCCGGGCTGAAGCCAGTGCCGACCGGCGTCGATCACGGCACGGTCACGGTCGTCGCGGAGGGGCATCCGCATGAGGTCACCACCTTC
Source organism: Thioclava sp. DLFJ5-1 (assembly GCF_002020115.1). Lineage (NCBI taxonomy): Bacteria > Pseudomonadati > Pseudomonadota > Alphaproteobacteria > Rhodobacterales > Paracoccaceae > Thioclava > Thioclava sp. DLFJ5-1. The sequence goes on along the minus strand of NZ_MPZU01000003.1, from coordinate 247,706 downwards.
CGCCGCGATGTGGAGACGCATGGGCGGCACGCCACGGTCGCGTTTTCCGACGACATCGCGGAGGACGCGGCGCGGCGTGATTTCACGATGAACGCGCTCTATGCCCGCTCGGATGGTACGGTTCTCGACCCGCTGGGAACCGGGCTGGAGGATTTGGCGGCGCATCATGTGCGCTTCGTCGGCGAGGCGCAGGAGCGTATCCGCGAGGACTACCTGCGCATCCTGCGCTTCTTCCGCTTTACCGCGTGGTATGGGCACGATCTCGACCCTGACGGGTTGGCGGCGTGTGCCGAGAATATCGCCGGAATAGAGACGCTTTCGCGCGAACGCCTCGGCGGCGAGATGCGCAAATTGCTGGCCGCGCCCGATCCCGTGCACGCAGTGGCGGCGATGGCGCAATGCGGAGTTCTCATGGCGGTGCTGCCCGGCGCGGATGCGACCGCGCTCGGTCCGCTCGTCCATCTCGAGGATCGCCCCGCCGATCCGATCCGCAGGCTGGCGGCGATTGGCGGCGAAGACGTGGCCGAGCGGCTGCGCCTGTCGAAGAAGGACACAAGGCAGCTCGAGGCCCTGCGCGCCTCGCTGTCCGACGGTGATGACGCGGCGGTCCTTGGCTATCGGCTCGGGGCCGAAACTGGGGCCGATGCGCTTCTTCTGCGGCATGCGCTGATGGGACAGGAAATGCCGGACGGCTGGCAAAACAGGGTCTATTTCGGCGCAAAACAGCAATTTCCAGTGCAAGCCAAAGACCTGATGCCCCGCTATGAGGGCAAGGCTTTGGGAGATACGCTGAAGGCGCTCGAAGCGCGCTGGATCGCCTCCGGTTTCACGCTCACGCGCGAGGATTTGCTCGCCGCGCTTTGAACCGCGCCGCAATCGACTATATCGGGAGAGGAAAGAGAGACTCATGTTCGATCCCTTCTCCCCCGCCGAAGGCGCCCCGCCGCGCCAGCTTGGCGCTTTCTTCCGCTGGTGCCTCAAGGGCAGCTGGGGCGCGATTGCCGTGGCCAGCGTTGGCACCACCATCGCCGGGGTGATGGAGGTCGTCTCCGCCTGGCTTCTGGGACAGGTGATCGACGCGGCCCTGAACAGCGAACGGGCCGCGGTGATCGGAGCCAATCTCGGGCTTCTCGTCCTGTTCGTCGCGTTCTTCCTGCTGATCCGCCCCCTGACCTTCGGCATCAGCTCCGCCACCAACAACCTGCTGATCAGCCCCAACGTGATGCCCTTGGTGCTGTCGCGGCTGCATCGCTGGACGATGGGCCAATCGGTCACCTTCTTCGACAACGACTTCGCCGGGCGCATCGCGCAGAAGCAGATGCAGACTGCGCGCGCCGTCACCGACACGGTCACCGAGATCATCAATACCGGGCTGTTCGCGCTCGCCTCGATCGTCGGCTCGCTGATCGTTCTGGCGCAGATCGACCGCTGGGGCGCCGTGGGTCTCGTGTTCTGGACCTTCGGACTCTACCTGATCATCCGCCTTTTCCTGCCCCATATCCGCGGACGCTCGCGCGAGCGGGCTTCGGCGCGGGCGATGGTGACGGGGCAGGTCGTCGACACGGTCACCAATATCAAAACGGTGAAGCTGTTTGCCCATGCCGAGCACGAAGATCGCGCGGCGCTGGAGGCGATGCAGAAGTTCCGCCAGAAAACCTATTCCTTCGGCATGGTCCAAAGCCTCTATCGCGTGGTGCAGATGGCCTATGCCGGGATCGTTCCGGTGATGCTGGTGGGCGGCGCGATCTGGCTCTGGTCGCAGGGCGAGGCGACTGCGGGGGCCATCGCCACGTCGGGCGCCATCGCGATCCGACTGTCGCAGATGTCGGGCTGGGTCAGTCAGGCGCTTATGTCCGTCTGGACCCATATCGGCGAGGCCGAGGACGGGATGCGGACGCTCGCGCATATGCACGACCTGACCGATGCGCCCGATGCCCGCACGCTGCGCCACGTGGAAGGTGAGATCCAGTTCGACAATGTCGATTTCGCCTATGGGCGCCGCAGCGGCGGGATCGCGGATATCAATCTGACCATCGCGGATGGCGAGCGGATCGGGATCGTCGGGGCCTCGGGCGCGGGGAAATCGACGCTCGTGGCGCTGCTTCTTAGGCTCTATGACCCCGAAAAAGGGTCTATTCTGATCGACGGGCAGAACATTCGCGAGGTCACGCAGGAGAGCTTGCGCCGCAACATCGCGATGGTCACCCAGGAGACAGCGATGTTCAATCGCTCGGCGCGGGAGAACATCCTTTACGGCAAGCCCGACGCCACCGAGGAGGAGATGATCGCCGCCGCGAAGCAGGCCGAGGCGGACCACTTCATTCGCGGCCTCGCCGATCACGAAGGCAATCGCGGCTACGACGCCAAGCTGGGCGAGCGTGGGGTGAAGCTGTCCGGCGGCCAGCGCCAGCGGATCGCCCTTGCCCGCGCCTTCCTGAAGAACGCGCCGATCCTCGTGCTGGACGAGGCGACCTCGGCGCTCGATTCCGAGGTGGAGGCTCAGATTCAAAGCGCGCTGCACCGGGTGATGGCAGGCAAGACCGTGCTGGCGATCGCCCACCGCCTCAGCACCATCGCCGAGATGGACCGGATCGTGGTGCTGGAGGAAGGCCGGATCGTCGAGCAGGGCAGCCATGACGAGCTGCTGGCGATGAACGGGCTCTACGCGCGCTACTGGGCGCGTCAGTCCGGTGGCTTCCTGACCTGCGACGACGCGGAGGATGCGGCGGAATAGGGTCTTTTCTGACCCGCGCCGCGCAGCTAGAGAAGGCGCATGACCTACGAAATCGAGCGACTGTCCCTGCATGCCGACGGCGTGGCCCATGGCCCCGAGGGGACCGTGCATGTCGCCATGGCGCTTCCCGGTGAAGTGGTCGAGGGCGAGGTGATCGACGGCCGCATCGCGCAGCCGAAGATCGTGACGCCCTCGCCCGACCGCGTCAAAGCGCCCTGCCCGCATTACCGCTCCTGCGGGGCCTGTTCGATGCAGCACGCATCCGAGGCGTTCACCGCCGAATGGAAGATGGACGTGGTGCGTCAGGCACTGGCCGCGCGCAACCTGCCCATGCCGGAGATGACCATCGCGACCTCGCCGCTCAATTCGCGCAGGCGGGCGACGCTTTCGGGACGGCGCACGAAGAAGGGCACCTTGGTCGGGTTTCACGCACGCGCCTCGGACACGGTCGTCGAGATTCCGAACTGCCTGATCCTGCGGCCCGAGCTTCTGGCCGCGATCCCGATGCTGCATGAGGCGACCGCGATTGCAGGCTCGCGCAAAGGCGAAATCGCCTTCACCCTGACCCTGTCGGAGGCCGGGCTGGAACTGGCCGCACAGGGCGGAAAAGACCCTGATACGGCCCAATTCGAGGCTTTGTCGGGTCTGGCGCGCAGCCACGATCTCGCCCGGCTCAGCTGGAACGGACAGGTCATCGCGGGGCGGCGACCGGCGATCCAGCAATTCGGCAAGGCCAAGGTCGTGCCGCCGCCGGGCGCGTTTCTGCAAGCGACCCATCACGGCGAAGCGGTGCTGACCGCCTTCGCGAAAGCGGCGATTGGCAACGCGAAAAAGGTGGCCGATCTGTTCGCGGGCTGCGGCACCTTCTCGCTGCCGCTGGCCGAACTGGCCGAGGTCCACGCGGTCGAAGGGGTCGCGGCGATGACCGAGGCGCTCGATCAGGGCTGGCGTCAGTCGCAGGGCCTGCACCGGGTCTCCACCGAGGCGCGCGATCTGTTCCGCCGTCCGCTTCTGCCCGACGAGCTGGCGAAGTTCGACGCGGTGGTGATCGACCCGCCGCGGGCTGGCGCGCAGGCGCAGATCGCCGAGATCGCGGCGTCGAAGCTCAAGCGCCTCGTCCATGTCTCCTGCAACCCGGTCACCTTCGCACGCGACGCAGAGACGCTGATCGCGGCGGGCTTCACGCTCGACAAGCTGCTGGTCGTGGATCAATTCCGGTTTTCCGCTCATGTGGAGCTTGCGGCCCTTTTCACCCGCTAGATGCGACGGCGAAAATCGGGTAGAAAGACTGCAAAACAGCAGTCTCCGAATACAGGCCGAACATGAACCGTCGAACCCTCCTCTTGGGCGGATGCGCCCTTGCCACGCTGGCCGCCTGTGGCGATTCCAGCAAATTCAAATCCTATAACGGCCCCGCCGTGACTCAGATCCAGCTCTTCAAGTCGCAGCGGATGATGTATCTGCTGCATGGCGACGAGGTGCTGGAGAAGTACAAGGTGGGCCTTGGCGGCGATCCGGTCGGGCCGAAGCGGTTCGAGGGCGACGGCAAGACCCCGGAAGGGCTCTATTACATCAACCGTCGCAATCCGAACTCGGCCTATTACCTGTCGATCGGCATCAGCTACCCGAATCCGCAGCAGGTGGCCTTCGCGGAATCGCAGGGCAAGAAGGCGGGCGGCGATATCTTCATCCATGGCCGCGACGGGAAGAACAAAGGCAAGGGTCGCGACTGGACCGCGGGCTGCATCGCGGTGAAGGACAAGGAAATCCGCGACATCTACGCGATGGTCCGCGACGGCACGCCGATCTTCATCTTCCCCTGATCGCAGCGTCCCCCCGGAAATGACAAAGGGCCCCACGTGGGGCCCTTTTTGCTTGCGGCGGGTCTTCGGCTCAGTTGCCGGTGACCATCGTCCACCAGATCTTGCCGGACGGCTCCTGATACCACGAGAAGCCCATCTGCGTCGCCGCAGGGTTCAGGATCACGTCGCGCGTATCGGCGACCTTCATCCAGGCCGAGAGGGTTTCCATCTCGGTCTCGTAGGTCTCGGAGATATTCTCGCCCAGAACCTGCCCCGGATAGCCGGCGCGCTGCGCCCGGCTCAGCGGCGAGGAGCCGTCGGAGCCCCAGTGCCACGGACGGTTCTGCACGGCCATGTCCTTGGAATGGGCCAGCGCCGCCGTGGTGAGCGCGTCGTTCAGCACCAGCGGTGCGGCACCGCGCGCCGAACGCAGGCTGTTCACGGATTCCAGCACGCGCTGCGGGATCACCGAGCGATCGCTCGCGGTGATGTTGTAGACTTTCGGCAGCGGCAGGCCATCGGGCCCGAGCTTGGGCTGCGTGTCGGTCGGCTGGCAAGCCGCCAGAGCCACAATCGCGGAGACCGCAAATACAGAAGCGCGCAACATCTTTGGTCCGTCCCTCGTTAAAACGTCAATCTGCATTACACGCTTGTCCCCAGCCGCGCAAACCCCTCTGTCGCTTTGCGGGCACATCCCCGCCAGTTTGATTTGCCGCCGCCGCACGATCACATTATATTTATCGCAATTGACCCCATCGCGAACCCGGAGCCCGAGATGCCCAATACGCGCAAGCCCTTCGATCGCCGCGCCTTCCTTGGCGCCGCCGCCTGCCTTGGTGCGGGGCTCGCGCTGCCCGCCCGGGCGCAAACGCCCGATTACGGTCAGGAGCAGTTCGAAACGAACGCCTATACGAACCAGCGCCGCAATATTTCGAGCTTCCAGAACCGCGACTGGCAGCCCTACTTCTCGAACCTCCGCGGTGGGGCGATCCTTGTGGATACCCATTCGCGGGCGCTGCATTACTGGTCGGCGGATCAGTCGATCTACCGTCTCTATCCGACCTCGGTACCGGTCTCGGAAGAGCTGACGCGGCGCGGCCGGACCTCGGTGATCCGCAAGGTCGAAGGGCCGAGCTGGGCGCCGACCCCCTCGATGAAGAAGCGCAATCCGGAATGGCCCGATTACGTGCCGCCGGGCCCCGATAACCCGCTTGGCACCCATGCGCTGTATCTTTCATGGCGCTATTACCGCATCCACGGCACGCATGACACGCGCAAGATCGGCCGCAAAAGCTCGAACGGCTGCATCGGTCTTTACAACGAACATATCCAGGAGCTGTTCGGTTTCGCGAAGATCGGCACGCAGGTGCTGCTGATCTGAGCCGCACAAAAGTAAGTGCGCAACGCTAGAAATTTCAATGCATTATGCGGGCGGCCCGGGCACTCGCGCCAGTCCGCCCACACAAATCACCTTATCCCATCAGCGCCGTAAGAAGCGCATTGGACACGCTACTCGTTCCATCCACGAAGTACGAAGACAAAGTAGCAGGGTAGTCAATTCTACCACGTGTGGCATGCGTATTGTTGGACGAGTTGACGACTAGGAGCTTATCGGTGAAGACATCGAAGCCTGAGTTGATGTAGATACTCCGAGCCAAATCGTCAGCTGTCCGTCCCGACTTGAGAATGATGAAGGATGTCATCTCTTCCCATGTCGTTCCATCCAGTGCTTCGCTCCGGATAGCTTTGACGACAGAATCCCAACGATCAGAGTATGTTGAGTTTGCTCCAATTCGGAACGCGATCAGATAGGTAGCCATTCTGGCTTCCTTTCACTTGATGCGACGGACCGCCTTGACTTGCCGGAATCCTCCCCTGTAGGATTCTTCCATGTTATCCAGCTATCCGCAGCGACCCGCCTTGGTTGGGTTGCGGAGAACTGAAATTTCGCGCCGCCTTGGTTCCCGCCTTGGCGGCGCTTCTATTCCAGAACGTCACGCATAGTTTTGAATCCCGCTTGTGTTCTGTCAAGCGTGAGCCACTAAATGTGGTGCACCAAGCTGAAATCACGGTTGAAACCCGCAAGTAAAAACCCCGGCACCGCATAGGTCCGGGGGTTTCGATTTACGCGGCTGCGGTCAGTCGTGCTCGCCGCTGTCGTGCTCGTGGTCGGATCCGTCGCCCGAGCCATCGCCAGAACCGCCCGCCAGGCCGTCGAGCTTGCCGTGGGCGCTTCGTACCATGACGCCGAGCATCTCATCCTCGCCGGGCGTGTCGATGGATTGCACGAGGTTGTCCTCGTGCTCTTGGTTGTAAATCACGTCATCCTCGGTCGCCCACGGATTTGCGTGCCCGGCCCAGGAAGCGCCAGCATAGAGAGCCGCCAAGGCGACCAGTCCCATAGTCTTGAGCATTCTCTTTCCTTTCTGCTCTGAGCGGCCCAGTCGTTGCCGGTCCGCAGGGTACGCCTTCAAGGCGATCCCTTGCCCCCGCGTCAGAACTTATAAGAAAAGACACTCACGAATCTGTGAGGCAGGACGTCGCAGATCGCGACAGTTTTATCAGTCGATCCAACCGGCGAGGTTTTCTCCGACCACCTCCATCAGCGCCTTGATGTGCAGATCGTCGTCGTTCAGGCACGGAACGTAGGTGAATTTCTCACCGCCCGCGTGCTCGAACGCCTCGCGGATTTCGCCGTTGATCTCTTCGAGCGTCTCGATGCAATCCGCGCTGAAGGCGGGCGAGATCACCGCGATGTTCTTCTTGCCCTGCTTCGCCAGCTCCGCGACATGCTCGACCGTGTAGGGCTTGAGCCATTCCTCGGTGCCGAAGACCGACTGGAAGGTCGTGTCGATCCCGTCCTTGTCCCAGCCGAGCCGTTCGCGCAGCAGGCGCGAGGTCTTCTGGCACTGGCAATGGTAGGGGTCGCCTTCCATCAGATAGCGCTTGGGCATCCCGTGATAGGAGGCGACCAGCACGTCGGGCTTCTCGTCGAGCGTGGCATAGACCCGCTCCACCGATTGCGCGAGCGCGTCGATATAGGAGGGCTTGTCGAAATATTCCGGCGCGACGCGCGCAGCGGGCTGGCGCTTCTGCTTCATCAGCGCGCGGAAGAACTGATCGTTCGCGGTGGCGGAGGTCGCGCCCGCGTATTGCGGGTAGAGCGGCAGGAACAGGATCTTCTCGCAGCCCTGCTCGACCATCCGGTCGACGACGGACTGGGTCGAGGGATTGCCGTAGCGCATGCAGTAATCGACGACGACCTCCTGACCGTAGCGCGCCGAGACCGCATCGCGCAGCTTCGCGACCTGCTGCTTGGTGATCGTCATCAGGGGGCTTTCGCCCGCCTCGTTGTTCCAGATCGTCTTGTAGTTCGCACCCGAGGTGAAAGGCCGCTTCGACAGGATGATGAGCTGCAGCAACGGCTGCCATTTCCATGCCGGGTAATCGATCACGCGCCGGTCCGAGAGGAACTCGTTCAGATAGCGACGCATCGACCAGTAATCGGTGTTGTCCGGGGTTCCGAGATTGGCGACGAGCAGACCGATCTTCGCTTCCTTGACGGGCGGGTGATCGGCGGGGGCATGGGCAAGGCGCGGATTTGCGGCGTTGGTCATCGTGTCACTGTCCTGTCGTCATTTATCGCGGAACTTCCACCCGACTTAACGGGTTTCCCGATCTGTGCCAATGCGGCCTATTCAACCGGGACAGGATCACTTACGGTCTTCACATGGCAATGGATGACATGACCGGGAAAAAACCGGCCCCGCCCGCTCTCGACCCGTCGCGAGACGCGTTGTTCCTAGATTTCGACGGATGTCTGGTGGACATAGCGCCCCGCCCGGATGCGGTGATCGTGCCGCAAAATCTGCCGCGTTTGCTCGAACAACTCTCGGAGGCGCTCAACGGGGCGCTCGCGGTTGTCTCGGGGCGATCCCTGCACGAGCTGGAACGTTTCCTCGACGGGTTCGACGGTTTGATGGTCGGCTCCCACGGCTCGGAAGCGCGCGGAATGGAGCCGCCGATGGCCGAGACCCCGCAATATCTGGGCGCGGTCAAAGAGGATCTGGCCGGGTTCGCGCAGGACCACGATCTCATTTTTGAAGACAAGAGCCACGGCGCCGCGATCCACTTCCGCTCCAACCCCGCCAAGCAGGGTAAGGTCGAAGCCTTCACCGAAGAGCTGACCGCGCGCTATGACGGTTTCACGATCCAGCCCGCGAAAATGGCGGTCGAAATCCGTCCCGAGGGGTTCTCGAAGGATGGCGCTCTGGCGATCCTGTCCGACCTCGTGCAGTTCGGCGGCCGCAATCCGGTCTATGCGGGCGACGACACGACCGACGAGCCCGCATTGGCCTGGGCCGAAGCGCATGGCGGCTTCGGCATCAAGGTCGGTGACGGAGAGAGCGTCGCGCGCTATCACCTTGACGAGCCGATGGATGTGCGCGCCTGGCTCGCCGCTGCCGTGGCACGCTGAATGAGGAACGACGAATGGGCCGCCTGATCTGCATCTCCAACCGCATTCCCACCGGGGCCAATCCCTCGGGCGGGCTTGTCGTGGCGCTTGGCGATGTGCTGGAGGAAACCGGCGGCATCTGGATCGGCACCTCGGGCGAGATCGCCGACACGCCTGCCGCAGAGTTGCGCGAGATCGAGGGTGGGCCGTTCAGACGTTACTGCTTCGATCTGACTCAGGAAGAGCAGGACAACTATTACGCGGGCTATTCGAATTCGGTGCTCTGGCCGCTGTTCCACGGTCGCGCCGATCTGATGGATATCCATCAGGAATATCTGGGCGTCTACAAACAGGTGAACCGGCGGATCGCGAAACTCGTGGCGCCGTTCCTGAAGCCCGACGACCGGATCTGGGTGCAGGATTACCATCTGCTGCCGCTGGCCTACGAGCTGCGCCTGATGGGCGTGACCAATCCGATCGGCTTCTTCCTGCACACGCCCTTCCCCGGCCCGACCGCGATGCAGGCCCTGCCCAACGGGCGCGAGGTCTGCCAGTGGATCGCGAATTACGACCTCGTGGGCCTTCAGGCAGAGCGCGACGTGCGCGCCTGTCTCCACTCGATGATCGAGATCGCCGACGCCTCCAATCTCGGCGCGGGCTATGTGCATCTCTCGCCCCGCCAATGCCGGGTCGCCGCCTTCCCGATTTCTATCGATGCGCGCGAGTTTCAGGAACTGGCGGAGACCGAGTTCGATAAGCTGCCCGCCGGGATCGTGAAGGATCATCGCCGGCTGATGATCGGCGTCGACCGGCTGGATTATTCCAAAGGTGTGCCGCATCGCTTCCGCGCCTTCGGCGAGTTTCTAGAGCGGCACGAGGACTGGCATCGTTACGTCTCGCTCTTGCAGATCTCGCCGCCGACCCGCGAGGGCGTGCAGGCCTATGACGATATCCGCGAAGAGACCGAGCATCTTTCGGGCCGCATCAACGGCCAGTTCGCCGACATTCAGTGGGTCCCGATCCGCTTCATCAACCGGGCGGTGCCGCGCGAAGTGCTGGCGGGGCTTTACCGCGCCTCGCATGTGGCCCTCGTGACGCCGCTGATGGACGGGATGAACCTCGTCGCGAAGGAATTCATCGCGGCCCAGAACCCCGACGATCCCGGCGTTCTGATGCTGTCGCAATTCGCGGGCGCGGCTGAACAGATGGATGCGGCGCTGATGGTCAATCCGCACGATCCCGAGCAGGTCGCCACCTCGATGCTGACCGCGCTGATGATGTCGCGCGGAGAGCGGCGGGAACGCTATCGGTCCCTGATGGAGGGGCTGACCACCTATGACGTGCATTGGTGGTCGAAGTCCTTCCTCGACGCGCTAGGCTGAGCCGGGCTTGTCGCCGCTCGGGTGCTCGGTGGTGCCCAGCGCATCGGCGAGCCGCTGTGCCGCGGACCCCGGACGCAACGGTTTCTGCTGATCGGGATGCGGCTTCCAGCCGGTGAGCCAGACCATGTCGAAGGTCGCGCGCACCCGGCCATCGGGCTCCTGATAGGTCTCGATATACAGCCGCAGCGCCTCGGTCAGCACATCGCGGCGCAGGAAGCGACGATCGCGGGCGGCAAGCGCATTGGTCTCGCCCATCGCGCGCAGGTCCGACAGCAGCCGCAGCGGCGTCTCGTAGGTCACCTTGCGCGTCACCGCGTCGGCCACCGGCAGCGCCAGCCCCGCCCGCTGGATCAGCGCGCCGAGATCGCGAATTTCACCCATCGGCACGATCCGCGGGCTCAGGCCTCCGGTGATCGCGGCCTCGGCCTGCGCCAGCGCCGCGCGCAGCTCATTGAGTGTCTGACCGCCGAACATCACGCCGATGAACAGCCCGTCGGGTTTCAACGCGCGCGACGCCTGCACCATCTGCCCGACCGGATCATTCGCCCAATGCAGACAGAGCGCGTGGACCACCAGATCATGCGCGCCTTCCTCCAGATCGAGCACATCCGTATCGGCCACGATCTTCGCCTCGGGAAGAATTTCGCGCCACGGCTCGGGAAAAGCGGCGATCAGGGCTGGCTCCGTAAAGGTTCTGTTAACCTCTTGCAGCCTTTCCTCAAGTTCAGCCGCCGCGTCCTCGTGCAGAAACAGTTCGGGCGCACGGGCGGCGCGAAATCTATGGCGCTCGAGCGCCTCGCGGTCGGTCAGAAGGGGCGGCGTATCCATGGCAGAAACCCTTAACGAGGTTCGGAGCCGGATGCTAGCGGCGGGACGTCTGGGATTGCGCGCGCTCTTCCCGCCGCGCTGCATCGCCTGCGGCGACGCGGTCGGCACGGATTTCGGGCTCTGCGGTGCGTGCTGGTCCGAGGCCACTTTCGCGCGCGGCACGGTCTGCGACGCCTGCGGCACGCCCCTTCCGGGCGAAAGCGACACGGCCATCCTTTGCGATGATTGCCTCACCCATCCGCGGCCATGGGCTCAGGGGCGTACGGTGATGCATTACTCGGGCACCGGGCGCGATCTTGTGCTAGCGCTGAAACATGGCGACCGGCTCGATCTGGTGCCGCCGCTGGCCGACTGGATGGCGCGCGCCGCCGCGCCGCTTCTGACGCCCGACACGCTGATCGCGCCGATCCCACTGCATCGGCTGCGCCTGCTGCGGCGGCGCTACAATCAGGCGGCGGAACTGGCGCGTGCGCTGGCCCGTCGCACCGGCCACGACTACTGCGCCGATCTCTTCACCCGCGCCCGCCCGACGTCGAGCCAGAAGGGCAAAACTCGCGATGAGCGGCACGCCAATCTCGACGGCGCGATCACCGTCACGCCGCGCCACGCCGCGCTACTGCAGCGGCGTCCGCTCCTGATCGTCGATGATGTTATGACCTCGGGGGCCACGCTTTCCGCCGCGACGGAGGCGGCGTTGAGCGCAGGTGCAGAGCCGATCTGCACTGTGACACTGGCACGCGTTGCGAAGGCACCCTAAATCCCTATAGTCTCGCAGACCAAAGGGAATTGAGAATGAAACGCGTCGAAATCTACGTCACCAGCACCTGCCCCTTCTGCATCATGGCCAAGCGCCTGTTGGACAAGAAGGGCATCTCCTACGAGGAAACCGATGTCGGCCGCGAGCCGCAACTGCGCGCCGCGATGACCCAGCGCGCCAATGGCCGCCGGACCGTCCCGCAGATCTTCATCGGCGACGAGCCGATCGGCGGCTGCGACGAGCTGCATGCGCTCGAACATTCGGGCAAGCTCGATCAGATGCTGGCGAGCTGACGCGATGAAGGCGGCGCTCGTTCAGCTTTCGGTCACGGATGATCCGGCACAGAACCTGCCGGTCACGCTCGACTTCATCCGCGATGCCGCGTCGAAAGGTGCGCAGCTGATCGCGACGCCGGAATGCACCAATCTGATCTCGTCGGATCGCGCCCATCAGAACGCAGTCCTGCATCACGAGCATCACGACCCGACGCTGGAGGCGCTTTGCAACGAGGCAGAGCGCCTTGGCGTCTATATCCTGATCGGCTCGCTCTGCCTGAAATCCGGAGACGATGCGCGCTTCGCCAATCGCTCCTTCCTGATCGGGCGCAAGGGCAATATCAAAGCCCGCTACGACAAGATCCACATGTTCGACGTGGACGTATCCGAGACCGAACGCTACCGCGAATCCGAGGCTTACCGCCCCGGGCGCGAGGCGGTGCTGGGCGCTACGAAATACGCCCAGCTGGGCCTGTCGGTCTGCTACGACCTGCGTTTCCCGCATCTCTACCGGACGCTGGCGCAGGCCGGGGCGCAGGTGCTGACGATCCCGGCGGCGTTCAACGACACGACCGGGGCCGCCCATTGGGAGGTTCTGGTGCGTGCCCGCGCAATCGAGAATACCTGCTTCGTGCTGGCGCCCGCGCAATGCGGCACCCATGCCGCGCATGGCGGTCGGCCGCGCAAGACCTGGGGCCATTCGCTGGCGGTCGATCCGTGGGGCAAGGTGCTGGCCGATGGCGGTACCGAGCCCGGCGTGACCCTCGTCGATCTCGATCTCGATCAGGTGGACGCGGTGCGCTCGCGCCTGCGTTCCCTTTTCCATGACCGGAGCTTCGAAGCGCCGTGAGCACCCCGCCCGAGAACGATCCGCTTGCCGCGACGCTGTTCGCCGAGGTCTTCATGGCAGATCAGCTGGCGCGCAACGTGGTGAGCCGTGCCCTCCCGAAGGGCATGGAAATCTCGCATTTCTCGGTGCTCAACCTGCTGGCCCATATCAACGAGGAACGCACGCCCGCCCAACTGGCCGAGGCGCTGCATGTGACCCGCGGTGCGATGACCAACACGCTCGCCAAGCTGGAATGGGCGGGACATGTGCATATCCGGCCCGACTGGGACGATGCGCGGCGCAAATGGGTGTCGCTCTCGCCCTCCGGCAGGCGCGCACGCGATGCGGCGCTGGCCTCGCTGATGCCGATCATCGGGGGGATCGTGCGCGATCTCGGCCCCGATAAGGTCCGCGCCACCCTGCCGGTTCTGCGCGAATTGCGCGCCCGCCTCGGCCAGGCCTGAACGCGGCAGGGGCGCTGCCCCTCTGGCCTGCGGCCATTCACCCCGGGATATTTCCGCCAAGCCGAAATCCGGCTCTTCGCTCTTGTTCAAATGTCCCCGGGGGGCGCGGTGGGGCAGCACCCCTTTTCATCATCGGCACAAACGAAAAGACCCCGCCGTTTCGCACGGCGGGGCAAGGCGCGTGCCGAGGAGCGGCCCTCGGCACCGGCGGTAACTTCTAATTCTTGAGAGAGGGCTGAGCCTCAGTTCATCTCGGCGCGGATCTGCTGGCGCAGCAGGTCGATCGGGACCTGTTTGCCATCGCGCTTGAACGTCCAGTAGGTCCAGCCATTGCAGCTCGGCGCGCCTTCGAGATGGGCGCCGACCTGATGGATCGAGCCTTTCACGTCGTCGCCGATCAGCGTGCCATCGGCGCGGACCTTGGCCTTGTGCCGACCGTTGAGCGAGTAGAGCTCTTCGCCCGGGCGCAGCATGCCGCGTTCGACCAGCTGGCCGAAGGGCACACGCGGTTCGGCGCGTTTCGAGGTGGAAACTTCCAGCGCTTCCTTGTCGAATTTGCGGATCTTGGCGAGGCGCTTGAGCGCGACTTCGCGATACGCTTCCTCGCGCTCGATACCGATGAAATCGCGGCCCAGCATCTTCGCCACGGCGCCGGTCGTGCCGGTGCCGAAGAACGGGTCGAGGATCACGTCGCCGGGATTGGTAGTACCGACGAGGACACGATGCAGCAGCGCCTCGGGCTTTTGGGTCGGGTGTGCTTTCTCGCCGTTCGCATCCTTCAGACGCTCGCCGCCATTGCAGATCGGGATCACCCAGTCGGAGCGCATCTGCACCCCTTCATTGAGCGATTTCAGCGCCTCGTAGTTGAAGGTGTATTTCGCGCCTTCGGATTTCGACGCCCAGATCAGCGTCTCATGCGCGTTGGTCAGGCGTTTGCCACGGAAGTTCGGCATCGGGTTCGACTTGCGCCACACGACGTCGTTGAGAATCCAGAAGCCCTGGTTCTGCAGCTCTGCGCCCATGCGGAACACGTTGTGATAGGAGCCGATCACCCACATCGCGCCATTCGGCTTGAGGATGCGGCGCGCGGCCTTCAGCCAGTCTCGGGTGAAATTGTCGTAATGCGCGAAGGAGCCGAACTGGTCCCACGCGTCATCGACCGCGTCGACCTTGGAATTATCGGGGCGGTGCAGGTCACCGCGCAACTGTAGATTGTAGGGCGGATCGGCGAAGATCAGGTCCACACTGTCCTCGGGCAGCGAGTTCATCATCTCGATGCAATCGCCATCCAGAATTTCGTTCAGGGGCAGTGCATTGCGCACCACCGGAGTCTTCGTCTTTGCCATTTTTAGCCTCTTAACTGCCCGCCTCAGGGCCCAATATCTGGGAGCCGGCTTTGTGCCGATCTATGGCTATAAAAATGAGTCAAAGGCGATTCATCGTCAATTTCTTTTTTGAATCAAGGGGTTATATAATTCGCTTGGCACAAGATATTGTGGACCGGCTTGAAGCTTCGTCTATGAACGGGGGTGACCCCTAAATCTAGAAGCGCCTGCAGATGGTCCTTGGTCGGGTAGCCCGCATTCCGCTCCCAGCCGTAGCCCGGATACTGTTGCGCCAAATCCACCATGAGCAAATCGCGGGCCTCTTTCGCGAGGATCGACGCCGCCGCGATCGACAAAGAACGGGCATCGCCCTTCACGACCGGTTCGCTGGACAACTTCAGGTCGCGCGGCACGCGGTTGCCGTCGACGAGGACATGATCGGCGGTGCGGGCCAGCCCGTCGACCGCGCGGCACATCGCGAGATGCGAGGCGTGGTAGATATTGAGTTCGTCGATTTCCTCGACGCTGGCATGGGCCACGCAGAACTCGGCGCAGTCCATGATCTGCGCGGCCAGATCGGCGCGGCGCTTTGCGGTGAGCTTCTTCGAGTCGTTGAGCCCTTCGGGAATGCGGGCGGGATCGAGAATGACCGCCGCTGACGTCACCGGACCGCAAAGCGGACCGCGGCCCACCTCGTCCACGCCTGCAACGATGGTCAGGCCGCGCGCGAAGGCGGCTTCTTCGAAAGAGAAATCGGGGTTCTGTGCCATTTCTTCGGAATGCCCCGGAACGGCAGGTCTGTTCAATGAAAAAGCGGGGACCCGAAGGCCCCCGCACTGCTCGACGACGCTCTTATGGCGTCTGCCGCATGGCTTAACGCCGGCTGAGACGGATGCCGCGATCTTCCAGGCAGTTGCTGCCATAGACTTTCTCGACGCCGTGACGGCCGGTCTTCATCGTGAAGGCGCAATTGGCAGGCAGGCGGCGCTCGGTGCGGCGATCGAGGCAGGAGGCGGAAACCACCTCGCCCCAGCCGCGGCCGGTCTTCACACGCTGCACGCATTGCGCGGGCAGACGGATGCGGTCGCGGTCATGGCTATAGCGACGGTGGTCGCGGTCGTAACGCTCCTGCGCGCGCTGGCGTCGGGCCTCGGCTTCTCGGCGCTCGCGCTCGCGGCGTTCACGTTCCAGACGACGCTGGCGGTCCTGCCAGCTCTCGTAGCGCGGCTGCGCCTTCTTCGCCTTGTGATCCTTCTTGTTCATCCCGTCGAGGAGCAGCGCGGCGGCACCGACCCCAAGCAGGATGCTCAGCGCCTGACGGTCCTTCTTGCCCAGCGCGGCGGCGGGCGTAGCACTGATTGCGACGGAGCCCAACGCGAGGGCGAGGGCGGTGATGGCGGCGGTGGCCTTGGTCTTGAGGCTCATGGCTTCGGTCCTTTCACTCGGCAGCCCGGAAGGCCGCATGACGTCGATGAACCGAGATTGGGCCGAGGGGCGAAAGTCAGGCAATAACGGCCCCCTGCTATCGGATAACAGGCGGGCCAACCCCCTTTGGCTATTGAATAACACGGGCGTTGAGCGCAGCGTGTTCCACATGAAACACGTAGTCCTCATATTGGCGTTTCTCGCCTCTGCCTCGGCCGCGCAGGCCGAGTGCTATGCCGATTACAAGGCCAAGCGCGACAACCCGTTGCAGCTGCAATACGGGGTAGCGCAGGTCTCGGACTCGGCCTGTTCGAAAAAGGCGGCGGCGCGCGAATTGGCGCCGAAGCTGAAAGCCGATGGGTGGACCTTGCTGACGGTTCTCTCCACATTCGGCCCCGATGGCTTGGAGCAAAGGAAGGCCAGTGCCGGACAATATTTCCTCCGTTACTGATAGTTTACGACTCGGCTCGCGCGCGGTTGTGGGCGGGATCGTGGCCGTGGTCGCGATTCTTGCCGTGGCCGCGGTGCTTTTGTTCGCGAACCTGCCGAATGCGGATGCGTTCAACGCGCGGGTCGAGCAGATCTTCGTGCAGAACGACAATCTGACCTCGCAAGCCGAGATCAAGCTGCTGGAGGTGCTGGCGCAGTCGGGCACCGCGTTCTCGGACGTGCTGGCGAATTACCGGGTGATCATCTTCATCCTGCTGATCTTCGCCGCCGCCCTTCTGATCGCGACGATCGTCTTCCTTCTCCTGCTGATCGCGCTGAACAAGCGGATGACCGAGATTCGCCGCGCCGGGATCGAGGTGCAGAGCCTACGCATCCTGCGGGGCGAAAACGCGGTGATGCTCAACGATATGGGCTTCACCCTGACCCCGGCGGCGATCGAGACGCTGTCGGTGCTGGCCGAGGCGCGGATGGACGACGACATCCTCACCGGCGTGCAGATCGAGGCGATGATCTCGGGCCGGGACGAGGCCGATTGCGACGAGGCGGCGGGCGCCACGCGGATCAAACGCCTGCGCGACAGTCTCGGAAATCAGCTCGTCAGCGAGCTTCTCGTGCGCAACATTTCCCGCAAAGGCTATGCACTTAGCGTGGCCAAGGATGCCATCCGAGTCGACTGATCCGGTTGCGCCACTGTCACATGCGCCCTATATCGCAGGGTCTGTTGACCCGAGGGAGAGCCATGTCCGACACGCCCTTCTACCTGATCGACGAGGCGCGCCTGCGCGAGAACATGCGCAAGATCGAGCACCTGCGCGAGCGTTCCGGCGCGAAAGCTCTGCTGGCGCTGAAATGTTTCGCGACCTGGTCGGCCTTCGACATCATGAAGCCCTATATGGATGGCACGACCTCCAGCTCGCTGTTCGAGCTGCATCTGGGGCGTGAGAAATTCGGCAAGGAAACCCATGCCTATTCGGTCGCCTGGGCCGATCACGAGATCGACGAGGCCATCGGTTACGCCGACAAGATCATCTTCAACTCGCTAAGCCAGCTGGATCGCTTCGGCGACAAGGCTGCGCATATCGAGCGTGGTCTGCGTCTGAACCCGCGGTTTTCGACCTCCGGTTTCGATCTGGCCGACCCGGCACGGCCGTTCTCGCGTCTGGGCGAATGGGATGCAGAGCGGCTGGAGGCGGCGATGGACCGCATCTCGGGCGTGATGATCCACTACAATTGCGAGAACGCGGATTTCGCGTTGTTCGATCATCAGCTTTCGCGGATCGAGGCGGAGTTCGGCGATATCCTGAAGCGCTTGAAATGGGTTAGCCTCGGCGGCGGCATCCATTTCACCGGCGACGATTACCCGCTCGACGCGCTCGCCGACCGGCTGAAGAAATTCTCCGAGGATTTCGACGTGCAGGTCTATCTGGAGCCCGGTGAGGCCTCGATCACGCAGACTGCCTCGCTCGAAGTGACGGTTCTCGACATTCTCGACAACGGCAAGAAGATCGCCATCGTCGACAGCAGCATCGAGGCGCATATGCTCGACCTGCTGATCTATCGCGAGACCGCCAAGCTGCCGCAGCAGGGCGAATATGAATACCAGATCGCGGGCAAGACCTGCCTCGCGGGCGACATCTTCGGCGAGGCGCGGTTCGACAAACCGCTCGAAATCGGCGACCGTATCTCGATTGCGGATGCCGCCGGTTACACGATGGTCAAGAAGAACTGGTTCAACGGCGTGGCGATGCCCGCCATCGCTATCCGCCGCGAAGATGGGAACATCGACCGGATTCGCGACTTCACCTATGAGGATTATCGCGCCTCATTGTCCTGAGGGCCCACAAGAGCCCCCTTCCCCTGTCCGCAGAAAAAGGAGACAGCCGAAGTGAAAAAGAACGTGCTCATCATCGGAGCGGGCGGCGTCGCCCAGGTCGTGGCGCATAAATGCGCGCAGAATAACGACATCCTTGGCGACCTGCATATCGCCTCGCGCACCAAATCGAAATGCGATGCCATCATCGACAGCGTGCGTGAAAAGGGCGCGATGAAGGTGGACGGCACGTTCGAGGCGCATGAGGTGGATGCGACCGATTCCGAGGCCGTCGCAGCCCTGATCCGCGAGACCGGATCCCAGATCGTGATCAACGTGGGCACCGCCTTCGTGAATATGCACGTGCTCGACGGCTGCATCGCGACGGGCGCCGCCTATATCGACACCGCGATCCATGAAGAGCCCGACAAGATCTGCGAAACCCCGCCGTGGTATGCCAATTACGAGTGGAAAAAGCGCGACTTGTGCACCGAGCATGGCGTGACCGCGATCCTCGGCGCGGGCTTCGATCCGGGCGTGGTCAACGCCTATGCGCGTTTCGCCATCGACCAGATGGACGAGGTGAAGTCGATCGACATCGTCGACATCAACGCAGGCTCGCACGGCAAGTATTTCGCGACCAACTTCGATCCCGAGATCAACTTCCGCGAATTCACCGGCGTGGTTTACTATTGGGAAGACCAGCAGTGGAAAGAGACGAGCATGTTCGCGTCGGGCCACAACTGGGATCTGCCCGTCGTCGGCCCCTCGCAGGCCTATCAGTCGGGCCATGACGAGGTGCATTCGCTGGCGACCAACTATCCGCAGGCCGATGTGCGCTTCTGGATGGGCTTCGGCGATCACTACATCAATGTCTTCACCGTGCTGAAGAACCTCGGCCTGCTGTCCGAACAGCCGGTGAAAACCGCAGAAGGCCTCGAAGTCGTACCGCTGAAAGTGGTGAAGGCCGTGCTGCCCGACCCGTCGAGCCTCGCGCCGAACTACACCGGCAAGACCTGCATCGGCGATCTGGTGAAAGGCACGAAGGACGGCAAGGACGTGGAGTATTTCGTCTATAACGTCGCCGATCACAAAGAGGCTTACGAAGAGGTCGGCTCGCAGGGCATCTCCTACACCGCGGGCGTGCCGCCGGTCGCCGCCGCGATCCTGATCGCGCAGGGCGACTGGGATGCGAAGACGATGAAGAACGTCGAAGAGATGGACCCCAAGCCCTTCTTCACCCAGCTCGACCGCATCGGCCTTCCGACCCGCGTGATGGTCGGTGGCCTCAAGGGCGAGGACAAGGCCTGGACCGAGCTTTGAGCGGTCGCACCAGAAACACGAAAGGCCCGCATCGCGCGGGCCTTTTTCATGTCTGATTGGCGATCCCGGCAGGATTCGAACCTGCAACCTGCCCCTTAGGAGGGGGCTGCTCTATCCAGTTGAGCCACGGGACCGCGCTGCGCCTTTGATGCCGCCAAAGAGCTTATGGTGCAAGTCCATCGCTGCGCTGCAACAGAAAACCGCGCGCATATTCCTATGCATGCGGGTCGTGCAGAAATTTCAGGATTTCAGGCGAAAGAAAGAAAAGGGAGCGCAAATTGGCCCACTGCGCCCCCTTTCGCATCCCTCGCCGTGACGAATCCGACACTGGCGCGGGTCTGTCCAGGTATCGGGCGGAGATTATCCGACCCTACAACCGTTAACGCTAACATACTTGGCATCATTCGCTTGCGCAAGGGAAATGTTTGGCGCTAACAAGAGGAGAACCTTGAGGAACCGCCCTTGTCTCGCCCTATCGAAACCCGCCGTCCTTTGACCCTGCGCGATGTCTCCGAAGCCTCCGGCGTCTCGGAGATGACCGTCAGTCGCGTGCTGCGAAATCGCGGCGATGTCTCTGATGCGACACGCGAAAAGGTCCTGCAGGCCGCGAAAGCGCTTGGCTATGTGCCCAACAAGATCGCGGGCGCGCTGGCCTCTCAGCGGGTGAACCTCGTGGCCGTGATCATCCCGTCACTGTCGAACCTCGTCTTCCCGAAAGTGCTTTCGAGCGTGTCCGACGAGCTCGAAGATACCGGGCTGCAGCCGGTCGTCGGGGTCACGAATTACTCGCCCGAGAAGGAAGAGCAGGTTCTCTATGAGATGCTCTCGTGGCGCCCCTCGGGGGTGATTATCGCGGGGGTCGAGCATACGCCCGCCTCGCGCGCGATGCTGCAGAATGCGGGCATTCCGGTGGTCGAGATCATGGATGTCGATGGCGAGGGGATCGACTCGGTCGTAGGGATTTCGCATCGCCGCGCCGGGCTGCATATGGCCGAGGCGATCATCGCCGCGGGCTATCGCAAGATCGGGTTCCTCGGCACGAAAATGCCCGAGGATCACCGGGCGCGCAAACGGCTCGAAGGGTTCAAGGAAGGGCTCGCCAAGGCGGGCATCGAACTGGCCGATACCGAGTTCTACGCGGGCGGATCGGCGCTCGCGAAAGGGCGCGAGATGACGGAGACGATGCTCAAGCGCTCGCCCGATCTCGATTTCCTTTATTATTCCAACGACATGATCGGCGCGGGCGGTCTGCTCTGGTGCCTCGACAACGGCATCGACGTGCCGTACAAGATGGGTCTGGCCGGGTTCAACGGGCTGGAACTGCTCGACGGGTTGTCGGTGCGACTCGCCACGATGAATGCCTGCCGGGCTGAAATCGGCCGCAAGGCGGCGCAGATCATTTCGGGGCGCTCGCAAAGCGGGATGATCGGCGGCGAAGTGATCGAGCTGGAGCCGACCCTCGATCCGGGCGACACGATCCGTAAACGTTGATCGCAAGGCGGCGGCGCAAGCCTCCGTCCTTTAGCGCCGCGCACCCCAGCTGAGCGATGCGTATTGGCGCGTGTAGAACTCGCCCAGAAGGCCGATCATCAGGATCGCGAGCCCGACATAGAGCGGATATTCCCAATTCGAGAAATGCGGATTGTAGTTGATGAAGGTGTAGCCCCGCGCCTGATCGATCGTATGGAACAGCGGGTTCCAGTTGAACAGGATCAGCATCTTGTGCGGCAGATTGTTGGCGAGGAACATCTTGCCTGAGGCGATCATGTTGGCGCGGGTATAGACCTGCTGGATCACGCTCACCACTTCGGGCGCCCAAGGCTTCGCCGCAAGCAGCACGACTCCGACCGCGAGCCCCGTGAACCACGCCAGCAGCACCATCGCGAACGCGCCGACCCAGTCGTAGATCTCGATCGGTTTGAAGGCCGCGTGGTAGATGTAGAGCACCGTCACCATCGACAGCACCTGAATATAGAGCGCGCTCAGCGCCGCCGACGCGATCGAGATCGCCGTGGTCATCGGCGCGTGTTTCATCATCGCCGAAGTGGGCCCTTCCGACCCGAAGACCGCGCCGAGGGTCTTGGTGTGGGTCATGTAGAGGAAGATGCCCGTCATGATGTAGAGCAGGAAATCGCCCCGTACCGAACTCGACCGCATCCCGAGCACGCTGAACATGATGTAGAAAGAGATGACCAACAGCATCGTCTGAAACATGTTCAGCAACAGACCGATCAACGCATTCCCGTGGTTCTTGCGCAGATTGCGCACGGTGGCGTGATAGATCAGCTCCAGCAGGCTGAAGGTCGTGCCGAGCTTGGTCGATTTCGTCTCTGGTCTGAACATGTCCCTGCCGATTCGGGCGTCGTTGCGGCCCAAGCTAGGTCGGATTGCTTGCTCAACCCTTATCGCCGCATCATAAGGGGGGAGTTGGAGCATAGCAATTGGGCCTTAACAAGGCCGGGAGAGGCGTGACGATGGATTTCGAACATCTGATGCGAGTGATGCGGCGGCTGGCGCTCGAAGCAGGCGACAAGATCATGGAGATCTACGACTCGCCCGATTTCGAGGTGAAGTCGAAGTCGGATAACTCGCCGGTGACCGAGGCCGACGAGGCCGCCGACGCGCTGATTTCCGCAGGGCTGCGCGCAGAATTTCCCGATATGCCGCTCGTCACCGAAGAGCAGGCCGCGAGCCATTCGCAGGAGGTGTCGACCTTCCTGATCGTCGATCCGCTCGATGGCACGAAGGAATTCGTCAAGCGCCGCGGCGATTTCACCGTGAACATCGCCTATGTCGAGAATGGCAAGCCCGTGCGCGGCGTGGTCTACGCCCCCGCCAAGGGACGTCTCTTCTACACGCTGGCCGAGGGCCGTGCGGTCGAAGAGGACGGCCCCTTCGACAAGGAGCGCCCCGGCAAGCAACATCCGATCACCGTCTCGATGCCCGACAATCGCGGCCTGATGGTCGTCGCCTCGAAATCGCACCGCGATCAAGCGACCGACGATTACATCGGCAAATACGCGGTGAAGGACATGGCTTCGGCCGGGTCGTCGCTGAAGTTCTGCCTTGTCGCGACGGGCGAGGCCGATCTCTATCCGCGTCTCGGGCGCACGATGGAATGGGACACGGCAGCCGGTGACGCGGTTCTGCGCGGCGCGGGCGGCGAAATGATCCGCTTCGACGATCACGCACCCTTCACCTATGGCAAGCCGGGCTTCGAGAACCCGTTCTTCATCGCCTACGCCCCCGGCGTCCTGCTGGTGAAGTAATGTCGGTCCTGATCGTCATCCCGGCGCGCTACGCGTCGAGCCGCTATCCCGGCAAGCCGCTGGTCGAACTGACCGGCGCCACGGGCGAGAAAAAGACCCTGATCCAGCGCAGCTGGGAGGCGGCGACGCAGGTCGGCGGCGTCGACAAGGTCGTGGTAGCGACCGATGACGACCGCATTCGCGAGGCCTGCGAAGCCTTCGGCGCCGAGGTGGTGATGACCTCCGAGAGCTGCCGCAACGGGACCGAGCGCTGCGCCGAAGCGGCGGCGACCCTTGGCGGCGGTTTCGACATCGTCGTGAACCTTCAGGGCGACGCGCCGCTGACCCCCGCGTGGTTCATCGAAGACCTCGTTGCAGGCCTGCGCGCGAATGACTGGGCCGAGCTTGCGACTCCGGTGCTGCGCTGCGAAGGCGCGACGCTCAACAGCCTGCTGGAAGATCGCCAGAACGGGCACGTCGGCGGCACCACTGCAGTGTTCGGAGCCGGCAATCGCGGGCTCTATTTCTCGAAAGAGGTTATTCCCTTCACCTCCGAGACTTACGCGGACGAAGCCCCCACGCCGGTGTTCCACCATGTGGGCGTCTATGCCTACCGGCCGGACACGCTGGCGGCCTATGCGGGCTGGCCGATCGGGCCCCTGGAGACGCTCGAAGGTCTGGAGCAGCTGCGCTTTCTCGAGAACGATCGCGCGGTGCTCTGCACAGAGGTCGAGTCGCGCGGACGGCAGTTCTGGGAACTCAACAATCCGTCAGATGTAGCCCGGATCGAATCCATGATGCTGCAGATGCAGCTTCCCTGAACGCACGCAATTTATCGCCTATCGCACTAAAAATGCGGTTTTTCACGGCATTGCACGAAACAATTTTCGCATTTGCAGCATTTCTTCCCACGGGAGTGCTCAACGCCAGAACCGGTCCCTTGTTGGATCACGGCTTTGGGGACACAATAAACCAACTTCTGACGATTTAATCGTAGCAACCCTATAGGTGACGAATGAAAAGCAAGGTGACGAAGGCGATCTTCCCGGTGGCCGGCCTCGGAACCCGCTTCCTCCCCGCGACGAAGTCGATCCCGAAAGAGATCCTCACGTTGGTGGACCGCCCGCTTATCCAATACGCCATCGACGAGGCGCGTGCGGCCGGTATCGAGGAATTCATCTTCGTCACCTCGCGCGGCAAATCGGCGCTCGAGGATTATTTCGACAACGCCCCCGAACTGGAAAGCGCGCTGGCGCAGAAGGGCAAGACCGAAATCCTCGACGAGCTGCAGCAGACCAATATGGACAGCGGCGCGATCGCCTATGTCCGTCAGAACCAGCCGCTGGGTCTGGGCCACGCAGTCTGGTGTGCGCGTCGCCTGGTTCATGACGAAGCCTTCGCGGTGATCCTGACCGACGACGTCATTGCCGCCGACAAGCCCTGTCTGCAGCAGATGATGGAAGCCTATAACGAGACCGGCGGGAACTATGTCGCGGCGATGGAAGTGCCCGCCGACAAGACCGCGTCCTACGGGGTTCTGGATGTCGCCCCGGGCGACGGCCCGCGCCTGCAGGTCAACGGCATGGTCGAAAAGCCCAAGCCCGAGGATGCCCCCTCGAACCTCGCGGTGATCGGTCGCTACATCCTCACCCCGCGCATCATGTGGAACCTCGATGCGCGCAAGGCGGGTGCTGGCGGTGAAATCCAGCTGACCGACGCGATCGCGCAGGAAATCCATGGCGGCAACTCGGTCTATGGCTATCGCTTCGACGGGCAGCGCTACGATTGCGGCTCGAAGGCGGGCTTCCTGCAGGCGACGGTGGCTTTCGGCCTCCAGCGCCCGGATCTGAAGGATGAGTTCGGCGAATATCTCTCCGATCTTTCCGCGATGCGGCAGGCGGCTGAGTAAGCGATGCAGCAACATGTGTTGGTAACGGGTGGTGCGGGCTATATCGGCTCGCACGCCTGCAAAGCGCTGGCCGCGGCGGGCTATGTCCCGGTCTGCTTCGACAATTTCTCCACCGGCTGGAAAGAGGCGGTGAAGTTCGGCCCCGCCGAGGAGGGCGATCTTGCCGATCGTTCCCGCCTCGACGAGGTCTTCGCGAAATATCAGCCGATCGCGGTGATGCATTTCGCGGCGCTGAGCCTTGTCGGCGAGTCGATGCAGAACCCGTCGAAATACTGGCGCACCAACGTGAATTGCGCGCTGAATTTGATTGAAGCGGCCGTCGATGCGGGCTGCCGCAACTTCGTCTTCTCCTCGACCTGCGCGACCTATGGCGATCAGGACGGGGTCGTTCTCAACGAGGACACCGAGCAGCGCCCGATCAATGCCTATGGCGGCTCGAAGCGGGCCATCGAAGACATGCTGCGCGATTTCGGCGCGAGCCACGGGCTGAACTCGGTGATCTTCCGCTATTTCAACGTGGCGGGCGCCGATCCCGATGCTGAGGTCGGCGAGCAGCACATCCCCGAGACGCACCTCATTCCGCTGATGCTGGATGCCATCGCGGGCAAACGCCCGGCGCTCACCGTGTTCGGTTCGGATTACGCGACGCGCGACGGCACTTGCATCCGCGATTACGTCCACGTCTCCGATCTGGTCGATGCCCATGTTCTGGGTCTGAAATGGCTCGAGGACGGTAAACCCTCGCGGGTCTTCTGCCTCGGCTCGGGCAACGGGTTCTCGGTGCGCGAAGTGATTGACGCCTCGCGCGCGGTGACCAATCAAGACGTCCCGATTGTCGAAGGCGACCGTCGTCCCGGTGATGCCGCCGCGCTGGTGTCGGGCTCGAAACGGGCGACCGAGGAGCTTGGCTGGCAGCCGAAACGGTCGGACCTTTCCACCATGATTTCCGATGCATGGCGTTGGCATCAGGCGAAAGAGTATGAATACTGACCCCGAGGTAGGGTCAGGAGAATGAATGCCATCGCGCCGTGAGCTTTGGGAGGGCTACAGGCTGCGCCTCAAGCGCAAGCATTTCCTGTGGCGCGCCCTGCGCAAACGGCACCAGCTCGACCCCGTCACCAACCGCACGGGCAAGATAAAGCCCAGCGCGATCCTCGCCTTCGCGGTGATGCGCAACGAGGCGCGGCGGCTGCCGTTTTTCCTCAAGCATTACCGCAAGCTCGGCGTGGATCACTTCCTGATCGTCGACAATGGCAGCACGGATGACACCGCCGCGCTGCTGGCCGAGGCGCGCGATGTCTCGCTGTGGCAGACGTCGGACAGTTACCGTGCCTCGCGCTTTGGGCTCGATTGGGTGACGTGGTTGATGCTGCGCTACGGGCACGATCACTGGTGCCTGACCGTCGATGCGGATGAGCTGCTGATCTACCCCTATCACGACAGCCGCCCCCTGCCTGCGCTGACCGACTGGCTCGACCGGTCGGAGCAATGCAGCTTCCCGGCCATGATGCTCGACCTCTACCCGAAAGGGCCGCTGGGCGCGCAGCGCTACGAGGCGGGGCAGGACCCGTGCAAGATCCTGAGCTGGTTCGACGCCGGAAATTACATGATCACCCAGCAGGCACAGACCGATGCGCTGTGGATCCAAGGCGGGCCACGGGCGCGGGCGTTTTTCCCCGACAGCCCGCGCCAATCGCCGACCCTGTCGAAGATCCCGCTGGTGCGCTGGCACCGGCGATGGGCCTATCTGAACTCGACCCATGCGCTGCTGCCGCGCCACCTGAACCAGACCTACGACACGGACGGCGGCGAGGCGATTTCGGGGCTACTGCTGCACACGAAGTTTCTCGACGAGATCGTGGACAAGTCGAAGGAGGAGAAATCGCGTGGCGAGCATTTCGGCCAGCCCGCGGAATTCGACCAGTATTACGACGCGCTGGCTGCCGATCCGGAGCTTTGGACGCCGCATTCGACGCGGCTCGGCGACTGGCGGCAATTGGAGGCGCAGGGGCTGATGTCGCGCGGCGGCTGGATGTGAACGTGTTGACTTGGAGGCAACATTGCTGACGCAAGCGTTAGGCATGGCCTTCTCAGCTGCGCGCAAACCGGGTAAGTATCGGAAGATATTGATAAGCCGTTGAAAACTTGCCGATTTGAACAGGGCGACCTTTAACGATTTGAGAACTACGCTGCGAGTAGCAAGGGACCAGTGCGGCACGAAATGACCGCCACGTCGGAGAGGGACGGGTATTGGGACTGAGAGAGATCGCCAGGCTGCGCCGTAAACGCAGAATTCGGCAGATTCGGGCTTTCCGCAAAAGCCGCGAACTCTCTCTCTATTCCGATCGCACCGGCAACATCCGCCCCGAGGATATCCTCGTCTTCGTCACCGCCCGCAACGAACGCATCCGCCTGCCCTATTTCCTGCGCTACTACCGCGAGATGGGCGTCGGGCACTTCCTGTTTGTCGACAATGGCAGCGACGATGGCAGCGCCGAGTATCTCGCCCAGCAGGAGGACTGCTCGGTCTGGCACACGGACGCCTCCTACAAGGCGTCGAATTTCGGCATCGACTGGATGAACTGGCTGCTGCGCAAATACGGCACCGGGCATTGGACGCTGACGCTCGATCCGGACGAGTTCTTCGTCTACCCGTTCTGCGATAC
The DNA here is from genome assembly GCF_002020115.1 of Thioclava sp. DLFJ5-1. NCBI lineage: Bacteria > Pseudomonadati > Pseudomonadota > Alphaproteobacteria > Rhodobacterales > Paracoccaceae > Thioclava > Thioclava sp. DLFJ5-1. The sequence goes on along the minus strand of NZ_MPZU01000003.1, from coordinate 220,023 downwards.
GCGGCCCATTCAGGCGCTGACCGACTGGCTCGACACCTATGGCATCCGGTCTTTTCCGGCGATGCTGCTGGATATGTATCCGAAAGGCCCGATCGACGCGCAGCCCTATCGCGAGGGGCAGAACCCGTTCGATCTGGCCTGCTGGTTCGATGCGGGCAACTACATGATCTCGCCCAATCCCGAGACCAACAATCTGTGGATTCAAGGCGGCCCCCGGGCGCGCATCTTCTTTCCCGACGCGCCCAAGAAGGCCCCTTCGCTCAACAAGATCCCGCTGGTCAAATGGGAGCGCGGGAACGTCTATATCTCATCGACCCATGCGTTGCTGCCACGTGGCCTGAATCAGGTCTACGACACGATTGGCGGCGAGATGGTCTCGGGCTGCCTGCTCCATGCGAAGTTCCTCTCGCCCCTCGCGGACAAGGTCGATGAAGAGCAGGAGCGCAAACAGCATTACGCGGGATCGCGCGAATATCACGCCTATGCCCGCACGATCTCAAAAGAGCCCGATTTGTGGTGCAAATGGTCTGAGAAATATATCAACTGGCGCCAGCTCGAGATCCTCGGGCTGATGTCGAAGGGCAATTGGGCGTGAGGAAACAAGGCGCGTGACAGTCGGATTCATCATGATGTGCCACACCGCGCTCGACCGGGCCGCGCAGGTCGCGCGGTTCTGGTCGGAGGGCGGATCGCCCGTGGTGATCCATGTCGATGCCCGCGTGACCGCGCATGACTATAACGGCTTCAAGAAGATGCTCTCCGATCTGGAGAATGTCTCCTTCTCGCGGCGCTACAAATGCGACTGGGGCACGTGGTCGCTGGTTGCCGCCAGCCAAGCCGCGGCCGAGCAGATGCTGGCGCTGCATGACGACGTGCGCCACGTCTATCTGGCGTCGGGCTCCTGCCTGCCGCTGCGCCCGCTGCACGAGCTGACCGACTATCTCGACGCGCGGCCCTATACCGATTTCATCGAGAGCGTGACCACCACGGAAGTCGGCTGGACCGTGGGCGGGATCGACATCGAACGCTTCACCCTACGCTTCCCGTTTTCGTGGAAGAAGCAGCGGCGCATGTTCGACCGCTATGTCGAGTTCCAGCGCCGCGTGGGCTTCAAACGGCGCATCCCCGACGGGCTGGTGCCGCATCTGGGCAGCCAATGGTGGTGCCTGACGCGCCAGACCCTGTCGGCCATTCTGGAAGACCCCGATCGCGCGCTCTATGACCGCTATTTCAAACGCGTCTGGATCCCGGATGAGAGCTATTTCCAGACCCTCGCAAGGCTCTATTCCACCTCGATCGAGAGCCGCTCGCTGACGCTGACCAAGTTCGATTTTCAGGGCAAGCCGCATATCTTCTACGACGATCACCTGCAGCTTCTGCGGCGGTCGGACTGTTTCGTGGCGCGGAAAATCTGGCCCAAGGCGGATAAGCTTTACCGGACCTTCCTCGACAAAAGCCCCGGGCGGTCCGTCATGGCAGAGCCGAACCCGGCCAAGATCGACCGGCTGTTTTCCAAATCGATCGAGCGGCGCACCCGCGGACGGCCCGGCCTCTACATGCAAAGCCGTTTTCCCAAGAAGGACCACGAGAACGGCAAGACCTCGGCGCCCTATTCGATCTTCCACGGCTTCTCGGATCTCTTCGAGAATTTCGACGGCTGGCTCGCGAAATACGTGGGCGCGCGGGTGCATGGCCATCTCTACGCCCCCGAGCGCGCCGAGTTCGCGGGCAATGAGCGGATGTTCAACGGCTGCCTGACCGACGACGCGGCGCTGCGCGACTACAACCCGCGTGCTTTTCTCACGAACCTGATCTGGAACTCGCGCGGGGAGCGGCAGTGCTACATGTTCTCGCCGCGCGACAATCAGGCGAATAACTGGTTCACCGCGACCGACCCGAATGCGCAGATTTCGGTCATCACCGGGGCTTGGGCGCTGCCGCTGTCGCGCAAGAACGAGAATTTCGCGACGATCCGGCGCGAAGCCGCGATGCTGCAGAAACGCGAGCTGGAGCATTTGGAGATTCTGCGCTCGATGTATGTGAAGGCGCGCGTGCGGATCTGGACCGTCGCGGATTTCATCGAGAACCCGATGGAGCCCCTGCAGACCATCATCGACGAGATCAGCCCCCGTGCGACCCGCCGACTGACCGAAGCGCCGCAGATGGTCGATCTGTCGGGGTTCAACCAATTCCTGCAAAATCTCAAGAACCAGGGGATGCAGCCGCTCGTGATGGGGGATTTCCCGCTCGAGCAAAGCGGGAAGCGCGATGCCGCCACCCGCCGCGGTCGCCCCTATCTGGTGAAATAAGACATGCCCAAATTTGACAGTTTCGTCGTTTTCGCCGAGATGCGCACCGGCTCCAATCTGCTGGAAGCTGCGCTGAACGATCTGGACCGCGTGACCTGCCACGGCGAGGCGTTCAATCCGGCGCTGATCGGCTACCCCAACCGCAAGGAGCTGGTGGGCGTTACCAAGGCGCAGCGCGATGACGACCCGCTGGCGCTATGGGGCGCGATCAAATCGCAGGACGGGCTGAACGGCTGCCGCTATTTCCACGATCACGACCCGCGGATGCTGGCCGTCTTCGTGAACGATCCGAAATGCGCGAAGATCGTGCTGACCCGCAACCCGATCGAGAGCTATGTCAGCCTGATGATCGCGCGCGCCACCGGCCAGTGGAAGCTGGGCGATGCGAAGCACCGCAAGGCCACGAAGGCGCGCTTCGATGCCGAGGAGTTCGAGGCGCATCTGGAAGGGCTGCAGGACTTTCAGGTGACGCTTCAAAACGCGCTGCAACGCTCGGGGCAGACGGCCTTCTATATCGATTACGAGGATGCGCAGTCGGTCGAGGTGCTCAACGGTCTGGCGAATTGGCTGGGCGTCGCGGGGCGGCTGAAACAACTGCCCGAGACCCTGAAAGTGCAGAACCCGGAGCCGCTGGAGGCGAAGGTCGCGAATTTCCCGGGGATGGAGGCGTCGCTGGCGCGGCTCGACCGGTTCAACCTGTCGAAGACCCCGAATTTCGAGCCCCGGCGCGGTCCCGGCGTCCCCGGTTTCATCGCGAGCGAGGCGGGCCTGCTTTATATGCCGCTCCGGCCCGCGATGGATGCGCCGATCCGCGACTGGCTGGCGGCGACCGGCGAACTGGTCGAAGGGTTCAGCCAGAAGACCCTGCGCCAGTGGAAACGTCGCCATCCCGGCCATCGCAGCTTCACGGTGCTGCGCCACCCGCTGATGCGCGCGCATCTGGCGTTCAATGCGGTGCTCAACTGGGACAATATGAACGAGACCCGCGCCGTCCTGCGTCAAAGCTACAAGCTGCCGATCCCGAAGGAGGGGCAGAGCATCGCGCCCGCCGATTATGCCGAAGCGCTGATCGCCTTCTTGGGCTGGCTCAAATCCAATCTCGCGAACCAGACGAGCCTGCCGGTGAATACGCTCTGGGCAACGCAATCGGCGGCGCTTCAGGGGATCGGCCAGTTCGCCCTGCCCGACCTTCTGGTGCGCGAGGAGCGGATGGCGGAGGACTTCGCCTATCTCGCCAGCATGGCCGGGGTGGAGGCCCCTGCCTTCGCGCCCGGCGAGACCGACACCGCCTCGATCAAGCTCGCCGATATCTGGACGCCCGACCTCGAGGCCGCCGCGCGCGAGACCTATACGCGCGACATGATGCAGTTCGGCTTCGGCAACTGGCGCGACTGAGCCTGTGCCATGAAAAAAGCGCGCCGGGCGGACCGACGCGCTTTTTCGATTTTCCTTCGAGACTGGTTCAGGCCGCCTGACGGCTCTGCGCCTCCGTCAGCACTGCGTGCAGCGTCGACGGATCGGTATTCGCCCGCAGCTTCTCGCAGGTTTCCGGATCGCGCATCGTGCGCGACACGAGGGCCAGCGCCTTGAGATGCTCGACCCCGGAATCCTTCGGCGCGAAGAGCGCGAAGACCAGATCGACCGGCAGCCGGTCCACCGCGTCGAAATCGAGCGGCTTTTCCAGACGCAGGAAGACACCCACGACTTCGCTCAGCCCCTCGAGCCGCGCATGCGGAAGCGCAACGCCGTGGCCGACACCGGTCGGCCCGAGGCTTTCACGCTCCTGCAGCGCATCGACAGTCTCCGCGGCGTCGATCTTGTAGCACGCCGCCGCGATGTCACCGAGATCCTGAAACAGGCGTTTCTTGCTCGTGACATTCGACAGCACTTTGACCGCGCCAGGCACGAGAAGTTTAGATAGGTCCATGAACTCGTCTACTCCGCGCCCGTTCCGGGCCGCTCATTTGCTGTTGCGCGGGTCGATCCAGCCGACATTGCCGTCTTCACGCCGATGAACGACGTTGACCCCGCCATGTTTCTCGTTGCGGAAGACGAGTAGCGACGCATCAGACAGCTCCATCTGCATGACCGCTTCACCGACCGAGAGAGTGGGAACCTTGGTTTCCATCTCGGCTACGATCATCGGAGCACCTTCGTGCGTCTCGCCGGTATCGTCATCCTCTTCCGAGGCGAGCACATATAGACCTGCGGCTTCGAATTCAACTGGTTCAGCACGGTCGCGGTGATGATCTTTCAATCTGCGCTTGTGACGCCGCAGTTGCTTGTCCATCTTTTCGCGCGCCGCATCGAAGGCCGCATAGATTTCCGTGGCATGACCCTTGGCCGAAGCGGTGAGCCCGGTCGACAGGTGCACCGTCGCCTCGCAAATAAACTCATGCGCATCGCGCGAGAAGGTGATCTGCGCATCGGTGGGACGCTGCATGTATTTCTCGGCGACCTCGCCCAACTCCGACTTGACGTGAGATTGCAGGGCCTCTCCGACATCGATTTGTTTGCCGGTGATTTGGTAACGCATGGATTTCCTCCTTCACGCATTGGGCCAGCGACCCCAGCCTTTGGGCTGAGGTGTTTCGGGCCGGTTAATCTCTTGAAAAGTCGCGTTGAGTCTGAATTCGCCCGGGCCCTCTTTCGGGGACCTTCCGCGCGCCGGACCCCTCTCGGGGGCCGCAAGCGCGCCCGGGGAGTGGGGGCGAACATTACGCATCTCTTATGTATTTGGGGATGGATCGTGGGGGGTGTCAACGGGTCTCCCTCGCTGCAGTGCAAAACTGCCGGTAGGCGGAGGCGCCCGGCAGGGATCCGCGGATCACGATCAGAGGATGCGGAAGTGCTGGCCGAGATAGACGCGGCGCACGTTTTCGTCCTGCACAACCTCTTCCGCGGTGCCCGACATCAGCACCGTGCCGTCATGCAGAATGTAGGCCCGATCCACGATCTCGAGCGTTTCGCGCACATTGTGATCGGTGATCAAAACCCCGATACCCCGATCTTTCAGCTGTGCGACGAGCGCGCGAATCTCCGACACCGCGATCGGATCGACGCCCGCGAAGGGTTCGTCCAGCAACAGATATTTCGGATCGGCAGCCAGACAGCGCGCGATTTCGCAGCGTCTGCGCTCGCCCCCCGACAGCGCCAGCGCGGGCGCCTGGCGCAGATGGCCGATCGAGAAATCGCCCAGAAGTTCTTCCAGCCGCTCGCGACGGGTGTGCGGATCGGATTCCGCTACTTCCAGCACCGCCATGATGTTGTCTTCGACCGAAAGCCCGCGGAAAATCGAGGCTTCCTGCGGCAGATAACCGATCCCGAGCCGCGCGCGGCGATACATCGGCAGGCCCGTTACATCGCGCCCGTCGATCAGAACCTCGCCCGCATCGGGGCGGATCAGACCGGCGATATTATAAAAACAGGTGGTTTTGCCCGAACCGTTCGGTCCGAGAAGCGCCACGACCTCGCCGCGCGACAGGTCGAGCGAGACGTCGCGAATCACGGGGCGGCGCTTGTAGCTCTTGCGCAGACCCCGGACCTGCAAACCGCCTTGGCCCGCGACCGGGGCTAGCCCGGCGTCGCTTTTGACGGCATCCTCGGCCATCACTTGCTCCCGGCGGGCTTCAGAAGCGTGCGCACACGCCCGTCCATCGTGCCGGCGCCGGTGCTCAGATCGACGTTGAGCTTGTTGCCCGACATCACATTGTCGCCTTGGGTCAGCAGCACATTGCCGGTCATCACGACGGTGCCCGCTTTCACGTCATAGACGGCTTCCTCGGCCTCCGCCGCCTCAGTGGGCGAAACCAGCGTGACGCCGCCCGTCGCGTGCAGCTTCGTGATCTCGGAGCGCTTGTCGCTGGCGTAGAACACCTCAAGCTCGGCGGCTTTCATGTGCATGTCGCCCTGCGTGACCTCCACATTGCCGGAGAACACCGCCTGCCCGCTTTCCTGATTGACGTTGAGCGAGTCGGCCGTGACTTCGACCGGGGCCGTCTTGTCGGCGCGCAGCCCGCCGAAATCGACGCTTTGCGCCATCACGAGAACCGGGAACGAAACCGCCATCGCACAGGCGGTGAAAAAACGCGCTCGAAACATCCACACCCTCATTGTTGCGGCTGATATACCAGCTTCACACCCTGTTTGAAAACAAGATCGTGACTGCTGCCATCCGCCGTCGGGACCATCTGCATATAGCCCGCATCGAGCGTTCCGAAAGGGGACGTCCCATGGATCGGGCCGGGCGAGGTCAGGATACTGCTATCGGTCTGCAACTCGACCTTGTCGGAGTTCACCCGGTAGCCGTCGGAGGTCTGCATCGCGACCTTGCCGGTCAGGTCGATCCGGTTCGAATTGGGCTGGAATAGACCCTCATTCGCGCTCAAATCGGTCACATGGCCATCGGGTGCGGTCAGCTTTGCCGCGACCTGATCGGCACTCGCGCCCTGATCCTGCGAGGGCTGGGTGCGCGCCATTGCTGCGGTCACCGAGAGCGTCGCGCCGGTATCGGTCACGCCGGAATATTCCGGCCGGGTGACCGCATTTTCGCGCGCGAGTTTCTCGACATCGACCTTGGCATAGGGAATCGCGGCGCTCGGATCGATCCGGCGCGAGACGAGAAAGATCGTCGACAACAGCGCCAGCGCGAGCAGCGGCAGGACGATCTTCGCCCAGGTCACCAGTCGCGTATGGCTGTTGTCGTACATCATCAGACGATCCCGGCCCTCAGGCAGTCGTGGATTTGCAGGAAGCCGACGGGCTTTTCGTCTTCGACCACGAAGAGCGCGGTGATCTTGCGCTCGTTCATCTGCGCCACGGCGGCCTCGGCCAATTGTCCGGGCGCGATGGTGCGCGGATTGGCGGTCATCACCTCCGAGACCTTATGCTCCAGCAGCCCCTGCATATGGCGCCGCAAATCGCCATCGGTGACGATCCCGGTCAGACGCCCGGCCTCATCGGTGACGCCGACCACGCCGAAACCCTTCTGGCTCATCATCAAGAGCGCATCGGGCATCGGCGTTTCTTCCACCACCAGCGGCATATCGCGATGCATCAGATCCGAGACTTTCGACAGGCGCGCGCCCAGCTTGCCGCCCGGATGGAAGGTGCGGAAATGCTCGGCGGTGAATTCGCGTTGCTCCATCAGAGCGACGGCCAACGCATCGCCCAGCGCGAGCGTCATCGTCGTCGAGGTGGTGGGCACAACGCCCGTGCCGCAGGCTTCCTCCGCCTTGGGCAGCACCAGCGCCAGATCGGCCTGCCGCAGCAGGGTCGAGTCCGGGCGGCTTGCCACACCGATCAGCGGGATCTGAAAGCGCCGTGTATGGGCGATCAGGTCGGCCAGCTCCGGCGTCTCGCCGGAATTCGACAGCACGAGCGCCAGATCGTGCCGGGTGACCATCCCCAGATCGCCGTGGCTCGCCTCCGCCGGATGCACGAAATGCGCAGGCGTCCCGGTGGAGGCCAGCGTCGCCGCGATCTTGCGCCCGATATGGCCAGATTTCCCCATGCCGGAGACGATCACGCGCCCCTCGGTCTTGAGGATCATCGCCACCGCGCGCGAAAACTCGCCATCGAGGCTCGCCGCCAAGGCTTCCAGCCCGGCAACCTCGATGCCGATCACGCGGCGGGCGATGTCGGAATAATCAGTGGTGGAAGATGTCATTGGGTTCATCCCAGCCCAGCAGATCGAGCTTCGCACGCGTCGGCAGGAAATCGAAACAGGCCTGCGCCAGTCCGAGCCGGTTCTCGCGCTCCAGCCGCGCCACGAGTTCGGCCTTGATCTGGTGCAGGTAGAGCACGTCCGAGGCCGCATATTCCATCTGCGCGTCGGTCAGCTCCGCCGCGCCCCAGTCCGAGCTTTGCTGCTGCTTGGAGATGTCGACGCCGACAAGCTCCTGCACCAGCACTTTCAGCCCGTGGCGATCGGTAAAGGTCCGCACCATCTTCGAGGCGATCTTGGTGCAGAAAACCGGCTTCGTCTCCACCCCGAACGCATTGTAGAGCGCGGCGACGTCGAAGCGCGCGAAGTGGAACAGCTTCTCCACCGACGGATCGGCCAGCATGCGGCACAGGTTTGGCGCTTCGGTCTGACCTTGGGCGATCTTCACCAGATGCGCGTCACCGTCGCCCGCCGAAAGCTGCACTAGGCAGAGCCGGTCGCGGCGCGGGTCGAGGCCCATCGTTTCGGAGTCGATGGCCACGACGGGACCGAGCTCGAGCCCGTCGGGAAGGTCGTTTTGATGCAGGTGGATTGCCACGGCGTGTCCTTCTTTAACGTCTTGCCGGGCATATAAGCCTTTTGCCGCGTTCTTGCCAACGCGAGATGGCAAAACCCGGCTTAGGTGTCGCTTGTGCTCAGCAGTTCAGCTCTCGCGCGCGGGCGTGGTACCGCTGGGGTCGTCGCTATCTCTCAGCGGCTTCCAGGTAATCACGCGATAGATGTAGAGCAGGACGAGCACCATGATCACGCCGGTCGAGACCGGGTTCACCCAGCTTGCGACTTCGCTGTACTGCTTCCCAAGCAGATAGCCGGCGACGGTCAGCAATGCGGTCCAGAGCGCGCTGCCCAGCGTGGTGTAAGCGAGGAAGGGGACGAACGGCATCCGCGCCATGCCTGCCGGCACCGAGATCAGCGTGCGGACGCCAGGCAGCATGCGCCCGAAGAACACGCCCACCCAGCCGTGCTTGTCGAACCATTTCTTGGTCCGGGTAATGTCGCGCGGGGTGATGCCGATCCAGCGGCCATGGCGGGTCGACAGGTGACACAGGCGCTTGATCCCGATCTTGAGGCCGATCCAGTACCAAAGGAGCGCGCCCAGCACCGAACCGATGGTGCCCGCGACGATCAACCCGACCAGCGAGAATTTCCCCTGCGCCGCCATATAGCCTGCGAGTGGCATGATCAGCTCGGACGGGATCGGCGGAAATACGTTCTCCAGCAGCATCAAGCCCGCGATGCCGAAATAGCCGAAGGACGCGATGACGCCTGTGATCCAGTTGAACATGTTTTCTCCTTTGGCGACTGAGGCCAGAACGGCGCGCCATGGTCAGTTAAATTGGCTTCAATTCTCGTGATGCATCATTCGGCGACCTCGTGCGGAGCGTCGGTCTGGCGATCCTTCTCGCTTTGTCGCTGGCGGTGTCGCAGCTGTTGCAGCTCTGCGCCACGCTCGCGGCGTTGGCCGTCTTCGCTGGTGAGGAAAGCGCGCGCTTCCTGCTCCAGCATTTCCTTCAGCCGCGCCGCCAATTCGCGACGTTTGCGGAAACTGCGCAGCTGCACCGTCGAAGAGGTCTGCGGCAAGAAGCGTTGATGCTCACCGGCGTGATAGACGTCGAAGCAAAGCCGTCCCGCGGTCAGGATATTGTCGCGACTGCTTTCTGCGAGAACGGTGAAAACCACCGATTCCACCTGTTTCGCGTCTTCGGGCAGGTCGGAGAATTCCAGCGCGACGTCCACGAGATCGGAGATACGGCCGAGATCGCGATAATCCGCGGTTTTCAGCGGGCCCTTGATCGACTCGTTGGGGCTGGACTCCGCGAATGGCGCAAAGCCCCCGGAATCGCTGGCGATCGAGTGATAGGTTTTCCCGTCGATCACGAGATCGGCCAGAAGCGCTTTCACGAAAATCGGCTCGGCGCCCATATTGCCCAGCATCAGATGCCCGCGTTCATGGCCGCCCGCGACCCGGGTAAGCAGCAGTTTCGAGCGACGCTCCCGCCGGAAATTCTGCAGCAGAAGTTGCAGATAGATAATCCAGACGAGCGCGGTGACGATCTGCACCGCGATACTCACCACCTGATTATGATCGACGAGCCACTCCATTTTCATCCTTCTGCTACGGTCGCGTGTAAGCTTTCATCGGCAACGCGGCAGAAGGGGCTCCGGGTCCGAAACCCGGAGAAAAGAAGGGCGCAGGGCTTGTTTCGCGTCGTCAGTCGGCCAGAACGAGCAGATCGCGGCTTGCGACGCTGACCTCGGCCTCGGTGCCGACCTTGGGCGGCGGATTGCCGGGACGGTTGAACGTGTCGAGCGCGATAAGCTGCCCTTCCACTTCCATTCTCACCCGCAGAATCGAGCCGAGGAAATGCGTCTCGACGATCCGCCCCGTGAACACTGTGTCATTGCCCTCGCGGCGGCCCAGCGCCAGAACTTCGGGCCGCGCGGCCAGCGTGACCGGAGTGCCTTGGCCCGCGGTGACCGGTTCGGACAGGATCACCTCGGTGCTGCCGACGCGCAGAGCGCCGCGTTCCGGATCGGCCACTTCGGCCTCGAGCGCGTTCAGCGTGCCCACGAATTGCGCGACGAAGCGGGTCTTCGGCTGGTTGTAGATCTCGAAAGGCGCGCCGATCTGCTCGGCCACACCGCCATTCATCACCACCACCCGATCCGAGATCGACAGCGCCTCTTCCTGATCGTGCGTCACGAAGATCGTGGTGATGCCGAGGCGGCGCTGAATGTCACGGATCTCTTCGCGCAAGGAGACGCGGATCTTCGCATCGAGCGCGGAAAGCGGCTCGTCGAGCAGCAGAACGCGCGGCTGGATCGCGAGCGCGCGCGCCAGCGCTACGCGCTGCTGTTGCCCGCCGGATAGCTGGAACGGGTAGCGGTTGCCCAGATCGGGCAGACCGATCAGCTCCAGCATCTCGGTCACACGGGCCTTGATCTCGGCGCGCGGACGTTTCGCCACGCGCAACCCGAAGCCCACGTTCTGCGCGACCGTCAGGTTGGGAAACAGCGCGTAGGCCTGAAACACCATACCGATATTGCGCTGGTTCGCCCCCAGATGCGTGACGTCCTGCCCACCGATGCGGATCGCGCCGCCCGAAGGGCTCTCGAAGCCCGCCACCATCCGCAGCACGGTCGTCTTGCCGCAGCCCGACGGGCCGAGCAGCGAGATAAATTCGCCCTCTTCGATGGAGAGGTTGAAATCCTTCACAACGCGGTTCGCGCCGAAGGATTTTTCCAGATGTTCGATCTCGAGAGAGGCCATGGGTTACCGCTTTGCGTTCGTATGTTTGGAAAACCGGGTGACGAGTTGGATCAGCCCCATGCAGATCCAGGTGATCGAGAAGGCGATCACCGCAAGCGCGGCAGGCTCGTAAGCCTTGTTCGCGCCGGTCAGCTGCATGTAGGGGCCGAATGCCGGCCGGTTGAGGAGCGAGGCGAGGACGAACTCGCCGATGACGATGGCGAAGGTGATGAAGGCGCCCGAGAGCACCGCGACCAGCACGTTCGGCAGGATGACGCGGGCGAGGATCGTGCTCCACCCGGCGCCGAGGCTCTGCGCGGCTTCGGTCAGCGTGCCGACATCGATGGTACGCAGCCCGGTATCGACCGCGCGATACATGTAAGGCAGCGAAAGCGTGGCATAGCCCAGCATCAGCAGGAGGTTGGTGCCCGTCGTCGTGCCGGTCAGCGGCAGGATCGACGAGGTGTTATAGAGCCGGATATAGCCGAAGACGATCACGATCGGCGGGATCACCAGCGGCAGGAGCGTGATGAACTCCACGACCGGGCGCCAATGCGGCAGCTTGAGACGCACCCAATAGGCGGTCGGCACCACGATCAGCGCGCCCACGAGGATCGTGAAGATCGCCATCACGACGGAGTAGCTGAAGGTCTCGCGGAATTGCGGATCGGCCAGCACCGAGCGGTAAGCGTCGAGCGAATAGACCCCGCGCCGCGCGCGCAGCGAGAATTCCAGCGTGCCGAGCAGCGGCAGCGCGAAATAGAGCGCCCCGAAAGCCAGCGCGAGCCAGGACCAGAGTTTCTTGGATTTCATCGCATCCACCTTTCGGAGCGTACGCGGAGCCAGACATAGGCGAGGTTGGCTAGGCCGGTGATGACGATCATCCCGAAGGCCAGCGCGTAGCCCAGATGCGGGTCCTGCAGCACGTCGCCGCGGATTTGCGCGTAAAGCATGATCGGCACGATCGACATCGACGAGCCGGTCAGCGCATAGGCCGTCGCCACCGCGCCGAAGCTGTTGGCGAAGAGCAGCGCCAGCGTGCCCAGCAGCGAGGGCCAGAGGATCGGCAGCGCGACGATGCGCCAATACTGGAAGCCGGTCGCGCCGAGGATGCTCGCCGCCTCTTTCCATTCGCGCTTCAGACCGTCCAGCGCGGGGGTGATGATCAGCACCATCAGCGGGATCTGGAAGAACAGATAGGTGATCGTCAGACCGAAGAAGCTCAGCAGGTTGAAGCCGTGCGTGTAGATGTTGAAGCCGAACCACGACTTCAGCAGCACGGTCACGAGGCCCAGCCGCCCCAGCGTCGCGAGGAAGGCAAACGCCAGCGGCACCCCTGCGAAGTTCGAGGCCACGCCCGAGAAGGTCATCACCGGACCGCGCAGCCAGTTCGGCAGGCCGCCCAGCGTGACGGCGGCGGCCAGCGCAAAGCCGATCAGGCAGCCTACAAGCGCGGTGGCGAGGCTGATCTTGATCGAGATCCAGTAGCTCGCGAGGATCGTCGGTTGAAACAGGTTCACGAGGTTCGACAGCGTGAAGCCCCCGTCACTCGTCCTAAACGCGCCCACCACGATATACATCGTCGGTGCGATCAGGAACAAAAGCGCGAAGAGCGTGAAGGGAACCATCCCCACCCAAGTCAGCGGCAGCTTGCGGCTTTGCATCGGGCCTCGCTTTGCAGAATTTCCAATAAAGTCGCCCCGCGCGATCAGGCGCGGGGCGTGTGCTTATGCGGGTTCGGTTACTGGACGTTCGCGCCGACGACGCTGTCCCAGCCGCCGGTCACGACTTCCTTGTTCGCAGCCTGCGCGTCGAGCGACGGGAAGACCGCCTTGGCATAGCCCTCGGCGGGCGGCATCGCGTCGAGCATCTTCTGCGGAACCTTGCCGTTGGCCGACAGGTCGTTGAAGCGGATCGGGTGGCAATAGCCTTCCAGCCAGCCGAGCTGACCTTCGTCCGAATAGAGGTATTCCATCCAGAGCTTGGCTGCGTTCGGGTGCGGCGCGTAGGCCGAGATCGCCTGAACGTAGACACCGGCGACAACGCCCGATTTCGGAACGACGACGTCGACCGGCGGGTTGCCGTTCAGCGTGTCGCGACCGGCCAGTGCGTTATAGTCCCACTCGACGACGATCGGGGTCGCGCCCTGTGCGAGCGTCCCGGTCTTGCCGATGACGGGCACGAAGTTGCCGTTCTTGTTCATCTCAGCGAAGTATTTCAGGCCGGCTTCGCCCGAAGCTTTGCCCGGCTCGCCGCCTGCTGCGACGCCCGCGGCCAGAACGCCGAGGATCGCCTGGTTCGAGGCGCGCGGATCGCCCGCGAGAGCCACCGAGTTCGCGTATTCCGGCTTGAGCAGGTCCGACCAGTCCTGCGGCACGTTGTCGACGATGTCCTTGTTCACCGCGAACGACAGCACGCCGTAATAGTCGCCATACCAGTAGCCTTCAGCATCCTTGGCGCTGTCCGGGATCGTGTCCCAGGTCGAGACCTTGTAGGGCTGGATCAGACCCTCGTCCTTGGCCGCCGGGCCGAAGGAAAGGCCCACGTCGATCACGTCGGGCGCCTGCGGACCCTTGTTGTCCTTGTTGGCGCGGATCGCCTCGAGTTCGTCAGCCGAGCCCGCATCGGGGTTCAGTTCGTTCACGGTGATCCCGGGATACTTCTTCTTGAAGCCGTCGATCACGCCCGCGTAGTTGCACCACGAATGCGGCAGCGCGATCGTGGTCAGGCTGCCTTCTTCTTTCGCGGCGGCGTAGAGGTCATCCATGCTGTCGGCGAAGCTGACGCCGGTGCTGGCAGCAAGGGCCATGGCGCTGGCCGCTGCAAGATAACGGAACTTGAAGGTCATTTTCAGGTCTCTCCCCGTTGATGGAGGGCGGTGCCGCCTCATGCGGTCCTGTCTCCCCCGAGCTAATGTCTTTCGACGGTTGTGCCGTCCGGTTGGCTCCGGCATCGGCGACCCTTTATGCGGGCGTTGTAACAGATTTTTGGCAGTACAGATGTTGAAGCAAAATTCCTCATCAACACTAGTTACAGACGCGTGATCCGCGCCGACGAGCGAGAGCCTCAGCCCCCGCTCGCGCCGATATCAAAGGCACGCCTCATAAAGCGCGCGGGTATTCTCGGTCGTCATCTCGACCGGGTTGCCGCCACAGGACGGATCTTCCAGCGCCATCTCGACGAGCATGTCGAGATCTTCGCGCTTCACGCCCATCTCGGTCAGGTTCGCCGGGATGGACAATTCGGTGCGCAGGCTCTCGATCCGGGCCTTGAAGCCCTCGAAGCCGCCCGCGATACCCAGATAAGCCGCCGCGCGGTTGATCCGCTCCTCGATGGTGGCGCGGTTGAAGTCGAGCACCATCGGCATCACGCAGGCATTGGTCGTGCCGTGATGGGTGCCGTAGACCGCGCCGACCGGGTGGCTCAGCGAGTGGATCGCGCCGAGGCCCTTCTGGAAGGCCACCGCCCCCATCGCCGCCGCCGACATCATATTGGCGCGCGCCTCCAGATCGTCCGGCGTCGTATAGGCGCGCGGCAGGTTCTCGAACACGAGCCGCATCCCTTCGAGCGCGATCCCCTGGCTCATCGGGTGGTAATGCGGGCTGCAGAACGCCTCGAGGCAATGCGCCAGCGCGTCCATCCCGGTACCCGCCGTGATGAAGGGCGGCATGCCGACCGTCAGCTCCGGATCGCAGATCGTGATCGCGGGCATCAGCTTCGGATGGAAGATGATCTTCTTCTTGTGGGTCTCGGAATTGGTCAGAACGCCCGCGCGCCCGACTTCCGAGCCGGTCCCGGCGGTGGTCGGCACCGCAATGATCGGCGCGATGGCGTCACCATTCGCCCGCGTCCACCAATCGCCGATATCCTCCAGATCCCAGACGCTCAGCGAAGCGTCCTGCCCGGCCATCAGCGCGATCATCTTGCCCAGATCGAGCGCGGAGCCGCCGCCGAAGCAGATCACACCGTCATGGCCGCCCGCCTTATAGACCTCGATCCCGGCG
The DNA here is from genome assembly GCF_002020115.1 of Thioclava sp. DLFJ5-1. NCBI lineage: Bacteria > Pseudomonadati > Pseudomonadota > Alphaproteobacteria > Rhodobacterales > Paracoccaceae > Thioclava > Thioclava sp. DLFJ5-1. The sequence continues at coordinate 204,735 of NZ_MPZU01000003.1, read as the reverse complement.
GCCATGTTGCCCTCGTTCGGGTTCGGATCGACCTCGGAGAAAACCGCGCGGCCAAGGCCCGCCGCGTCCAGCACGTCGAGCGCCCCGGCGGTGATCGGCAGCGCGGCCAGCGCCTTGTCGGTCACCAGAAGCGGCTTCGCGATACCCACGGATTTGCAGTGATCGGCCAGTTCCGAAATCCGGCCGGGGCCGAATTTGATCGTGGTCGGATAGGACCAGTTTGCGGTGGGGGCAGTCATTTCGTCACCTTCTTGAGATGGTAGGATTTCGGACGCGTCAGCGCGTGATAGCCCAGCACCGAAAGCGAGCCGCCACGGCCCGTTTCCTTGCAGCCGGTCCAGCACAGCGCCGGGTCGAGATAGTCGCAGCGGTTCATGAAGACGGTGCCGGTCTGCAGCCGCTTGCCCATCGCCTCGGCGCGGGCGGGATCGGCGGTCCAGATCGAGCAGGTCAGCCCGTAATCGCAATCGTTCATCGCGGCGATGGCTTCCTCGTCATCCTTCACCGGCATGATGCCGACGACCGGACCGAAGCTTTCCTCGCGCATCACGCGCATCTCGTGGTTCACATCGACGAGGATCTGCGGCGCGAGATAGGCGCCGCCGTCATCGGCCGGGAACAGCTCGGGATCGAGCAGCGGCTTGGCGCCATCGGTGATCGCATCCTCGATCTGGCCGCGCACCACTTCGGCGAAGCGCTTGTTGGCCATCGGGCCGAGGGTCGTCTCCGGTTCGAACGGATTGCCGAGGGTCAGCTTGCTCGCCCAGGCAGCGGCCTTTTCGACGAACGCATCGTAGAGGCTGGCATGGACGTAGATCCGCTCGATCCCGCAACAGCACTGACCCGCGTTGAACAGCGCGCCGTCCATCAGCCCGTCGACCGCCGCGTCCAGATCGGCATCCGCGGCCACATAGCCCGGATCCTTGCCGCCCAGTTCGAGGCCCAGCCCGGTGAAGGTGCCCGCCAGCGCGCGCTCCACCGCGCGGCCGCCACCGACAGAGCCGGTGAAATTGACGAAATCGAACGCCTTCGCGCCCATCAGCTCTTCCGACACCTCATGCGTCAGGTAGACGTTCTGGAACACGTCCTGCGGCACGCCCGCCGCGTGGAAGGCTTCGGCGATGCGCTCACCCACCAGCATCGTTTGCGTGGCGTGCTTCAACATCACCGTGTTGCCCGCGATCAGGGCCGGAACCAGCGAGTTGATCACCGTCATATAGGGGTAGTTCCACGGCGCGATGATGAAGACGACGCCGACCGGTTCGCGCGCGATCTGGCGCAGGAAGCTGTCGCTTTGCTCGACCACCATCGGGGCGAGCGCCTCTTCGGCGATCGAGGCCATGTAGCCCGCGCGCTCGTTCATGCCGCCGAATTCGCCGCCATAGCGGGTCGGGCGGCCCATCTGCCACGCAAGCTCCTCGACCACGAGATCCTTCATCTCGTTGAGCTTGGTGATGCCCGCCTCGACGAGCGCGATACGCTCCGACAGCGGACGTTCGGCCCATGCGGGCTGCGCGGCGCGAAGGCTCGCGGCCAGCGCCTGCGCGTCGGAGGCGCTCAGCGCCTCGCGTTCGGCATAGACCTGCCCGTCGACGGGCGAGATACATTTCAGGGTCTTGGTCATCATGTCTCCTTGCGGGGTGTAGGGCCCCGCGGGTCTGTCAAAACTCAGGCGCGTTCGAAACCGCGCATCCGCTCCCAGTCGGTCACAACTCGGTTCTGTTCTTCGATCTCCCAGCGGGCGGCGCGCACGTAATGGGCCATCACGTCCTCACCGAAGGCGGATTTGAGCATGTCCGAACCTTCCAGAGCGCCCAGCGCCTCGGTCAGCGATTTCGGCACCTCGGTCACTTCGCCCGCCTTGTAGATGTCGCCCGCGGCTTCCGGCCCCGGGTCCATCTCACCCTCGATCCCGGCCAGCCCCGCCGCCAGAAGCGACGCGCAGGCCAGATAGGGGTTCAGGTCGGCCCCGCCGATACGGCATTCGACGCGAATTCCTTTCGTGCCCTCGCCGCAGATGCGGAAGCCCGCCGTGCGGTTGTCCAAAGACCAGACCGCTTTCGTCGGCGCGAAAAGCCCCTCGCAGAAGCGCTTGTAGCTGTTGGTGTAGGGCGCGAGGAAATAGGTGATCTCGCGCGCATGGGTCAACTGCCCGGCGAGGAACTGATGCATCAACTCGGACATGCCATTCGGCGCGTCCTTGTCGAAGAAGGCAGGCTTGCCGCCCTTCCAGAGCGACTGGTGCACGTGGCTCGACGAGCCCGCCTTGTCGGTGTGGTATTTTGCCATGAAGGTCGCCGAGAGCCCGTGGGACTGCGCGACTTCCTTGGCGCATTGCTTGACCAGCACATGCATGTCGGCGGTCTGAAGCCCGCCCGCATATTTCACGTTCAGCTCTTCCTGACCGCATTCGGCCTCGCCCTTGGAGCATTCGACCGGCACGCCCGCCGCATAAAGCGCGTTGCGCATCGCCCGCATCGCCGGTTCGGCGCGCGAATTGCCCATCAGCGAATAGTCGACATTGTAGCGCGCGACCGGGGTCGGATCGGGATAGCCCGCGTCGAAGAGCTGCGGATAGCTTTCCTCGAACAGGAAGAACTCCAGCTCGGTCGCCATCATCACGTCAAAGCCCATGTCCTTGGCGCGCTTGAGCTGCGATTTCAGCATCTGGCGCGGCGAATGGGGGATCGGCTCGTGGCTGTGATGATCGAGCAGATCGCAGATCACCAGCGCCGTGCCCGGAACCCACGGGATCAGCCGCAGCGTCTCCATGTCGGGCTTCATCACGTAATCGCCGTAGCCGCGCTCCCAGCTGGACGCGTCATAGCCCGGCACGGTGACCATTTCCATGTCGGTCGCCAGCAGGTAGTTGCAGCAATGGGTCTCTTCCCATGCGCTGTCGATGAAATGCGCCGCGTGGAACCGCTTGCCCTGAAGCCGCCCCTGCATATCCACAAGGGCTGCGATGACCGTATCGACCTCGCCTGCATTGACCGATTTCTTGAGCGCGTCGAACGATAATTTGCGCGACATGAGTTCCTCCGGGATCAAGATCACCGCGCGAGATTGCCGCGCGGTGCGGGGCCCCACAAGAGGGCAAATGTTGCGTCGTAGGGGCAGCGTTTCCGCCGCCCCCGCTTTGCTTAGCCGCAGCGATAGGGCGGGCCTGCCTTCGCCATCGTCGCGTTGTATTTCTTGAAGATGTCGACGACCTTGGCCTTCAACTCGCTTTCGGCCGCGATCTCGTCCCAGAACTTGTGGGCGGCGTCTTCGACCTTCTGCCATTCGGCGTCCGGAATGGTCGTCAGCTCCATATCGGTGCCTTCGACGCGCAGCTTCGCCTCGCCCGACCAGTACCAGTACTGGCGGTGGTAATGCGATTGATCGAAGCAGGTCTTCATCAGCGTCTTCAGACGGTCCGGCACTTCATTCCAACGATCCATGTTGGCGAAGAAGTGGCCGATCCAGGCGCCCGAGATGTTGTTGGTCAGGAAGTAGGGCGCGTTCTTGCCCCAACCCGAGGTGTAATCCTCGGTGATGCCCGACCATGCGACGCCATCGAGCTCGCCGGTCTGCAGCGCGACTTCGACGTCTTCCCACGGGATCGTCACCGGCACGACGCCGAACTGCGCAAGGAAGCGCCCGGCGGTCGGGAAGGTGAAGACCCGCTTGCCGTTGAGATCGTCGAGCGACTTCACCGGCTCTTTCATGGCGAAGTTGCACGGGTCCCACGAGCCCGCCGAGATGTGCTTCACGCCGACGGCCGAATACTGCTCGTCCCAGATCTCATTGAGACCCCATTCGTTGAACAGCGTCGGCACATCGAGCGAGTAGCGCAGGCCGAAGGGGAAATAGCCGCCGAAGACGGTGACTTCGGTGGGCGAGGCCATCGAGTCATCGTCGGATTGCACGGCGTCGATCGTGCCCGACTGCATCGCGCGGAACAGCTCGGAGGTCGGCACCAGCTGGTCGGCGTAGTAAAGTTCGATCTCCATCTCGCCATCGGCGATTTCGTTGAAGGTCTTGATGCAATTGTCCACGACCTGTTCGGCCAGCGCAGGACCAGCATAGGTCTGCATACGCCACTTGATCGGTGTGGTCTGCGCGACGGCCGGGGCCGCAAGGCCCGCCGCAGCCGCACCCACCGCACCGGTGGTGAGGAACTGTCTTCTTGTCGTCATCACTCTCTCCTTGTTGGTTGATCCCGGTTTTTCCGGGTTATGGTTATCTTCCAAGCACCGCATGCGGCAGCCAGAGCGCCAGCTGCGGAAAGATCATCACGAGGATCAACGTCAGGACCATCACGCCCACGAAAGGGATCACCGAGGCGTAGATCACCGGCAGGGTGAATTCCTTGGGCGCCATCGCCTTCATCAGGAACAGGTTATAACCGAAGGGCGGCGTGAGATAGGCAACCTGACAGGTGATGGTATAAAGGACACCGTACCAGATCATGTCGAAGCCCAGATGCCGGGCGAGCGAGACATAGACGGGCGCCACGATCACCAGCATCGCCGTGTCGTCGAGGAACATCCCCATCACCAGGAAGCTCAGCTGCATCAGGATCAGGATCTGCCACGGGCCGAGGCCGAGGCTGTCGGTGAAGAAATCCTCGATCGCGCGGCCCGCGCCGAGACCGTCGAACACGGCCCCGAAGGACAGCGCCGCGGTGATGATCAGCATGAACATCACGGTGATCTTGAGCGTGTTCTCGGTCGAAACCTTGAACACCTGCCAGGTGAAGCGCCGCTTGATGGCCGCAGCGAAGACAGCCGCCAGCGCGCCGATCACCGAGGCTTCGGTCAGGCTCGCCCAGCCCTTAAGGAAGGGCACCATCATCGCAACGAAGATGAAGACCGGCATCAGACCCGCGCGCAGCAGGCGCAGCTTCTCGCGCATGGTGATCGCGGCGCGCTCTTCCGCATCCATCGGCGGCGCGAGGTCCGGGTTCATTTTGCAGCGGATCACGATATAGGCGACGAAAAGCGTGGCCATCAGCAGCCCCGGGACCGCGCCTGCCAGCCAGAGTTCCGACACCGGCTGCCGCGCGATCAGAGAGAACAGCACCAGCACGACCGAGGGCGGGATCAGGATGCCCAAGGACGAGCCCGCCTGAATGACACCCGAGATCATCAGCTTGTCGTAGTTCCGGCGCAGCAGTTCCGGCAGCGCGATCGTCGCACCAATGGCCATGCCCGCGACCGACAGCCCGTTCATCACCGAGATCATCACCATCAGCATGATCGTCCCGATGGCGAGCCCCCCCGGTAAGGGCCCGAACCAGACGTGGAACATGCGGTAGAGGTCTTCGGCCAGACGGCTCTCGGACATCACGTAGCCCATGTAGACGAACATCGGCAGCGTCAGAAGCGGCGTCCATTTCATCAGCTTCATGACCGAGCCGAAGCCCATCTGCGTGCCGCCCGGCCCCCAGAGCCAGAAGGCCGCGACGACGGCGACGAAGCCGATGGCACCGAAGACGCGCTGACCGGTCAGCATCATCAGCAGCATCGTCGAGAACATCAAAAGGGCGATGGTGTTGTGATCCATCAGATTTCCTCTCCGCGAATAGTCGCGACATCGCGGATCAGAAGCGCCACGGCCTGCAGGAACAGAAGCGCGAAGCCCGTGGTGATGATGACCTTGATCGGCCACAGCACCGGGCGCCACGCGGTCGGGTTTCGCTCGTTATATTCGAAGGAATAGACCGTGGAATCGAAGGCCGAGTAGACCATGATCCCGAGGTAGAACATCAGCGCGAAAACGGTGAAGGCATCCCACCAGGCCTGCCCTTTCGGCGACCAGCGAGAATACAGCAGGTCCATCCGCACATTGGTATCTCCCTGCAGCGTCCACGGCGCGCCGAGCATGTAATAGGCAACCAGCGTGAACTGGGCCATTTCGAGCGTCCAGAGCGCGGGAATCTCGAAGATCTTCGTCACCGAAGAGAACAGCATGATCGCCATCATCACATAGAGCAGATACATCGCCACCTTGCCCAAGCGGCGGTTGAACGCTTCGATCAGGCGGACATAGGCGACACTCCAGCGTGGCATCAGGCGGCCTCCCCGTTATTTGCGGTGATCTGCGACAGCGCGGCTTGCAGCACCGGGGCAAGCGTCGCGGCCATCGCCTCTTGCGCGGTAGGATCGGCGATCAGATCGTTGCGCAGTTCCAGCATAACATTCCGCAGTCCCATCGGCGTGGCCTGCAGCGCCAGCGTATGACAGACGCCATCCGCGCCCGAGTAAGGTTCGTTAAGACGCGCATCGAGCTCGGTGACACGGCGGGCTTCCTCGAGAACCGCCTGCGCTAGGCTCGGATCGGCATCGTGGATCACGCCAAGCTCGACCTCACGGGGCTTCCCGAACCAGATCGGCGTGAAGGAATGAACCGTCACCAGCGCCGTCGGCCGCCCGCGGGCCAACCGCTCGGCGATCAGACTACGTAGGGATGCGTGGAACGGCTCGTATAGCGCCTCGGTGCGCGCACTACGGTCGTCCGGCGAAAGCGCCGCATTACCGGGAATGTCGTGAATCTCGGAGGTCACGGGCATCGCACCCGGATGATGCGGCGGGCGGTTGAGATCGTAGATCAGCCGCGACTGGCGGGCGGCGACCAGCGGCGCCTCCAATTGCGCGGCCAGACCGCGCGCAAGGCCCAGCGCGCCGGGATCCCAAGCGATATGCGCCTCGCGCTGATCGGGTGTCAGGCCCAGATCGCCCCAAGGCGCGGGAAAAACATTCGACGCATGTTCGCAGACCAGAACGACCTCACCCGGTCGATCCGCGCCTTCGATTTCCACCGCTGCATGCGCGCTGTTCAAATCGGTCCCTCTCTGTTGAGCGGCGCGATTCTACGTCGCGTCCTGGGGTCAGGCTCGCCCCGCCAAGCCGCATCTGTCAAGAAAATTTCAGAGAAGAAAATTCTGTTACAATCATTTCTAACTTGATTCGCACGGGGGTGCCCGATTTGTCAGCAGCGACGCAAAGCATCGAAGACAGGCTCCGGACGGGCATCGAAGAGATGACCCGGACCGAGAAACAACTCGCCGGGCATATCCTGCGCCACTATCCGATGGCGCTTCTGGGATCTGTCGCGCAGCTGGCGCGGGCGGCCGACGTGTCCTCTCCCACCGTGGTGCGATTGGCGCAGAAGATGGGCTATGGCGGCTATCCGGGGCTGCAGCAGGCGGTGCGCGACGAGTTGGAGGCGCAGCTTGTCTCGCCGCTGGTCAAACATGATCGTTGGGCGGGGGATGCGCCCGACACCCATATGATCAACCGCTTCGCCGATACGGTTCTGGGCAACCTGCAGGCGACGCTGAAGCAAATCGACCATGCCGAGTTCGACGCCACCGCCGCGCTGATGGCCGACCCGAAGCGCCGCATCTTCGCGACCGGGGGCCGGATCACCGGCCCGATCGCGGCCTATTTCGTGGCGCATATGAAGGTGATCCGCCCCGGCGTCGAGCTGCTCGAGCCGCTTTCGAACAGCTGGCCGCCCGCGCTTCTCGAGATGCAGAAGGGTGACGTGCTTCTGGTTTTCGACATTCGCCGCTACGAATCGAGCGTGCTGCAACTGGTGGAGATGGCGGTCGAGCAGGGCGCGGAAGTCGTGCTGATCACCGACCCTTGGGTCTCGCCCGCCGCAACCCATGCGCGGTACCGCTTCTCGGCGCAGATCGAAGCACCCTCGGCTTGGGATTCGACGGTCGCGATTCAGGTTCTGGTCGAAACGCTCATGGCCGCGATTCAGTCGCTGACATGGGAAGAAACCTCGGCCCGCATGGCGCGGCTGGAGGCGCTTTACGACCGCGCGCGCTTTTTCCGTAGGAAATAGGGCGCGGCGCGCGCCCCTACGCGAAAACGGCCGGCCCGGAACCGAAAAAGTCGCGCAACCCGGATGAGTTGCGCGACTTTTTGAGTAATGGTGCCCAGGAGATGCAGGCTCGAGGGAGAATGAAATTTTCGCTCGGGCGGTGGAAGTTCCCAGTTTCTTTGGAGAAATTGCTCCACCCAACTGCGGGTAGAATTTGCGAGAACTGCACCCGGGTGGGGCAACGGGCAAGAGACCTACTGCTTCCGCATGCGCGTCCCGAATGAGTTTACGGACGTCGAACCTCTCCGTGAAATTAACAGGTCTCTTTAGACGAGGGACTCATCAAGGCCGAGGCACGCTGTGCCAACGTCAGGCTTGCTCTCTTCACCGAGTGGAGGGCCTGTCGCGCCGGGCGTGCCGCAGACACAGGAGGTATGTTCGAAGCCCCGATCGAAGTACTGAAGGCCTGGGGTATGAGCTTCAGCCCGATGGCAGACCTGATTACGGGACCTCTCAGCGACCTCCATTCCCGAATCGAGGCCATTGCCAATGTGGATCCTCTGTCGCCCGCAGTCCCGGCAGCACGCGGAGCCATAGGCCTCCCCGACCTGTCTCTCTATGAGAGCCAAAGGCATGCCCATCCTGAAGGCGAATGAGGTTCGTGCGAAGAACACACGTCAACGCTTACCTATTTTCGGATACCACAGTGGTTTGGCGTGGGTGGAAGACCCGCGCCCGACACGGCAGCCTGACAGGTTTGAAGCGTCACGGCGCGGCGGAATGACGACCACCGCATAGGCATGAGGTCACGCGATGGACCGTAACTGCCCTATTCCAGCGATGCCGCGAGGGCGCGCGCTGCGTCCTTGCCCAGCCGCGCGCCCGGCTCGCCCAAGACCGCGCCGCCGACTGTCTGCCCCATGCCGATCGCCTGTTCGACCGGGTGCCCAAGAAGACGGGCGGCAAGATAGCCCGCATTGAACGCATCGCCCGCGCCGGTGGTATCGCGCAGCTCTGTCAGAACCGGGGTGTCGCGCCGACCAGTGTGGCCCTCGGCATGATACCAGACGGGTTGCGCGCCATCCTTCACGGCGATCTCAGCAACCCCCTGCCTGCTCAACCGCTCCAAGGTCTGTTCCGGCGTCGCATCGCCCCACAAGGCAGCCTCGTCGTCAAAACTCGGCAGCGCGATATCGGTATGGGCGAGCATGCGCAGACACGTGTCACGCGCCTCCTCCGGCGATTGCCAGAGCCGTGGTCGATAGTTCGGATCGAAGGAAATTCGCGCGCCTTCGCTGCGCGCTTTGGCAATCGCGTCGAACAGCGTCTCGCGCGCCTCCGGCAAGAGAATGGCAAGGGTGATGCCCGACACATGGACGAGATCCGCGCCGGACAAGGCGCGCCCGAGGGTATCGGGATCATCCGCGAGCCGACGCGCCGCAGAGAGCTGGCGCCAATAGTGAAAACTGCGCTCCGCCCCCTCGAGCTCGATCATGTAGAGGCCCATCTCGCGCTCGGAATCGCGCTGAACGGTGGAGATGTCCAAGCCATCCGCCTCCATCTCGGCGAGGAAACGACCGGACAGCTTATCCTCGCCGATGCGCGTGACGAAGCCCGCCCGGGCACGCGCCCCAAGCAGTTGCGCCGCATGCCACAGCGTGTTGAACGTATCGCCCGCATAGCCGAGGCGAAACGTGCCGCCCTCGACGGGGGCGAGTTCCAGCATCGCTTCCCCGATGGCGACCATCTTCTTCGGGTTCTCACTCATTCGCGCAGGCCTTTCGCGTCGAGGTCAAAGATGCGGCCGGTCAGCCAATCGGGCCAGTCCCGCTCGAAGAACGCGCGTGCGCTCTCGTCGAAGCTGCGGTTTTCGCGGGTGTCGATCTTCAAGTCTTCCCCCTCCAGACGGACGAGGATTTGCGTCTGTTTGTCGATGTCGCGCTCCGTCTTGAAGCGGAATGCGCCCAGATCCGTGTCGCGCGCCATCGGGATCGCCTCGCCCTCATCGGAACAGATCGCGCGCGCGCCGCGGCTGCCACCGCCTTGCGAGATATACTGGTCGAGCGCGGCAAGGACGGCCTCGGAGGCAAGCGCCATCTGCTGCCACTGGATCGCGCGGCCGCCATCGCCCGCGCGCTCCGGAGCAATCCCGCCGCTGCGCAAGCTCCGGTTCAGCTGGCGCGCCGCTGCAAGCGCTTCGGCCACGTCCGCGCCGTTGCAGATCATCCCGGCATGGTCGCTCATCCGGGCCTGAACTTCGTCGCGGACCGACTTCACGGAATGCGCGCTGTCCGAGTTCAACCGTGCAAGCAGATCCGTCACCGCCGCAGTGAGGGCCTCCGATCCGACAGCATCCGGCGCATGGGCCGTGCGGCTCGCGCCGATATGCTCGCCAACGCGGGTGCCGAAAACCTGACCGGCGTTCAGGGCCGATCCGCCCGGGCGCGTCACGCCATGCGTGCCCGCCGCCTCGCCCGCGGCATAGACACCGCGCAGGTTCGAGCGTCCCCAGGGATCGACCGCGATCCCGCCATTCATATGCTGGTTGTTCACCGCGAATTCGAGCGGCGCGGCGGCGATGTCGACCTTGTAGCGGCGGTACAGTTCGATCGCGAGCGGGTTCATGTGGCGCAGCCGGTCGATCGGCAACTCCTGATCCGCCCCGGCGGTGCCCAGATAGGTCCGCACATCCTCGTCGAGGCGGGTAAGATCAAACGGCTGATCTCCGGGCACCGGAAGCGGGTTGCGGTTGAAGTCCATGAAGACCCGGCGCCCCGCTGCACTCTCGCGCCAGATCGCCAGATCGACGAGGCTCGACGCGAAATCCAGCATCCGCGTCGCGTGGAACGGCCATTGATAGCCCTTGCGGAACACATTGGAGGCCAGCTCCTGCGTCGTTCGGTAATATTGCGCGAGGAAATGATGCTCGCGCCCTTCGGCATCGACCGAATAGATATGCGGCAGGGATTGCACGTAAGTCCCCGAGAGGTTCCACGGGAACCCCTCACGGCGCGTACCGATGCCGAACTGGCTCTCGGTGAGGTTGACCAGTTCGATCCCCGCTTCGAGCGCGAGACCCAGCGTGCCAAAACAGCCATTGGGATAGACGCTGTCGCGATAGAGCTCGCCCGGCCCGCCTGCCGCGAGCACGACATTCGGCGCGGCAAACAGCACGAGACCATAGGGATTGGCCTCGCTGCGGTCGGATTTGCGGAACGCCAGCGCCCCGGTGACGCGGCGGTCATCCCCCTCGCCTTCGGTGAGCAGTTGCACGACCGTCGTGTGGTTGAAGATCGGCACGTGGAGCCGCAGCGCCTCTTCCGCCAGCACCTTGACCATCAGCCGCGAGGTTCTGGGGCCGCAACTCGTCGCGCGCCCGGTCTCGTCATGGTCGGTCTTGTAGCGCAGCGTCGCGCCGAACCGGTCCTGCGGGAGCGGCAGGCCGAGATATTGCAGCGAGGCCATCATGCGCGGCGAGCCGACCGCCTCGATATAGGCCGTATCCTCGTCCATCGCGCCGCCAGCCCGGATCGCCCGCGCCATCGCCTGAAAATCATCCCCGTGATCGGCGGTATTCGCGGTGTGCAGCGTCTGCTTGTCGGAGCCCGAGCAGGCGGAGGTCCCGCCCCAGGCGCTCTGGCTCGCGACGATCACCTCGCCGCCTCGCCGCTTGAGTTCGACGGCGGCGCGAAGTCCCGCAGCCCCGCTGCCGACGACGAGGCAGCCGGTGCGATAGACCGGCAGGGTGAGGCCCGCGATCTCGAGCATCTCCGGGACCGCCTCGTCGACCCGCAGCCGCGGCATCTCGATATCGGTCAGGGCGTCTAGGATTTCCTGAGGGATTGCACTGTCCATGTCTTGGCTCCGTTTGCGGTCCGGTCAGCTTTGCGGAATATCGACCCAGGCGCGTTGCCGGGACGAGCTCATGCAGGCGTCGACGATCTGGGTGATGTGATGGCCTGTCTCGAAGGTCGGCCACATCGCCTTGCCGGAGACGATGGAGCGGATGACCTCCGCCGCTTCGATGATCTTTGTCTCGTTATAGCCGAGCGCAAAATTCGGTAGCGGCAGGAAGGCCGCGTAGGTCGGATGCTCGGGCCCGACATCGATCTCGCGGTAGCCGCGGCGCCCGATCGGATCGGCATTGGTGTAGAAGCGCAGCCGGTTCACCTCGTCGAACGTATAGGCGAGGCTGCCTTTCGTCCCGTAGATCTCGTAGGTCTGCATGAATTTGCGCCCGGTCGCGACGCGGCTGAAATCCACGATCCCGTTGGCGCCGTTCTCGAAGGTGCACAGAATCTGGCTCGCGTCGGGATTGGTGATATCGGCCCATTCCTCGCTGCCGGTCAGCTCTGCCGTCTCACCAAGCCCCAGCCCTTCGACCTTGGGACGGCGCGGCGTGACGATGATGTTGTTGGCGATCAGAGACGAGACGCGACCGACGAGGAATTCCATGAAGCTGAAGACATGGCTGCCGGTATCCCCGACGATCCCGGTGGGTGCGAGCGACCCATCGGCGCGCCACATGTAGGGCACCATCGGATCGCCATACATGTCGACATGCTGGCACCCTTTGAACATCGTGATCTCACCGATCTCGCCCGCATCGATGATCTCCTTCGCGAGATCATGGACGGGGTTGCGCGGGAAGCCGTGGCCGACGCGGGTGATCAGGCCGCGCGCCTTCGCGATATCGGCAAGCTCGCGCGCCTCCTCGGCGGACTCGGCAAGGGGCTTTTCGCAAAAGACATGCTTGCCCGCTTCGAGCGCGGCTTGCGCGACCTCGTAATGCAGGTTGTCAGGAAGACAGATATCCACGAGATCGACCTCGGGATCGGCGATCACCTCGCGCCAGTCCTGAACGATCCGCGCACCGGGTACCCGCGCGGCAAGTTCCTGCGCCCGCGCAGGATTGCGATCGACGAGGGTAACGACACGCGCCGTGCCCCCCTCGGTCCCGAAGAAATGCGGAAAGGTCTGATAGGCCATCGTGTGGACTTTGCCCATCCACCCCGAAGCGCCGAGCACGGCAACGCGGATCTCTGTCATTTGAACACTCCTCTCCTATTCGCGCCGGTGTCTCTCCGCGCGGTCTCGTCTCTGTTTCGTCCGAACGGGCGGGCCTCCCGTCTCCCTGTCGTCTCAGCCCGCGGGCGTCTCGCCACTCGATCCACGAATGGCCAGCGAGACCGGCGTGCGGATTTCCGGCGCCGGCACCTTGTCATTCTCGAGCCAGGCCAGGATCGTTTCGGCGACAAGCTTCCCGAAGCCGTCAATGTCGCAGCGCACCGAGCTGAGCGGCGGCCAGGAATGGGCCGCCTCCTCGATGTCATCGAAGCCCACGATGCGCAGATCGCGGCCGACATTGCGCCCGATCTCGGCGCAGCCGGAAATCATCCCAAGCGCGACCTGATCGTTGAAGCAGACCGCGGCATCGACCTCCGGATGATCCTTTGCCAACGCGTGCGCCGCCTCCCTGCCGAAGGCGCGGCTCGCGCTGCCGGTCAGAACATGGGGCTCGAGCCCGGCCATCTCGATCGCACTCAGATAACCCGCCATACGTTCTTGCGTGACGGCCCGGCCTTCCAGACCGCCCACGAACGCGATCCGCTTCGCGCCTTGTTCGAGGAGATGCTCGGTCGCGATACGCGTCCCGTTCGGATAGTCCGGCGCGGCGAAGGGGAAGAGCTCGGTCCGCATCTCGACTTTACGCAGCACCTGCATCGCCGGAATGCCCGCCCGCTGAAGCGCCTCGAAGCTCAGCGCCTCGTCGCCATAGGCGGGCGACAGGATCATCGCGGAGACGCCGTGCTCGATCATCGCCTCGACCACCTGCGCCTGCAGCTGCGGGTCTTCGTCGGTATTGGCCACGACGGCCGCATAGCCACGGCTCGACAACGCCATTTGAACGGATGTCGCGAATTCGGTGAAGAACGGGTTGCGAAGGTCGTTGATCACGAGACCGACAAGCCCTGCCCCGGCGCTGCGCAGATTGGCCGCCGCCCGGTTATAGACATAGCCGATCTCGGCCATCGCACCCTGCACCTGCTCGCGCGTTTTCTGCTTCACCAGGGGGCTGTTCTGGATCACGAGGCTGACGGTCGATTTCGAGACCCCGGCCTTGCGGGCCACGTCGATGATCGTCGGTCTGCGGTCGCTCGGCGCCATGTCACGCCCCCTGCGGCTGAGCCGCGATCTCGAGGTCGAAGACGAGGATGCCGTCGATCCCGCCTTGGGCGTTGGCCACGAGCTTCGCACCGAGCGCCCGGTGATCGGGATGTTCCTGATAGGCGGCGAGCGCCTCCCAGTCGCGGAAATCGACAGTGAAGCCATGCATGTAACCGCGCTCGATCTTCTCGGGGCTCTCGGAGCGGCCCGCGCAGATCGCGCCAAGCCCGTCCACCTTGCCCTCGATCGCGTGCAGCTCCTCCCAGAGCGGCGCGATCTCTTCCTCGCTCAGCTCGGATTTGAAATTGACGAGAACGATGTGGCGCACTGTCATGTCAGCCTCCATGTGACGCGCGGATCATATCGGCGGCTTTCTCGCCGATCATGATCGCCGCGGCGTTGGTGTTGGACGAGATCACGCGCGGCATGATCGAGTTATCGACGACGCGCAGCGCCTCGATCCCGTTGAACCGCAATGTCGGGTCTACGACAGCTCCCGGATCGGCGCCCATGCGACATGTCCCCGCGCAGTGATGCGACGTTTTCGAATGGGTGCAGATGAAATCGAAGTAATCCTCATCGGTTCGGACATCGGGCCCCGGAAGGCGCTCGGCGAGGATATATTTGCGCAGAGGCGATTGCGACAGGATTTCCTGCGTCAGCTTCAGCCCCCGGATCGACATTTCGCGATCAAGCGGATCCTGCAGGTAGTTCGGATCGATCAGCGGCGCCTTCGCCGGATCGTCGCTTTGCAGGCGGACGCTGCCGCGAGAGCGCGGGCGCAGATAGCAGGAATTGAGCGTGATACCGCCCTGCGGCATCGAGACGACGCCGTGTTCGATGCCGGTCCCGAGCCCGAGGTGGAACTGAAGATCCGGGGACCGCGCCTCGGGATCGGCATACCAGAAGCCACCGGTTTCGAACAAGGACGACGCCACCGGCCCCTTGCGTCCGAACAGATATTGCAGCCCCGCCAGCGCCGCCCAATGCGGTTTCGCATAACGGTCGTAGCTATAGGGGCCCGACAGTTCGCTGATGCAATAAAGGTCGAGGTGATCCTGCAGATTGGACCCCACCTCCGGCTGATCGAAGACGACATCGATCCCGAGCGAGGCCAGCTCATCCGCCGGTCCGATCCCCGACAGCTGCAAGAGCCGCGGCGAACCGATCGCCCCCGAACACAGCAGCACTTCGCTTTCCGCCCGAAGCTGCGTGCCATCGACAAGCTCGACCCCGGTCGCGCGGCCATTCTCGACCACGATCCGGCGCACCTGCGCGCCCAGCTGCACCGTGAGGTTCTCGCGGTGACGATTGGGCGCGACATAGGCCATCGCAGCCGAGGAGCGGCGCACATTGCGCTGGGTCAGCTGATAGTAGGCGACCCCGTCCTGCTTCTCGCCGTTCACGTCGTAATTACGCGGGATACCAAGCTCGGCGGCCGCTTCGAAATAGGCCTCGCAGACCGGCAGGGGGGCGCGCGGATCGCTTACGCCCAGCGGGCCGCCCTTGCCGTGATACTGGTTCTCGATGCTCGCATTATCCTCGGCCTTGCGGAAATAGGGCAGCACGTCCTCATAGCCCCAGCCGGTGCATCCCATCTGACGCCATTCGTCGTAATCGCGCGCATTGCCGCGGGTATAGACCTGCGCGTTGATCGCGGAGCCGCCGCCGATCACCTTGGCCTGAGTGTAGCGAAAGACCTTGTTCTGCATGTGCCGCTGCGGAACCGTGTCCCAGCCCCAGCTGCCGATGCCCTTGGTCATCTTCGCGAAGCCCGCGGGCAGATGATAGAACGGGTGGCGATCGCTGCCGCCCGCCTCGAGCAGCAACACGTCAGCCGACGGGTCCTCGGAGAGACGCCCGGCCAGCACCGAGCCCGCCGAACCGCCGCCGATAATGATGAAATCGTAAGTCGTCTTCATGCTGGCCTCCTTTGGCCAAGTCTCTTGCCGCAGCCCGGGTGGCTCAGGCGGCAAGCTCTGTCTGTGCGATATGCTCGGCTGCGCGCAGGGCGAGCGCCGCGACGGTAAGGGCGGGGTTCACGGCAGCCGAGGTCGGCAGGACGGACGCGTCGGCGATGAACAGGTTCGGGTGATCATGGCTGCGGCAGAACGTGTCGACGACGCTCGACGCCGGATCGTTACCCATCCGTGCCGTCCCGCATTGATGCGACGGGGTCTGCCGGTCGAACGGCCGCGCAAGCACGATCGGGTAGCCCGCAGCGCGCAGTTTTCTGCGCAGCATGGCGACGAGTTCGAGATGGGCCTCCCAGTTGGAGCGCTTCCAGTCGAGCCGGATCTTGCCGTCCTTCAGCGTCACGCGACTCTCGGGATTGGGTAGGTCTTCGGACATCGCGTAGAGATCGACCGAGCGGTTGGCGATCCAGCTCGCCACCGGTCGCGGCAGCGGCGAGGCCGAGGCGAGGATCGGACCGGAGATTTTGCCGAGCAGCTGGATATTGCCCAGCGGCGCGCCATTCGCCCCGCCCGACAGGTAGAAATCGTTGATCGCCAGCGTCTTCTGATAGACCGCCCGGTTCCGACGCAGTGGGTGCAGCGCCAGAACGGCCGAGCAATTGTGGTTCATGAAATTGCGCCCGACCTGATCGGAGCCGTTCGCCAGCCCGGTCGGATGGCGCTCAGTCGCTGAGGCCAGCAGGAGCGCCGCGCTTTGCACCGCGCCGGCGGAGAGCACGACGACCGACGCCGTGAGTGTCTGCGTCTGCCCGTCTTTCTCGATCTCGACCCCGCTGATGCGGTTCTCGGCATCGACGATCAGACGCCGCGCCCGCGCGCCCGTCATCAGCTCCACATTCGGGGATTTCAGCGCCGTCGCCAGACCGACGCTTTCGGCATCCATCTTGCCGTCGCAGGTATCGGGGAACGCATCCCAAGGCGTCTGCCCATGCGCGAGCCAACGGTCGATATCGACCCCGAGCGGCAAGGACGACGGGTGCAGCCCGACCGATTTCAGCCGCCGCCGCAGCGCCTTGATATCGGGCTCGTCCGGGACCGGCGCATGGGCGTAGAGGCCGGAATGGCGCGGCTCCGTCGGGTCCTCTCCAAGCTGACCGCGCACCTGATAGAGCGCCTCGGCCTTCTGGTAGAACGGCTCGATCTCGTCATAGGCGATCGGCCAGCCCGGCGTGGTGCCACCCTGATGCGCGACAGGCGAGAAATCCGCCTTGCGGTAGCGCATCAGAACGGCGCCGTAGAATTTCGAATTGCCGCCGACATTGTAGTAATTGCCGGGGTTGAACGGCACGTCATCGCCATCGAGCCAGGTTTCCTCGGGCCGGTAATGACCGCGCGCGAAGATCGCGTCGGGATCGCGCGCGTCCGGCGTGTCGGGCAGGCGTTCGCCACGCTCGAGCACCAGCACGCGCCGCCCCGTCCGGGCCAGTGCCGCCGCCGTGGTGGCACCGCCCATGCCCGAGCCGATGATGATGACGTCGGCATCGCTCATGGCTGGATGCGCTCCTCCGTCTTGGGATCGAAGGCGACCGCCTTGTCCATGTTGACGGCGAAATCGA
Organism: Thioclava sp. DLFJ5-1; assembly: GCF_002020115.1. Lineage (NCBI taxonomy): Bacteria > Pseudomonadati > Pseudomonadota > Alphaproteobacteria > Rhodobacterales > Paracoccaceae > Thioclava > Thioclava sp. DLFJ5-1. The sequence goes on along the minus strand of NZ_MPZU01000003.1, from coordinate 187,214 downwards.
AGACCTCGCCCGCCCGCACGGTCACATCGGCCCGCATCCGGGCGATGGCGTCACGCCCGCCCAGCGTCATCGTCACGAACGTGTCCGACCCGGCAGGCTCGGTGACGCCGATATGGTTGCGCAGCGGCGCGATATGGGCGGCGTTGCGATCGGCCCCCTCCGGATCGGTGATCGTCTCCGGCCGGATCCCGAGAAGGATTTCGCGCCCGTCCCACGCGGCGAGATTGGGTTGCGGGAAGCGAAGCAGTTGCTCCACCCCGTCATGGCCCGTCACGGCGGCATGCGGCGCACCGTCCTTCACCACGATCCGCGACGGGAACACGTTCATCGCGGGGCTACCCATGAAGGTCGCCACGAAAACATTCGAGGGCGTGTCGTAGATTTCCTTCGGCGTGCCGAGCTGCTGCACATAGCCCTTGTTCATCACCGCGATCCGGGTCGAGAGCGTCATCGCCTCGATCTGGTCGTGGGTCACGTAGACGATCGTGGTGCCAAGGCTCTGGTGCAGCTTCTTGATCTCGGTGCGCATATCGACGCGCAGTTTCGCGTCGAGGTTCGACAGCGGCTCGTCGAACAGGAACACATCCGGGTCGCGCACCAGCGCACGGCCCATCGCGACGCGCTGACGCTGACCGCCCGAAAGCTGCCCCGGTTTGCGGTCGAGCAGATTGTCGATCTGCAGCATCTCCGCCACCCGGTTCATCGCGTCCTCGCGTTCGGGCTTGGGTGTGCCATGCATCTCGAGACCGAAAGTGATGTTCTGGCCGACGGTCATGTTCGGGTAGAGCGCGTAGGACTGGAACACCATCGCGATGTTGCGCTTCGACGGGTGCACACCATTCATGGTGCGCCCCTTGATCGAAATCTCGCCGGAGGTGATCCCTTCCAACCCTGCGATCATGCTCAGAAGCGTGGACTTGCCGCAGCCGGACGGGCCGACCAGCACGAGGAATTCACCTTCATCGACCGAGATGTCGACGCTGTGCAGCACTTCGACCGCGCCGTAGGACTTGGTGACGTTTGAAATATCGAGGAGACCCATTGGCATTACCCCTTGACTGAGCCCGCCATCAGGCCGCGCACGAAGAAGCGCCCCGAGACGATGTAGACGATGAGAGTGGGCAGCGCCGCAAGGATCGCACCCGCGAAGTGAACGTTGTAGGCCTTCACGCCGGTCGAGCTTTGAACGAGGTTGTTCAAGGCGACGGTCATCGGCTGGCTGGCCTGCCCGGCGAAGGACGACCCGAACAGGAAGTCGTTCCAGATATTGGTGAACTGCCAGATGATCGTGACCACGATGATCGGCCCCGACAGCGGCAGCAGGATGCGGTAGAAGATCCGGAAGAACCCGGCCCCGTCGATCTGCGCCGCGCGCACCAGCTCGGTCGGGAAGGCCGAGTAGTAGTTGCGGAAATAAAGCGTCGTGAAACCGAGCCCGTAGACGACGTGAACGAGGATCAGCCCCGGCACCGAGCCTGCGAGCCCGATCATGCCCAGCACCCGCGCCATCGGGATCAGCACGATCTGGAACGGAATGAAGCACGAAAACAGCAGCATCCCGAAGAGGATCGTGTCGCCGCGGAACCGCCACTTGGTCAGCACGTACCCATTGAGCGCGCCCATGATGGTCGAGATCGCCACCGCCGGAACCACGATCAGGATCGAGTTGATGAAGTAGGGGCGCAGGCCGGTCGGCTGAACGCCGATCTGGGCCGAGGACCAGGCTTCGCGCCAGGGCTCGAAGGTCCAGACATCGGGCAGCGCCATCATGTTGCCGCCCGTGATCTCGCTCAGAGGTTTGACCGAGTTGATCAACATCACCGCGAGCGGCAGCAGGTAGAACAGCGCGAAGAGCAGCAGGAAGAGATAGATGAAGGTGCGGGTCACGCGATTTGTGCGGATCGCGACCCCGGTATCGACGGCGCCGGACATTACTTCGGCTCCTTCAGTTCAGCGTAGAGATAGGGGATCATGATCGCGGCGATGGTCATCAGCATGATAACCGCCGACGCTGCGCCCACGCCCATCTCGTTGCGGGTGAAAGTATAGGAATACATGAAGGTCGCGGGCAGTTCGGTTGCCCGGCCCGGGCCGCCACCGGTCAGCGCGATGACGAGGTCATAGGATTTGACCGCGAGGTGCGCGAGGATGACGAAGGCCGACAGGAAGGCGGGCCGAAGCTGCGGAATGATGATGCGGCGATAGAGGTTCCAGTTCGAGGCGCCATCCATCTGTGCCGCTTTCAGGATCTCGTTGTCGATGCCGCGCAGCCCGGCGAGGAACATCGCCATGACGAAGCCCGAGCTTTGCCAGACCGCAGCGATCACCACCGTGTAGATCGCCATGGACGAGCTCTTGATCCAGCCGAAATGGAAGCTCTCCCATCCCCAGAGATGCAGGGTATGTTCGATGCCGATGCCCGGATCGAGAAGCCATTTCCACGCCGTGCCCGTCACGATGAACGAAAGCGCCATCGGATAGAGGAAGATCGGGCGCAACATCCCCTCGCCGCGGATTTTCTGATCCAGAAAGATCGCGAGGGTGAGGCCGATCGCGATACAGATCGCGATGTAGAGCGAGGCGAAGATCGCAAGGTTCTGGACCGCGATCGTCCAGGTCGGCAATTGGAAAAGCCGCCAGTAATTATGCCACCCGACAAGGTCGAAGCTCGGCAGGATCCGGCTGTTTGTGAACGACAGGTACCCGGTGAACACGATGAAGCCGTAGACGAAGATCAACATGGACGCGACAGAGGGCGCGAGGACGATCTTGGGAATCCATTCCTGAAGCCGGGTACGCAAGTCTGACTGGACCGGACGGGCCATTGCTCTCTCCTTTGGGGAAATGAGACGGATGGGTGGGGATACGGGCCGGTCAGGTCGACCGGCCCGAGAGCCTTTTACTGAGCCAGCGACACGGCCTTGACGAGTTCCTTGGCGGCGGTCTCGGCGTCATAGTCGCCGTTGAAATTCGCCGTCACCACGTCATAGATCGCGTTCTTCACCGAAGCCGGGTCAGCATGGCCATGCGCCATCGAACCCAGAAGCGTGCCGTTCTCGCTCGCCGATTTCAGCTGAGCCATCGCCTTCTTGCCGCAGGCGTCGAACTCTTCGTCCGACACGTCCGTGCGCGAGGGAACAGAGCCTTTCACCGTGTTGAAGGCGATCTGGAACGACGGCGACATCACGGCTTTCGCCATCGCGTCCTGCGCGGCCTGCGCATCCTCGCCCACCTTGAACATCGCGAACTGGTCGGAGTTGAAGGTCACATCGTCTGCGGTCCCCGGGGTGCGGAAGCAGCCGAAATCGACCTCGGCTTCTTTGCCGGCCCGCAAGAATTCACCCTTGGCCCAGTCGCCCATCATCTGGAAAGCGGCTTCGCCATTGATGACCATCGCGGTCGCGAGGTTCCAGTCGCGGCCCGAGAAGTTCGGGTCGACGAAGCTGTGAAGCTGCTCCATGCGCTTGAAGGATTCGACCATCTGCGGACCGCCGAGCGCCTCGGGATCGAGATCGACGAAGGCCTTCTTGTAGAACTCAGGGCCACCGACCGACAGCACGACGCCATCGAACATCGTGGCTTCCTGCCAGGGCTGGCCGCCCGCGGCGAGCGCGATCTTCCCGGAATCCTTCACCTTCTGCATCGCAGCGATGAACTCGTCCCAGGTCTTCGGCTCTTCGATGCCAAGATCGGCGAGCATCTTCTTGTTCGACCAGACCCAGTTGGTCGAGTGCACGTTCACCGGAACCGCGACCCAATGGCCGTCATATTTCGAGAACTTCTGCAGCGCCGCAGGCACCACGGCATCCCAGTTGCCATCGGCCGCGACCTTGTCGAGATCGGCCAGCGCGCCTTGCTGCGCCCAGTCCGAGATGTCGAAGCCGAGCATCTGAACCGCGGTCGGCGGATCACCGGAGGTGACGCGCGCACGCAGAACCGTCATCGCGCTTTGGCCACCGCCACCGGCGACAGGCATGTCCTTCCAGCCGATGCCTTCTTTCTGCAGATCGTCCTTGAGGACGTTGAGCGCGGCTGCTTCGCCACCCGAGGTCCACCAGTGAAGAACCTCCACATCCTCCGCCTGTGCCGACCCTGCGACGAGCGCCAGAACGCTCGCCATTTTCAGTGTCCGTCCGATGTAACTACGCATGATTTTCCTCCCTCTTGCGTTGTCGTCACACTCCCTCCCGTGCGACCGGTCAGGTCATTCGGGTCTCACCCAAGGCTCTCGCGTGCGACCGATGCGCATCACGAGCGTCTTGATCTCGAAGAACTCCTCGAGGCCGTAGCGTCCGATCTCTCTCCCTTGACCGGACTGCTTGACCCCGCCGAAGCTCAATTCCGGGAAACCGTCCATCCAGGTATTCGTCCAGACGGTCCCAGCCTGCGCCCGCGTCGAGAACTCGAGGCAGGTGTGGACGTTCTCGCTCCAAACGCCCGCAGACAAACCGTAGCTTGCATCATTCGTTAGCGCTACCGCTTCGTCCATCGTGCGGAAGGTCAGAACCGAAAGCACCGGTCCGAAGACCTCCTCGCGGGCGATCGCCATCTCGGGCGAGACGCCGCGCACGACGGTCGGTTGATAGAATTGCCCCTCGAGACCCGGCACGGTCATCGGCCCGCCACCCAGCGCGATCTCGGCGCCCTCGGTGACTGCGGCGCGAACGTAATCGTCGATCTTGCCCTGATGCTGGACGGAGATGATCGCCCCGACCTGCGTGCGCGGATCGAGCGGGTCGCCGAAAGCCACGCGCTTCGACAGTTCCACCACGCGCTCGACCACCTCATCCACGATATCTTCATGGACGATGATCCGGCTGCTCGAGTTGCAGCATTGCCCGGTGTTGAAATAGACGCCGAAGGTGATCGCATCGGCTGCGCTCTCAATATCGGCATCGGGGAACACGACTTGCGGGTTCTTCCCGCCAAGCTCCAGCGCGACCTTCTTCAACGTGCTCGACGCGGCCGCCGAGATCGCCTTGCCGACCACGGTCGAGCCGGTGAAGGTCACCATATCCACGGCCTCATGCGTCGACATCAGGCCGCCCACGGCAGGCCCGTAGCCCAGAACGATATTCACGACGCCCGCGGGCATCCCCGCTTCGAACAGCAACTCCCCGAGCATCACCGTGGTCGATGGCGTCAGCTCGGATGGCTTGATGACCGTGGTGCAGCCGGCGGCGAGCGCGAAGGGCAGCTTCTGGCTCAGGATCCAGAACGGGAAATTCCACGGCGTGATCATCGACACGACGCCGATCGGATCTTTCACGACGACGCCGAGCATGTCCGGCCCTAGCGTGTTGTGGCTGTCCCCATGCATGGTGCGCGCCAACGAAGCCGCGTAGCGCCACAAGTCCGCGGCGCCCGACACTTCGGCGCGCGACTGCGAAATCGGCTTGCCGCTTTCGAGCGTTTCCAGCAGCGCCATCCGCTCGACATTGCCCTCGATCAGATCGGCGACGCGCAGCAGGATCGTGGCGCGTTCCTTGCCCGAGACCCGGCTCCAGACGCCACTGTCGAACGCCTCGCGCGCCGCGACGATCGCGGCTTCCGCATCGGCTTCGGCGCCCAGCGCCGCGCGGCTCACGAGGCAGCCATGCGCCGGGGACATCCGATCGTAGGTCTCGCCAGAGGCACTGTCGCGCCATTCGCCTGCGATCAGGTGACGACAGATAAAGGGCTCTGCGGGGATCGCCGCATCGACGGCGGAGATCAGGTTCAGCTCGGTCATGTTCAAACTCCCGAAAAATTAGGTTTGCGTTTCTCGCGGAAAGCCGTGACCCCTTCGGCGCGATCTTCGCTGGCCGAAATGGCGGCACTTCCGAGCGCCTCAGCCATGGCGCCGCGATCTTCACCCGCCGCGACATGGATCATCGATTTCGTGATTTCGACGGCGCGGGGCGACAGCCCGAGCGCACGGTCGATCAGGGTCTGTGCTGCCGCGCGCGGATCGTCGGAGACCGCGGCCACGAAGCCGACCGCCAAAGCCCGCTCGGCTTTCACCCGGTGACCGAAAAGTGCCATCTCCTTCACCATCGGTTCGGGCAGCAGACGCATCAGCCGCTGCGTGCCCGACCAACCGGGAACGATCCCGACGCCAGCTTCCGGGAGGGCAAGGCTGGCGCCGGGTGCCATGACCCGAAGGTCGCAGGCTGCGGCAAGTTCGAGACCGCCCCCGAAGGCGTGTCCGTTCAGCGCCGCAATCGTCGGCTTCGAGAGGCCCGCCAGCCGGTCGAAGATCCGGTGCCCGTCGCGGACCCAATGCCGCGCGAACTGGGCGGGGCTCAGATCGCCCCAACCGTTGATATCCGCCCCGGTGCAGAAGGCCCGGTCGCCCTCGGCGGTCACTAGCACGCAGCGAATCTCGACGTCTCGTTCGATCCGATCGAGATGCGCCTCGAGCGCGCTCAGCATCTCGACCGTGAGGGCGTTCATCTTCGCCGGGTTGTCGAGGCGCAGCTCTGCCACCGCGCCGTCGATGATCAGGTGAATATCGCTCATGGCGTCCACCCCATCGGGGCGTCCGCGAGAAGCTTCGTGGACATGGTGACGGCATTCTCCGCCACACGCACCCGCCCCTCGGAGGCGCCGACGATGTCCCGCTCGGGATCGATCCCCGGCATGATTTCGGTCGCGATGAGCCCCTTGTCATCGAGCCGCATCACGCAGCGCTCGGTGATATAGAGCACCTCCTGCCCTTGCTCGCGCGCACGCTCCCCGGAGAAGGTGACATGCTCGACCCGGTCCACCATCTTGGTGAACTTGCCCGGCGCACGGACGCGGATGCCGGTCGCGTCCATCTCCATCTGCGCCCCGGCCTCGAACCAGCCCGAGAAGACGATCTTGCGCGCGTGGGCGGTGATATCGACGAAGCCGCCGCAGCCAGCGGTCAGATAAGGTTTTTTGCCGAGCTTGGAGACATTCACGTTCCCCTCTACGTCGACTTCGAGGAAGGACAGGAAGGACATGTCGAACCCGGCACCCTGGAAATAGATGAATTGCTGCGGCGAGGGCACGTAGCCATCGGCGTTCGACGCGCAGCCGAAGGCGAAGCCGGTCAGGGGCATCCCGCCCACCGCGCCCTGTTCGATCGCCCAAGTGACCGCGTCGGGATGGCCTTCCTCGAGCAGGATGCGCGGCACCATCGCCGAGATCCCGAAGCCGAGATTGGCCGTCATGCCGCCGCGCAGCTCCATCGCCGCGCGCCGCGCGATCACCTTCTCGATGCCGTGCTCCGCCAGTTCGAAGCTCGACCACGGACGCATCACCTGACCCGAGATCGCCGGATCGTAGAGAGTCTCGCAGGTCTGCTTCTGATCCTCGTCCACGACCACGTAATCCACGAGATGGCCCGGCACGCGGACGTCATGCGGACGCAGGGAGCCCGCCGCAGTGACGCGCTCCACCTGCGCGATCACCAGCCCGCCATTGTTGCGCACCGCAATCGCCTGCTCGAGCCCGCCGAGATAGGCGCCCTCGTGCTCATAGGTCAGATTGCCGCGCTCATCGGCGGTGGTTGCGCGCAGGATGCAGACATCGGGGTAAATATTCGGGAAATGGAGCCAGGTGTCGCCGTCGAACTCCACCCGGCGCACGATGGGGGCGCCCGCTGCGCGATCGTTCATCGCACAGCCCTCGCGCTCGGGATCGACGAAGGTCTTCAGGCCGACCTTGGTGATCACCCCCGGACGCCGCGCAGCCGCCTCGCGATGCATGTCGAACAGGATGCCGGAGGGCACGTTATAGGCAGTCACACGATTCTCGACGACCATCTTCCAGATTTCAGGCATCGGCAGGTTCGACGAACCCGACGGATAGGACCCGGCCAGAACCGTGCTGAGCAGACCATCCTTGGCGATGTGATCGATGCCCTTCACACCGTACATGTCCCCCGCGGCGATCGGATGGATCATGGTCAGGTTCTGCGGATGTTGCTCCTGATCGAAGCGCTCGCCGATCGCCTTGAGCACGGAATCGGGGCAGCCCAATGCCGAAGACGAGGACACCGTGATGATAGCGCCATCCGCGATTTTCCCCACTGCTTCCGATGCACTGACGATCGTGCCCATAGTTCGCTTCTCCCAATCCAAATTGCCGACCCCAGACAAGATTTCAGTCGACACGCCCCAAAAAAGACTCAGCAAATAGGAACGTTCCAAATATCCATAGGAACGTTCCAAATTTGTGTCAAACGTTTTTAGCTGAGCAAATTCATTCGATAGGAGATGGAAACGAGACGATCGCGCGAAGAGGCCCCTTCTTGCCGTGCTAAGGAGGTCGACGCCCCGCGCAGAGCCTTGACGATGAGGAGCAACTGTCAACGGCGGGGTAAAATCCTGCCATTGGGCGGCGCAAAAACCGGCGACTTCGGGGTATGGGCGCGACGCGCACTATGAGACAGCGACCGGTCAACCGCGCTCCCCAGATAGCGGACAGTTGACTGGCCGCCTTGGCCCGTGAAAGCCAAGCCTTCATCGGCTGGATCAGGCGGCGTCGGTGGACTTGCGTGCGCGGCGTTAGGCGAGCCGGCAATCGCGCTGAAGAGATGGCGAGCTAATGCTCATCTGGGCGCGCCACCAAATCCTTTCCGCATTTGCTCCACTGAACCGGAACCGGTGCGCCCGAATCTTATCGTTGCGCCTCAGGATCGAGCCTCACGAACGAAATTCATAACCCGCCTCATGAAATTCACATGCGGAACAGTTTTCGAGGCAAAATCAGGCCCAAAACAGAGAAAAGCTCGGAAAACCGAAGTTTTCCGAGCTTTTCGCTTGGTTTATGGTGCCCAGGAGAGGACTCGAACCTCCACGCCTTGCGGCACACGGACCTGAACCGTGCGCGTCTACCAATTCCGCCACCTGGGCAGGTGTCGTGGAGCGCGAGATACATAGCGGCGCTGGGACTGTCAACGGGGATCGACACGAAAAATTCGCAAGCTTCGACTCTTCGGGTCTTTGGCCTTGTTCCCGCGGGGGCGAGGCGGTAATCAAAGAACGAAATTCTTGCAAGGAAAGGCCTCTGCCCATGTCCAAGCTGGTTACGATCTACGGCGGTTCGGGGTTCGTCGGGCGCTATATCGCGCAGCGCATGGCAAAGGACGGTTGGCGGATTCGCGTTGCGGTCCGGCGTCCGAACGAGGCGCTTTTCGTCAAACCCTATGGTGCGGTCGGGCAAGTCGAGCCGGTCTTCTGCAACATTCGCGACGATGCCAGCGTGCGCGCGGCGATGCAGGGCGCGGATGCGGTGCTCAATTGCGTCGGTATTCTCGTCAATGAAGGCAAGAACAAGTTCGGCGCCGTGCAAGCCGAAGGTGCAGGCCGCGTGGCGCGTATCGCTGCAGAAATGGATGTGCCGAAACTGGTGCAGATCTCGGCCATCGGCGCCAATCCGGACAGCGAGAGCGAATATGCCCGCTCCAAGGCCGCAGGCGAGAAAGCGGTGCTGGATGCCTATCCGCAGGCCGTGATCCTGCGTCCCTCCATTATTTTCGGCAACGAGGACGGCTTCTTCAACAAGTTCGCCTCGATGTCGCGCTTCACCCCAATCCTTCCGATCACGGGTGGTCACACGAAATTCCAGCCGGTCTTCGTCGATGATGTCGCGAAGGTCGCCGTGATGGCGGCGGATGGGGAAGTCTCGCCCGGCATCTATGAGCTCGGCGGGCCGGATGTGGAGACGTTCCACGACCTGATGAAGCAGATGCTGACGGTGATTCACCGTCGTCGTCTCGTGCTGTCGCTGCCCCGCTGGGTCGCAAGCATCCTCGGCGGCGTCTTCGATCTGGGTCAGGCGGTCACCGGCGGTCTGTTCACGAACCGCATTCTCACGCGCGATCAGGTTAAGAACCTGCAAGCTGACAATGTCGTGTCCGAGGGCGCGAAAGGCTTCTCCGATCTCGGAATCCAGCCTATGGCAATGGAAGCGGTGATGCCCGGCTACCTGTGGCGCTTCCGCCCCGGTGGGCAATATGACGATATCAAAGCTTCGGCGAAGAACCTTCGCAAGACATAACCCCCTCCTTCCTCCCCGGTGCCGCTTGCGGCGCCTCTCTGACCTAGGCGGTATTTCTTGAGCTATCTGAACGACGTTCTGCTCGGTGTGATCGAAGGGATCACCGAGTTTCTCCCGATTTCGAGCACTGGCCACCTGATCCTGGCCGAACATTGGCTTGGCACGCGCTCGGATACCTACAACATCGTCATTCAGGCCGGGGCGATCCTTGCGGTGACGCTGATCTACTGGCGTCGCCTGATGGAGCTGCTGTTCAACTGGCGCAATCCGGAGAACCGCGACTATCTCGCAAAGCTGACCGTCGCCTTCCTGATCACCGCCGTTCTCGGCCTGATCGTGAAGAAGATGGGCTTCGAGCTGCCGACAACGATCCAGCCCGTCGCCTGGGCGCTGGTGATCGGCGGTTTCTGGATGCTGTTTGCGGAACGCGTCGCGGATCGGCAGGCCGATAACAGCCAGATCTTCTGGCGCGTCGCGATCGCGGTCGGGATTGCGCAGATCGTGGCCGGGGTCTTTCCGGGCACTTCGCGCTCGGCCACGACGATTTTCGTGGCGATGCTCCTGGGCACCTCGAACCGCGCGGCGGCGACCGAATTCGCCTTCCTCGTCGGCATTCCCACCATGTACGCGGCGAGCGGTTACGAATTGCTCAAGCAGCTCAAGGACGGGACCGGCGGCAACGAGGATTGGGCCGGGCTCGGCATCGCTTTCGTCGTCTCGACCGTCACGGCCTTGGTCGCGGTGAAATGGCTCCTTGGCTATATTCAGGGGCACCGTTTCACCATCTTCGCGATCTACCGGATCATCTTCGGCGGGCTTCTGCTGAGCCTTGCGGCGGTCGGTGTGCTAGGCTGACGAAGGCGAATCGCTTTTTGGCGGCGCGTCATCCTCAGGAAAATCAGGGTGAAGCAGCGATAAAGTAAACGAAGCTGACCTATTTTGGGCGAATTTGAGGTACCTTCTCGTGCGCCTCTCGCAAAAAATGCACATTTAGGTCAGCCTTGCTTACTTTTATTGCTGTGGCAGGCGGTGTAGTCATGCGCACCCACCGGTTTTCTAGGGAGGCGCCACAATGGCCAAGCAACCGATGCTCAAGTTCGTCAAGACGGCGAAAGAGATGCCTCAGAAGCGCGACGCGAACGTGCGCTCCCATGATTTCAACGAAATCTATCGCGAATACGCGGCCGAGAAGGCTGCCGAGCAGGCGAGCCGCTGCAGCCAGTGCGGCGTGCCCTACTGCCACACGCATTGCCCGCTCCATAACAACATCCCCGACTGGCTCCGCCTGACCGCGGAAGGCCGTTTGCAGGAAGCCTACGAGATGTCGCAGGCCACCAACACCTTCCCGGAAATCTGCGGCCGCATCTGCCCGCAGGACCGTCTGTGCGAAGGCAACTGCGTGATCGAACAGTCGGGCCACGGCACCGTCACCATCGGCGCAGTCGAGAAATACATCACCGACACCGCCTTCGACATGGGCTGGGTCAAGCCGATCAAACCGGCGACCGAGCGCGCCGAAAGCGTCGGCATCATCGGCGCGGGCCCGGGGGGTCTGGCGGCCGCCGACGCGCTGCGTCGCGCTGGCGTGCAGGTCACGGTCTATGACCGTTATGACCGCGCGGGCGGGCTGATGACCTATGGCATCCCCGGCTTCAAGCTGGAGAAAGACATCGTCATGCAGCGCGTGAAGCAGCTGGAAGATGGCGGCGTCGAATTCGTGCTGAACTGCAATGTCGGCACCGATATTTCCTTTGACGCGATCCGCGGCAAGCATGACGCGGTGCTGATCGCGACGGGTGTCTACAAGACGCGCGAACTGACCGACGAGGGCGCAGACGCCGCTGGCATCGTGCGCGCGATCGACTATCTCACCGCCTCGAACCGCAAGAGCTTCGGCGACGACGTGGCCGAGTTCGAAGACGGTACGCTGAACGCGGAAGGCAAGCGCGTCATCGTCATCGGCGGCGGCGACACCGCGATGGACTGCGTGCGTACCGCGATCCGTCAGGGCGCCAAATCGGTGAAATGTCTCTATCGCCGCGACCGGGCCAACATGCCGGGCTCGCAGCGCGAAGTGCAGAACGCCGAGGAAGAGGGCGTGGAATTCGTCTGGCTCTCCGCCCCCGCGGCCTTCTCGGGCAACCCGGTCACCAACTGCTCGGTGCAGCAGATGCGTCTGGGCGCGCCGGATGCGTCCGGCCGTCAGAGCCCCGAGAAGATCGAAGGCGGCATCTATGACGAAGAGGCCGATCTGGTGATCAAGGCGCTCGGCTTCGAGCCGGAGGACCTGCCCGGCGCTTGGGAGGCCGACGATCTGGAGACCACCCGCTGGGGCACCGTGAAGGCCGAATTCGGCACCCACGCGACCTCGATCCCCGGCGTCTACGCGGTCGGCGACATCGTGCGCGGCGCAAGCCTCGTCGTCTGGGCGATCCGCGACGGGCGCGAAGCGGCGGGCTCGATCCTGCGCTATCTCGAAAACGTGGCGGCTGTGGCGGCGGAGTGATCCGCGCCCTGCCGATCTGAAAAGGAATGTATGCGATGCGGTCGAATTTTCTCGGCATGGCGATCTGCGGGGGGCTGTTCAGCGCCCTGCCGGCGCATGCCGCGGATTTCACGCCGCCGCAGGGCTGCGAGGTCTTCATGACCGTGCAGATGCATAACTGTCAGGTCGCCAATTACTACCGCTGCGCCGCCGATCCGGAGGGCGATCTGTGGACCGCCTTTGCCGATGGCGAGGGCATTTACTACCTGAGCCATATCGATGCCGAGACGCGCTGGCTTGAAAGCGTGTCGACCGATACCGGTGAGATCGAAGTCTTCGATCCGGGCGCGTCGAAGGATGCCCCCTCGTTCTCGGCGCTCCTGTCGGACGGCAAGGACGATTACGATTTCGTCACGCGCTCGAATTACCGGGGTCTGCGTCGCTATGTCGGCAGCGATACCCTCACGGGCAAGTCTGTCAGCATCGACGAGGTCCCGCTCGAGACGATCACCTTCGATCTGCGCGAGGATGACCAGAACGGCCAGACCGTCGCGACCCGCACCGGCACGCAATATATCTCGCGCAAATATCGCGTGTTCTTCAGCGGCGCGGAGCGGTTCGAGAACGATCAGGGCGACGTCGTGAGCTATGACGACAGCCCCGTGCGCTTCGACTTTCCCGGCGATCCCGGTTTCTCGACCGAGACGCCCGAATATGACTGCGACCTGATGATGACGCAGGCCGATCTTCGGCCCACGCAAGTCAGCCTCGCCCCCCTTTCCCGCTCTTTCTCCAAGGAGGCACTGCAATGACCAAATATGACGAAGCCTGGGTGGCCGCCGAGGAAGCGAAACGCCAGTGGATGAACGAGAATTCACTGTGGAAGGAAGAAGACGAGAAGGCGTCCTGCGGCGTCGGTCTCGTGGTGTCGATCGACGGTAAGGCCTCGCGCCGCGTCGTGGAGAACGGCATCGACGCGCTGAAGGCGATCTGGCACCGCGGTGCCGTGGATGCTGACGGCAAGACCGGCGACGGCGCGGGCATCCACGTCCAGATCCCCGCCCCCTTCTTCTATGACCAGATCCGCCGCACCGGCCACGAGCCGGACATGGAGAAAATGGTCGCCGTCGGTCAGGTCTTCCTGCCGCGCACCGATTTCGGCGCGCAGGAGCGCTGCCGCACGATCGTGGAATCCGAAGTTCTGCGGATGGGTCACTACATCTACGGCTGGCGCCACGTTCCGGTGAACACCGAAGTGCTGGGCGAGAAGGCCAATTCGACCCGCCCCGAGATCGAGCAGATCCTGATCCGTAACGACAAGGATATCGACGAGGAGCAGTTCGAGCGCGAGCTTTACATCATCCGTCGCCGCATCGAGAAAGCGGCGATCGCGGCGCAGATCAACGGGCTCTACATGTGCTCGCTTTCGTGCCGCTCGATCATCTACAAGGGCATGATGCTCGCCGAGCAGGTCGCGGAATTCTATCCCGACCTGAAGGACGAGCGCTTCGAGTCCGCCTTCGCGATCTATCACCAGCGCTATTCCACCAACACCTTCCCGCAATGGTGGCTAGCGCAGCCCTTCCGGATGCTGGCGCATAACGGCGAGATCAACACGATCAAGGGCAACACCAACTGGATGAAGAGCCATGAAATCCGCATGGCCTCCTCGGCCTTTGGCGACAGCGCCGAAGACATCAAGCCGATCATCCCGGCGGGGGCGTCCGACTCCGGCGCGCTCGATGCGGTGTTCGAACTGATGGTCCGTTCGGGCCGCAACGCGCCGATGGTGAAGACCATGCTCGTCCCTGAGCCGTGGTCGAAATCCACCGACACGATGCCCTCCGCGTGGCAGGACATGTATGCCTATTGCAATGCCGTGATGGAGCCGTGGGACGGCCCCGCCGCGCTCGCGATGACCGATGGTCGTTGGGTCTGCGGCGGTCTCGACCGTAACGGCCTGCGCCCGCTGCGCTATGTCATCACCGGCGACGGCGTTCTGATCGCGGGCTCGGAAGCCGGTATGGTGCCGGTCGACGAGGCGAGCGTTGTCGAGAAAGGCGCACTTGGTCCGGGTCAGATGATCGCGGTCGATATGCGCGAGGGCAAGCTCTACCACGACACCGAAATCAAGGACAAACTGGCCGCCGCCCAGCCCTTCGGCGAATGGGTCGGCAAGGTCACCGATCTGAACGCGATCCTCGTGGACGTGCCGGAAAACCCGAAATTCTCGGGCGGTGAGCTGCGCAAGCGTCAGGTCGCGGCTGGCTATTCGGTTGAAGAGATCGAACAGATCCTCGCGCCGATGGCCGAGGACGGCAAGGAAGCCATCGCCTCGATGGGCGACGACACGCCGCCTGCGGTTCTGTCCAAGCAATACCGCCCCCTGAGCCATTTCTTCCGTCAGAACTTCAGCCAGGTGACTAACCCGCCGATCGACTCTCTTCGCGAAAGCCGGGTGATGTCGCTCAAGACGCGGTTCGGCAACCTCAAGAACGTGCTCGACGAGGATAGCTCGCAGACCGAGATCTGGATTCTCGAAAGCCCGTTCCTCGCGAATTCCGAGTTCGATCACATGCTCAACGAATTCGGCGAGCAGGTGACGATCATCGACTGCACCTTCCCGGCCAATGCCGATCAGAATGCGCTGCGCGAAGGTCTGACCCGGATCCGTCAGGAAGCCGAGGATGCGGTGCGCTCGGGTGCGCTCCACATCGTGCTGAGCGATGAAGAGCAGGACGAGGACAAGGTCGCGATGCCGATGATCCTCGCGACCTCGGCCGTGCATAGCTGGCTGACGCAGAAAGGCCTGCGGACCTTCTGCTCGATCAACGTGCGCTCGGCGGAATGTATCGACCCGCATTACTTCGCGGTGCTGATCGGCTCGGGTGCGACCACGGTGAACGCCTATCTCGCGCAGGACACGCTGGCCGACCGGATCGACCGCGGCCTGCTGGGCGGCACGCTCGTCGACGCGATGCGCAAGTATCGCGATGCGATCGACGCCGGCCTGCTGAAGATCATGTCGAAGATGGGGATCTCGGTGATTTCCTCCTATCGCGGCGGTCTGAACTTCGAAGCCGTGGGTCTGTCGCGCGCGATGGTCGCGGAATACTTCCCCGGCATGCACAGCCGTATCTCCGGCATCGGTCTGCACGGCATCCAGCACGCGCTGGAAGGTGTGCACGCGAAAGGCTGGAAGGGCGGTCAGGACGTGCTCCCGATCGGCGGCTTCTACAAGGCCCGCCGCACCGGCGAGTCCCATGCCTGGGGTGCGCAGTCGATGCACATGCTGCAATCGGCCTGTAACCGCGCGAGCTACGATCTGTGGAAGCAATACAGCTCGATGATGCGGGCGAACCCGCCGATCCATATCCGCGACATGCTGGATATCAAATCGCTGGGCAAGCCGGTGCCGATCGAAGAGGTCGAGTCGATCACCTCGATCCGCAAGCGCTTCGTGACGCCGGGCATGTCGCTGGGGGCGCTGTCGCCCGAGGCGCACAAGCTCTTGAACGTCGCGATGAACCGGATCGGCGCGAAGTCGGACTCGGGGGAAGGCGGCGAGGATCCGGCGCATTTCGTGCCCGAACCCAATGGCGACAACCCGTCGGCGAAGATCAAGCAGGTGGCTTCGGGTCGTTTCGGTGTGACCGCCGAATACCTCAACCACTGCGAAGAGCTTGAGATCAAGGTCGCTCAGGGCGCGAAGCCCGGCGAGGGCGGCCAGCTTCCGGGGATGAAGGTCACCGATCTGATCGCGCGTCTGCGGCACTCGACCAAGGGCGTGACCCTGATCTCGCCGCCACCGCACCACGACATCTACTCGATCGAAGACCTTGCGCAGCTGATCTACGACCTCAAGCAGATCAACCCGAAGGTCAAAGTGACGGTGAAGCTGGTGGCGTCCTCGGGCGTCGGCACGATCGCGGCCGGTGTCGCGAAGGCGAAGGCCGACATCATCCTGATCTCGGGCCACAACGGCGGCACGGGCGCATCGCCCGCGACCTCGATCAAATATGCCGGTCTCCCGTGGGAGATGGGTCTGACCGAGGCGCATCAGGTGCTCGCGATGAACAACCTGCGCGAACGCGTCACCCTGCGGACCGACGGCGGTCTGCGCACGGGCCGCGATATCGTGATGGCCGCGATGATGGGGGCCGAGGAATACGGCATCGGCACCGCCGCCCTGATCGCGATGGGCTGCATCATGGTTCGTCAGTGTCAGTCGAACACCTGCCCGGTTGGCGTCTGCACGCAGGACCCGGAGCTGCGCGCCAAGTTCACCGGCACGGCGGACAAGGTGGTGAACCTCATCACCTTCTACGCCCAGGAAGTGCGCGAAATCCTCGCCTCGATCGGGGCGCGTTCGCTCGACGAGGTGATCGGTCGCGCCGATCTTCTCAGCCAGGTGAGCCGCGGCTCGGCCCATCTCGACGATCTTGACCTCAATCCGCTCCTGATCACCGTCGATGGCTGGGACAAGATCGTCTACGACCGTTCGAAGCCGCGTAACTGGGTCTCGGATACGCTGGATGCGGAGATCATCAAGGATGGTCATCGCTTCTTCGAGGAAGGCGAGAAGATGCAGCTTTCCTACGCGGTGCGCAACACGCTGCGCACCATCGGGACGCGCGCTTCGAGCCATATCGTGAAGAACTTCGGGATGCGCAACGCGCTGCAGTCGGACCACCTGACGGTGAAGCTGACCGGTTCCTGCGGTCAGTCGCTGGGCGCTTTTGCGGCCCCGGGTCTGAAGATCGAAGTGTCGGGCGATGCCAACGACTATGTCGGCAAGGGTCTCTCGGGCGGCATGATCGTCGTGCGTCCGCCGATGGCCTCGCCGCTGGTCGCCTCCGAGAACACGATCATCGGCAACACCGTGCTTTACGGCGCGACCGAGGGTCACCTGTTCGCGGCAGGCCGCGCAGGCGAGCGCTTCGCGGTGCGCAACTCGGGTGCGAAAGTGGTGATCGAGGGCTGCGGCTCCAACGGCTGTGAATACATGACCGGCGGCGTCGCGGTGATCCTCGGCTCGATCGGCCCGAACTTCGGTGCGGGCATGACGGGCGGCATGGCCTATCTCTACGATCCGGACAACACGGCGGAAGAGCTGATCAACCTCGAAAGCCTCGTCACCTGCGGGCTGGGCCACGAGCATTGGGAAGCCGAGCTGAAAGGCCTGATCGAGCGTCACGTCGCCGAAACGGGATCGCGCAAAGGCGCCGATATTCTCCAGCACTGGGAGACCGAGAAGGCGAACTTCCTGCAGGTCTGCCCGAAGGAGATGCTGGCGCATCTGTCCTACCCGCTCAGCGACGAACCGCAGGCGATGCCGGCGGAATAAGGGAACTCTTTCCCCTACGGAACCGTTTCAGAGGGCGAAGCACATGCTTCGCCCTTTGTTCTGTCTGGAGGTAACGATGTCCGAACTGTTGGTGATGGCGCATGAAACCGAGGCCGCGGGCTTCGCGACGCGCGAGGAACTCAGAGCACTGGAAAAAGAAGGATTTTTCCGGTCGCAGGACATTGTTGTCGTGACCCGCGACGAAAGCGGCGAGATTAACGTTCATGAAAACAGCAACACGATGGCCCTCGGCGCGATCGGCGGCGCTGTCTGGGGCGGGCTGCTGGGTCTCGTCTTCCTGTCGCCGGTCGTCGGCGCGGCAATCGGTGCGGGCGCGGGCGCTGTGTCCGGCAAGTTCACCGACCTCGGGTTGAACGACTCTTTCCTGCGCGAAGCGGGCGAGAGCCTGCCGCAAGGCGGCTCGGCTGTGTTCATCTTGCTTAAGAAGGGGACCGCTGCAGAGGTCCTCGACCGGATGAATACCCTAGGCCACGCGCGCGGTCGCGTGCTGCAAATTCCGCTGCCGGAAGATTTCCACGAACGGCTCGAATCCGCCCTGTCTTCGGGCGGCACCACGGCCTTTACCGGCGAGGAAATCACCGAAGGTGCCACCGGAAATCTCGCGCGGATGGTGGGCCCCTCTGCCCTCTAAACCCGCTGTGACCGGGATGTCACTCTTTAACCCGTAGTTAACTTTGCGCCCCACAGGCGCCTTTGTGTCGCCCTGATCTCTGCTTACCAAGTAACGAATAATTTATAATAACGTTACTCGAGCAGCAAAAATGGCAACCTATTACGACCAGTTCTACATCATGGATCCGGGCAATCCGCCCCCTGCGGGGACGGCGCTGACACCGACGACCCTCGCGATTGTCGATAGGAATAACGACAATTGGATTTCCAGCAGCAACAGCGCCCGCGACACGATCGACGGCCAGCGCGTCACTGATGTCTGGCGCGGCGATACGATTACCATCGAGCGTCCGAACGGCGTGCAAGAGACGATTACTGGCGACACGTTCTACCTGAGCGACGGGCGCGCGGTGTTCACGCCGTCCGATGGCACGATCCTCCACAACGCGACCTTCATCAGCTCCACCTATGTCACGCAGAGCACCCAGGCGCCGGTCGGCGATCTGGGGCCGGAATGTTTCCTCGCCGGGACGCGGATCGACACGCCTGACGGGCCGCGACCGGTGGAGCGGCTCAAGGCGGGCGATCTTGTCATGACCGAGGACGACGGGCCGCAGCCTCTTCTTTGGACGGGTGGTCGGGTCTGTCGCGGCGTCGGAGCCTATGCGCCGATCCGGTTCGCGCCGGGGGCTATGGGAAATCGACGCGCTCTTTACGTGTCTCAACAACATCGGATGTTGCTGCGCGGCTGGCGCGCCGAGATCGCCTGCGCCCATAGCGAAGTTCTGGTCGCCGCCAAGCACCTCGTGAACGGCAAGAGCATTCGGGTGGCTCCGCGCCCGCGCGTGCAATACCGCCACCTGCTTTTCGCGCGCCATCACATCCTCATGGCCGAGGGCGCGCCGACCGAGAGCCTGTTTCCCGGCAACGTCGTCCTTGAAGACGACCACGGTATCGCGCGCGAGATACGCACCGCGTGGAAGCAGGTGTCAGATGCGCCGATCGAAACCATGGTAACGGCGCGACAGGTCGCGCGCGGACCGGAATTGGCGCTGCTTGTCGCTTGACCCTTCGGGGCACGCTGTGACTTATACGCACATGGCTAAGAGCAAGAAAAAATCGGGCCGCAAACCCGCCAAACGCAGCACGAAATCGAGCGTTTCCAGCAGCATGCGCGCGCCTTTCCGCACCGCCCTGAAATGGGCGCTGCGGGGCGTGATGGGTCTCGTTGCGCTGGTGCTTGTGCTGATGGTCCTGTTCAAATTCGTTAATCCGCCGACCACCTGGACGATGTGGAGCGAACGCCAGCGTCTTGGTGCCGTCGATCAGAAATGGGTGCCGATCGAGGATATCGCGCCTGTGCTCGCTCGCTCTGTCGTCGCCGCGGAGGACGCGAATTTCTGCAACCACTGGGGATTCGACATGCGCGCGATCCGCAAGGCAATCGACGAGGGCGCCAATCGCGGTGCCTCGACGATCACCCAGCAGACCGTGAAGAACGTGTTCCTCTGGCAGGGCCGAAACTGGCTGCGCAAGGCGCTTGAGGCGTCGATGACGCCGCTGGCCGAGGCGATCTGGGGCAAGAAGCGGATTTTGGAAATCTATCTTAACGTCGCTGAATTCGACGAAGGCGCGTTTGGCGTCGATGCTGCCGCGCATCGCTATTTCCGCACCACCCCCGACAAGTTGAGCGCCCGCCAATCCGCGTTGATCGCGGGCGTCCTGCCCGACCCGAAGGACCGTTCGGCGGCGAAGCCCGGCAGCTTTCTGTCGCGCCGCGCGCAGTCCATCATGGACGGCGCGGCGACGATCCAGAAGGACGGGCGCGCAAGCTGCTTCGAGTGATCACTCGGCCGGTTCGGTCATCGGGCGCATGACGGCGAAGAGCTCGGCCACCTTGATCCCGAATTTGCGCATCTGCGACCGGTTCAGCAGCGTCCCGTCCGGCATCAGGTAAATCCAGTCGGTCACGTCGAGCACGTGGCCGCCCGCATCCTCGGGCAGCCGCAACCGATAGCGCATCCGCAGCGCATTGCCCGACTGCTCCATCTCGGCGCGCCCCTCGATATCGTCGGCGGTCGAGCTGATCTCGCCATTCGGCCCGAACTGGATATTCCAGGCACGGCTCTGGCGCCGACCGGAGGCATATTCGAACTCCTCCTCGATCACGCCGCCATCATTGGTGAACCGCCCCGTCATCACGGCGCGGAAGCGCGAGGTGACGCGACCGTCGGGGCCGTAGATCATGCCATGCGCCTCGACAGGGCCCTCGAACGCCCGGCGAATGTCGAATTCCGGGCTTTCGGCCGCGTAATCCGCCGACTTTTGCGCCGGGAAAGAGAAGAAGAAGTGCCGGATCAAGACAGCCGCCAAGATCAGAACCGCGAGGGTGAAAAGCAATTTTAACATCATGTTACGCCCTCGCATGTGCCAGTTGGACCTGCACCACATCGGTATGGCCGACCGCAAAGGCCGCCGCACAGGCTTCGAGATAATAGGACCAGTTGCGCAGGAACTCCGGCCCGAAGCCAAGCTCGGTCGCGCGCGCGCTGCGCTCTTTCAGACGGGTCGCCCATTGCCGACAGGTCTCGGCATAGTCCTGCCCGAAGGCGAAGCTTTCCTTCACCGCCAGCCCGGCCTTCGCCGCCTGATCGCGGATCACCCCATCGGACAGAAGCATGCCACCCGGGAAAGTGTATTGCCGAATGAAATCGGAAGTCTCGCGATATTTCGGGAAGTAGGAATCAGACACTGTTATGGCCTGAATCATCGCTGATCCTCCCTCCGCCAGGCGATCTTTCACGGTTTGGAAATAGTTCGGCCAATAGCGCTCGCCGACCGCTTCGATCATCTCGATCGAGACGATATGGTCGAATTTTCCGGGCGTGTGCCGATAGTCCTGCAACCGGATATCGGCGCGCCCGTCGAGCCGCGCATCGGCGTAACCTTTCTGGCTGGGCGAGATCGTGATCCCGGTGACATGACGCCCCTGCTCGGCCGCGCGTTCGGCGAAATGCCCCCAGCCACAGCCAATCTCCAGCACCCGCTCGCCGCCGCCCATACGGTCGAGAATGCGGTCGAGCTTGCGGTTCTGCGCGCGGTGCAGATCGCTGTCGCCCGGCGCGAAAAGAGCGGAGGAATAGCTCATCCCCTCGTCCAGCCAGAGCTGGTAAAACTCGTTGCCCACGTCGTAATGCGTCCGGATGTTGCGCGATGCACCGCGCAGCGAATTGGCGCGCATCAGCCGGTCGATCAGGCGGAACTTCAGATTCGACCAGAAGCCCGCATAGGCGTAGCCGTCCACGACCTTGAGGTTTTTCAGCGCGAGCGAGAGAAGCGCCTCGATCGAGGACGTCTCCCACAACCCCGCGATATAAGACTCGCCCAGCCCGACATCGCCGCGCGACGCCATCGCCACCACGGCCTGCCAGTCGCGGATTTCCATGTCGGCTTGCGGCTCCCCGCGACCGAAACTGCGCACGGTGCCGTCAGGCAGGCGCAGATGCAGCGTCCCCTGCTCGATCTTCTCGCAGGTCGCGAGGAATTCGCTGCGGATCCGGTTGGTCAGGAAAGGCATCATTGGCTGATCTCCTCGCTGGGGGGTGTGGGCCGCGACAGGTAGCGGGCGCCTTTGAGCTTGAGTCGCAGGGCCTGCCAGTAGATCAGGCCGAGCGTGCGGATCGGGGTGAGCGGACGGCGCAGCGCCATGCCGAGAAGCGCCGCCGAAGTCAGTTTGCGGCGTTGGGTCGCGAGGGTCGCGACAACGCCCTCCTCGCCATTGCGGTGATCGATGCGGATGCGGATATGCTCGGCTCCGATGTCGAAGCGAAAACGGTATTCCCCGGCAATGGTTTGGAACGGGGAGACATAGAAGATTTTCGCAGCGTGAAGCTCGGTTTCCGCTGAAATAGGGTCGAAATTAGGGGTGGCGCAGAGATAAGAGTGCCGATCGCCGAAGGTATTGTTCACCTCCGCGATCACGGCACGCAGGTCGTCTTGCGCATCATAGGCCAGCCAGAAATTCACCGGGTTGAACCCGGCCCCGAGAATCTTCGGCTGGGTCAGAAGCCGCAGCTTCGCGATCTCTGGCGCACCGTGACGCGAGAGCTGTTTGCGGACCCATGCAGCACTCTCGCCGCGACCGGGCGCCCCGCCGTAATCCTTGTCATGCACCGTCGCGAGGTTGCGTCCGCGGCGCGAGAAAATCCGCGGCCACGGACCCGGCGCGTCGGGATCGATCATCACGTAGTCGACGTGATAGCGGAACTGGTGGGAAATCGCGCCCCGCCGCGCATGAACCGTATGACCGGGGCAGAACTCGCCGCTCATGCGGGCACCTTTTCGAAGTCGACCTGCGGCTGCGCCCCGCGATTGAGCTCGCGCGCCACCCGAACCGCCGAAGCAAACCCATCCTCGTGGAAACCATGGCGGAGCCATGCGCCCGCGAACCATGTCCGATTCAGTCCCTGTATCGACTGGATTTCGCCTTGCGCCTGTATCGCTGCGCGATCGAAGACCGGGTGCCAGAAGACCTCGTGATCGTAGATCGTCTCCTCGGCAATCGGCGCATCGGGGTTCAGCGTGACGAAAAGCGGATCGCTTTCGGGGATGTTTTGCAGTTTGTTCATCCAATAGGTCACGCCAAGCCGCGTCTCATTCGCGCGGGTCTGCGCCTGATAGACCCAGCTCGACCAGCAAGCGCGTCGGCGCGGCATCTGCGCCACGTCGCGATGCAGATAAACGTCGTTGGGCTGATAGCGGACCGCCGAAAGCGCAGCCTTTTCCTGCGGGGTCGGCTTGGCCAGCAGCTTGAGTGCCTGATCGGAATGGGTGGCGAGGATGACTTGGTCGAACTGATCCGGAAGGGCCTTTTCCGCCGAAATAGTGACTGAATTGCGCTGCCGCTCGATCGCGGTGACCGGGGTGCCGGTGCGGAATTCGACACCGCGCAGGCGCAGGGCAGCCTCGAGCCGCTTCACATATTCGATTGACCCGCCCGAGACCGTCCACCACTGGTGCTGACCGGTCGCCGACAAAAGCGCGTGGTTCTCGAAAAAGCGGAGCAGGCTTTTCGCGGGGAACGCGCCGATCTGATCGGCAGGCGTGGACCAGATCGCCCCGCAGATCGGCAGCAGGTAATAGCGCCGGAACCACTCGCCCAAGTTCAACTCGTCCAGCAGGCCGTCAATCGTCACCTCATCGCTTTGCGCAACAGAGACAGCCTTTGCGTTGAACTTCGCGATATCCGCGACCATCCGCAGAAAGCCCGGCCGAGCCAAATTCCGCTTCTGCGCAACGAGGCTGTTCAAGTCGCGCAAAGCATATTCGATCCGGCCCTGATCGATCGTCACGCCAAAGCTCATGTCGGATTTCTCGACCGGCACGTCGAGCTCGGAGAACAGGCGCGTCAGATGCGGATAATTCGCGTAATTGAACACGATGAACCCGGTATCGACCGGCTGATCGCCGTTGCGCCCCGCAGTGATCGTGCGCGAATGCCCCCCAAGCCGCGTCTCCGCCTCATAGATGGTGACGCGATTATGCGGAGCGAGTTGCCACGCCGCCGCCAGGCCGGAAATCCCGGATCCGATGATCGCGATGCGTTGCGCATGTGGATGCAGGGCATCAAATGACATTCGAATTCTCCCAAGCTCTTGAAGGCGTAACGGTGCATATTACGGTTTGGATCAGAAGTTTTTTCGCATCGCATGTGAACCGCTATCTCATAAGCTGCGTATCGGTCACATGCTGAGAGATGCGACCATCAACTTCGACACCACAGGGACCCCGCCAATCGCGGCGGGTCAGGCCTTTGCCGGGAAGATAATGGACGACAGGAAATCAGCGAAACCGACGCCCGAGGCGGCTTGCGAGCAGACCGATTGGCTCGTCGCCGTTCGTGACAAGCGTGACAAACTGGCCTTCGCGCGGCTCTATGATCACTTCTCGCCGCGACTGAAGGGGATGCTGGTGCGGTCCGGCATGACGCAGGCGGCGGCAGAGGATGTGGTTCAGGACGTGATGCTCACGATCTGGCGGAAGGCGCATCTTTACGACGAGACGCGGGCACGCGCCTCGGCATGGATTTACCGGATTGCGCGCAATCGGCAGATTGATGTGATCCGAAGACGGCCCCGGCCCGTTCCAGACGAGCTGATCGCCGAGGCCGAGACGCGGGAAACCCGTGAGGCCGATGCGGCGATCGGGCTGGAACAGGAAGCGGCGCAGCTGCGCGAAGCGATCGAGGCGCTGCCGGAAGCGCAGCGCGAGATCATCGAGCGGGCCTATGTGGGCGAACTCACACAGGCCGAAATACGCGAGGCGACGGGCCTCGCCCTTGGGACGATTAAATCGCGGATCCGGCTGGCGCTGGAGAAGCTTAGACACGAGTTAAGGGATCTGAGAGAAGAATGACCGAGATTACGCATCATTTGCCCGATTGGTTGGTTCGGTCCTACGCGACCGGCTCGCTGGGTCATGCGTTTTCGCTGGTCGTGGCGGCGCATGTGAGCCAGTGCGACGAGTGTCGCGCACGGCTCGAAGCAGAGGAACTGGCGGGCGGGCTGGTTCTGGATGACCTGAAAGGCATGGCCCCCAGCGACGATTTGCGGCGACGTGTGTTTGACGGGTTGGACGACGAGGATGTGATCGTCGCTGAGCAACCTGCGCGTGCCGGAATCTATCCGGGCGCCGTGGTCGAGGCGATGGGCGCCGACAGTCCGCGCTGGCGGGCCTTGGGCGGCGGCATCAAGCAGGCCATCCTGAGCGAGGATAAAGAAGGGTCGGCCCGGCTTCTGTACATTCCGCCGGGGATGGCGGTGCCGGATCACACACATGGCGGGCTGGAATTGACGCTCGTGCTGCAGGGGTCGTTCTCGGACGAGACCGGGCGCTTTGGCGTCGGCGATGTGGAAGTGGCGGATGACGATCTCGATCACACGCCGATCGCGGGGATGGAGGATGTCTGCATCTGCCTCGCCGCCACCGATGCACCGCTGAAGTTCAAGGGCCTTCTGCCGCGCTTGTTGCAGCCGATCTTCCGGATTTAAGACCCTAAATCCGCCGAAACACGGCCCCGATCCAAAGCGCCAGCGTAGCCGCCCGGCTTTGGCGATAGAGCCTCAGCCGGGCGAATTTTGTCAGGCGGGCCAGGAGAGCCGCCTCGCGCATCGTCACGAAGCGATCGAAAACGGCTCGGTTCTCCGGCGTGAACCGATGTGCGGATGCGTTAAGCGCCGCACATTGCTCGTCGATCCAGCACCGCCAATCGCCGGACAGCATGCGCCCGAGTCGCGAGAGCTTGGCGCGCATTGTGACATTCGTCCCTTCCGCGTTACCCCCGTGTTGGCGGTAGAGAAGTGTGGGCTTCGCATCATAGATGACCCGCGCGCCGCACCCTGTGAACAGCTGATAGAGCCACCAGTCATGACGCGGCACGACCCTCAGTTCGCGCGCCGCAGAGATGGCCAGTTCGGCCCCGGCCGGGTTCAGAAGAATGGTGTTTCCCGCCGCGATATTCTGCACCAGTGCGTTGCGGAACGACGGTGGGCGTGTGTGTCGGACGGAGAGATGCTGGTCTCCCAGATCAGCGTTGCAGACCAAAGTCCGGCTGCAATAAAGCGAAGCTTCCCCCTCGCCCAAACTCGAAATCCCGCGCGCGAGCCGATCCGGCAGCCAGACATCATCCTGATCACAAAAGGCGATGTAATCCTGCTGCGCGCTGTCGATCCCCCGCAGCAGAGACAGGAAATTCCCTCCCGCGCCGGTCCGCGGGCCTCTCACGATCTGCACATCATGGCTGCGGGCGAGCTCCGCCAAGACGTCGCGCGCGGCATCGCTTCGGCTGTCGTCCCCGACGATCAGACGCCAATCCCGATGGGTTTGCGCCGCGAGGCTTTCCAGCTGATCGCGCAGTTCCGGACCCGGATCGCATGTCGCCATCAGGATCGTCACCCGCGCCACGGTCGCTTACTCGATCAGGCGCAGCAAATATTCGCCATAGCTGTTCTTGCCGAATTTCTTCGCGCGGTCGGCGAGTGCGTCGGCACTGATCCAGCCTTTCTCGAAGGCGATCTCGTCGGGCGAGCCGCTTTGCAGGCCTTGCCGCTCCTCCAGCGTGCGGACGAAATTCCCCGCATCGAGCAGGCTGCCATGCGTTCCGGTGTCGAGCCAGGCAAAGCCCCGGCCCATCTGGGTAACGGAGAGCGCGCCGTCATGCAGGTAGGTTTCCAGAAGAGACGTGATCTCCAACTCGCCACGGGCGGAAGGCGTGATCGTCTTGGCGCGGTCCGGCGCGGTTTCGTCGAGGAAATAGAGCCCCGTCACCGCGAATTGCGAGGGCGGCACGTCGGGTTTCTCGATGATCGCGCGCACGGTGCCGCTCTCGTCGAAATCCACCACGCCATACCGCTCCGGATCGCGCACGCGGTAGCCGAAGACGGTGCCGCCATCTGTGGTCGCATTCGCCGCTTTCAGGATTTCGCCGAGCCCCGCGCCGAAGAAGATGTTGTCGCCCAGAACCATCGCCGAAGGGCTGCCCGCGAGGAACTCTTCGGCCAAAAGATAGGCCTGCGCCAGACCGTCGGGCGAGGGCTGCGTGATATAGGTGAGGCTCAGCCCCCATTGGCTGCCATCGCCGAGCGTGCGAATGAACTGCTCCTGATCATGCGGCGTCGTGATCACCGCGATCTCACGGATGCCCGCCAGCATCAGCGTGGTTAGCGGGTAGTAAATCATCGGCTTGTCATAGACCGGCAGAAGCTGCTTCGAGACGCCCATCGTGATCGGATAGAGCCGCGTGCCCGAGCCGCCCGCCAGAATGATCCCTTTGCGCGTCATATCGCCCCCAATTCGGTCAAAACCTCGTCCAATCCCGATCTCCAATCGGGTCTATTCAGGCCGAACACGGCCAGATCGCTGCAGTCGAGGCGCGAATTGAGCGGCCGTTTCGCGGGCGTCGGATAATCGGCGGTGGGGATATCCTCCACCGTCACGTCCCGCCCGGCCCGCGCGAAGATCTCTCGTGCGAAGCCTGCCCAGCTTACATCGGGAGAGCCTGAGAAATGGTAAACGCCGCTCTTCTCGGGCGCGCGCTGCAGTTCCTCCGCGATGGTCAGGCAAGCCTCGGCGATGGCCTTGGCCGGTGTCGGTCCACCGATCTGGTCGGCGACGATCGTCAGATGATCGCGGCTTTCCGACAGGCGCAGCATCGTCTTCACGAAGTTCCCGCCATGGGCCGAGAAGACCCAGCTCGTGCGCAGGATGGCGAAAGTGCTGCCCGTCGCCCGGATCGCCTCTTCGCCTGCGAGCTTGGTGCGGCCATAGGCGCCCAGCGGATCAGTCAGATCGGTGGGCTTGAACGGCGCGTCGCCCGAGCCGTCGAAGACGTAATCGGTGGAGATGTGAACGACGGGAATGCCGAGGTCACGGCAGGCTTCGGCCATCGCCGCGGGCGCGTCACCGTTGACCACCTGGGCTAGCGCCTCTTCTTCTTCAGCTTTGTCGACAGCCGTATAGGCGGCGGCGTTGATCACGGCCTCGGGTTTGGCCTCCCGGATCGCCTTTGCTGTAGCGCCGGGATCACGCAAATCGATCCTATTCCGGCCCCAAAATACCGCATCGGGCATGAGGCGCTGTAATTCCTGCGCGACCTGACCAGTCTGTCCGAAGACGAGGATCATGCCTTGCCCAGCCTTTCGCCGACGCCGTGCCGCTCCAATAGCGGGCGCCACCAGTCTTCGTTCTCGAGATACCAGCGCACGGTGCGCTCGAGCCCTTCCTCCACCGTCACGCTCGGCCGCCAGCCCAACTCCTCGCGGATACGGGTCGGGTCGATCGCGTAGCGCGCATCGTGGCCGGGGCGGTCGGTGACGAAGGTGATCAGATCGGCATAGAGCGTCTCGCCCGGACGCAGCTTG
Organism: Thioclava sp. DLFJ5-1; assembly: GCF_002020115.1. Classification (NCBI taxonomy): domain Bacteria; kingdom Pseudomonadati; phylum Pseudomonadota; class Alphaproteobacteria; order Rhodobacterales; family Paracoccaceae; genus Thioclava; species Thioclava sp. DLFJ5-1. The sequence continues at coordinate 158,821 of NZ_MPZU01000003.1, read as the reverse complement.
TCGAGAATGGTGCAGATCGTCTGGACGAGCTCGAGGTTCGACCGCTCGTTCTCGCCGCCGATATTGTAGCTGCGACCCAAGGCGCCTTTCTCCAGCACCAAGAGCAGCGCATCGGCGTGATCCTCGACATAGAGCCAATCGCGCACGTTCGAGCCGTCGCCGTAGATCGGCAGCGGTTTGCCCGCGAGCGCGTTCAGGATCACGACCGGGATCAGCTTTTCCGGGAAGTGATAGGGGCCGTAATTGTTCGAACAATTGGTGAGCACCACCGGCAGGCCATAGGTCTCGTGCCAGGCGCGCACGAGATGGTCCGAGCCCGCTTTCGAGGCGGAATAGGGACTGTTCGGCGCGTAGGGCGTCTCTTCGGTGAACTGGCCCGTGGGGCCGAGCGTGCCATAGACCTCGTCGGTGGAGATGTGGTGGAAGCGGAAGCTCTCGGGGCGGCCCTCGGCCTCCCAAAAGCTGCGCGCCGCTTGCAGCATGTTGTAGGTGCCCATCACGTTTGTCTCGATGAAGGCGCCGGGGCCGTCGATCGAGCGATCCACATGGCTTTCGGCGGCGAGATGCATCACCGCATCGGGCTTGTGGCGGGCGAAGATCGCCGTCAGCGACTCTGGATCGCGGATATCGGCCTGCTCAAACGCGTAGAGCGGGCTGCCCGCGACAGGCGCGACGTTCTCGAGGCAGGCGGCATAGGTCAGCGCGTCGAGGTTAACCACCTCATGGCCGCGCGAGACGGCGAGACGGACAACCGCGGAGCCGATGAATCCGGCGCCGCCGGTGACGAGGATCTTCATGCTGCGCCCTCCCATTTGAAGGGGCTTTTGAGCCCGGAGAAAAGCGGTGCCTCGGCATCCTTGCCGGACAAAACAGGCTCTGTTTCTGCGGAAAGCGGCCAATCTATGCCCAGATCCGGGTCGTCCCAGCGGATCGCGCCTTCGCAGTCGGGCGCGTAGTAATCCGAGCATTTGTAGACGATCTCGGTCCCCGGCTCGAGCGTGACGAACCCATGCGCGAAGCCCGCCGGGATCAGCAGCTGCTTGCCGTTCTCGAAGCTCAGCTCCGTGCCGAACCACTGGCCGTAGGTCGGGCTACCTTTGCGGATATCGACCGCGACATCCCAGAGCCGCCCGCGCCCGCAGCGCACCAGCTTCGCCTGCGCGTGCGGCGGGGCCTGAAAATGTAACCCGCGCACCGTGCCCACGGTCTCCGAGACCGAATGGTTGTCTTGGACGAACTCGATCTCGATCCCGGCTTCGGCAAATCGCTTCGCCGAATAGCTCTCGGAGAAAAATCCGCGGTGATCGCCGAATCGCTTCGGCGTGATCACAAGAACGCCGCTGAGGGGTGTTGGTTCGACCTGCATTCGCCTCGCCTTCATTGCTTCGGGAAAGTTGTGCCAAAGCACGGCCCGAAAGGCCAGCGACATCGCTGTAAGCAAAGAAATCAGGGGAAATCGGGAAAATGGTCGGAGCGAGAGGATTCGAACCTCCGACCCCCTGCTCCCGAAGCAGGTGCGCTACCAGGCTGCGCTACGCTCCGACCGTGGGCGGGGAATTAGCCGCTTGTGCAGGGTTTTGCAAGGGGGTCTGAGTCAGCTTCTTGAATTGCGTGCACGAAGGCCCAAAACGCGGCCCAGAAGCGACGATCGCGGGGCGGTGACGGTTTCCGACCGGCCCCTTGTGCGCAGCACCGGCTGGTTCTCGGAGACACGCGTCTCGCGAATGACGATGTAGATGCCAGACAGGATCACCACGCCCGCGCCGACAAGCGTCGGGATGTCCACGCTCTCGTGGAAGATGATCCAGCCGTAAAAGACCGCCCAGAGGATCTGCGAATATTGCATCGGCGCGACGATGGCGGCCTCGCCCGCGCGATAGGCGAGGATTTGCAGGAAGGAGGCGGTCAGGCCGAAGATCGCGATCACCGCCATGAGGCCCAGATCTCCGATCTGAAGCGGCTGCCAGACGAAGGGCAGAAGGATCGCCATGACGATCACATTGCCCAGAAGCGGCGAGAGCAGCAGCACGACGGAGCGTTCCTCCGAGCCGATCTTGCGCACGATCACCGACGCCAGCGAACCGGTGACTGCCGCCGTCATCGCCGCAAAGTGGCCCGGTGCGAGATCCGCCTGACCGGGGCGCACCACGATCACCACGCCGATCAGGCCGAGGATGACAGCGGCCCAGCGGTGAATACCGACCTTCTCGCCCAGGATCGGGATCGAGAAGACAGTGACCAGCAGCGGCATCGCGAAGAGGAGCGGATAGACCTGCGCGAGCGGCAGGGTCGAGAAGGCGTAGAACGCACAAAGCCCGGTGACGACGGTGGTAAAGACCCGACCGACCACCCAGCCGGGATGAACCGGGCGCAGGCTTCCCCCGCGCTTGTCGTTGAGCAGGATCACCGAGAGCAGCGGGAAAGACAGGAGCGCCGCGAAGAACACGATCTGAACCGGGGAGTAGGTCTGGCCCAGATGTTTGATGATGACGTCATGCGTGGCGAAAATCGCCATCGAGGTCAGGCCGAGCGACGCACCGCGTGCGTTTGATTTTCCGCCGAAATCGGGCATGGGAGGCTCCCGGTGTTATCGCTCACATCTTGAGCGGATGTTCGGGAGTTGCAAGGCCACGGCATGAAAAAGGCGCGAGCTTGCGCCCGCGCCTTTCACAAAACTTGTCTCGTGGATCAGAGCGAGGCGTCGAGCGCTTCGATGATCTTGTCGCCCATCTCGGAGGTCGAGACCGGGGTGCCGCCTTCGGGGCCCATCAGGTCTGCGGTGCGCACGCCATCGGCCAGCACTTTCTCGATCGCGGTTTCCAGACGGGTCGCCTCGTCGCCCTGATCGAAGCTGTAGCGCAGCGCCATTGCGAAGCTGAGGATACAGGCGATCGGGTTGGCCTTGCCCTGCCCCGCAATGTCGGGGGCCGAACCGTGCACGGGCTCGTACATCGCTTTCGGGCGACCGTTCGCCATCGGCGCGCCGAGCGACGCGGAGGGCAGCATCCCGAGCGAGCCGGTCAGCATCGCCGCGCAGTCGGACAGGATGTCGCCGAACAGGTTGTCGGTGACGATCACGTCGAACTGCTTGGGCGCGCGCACGAGCTGCATCGCGCCGTTATCCGCATACATGTGGCTCAGTTCGACTTCCGGATATTCCTCGCCGACGCGGGTCACGACCTCGCGCCAGAGGATGCCCGACTCCATCACGTTGGCCTTCTCCATCGAGCAGAGCTTCTTGTTGCGCTTCATCGCCAGCTCGAACGCGGCGCGGGCGGCGCGCTCGATCTCGGACTCGGTGTAGCGCTGGGTGTTGATGCCCACACGCTCGTTGCCTTCTTCGAAGATGCCGCGCGGCTCGCCGAAATAGACGCCCGAGGTCAGTTCGCGCACGATCATGATGTCGAGGCCTGCAACCACGTCTTTCTTCAGAGACGAGAAATCGGCCAGCGCATCGAAGCATTGCGCGGGGCGCAGGTTGGCAAACAGGTCCATCTCCTTGCGCAGGCGCAGCAGACCGCGCTCGGGCTTCACAGAGAAATCGAGCACGTCGTATTTCGGACCGCCCACGGCGCCGAGCAGAACCGCGTCCACTTCCTGCGCCTTCGCCATCGTCTCATCGGCCAGCGGCACGCCGTGCTTGTCGTAGGCCGCACCACCGACGAGGTCTTCGCTGACGTCGAAGGCGAGATCACGCTTGGCACCGTACCAGTCGATGACTTTGCGAACCTCGGCCATGACTTCGGGGCCGATCCCGTCGCCGGGCAGGATGAGGATGGAGGGGTTGGACATGAGGATAATCTCCCAAGAAAACAGGGTCTCGAAGGGCGTATCCCCTGCCCGCCCCTTGGTCAAGCGGCACAGGTCGCGAAACCGTGTCTGGACGATCGGCAAGCGGTTGCCGAGTCTTCGGCGGGCTTTTGCGGATCGAGTGGTTGGCGAGTGGCCCCTACGCGCGTATGAGCGCATGCTAGAGTTTAGAGCAGGCAGACGACACATGAGGGCGAAATGAATCGCAGGGTATTGATCCTGGGAATGGGCGGTTTGTTCGGATCTGCTGCGGCACGGTCCTTCAGGGCCGCTGGCTGGGACGTCGATCGCTATCGCCGGGGCACCGACATGGCTATCGCAGCGCGCGGCGCGCGGTGGATCGTAAATGCGATGAACCCGCCGAACTACCACGACTGGGCGAACCAGATCCCCCAGATCACCAAGCAGGTTCTGGCCGCCTCGCGCGACAGCGGGGCATCGGTGATGGTGCCGGGCAATGTCTATGTCTACGGGCGCGAGCCGTCGCCGTGGAGCGCGTCGACCCCGCATCACGCCTGCACCCGCAAGGGCAAGATCCGCGCCGAGATGGAGGCGCGCTATCGCGCCCATGCCGAAGAGGGCCGTTCGGTGGTGATCCTGCGCGGCGGCGATTTCCTGAATGCCGAGTCGCCCGACACGCTGATGAACCGGGTGATGCTGAAGGATTTGCGCAAGGGCAAGATCACCGCGCTCGGCAAGCCCGATGCACAGCGCGTCTATGCCGATCTCGAGGATATGACCCGGATCGCCGTGCAACTGGCCGAGACCGAAGATCACACGCCCGGGCTGCTCGATCTCGGTTTTCCCGGCACGCGGTTCTCCGCGCGCGAACTGGCCGAGGAATTCTCGAGTCAGATGGGGCGCGACATCTCGATCAAGAAATTCCCGTGGACGGCGCTACTGCTTGCCTCGCCCGCATGGGAGCTGGCGCGCGAGCTGCGCGAAATGCGCTACCTGTTCGACATGAGCCACGAGATCGACGGCACCGATTTCCACGCGCGCTTTCCGGAATTCACGCCGAAGACGCTGCAGCGCGTGGTGTTCGAACATCTCTATATCCGGGGCCTCAAGGTCGTACCCGATCAGGGCAATGCGATGTCCACCCACACCATCTTGTGACGCGAGGCGGCTTGCGCCGCCTTCGCCAAGGGCGCGCCCGGCTTCGGCCAGACGACGCCCGCCTCCGTCACTTTCAGATCGATCGACGGCAGAACGTAATCGAGCCGCAGATTGCCCGGCCCGTCGTAATCGGCGGTATCGAGGCCCGGGTCGCCTTCATGCGCGGGATCGGCGGCCAGCTTCGCGCCGTCACTGCGCGGCCGCGGGTCTTGCAGATGCGGGCCGTTCAGCAGCAGATCGAGCGCATCGCGCCGTCCCTCCCCGTCCTTCGGGTCGAGATTGGCGTCGCCTAGCAGGATCACCGGCGCTTCGGGCGGCAGCGCGTCGAGTTCCCCATCCAGATACCGCAGCCAAAAGGCGATCTCGTCGCGATTGCGGCGTCCATTGCGATCCTCCGACCCATCGAAAACCGGCGGCGTTGCGGCGAAGGCCAGAAGATGCAGCGGCGCGCCCGAGGGCAGTTTGAGCGGCACATCCCAATGCGCGGTCGAACTGAGACGTTGAACAGACAAAGCCTCCGGCGACAGGTCCGCCCCTGCGCTTTGCCCGTCAGGCAGGTCCTTCCACAGCATTGCGGAGAAATCGCGCGCGCGGTCGGCCTCGATCGGGTAACGCGACAGAAGCGCCAGACCGCCCTGCCCCGGAAACCGTCCGTAACCTTGGGCATCGCGCGCTTCCCCAAGCTTGCCGTTACCGTCTAAATCCGCCCCGCTCGGCCATCCGCTATTCGGACGCGGCGCGAAGAGATGCGGATAGGGCTGCGCGAAAGTCTCATTCAGCGCGGCCAGCGCCTGCCCGTCATGGTCCCAGTCGATCCCGGTCAGCAAAAGCACATCCGGCGCGATCGCATCGACGATGCGGGTCACAGCCGCAACCTGCGCTGTGTCGTTGCGGATATCTTTCAGCAAAAGCCCCGGACCCCGGCGGGACAGCCCGGCATCCCATGTGGCCAAGCGCAGGCTCTCTGCCGCGGCGGGCAGCGCCAAGAACGCCGCGATCAGGCCGGCAAGTAGTCGCTCGCCCCGGAAGCGAGACGCTTGTTTTCGATCATTTGCGCGACCCGCGCCAGCGCGATGCCGCGCATGAACAGGCTTGCGGGAAGGAAGGCCCATGCCGTCACCATCCAGATCATCGTGTGGGGCACTTCGAGCGTCACGATCACGAAACTGACCGAGACGAGTTTGAGCACCGCTGGAATAAGGAAGGGCAAAAGGAAGCCCAGCGCAATGTTGAACCAGGAATCGCGGCGCAGACGCTCGACCACGTCGCCGCCTGCGGTCGGGTCGAAAGTCGGCAGATTGACCCAGACGTTGAATTTCGTATGCGCCTGCGGCCAGCCCATGATCCGCATGACGATGACGAAATAGCCAAGGGTCAGCAGCGAGATCAGGTAGGCCATGCCCGCAGCGGTGCGCACCAGCGCGACCTGATGCAGAGAGGCATCCGCCGGCAACGCGAGTTGCAGCAGGCGAACGGGGCTGTAAGGAACATCGATGGAGCCTGCGACCGTGGTGCCGAGAACCTCGATCAGCCGGGTCAGGGTCGAGGCGTGATATTGCGACTGCACCGCCAGCGAGAGCAGCAGAACGGTCAGGAACAGCGACATGAAGCGGATGCGGTTGAAGGGCGGCGCATCGCGAAACTCGATCAAGCCGGGATAAACGGAAGCATATTCGAAAAGGGTCAGCGCGAAACCGAACAGCGCCATAAGCGCCACGATCTGTGCGGTGTCACTACTTGTATCAGGCAGAATGAGCGCGGGGGTGCAGATCACCACCGCGACGAGGATCGCGCGAACAAGCGCCCCTGAGAGACGTGAGAACACAGTTACCCTACCCTTCCCTGCGGTCGGATGCGGTACATTGCCGATCCTTTTACCCGCAAGACGCGCGCCGACTGTGACGCGCTGCCTCAAACTTGCCATGATTTTGCCCAAGTTCCCGATCCAAGCAAATAGTGTTTTCAGACTCTGTGCCGCATTAAGGCATTTTCTTGGAAGACCTGGTGCGACATTGCATCAACAAAGGTGCAAAAATGTGGCAACCTAGGAGGCGAAACCATATTTTGTGGATCAAGGGGTTAGCGCCTCAAAAACCCTCAGGAGTCGCGATTGGCAAAGCCAAGTGCGGCAAGCCCGACACCATCCGCCAGCAACTGGATTCCTAGCAATAGTCCAAGGATTTGCGTCGCTATCTGATCGAATGCGGAGAAGATCAGCACGCCGATCAGGATCGAAACCGCGCCCGACAGGACCAGCATCCACCGCAGGCGCGGTCCGGCAAGGCGCAGACCGATGAGCAAGCGCAGCGCCCCCATCAACAGGAAGAGCACGCCGACCACCGCCGCGAGCGACACTGTACCCGACATCGGATCCGCCACCAGCCAGACGCCAACGACGATGTTGAGAAGTGCGATCAGCGCATGCCACGCCCGATGCGCCCCGTCGCGGTCGTTGAAGGCGAGCCACGCCTGCACCACCCCGGCGATCAGGAACAAGATGCCGACGAAGGTGGTCAGGGCCAGCGAGGTCGCGAAGGGATTCGAGATGGCCGCAACGCCGAGAACGATCAGCACGAGGCCGGTCACCAGAAACAGGGTCGAAACGCGCATCGCATCATCCTCTCGATCTACGTCAAATGATGAACCCTACCATGGGCGCCGGGTTCCCGCGCCCCCCCTCTCATGTAAAAAGCCGCCCCGGTCGGAGCGGCTTTCCACGTGGCGATAGCGTCGCGGGTTACACCCAGGGACGCGCCTGATGCATCTGCGTCTCGAACGTGTCGATGGCCGCGGCCTTCTCCAGCGTCAGGCCGATATCGTCGAGACCTTCGAGCAGGCAGTGCTTCTTGAAGGCGTCGACGTCGAACTTGATCGTCTCGCCTTCCGAGGTCGTGATCTCCTGGTTCTCGAGATCGACGGTCATCCGTGCGTTCGAGCCCTTCTCGGCATCCTTCATCAGCATGTCGACCTGCTCCTGCGGAAGCACGATCGGCAGCATCCCGTTCTTGAACGAGTTGTTGTAGAAGATGTCGGCGAAGGAGGTCGAAACGATCACCTTGATGCCGAAATCGGCCAGCGCCCACGGGGCGTGCTCGCGCGAGGAGCCGCAGCCGAAGTTGTCGCCGACCACGAGGATCTGCGCTTCGCGATATTGCGGCTTGTTGAGCACGAAGTCGGGGTTCTCGTTGCCCTGACGGTCGTAACGCATCTCGTCGAACGCATGCACGCCGAGACCGGTGCGCTTGATCGTCTTCAGGAAGCCCTTGGGGATGATCATATCGGTGTCGATATTGACCAGCGGCATGGGGGCGGCGATCCCGGTAACTTTTTCGAACTTTTCCATTCTCGTCGCTCCTTACGCGTCTTCCAGTTCCATCAGCTTGCGCACATCGGTCAGGTGACCGGTGACAGCAGCTGCGGCGGCCATGGCCGGGCTCATCAGATGGGTGCGGCCCTTGTAGCCCTGACGCCCTTCGAAGTTCCGGTTCGAGGTCGACGCGCAACGCTCGCCCTCGGCCAGCTGGTCGGGGTTCATCGCGAGACACATCGAGCAGCCCGCCATGCGCCATTCGAAGCCTGCGTCGAGGAAGATCTTGTCCAGACCTTCTTCCTCCGCCTGCGCCCGCACGAGGCCCGAGCCCGGCACGACCATCGCGCGGACGCCATCGGCCAGCTTGCGGCCTTTGACGACTTCGGCGGCGGCGCGCAGATCCTCGATCCGGCCGTTGGTGCAGGACCCGATGAAGACCACGTCGATCTTGATGTCGGTCAGCTTGGTGCCCGCTTCGAGGCCCATGTAGTCGAGCGCACGCTTGGCCGCTTCGACCTTGCCGCCTTTGAAGTCCTCCGGCGCGGGGACAGAGCCCGAGATCGGCAGCACATCCTCGGGCGAGGTGCCCCAGGTCACAACCGGTTCGATCTCTTCGGCCTTGATGGTCACGACCTTGTCGAAATGCGCGCCCTCATCGGTGTAGAGCTGCTTCCACCAATGCAGAGCCGCCTCCCATTGCGCGCCTTTCGGAGCGTGGGCCCGGCCTTTGACATACTCGAACGTCTTCTCGTCCGGGGCGATCAGGCCTGCGCGCGCGCCGCCTTCGATCGCCATGTTGCAGACGGTCATGCGGCCTTCCATCGACAGATCGCGGATCGCTTCGCCGCAATATTCGATGACATGGCCGGTGCCGCCGGCGGTGCCGGTCGCGCCGATGACCGACAGCGTGATGTCCTTGGCGGTGACGCCCGGACGCAGCTTGCCCGTGATCTCGACCTTCATGTTCTTCGACTTCGACTGGATCAGCGTCTGGGTGGCCAGAACGTGCTCCACTTCCGAAGTGCCGATGCCGTGGGCGAGCGCGCCGAACGCGCCATGGGTCGCGGTGTGGCTATCGCCGCAGACGACGGTCATGCCCGGCAGGGTCCAGCCCTGTTCGGGGCCGACGATGTGCACGATGCCCTGACGCACGTCGGAGACCGGGTAATAGTTCACCCCGAAATCCTTGGCGTTCTTGTCGAGCGCGTCGACCTGAATCCGGCTTTCCTCGTTCTCGATCCCCTTGGCGCGGTCGAGCGTGGTCGGCACGTTGTGATCCGGAACGGCGATGGTTTTCTCCGGCGCGCGCACCTTGCGGCCCGCGATGCGCAGCCCTTCGAAGGCTTGCGGCGAGGTCACTTCGTGGACGAGGTGACGGTCGATATAGAGCAGGCTGGTGCCGTCTTCGTCTTCGGACACGACATGCGCGTCCCAGATCTTGTCATAGAGGGTCTTCGGAGCAGACATGGCTCTCACTTTCTTTGGATAGCTGATTTTGGACATGGGTATGCGGGCGCGAACGCCCAAGGGCGGCGCGCCGTCAAAGTCGTGCCAGCACCGAGCGGCTTTCGCCGTAGAAGCGCTCGCGGAGGCGGGCGCGGTCATCCATGTCGAAAACGAGTGTCATGGGGCGCTAAATACGGCGAATCCGTCTCTGAGGCAATCGAAGAGTCCGTGTTTGGACTGATCGCAAAACCGGGCTAACGTCATTTTCATGGATTTCGCGAATGGGGACATCGTCAAGATATTGGCTTCGATCTGGGCGCAGATCGAAATCTTCCTCAATTCGATCGTGCTGCCCTCGCGGCTTTGGCAGTTCGGGATCATTGCGGCATGTTTTGCGCTGGCCCATCTCGGGCGGATCTGGCTTGCCCCGAAAGTCGATGACTGGGGACGTCGGCGCGAGCTTTCGACCCGCCAATTGCGCCTGCTGATCCTGTTCCGGCAACGCCTGCGCGGCTTCCTCTTCGTTCTTCTCGCCTGGGCGTCGGTCTTCGTGCTCGAGGCGACAAAGGGCTTTTATTCCTGGCGCTTCCTCGTGGTGCTGGTGGCAACGCTGGTCACGGCGTGGCTGGTCGTGGGCCTCGTCGCGCGACTGATCCGCAACGCGCTTCTGCGCCGCATCGTGCGCTGGGGCGCGTGGATCTGGGTGACGCTCTATTATCTCGGGCTTTGGGACGAGACCGTGCGGCTCCTGAACGGCACGGCGGTCGAATTCGGGGATTTCCGGATCACAGCCTACGGCGTTCTCAAGGCGCTGGTGCTGACGACGATCCTGCTGTCGGTCGCGCGGATCATCTCGGGGCAGACCTCGGTGCGGCTGCGCACCAACGAGGATATCAGCCCCTCGATGTCGGAGCTGGTCATCAAGGTGATGCAGGTTCTGCTCTATGGCGCGGCGCTGTTCATCGGGATCAAGGCGGTGGGCTTCGACCTGACCGGGCTTGCGGTTCTGTCGGGTGCGATCGGCGTCGGCCTTGGCTTCGGTCTGCAGAAAGTCGTGTCGAACCTCGTCTCGGGCGTGATCATCCTGCTGGATAAATCGATCAAGCCCGGCGACGTGATCAGCCTTGGCGAGACCTTCGGCTGGATCAATTCGCTGGGCGCGCGCTATGTCTCGGTCGTTACGCGCGACGGCAAGGAATACCTTATCCCGAACGAAGACCTGATCACCGGGCAGGTCGTCAACTGGTCGCATTCCAATGAATTCGTGCGGATCGACCTGCCTTTCGGCACCTCCTATCACGACGACCCGCACGTGGTGCGCAAGCTGGCGGTGGAGGCCGCGCAATCTGTGACCCGCGTTTTGAAGAACCGACCGACCGTGTGTCACGTGACCGGGTTCGGGGACAGTTCGATCGATTATCTTCTGCGGTTCTGGATCACGGACCCCGTCGAAGGGCTGACGAACGTGCGCGGGCAGGTGTTTCTCGCATTGTGGGATACGTTCAAGGCGAACGGCATTTCGATCCCGTTCCCGCAGCGCGAGGTGCGTTTGCTCGAAGGTTCGCAACTGGACTTGCAACCCGGGCCGGAAACGCATAGCGAAAATTCGCCGCATGAAAATTGAAATTGAACCTTCGGGATGCTATTTTCGGAGGACGTCCAGCGCCGGGGCCATTTCGGTGCGTAACATCTGGAGGACCATGTCCTGTCTCATCTTTCCATCGTGCCGAGTGATGCCGGCACAAAGGCAGCGGCCATGAATACACGGGCCGTCAATGCCGAAGCGACGAGCGAAGAAATCCTCGCGCGCGTCATCTCTTCCCTCGAAGACGACAAGGCCGAAGATATCGTGACCATCGACCTGCGCGGTCGGTCCTCGATCGGTGACTATATGGTTGTCTGTTCCGGGCGCAGCACGCGTCAGGTCAGCGCCATCGCCGAGAACCTGACCGAGCGGCTGAAGCACGAATTCGACCGGGCTTGCAAAGTCGAGGGCAAGGATCAGGGCGACTGGGTGCTGATCGACAGCTCCGACGTCATCGTTCACGTCTTCCGCCCGGAAGTGCGCGAGTTTTATCAGCTGGAAAAGATGTGGATGCCTGCGGGCGCCCCCGTCTGAGTTCGGCTGCATGAAGATCACGATCTGCGCGGTGGGCCGCTTGCGCAAGGGGCCCGAACGCGAGCTGATCGACGACTACCTGAAACGCTTCGAGAAATCCGGGCGCACCTTCGGGCTCGGCCCGGCTTCCGTCGTTGAGGTCGAAGACAAGAAGGGCTTGGGGCAGAGCGCGGAGGCGGATTTGCTGAGCCGCGCAATTCCCGACGGATCGGTGATCGTCACGCTCGACGAGCGCGGCAGCCTGATCTCATCGCCCGAATTTGCCACCAAGCTGCAAGGCTGGCGCGATCAGGCCCGCGACGTGGCTTTCGTGATCGGCGGCGCGGACGGGATCGATCCGTCCCTGCGCAGCCGCGCCGAGTTCTCGATCTCCTTCGGCAAGATGGTCTGGCCGCATATGCTGGCCCGCGTCATGCTGACCGAACAGATCTACCGCGCCGGACAGATCATCGCCGGCACGCCCTATCACCGCGTCTGATCAGCACATCTTTAGATTGTGCAGTTTTCAATAGCTTGCGCAGCGTCTCCGCGACGTTACGCTGCGCTCGAAAACAATGCCCAGCAGGTCAGGCTCCATGAATACACTTCGCGACATGAATATTTCCGGCGCGTCCATTTCGCGCGAGGCGATGATGCTGATGGGCTTCCAGCGCACGCGCCAGATTTCCGGCACCGCGCGCAAGGCCTGGGAAGCCGGCGATAGGGGGCCCGCGCTGGAGGAAGTCGAGGCCCGCAACGAGGAGATTTTCCGCGGGGCGCTCGCCGAGGTCTTCACCGAGTATCTCCCGCTGCGCAAGGCGCTCGAGGAAACCGGTCGTCGCCCGACCCATGTGATCGACATCGGCTGCGGTCAGGGCCTCAACGACGCGCTGCTGATCAAGGATTACGATTGCGCCGTGACCCTGATCGATATCGAGGAAACCCCGGAGCAATACCATTTCTGGAGCGACACCGGAGCGGGCTATGCCTCGCTCGACGCGGCGGCGGCGTTTCTGCGCGACAATGGCGCCCGCGCGGTCAAAACGCTCAACCCGGTCAAGCAGCCGGATGCTCTGGAGGGGGTCACGGGCGATCTGGTTACCAGCCTGATTTCCTGCGGTTTCCATTACCCGATCGGCGACTATCTCGACCTTATGATGCGGGTGATCCAGGATGGCGGCGCGGTCGTGCTGGACCTGCGCCGACGCTATATGAACAAACCCGACGAAGCGCTCTCGACGCTGATCGAGGCCACGCGACAGACCGAAATTCTCAGCTATGAGAAGAAAGCCCGGCGGATCATGTTCCAGGCCTGAGGCGCACACGCCCCCGGTTGCCGCCAAGGCTTGCGAGGCGTATGAGGGGGCAACAGATTAGGAGGCCGCCATGACCCGCCCGAAACCCGTCGTCCTGTGCATTCTCGATGGCTTTGGCGAGCGAAAGGAGCGCGAAGGAAACGCGCCCCTGCTGGCCGATACGCCGAACCTCGACCGCGTTCTGTGGAACAACCCGGCGAAATCGACGCTGGTGACCTTCGGCCCCGATGTCGGGCTGCCGAGCGGTCAGATGGGCAATTCCGAGGTCGGCCACACCAATATCGGCGCAGGTCGGGTGGTGGCGATGGATCTGGGCCAGATCGATCTGGCGATCGAGGATGGGTCTTTCTTCAAGAACGAGGCGATCCTGTCTTTCATCGACACGATGAAAGAGAGCGGCGGGCGCGCGCATCTGATGGGCGTCATCTCGGACGGTGGCGTGCATGGTCATATCGAACATACGCTCGCTGCGGCGAAGATGGTCTCGGAGGCGGGCGTTCCCGTGCTGATCCACGCGATCACCGACGGGCGCGACGTGGCACCCGATAGCGCCAAAAAGTTCGTGAGCGATCTCTGCGACCGGCTGCCCGACGGCTGCACCGTCGTCACCGTCGATGGCCGCTATTACGCGATGGACCGCGACAACCGCTGGGAGCGCGTGGGCCTTGCCTATGACGCGATGATCAACGGCAAAGGGCAGGGGGCCGACACCCCCGTGGCCGCCGTCGAGGCCAGCTACGACAAGAAGGAAATGGACGAGTTCATCAAACCCACCGTGATCGGCGATTACGAGGGCGCAAAGGATGGCGACGGGTTCTTCTGTCTCAATTTCCGCGCCGACCGAGCCCGCGAAATCCTGCGCGCGATCGGCGAGCCGGACTTCTCGGAATTCGAAACCGGCCCGCGTCCGAAATGGGCGGCGCTGCTGGGGATGGTCGAGTATTCCGACAAGCATAACGCTTATATGAAGACCGCCTATCCGAAGCGCGAGATCGTCAACACGCTCGGCGAATGGATTTCGAAACAAGGGCTTAGCCAGTTTCACCTCGCCGAGACCGAGAAATATCCGCATGTGACCTTCTTCCTCAACGGCGGCAAGGAAGAGCCGTGGGAGGGCGAAGACCGCTACATGCCGAAATCGCCCAAGGTCGCGACCTATGACCTGCAGCCCGAGATGAGCGCACCGGAAGTCACCGACAAATTCGTCGAGGCGATCGAGACCGGGTACGACCTGATCATCGTGAACTACGCCAATCCCGATATGGTCGGCCATACCGGCTCGCTGGAAGCCGCGATCGCTGCGGTGGAAGAGATCGACCACGATATCGGTCGCGTCGTCGAGGCGCTGGAGGCTGCGGGCGGCGCGATGATCATCACCGCCGATCACGGCAATTGCGAAACCATGATCGATCCGGAAACCGGCGGGCCGCATACCGCGCATACGACGAACCTCGTTCCGGTCTCACTGGTCGGTGGACCCGAGGGCGCCAAGCTGCGCGAAGGCCGGCTTGCGGATCTCGCGCCGACGCTGCTGGAGCTGATGCAGATCGAGCAGCCCGAGGAAATGACCGGAAAGAGCCTGATCGTATCGTGATCCGCGCCGCCCTCGCAGCTCTTCTGATCTCGGCCGGGCCGCTTTGGGCGGAAGGATCGGGCGACGCCGCACTCAAGGCCTCGGCCGATTTGCGTAAAGCGATCACTGCGCTCGATGCGGCGCAGTCGAAATCGGATCGCATCGCGGCGCTGACGAAAACGATCCACGCCTATGAACAGGGGCTGAGCGCGCTGCGCGACGGGTTGCGCCGGGCCGCGATCCGCGAGCGCGAGATCAAGCAAGGGTTCGACGCGAAACGCGAGGAGCTTGGCGGGCTTCTGGCCGTGATGTCGACGATGCAGCAATCCGACGGGCCGCTTCTGCTGCTGCATCCCTCGGGCCCCGAAGGCTCGGCCCGCTCGGGGATGGTGCTGTCTTCGGTCGCGCCGGCCTTGCAGGAAGAGGCGCAGAAGCTGAGCGTCCACCTCGAGGAGATCGCGACCCTGCGCAAGCTGCAGGAAAACGCGCGCGAGACGCTGGAAGCTGGGATGGTTTCGGTGACCAAGGCGCGCACCGCGCTGTCCGAGGCGATCTCGGAACGCCGCGAAAAACTCCCGCAGCGCTATCTCGAAGAACCCGAGGAGCTGACCGCGCTGGTGCAAAGCGCCGATACGCTCGAAGGTTTCGCGACGGGCCTGAGCGACATGGAAAACGATATCGGCCCACCGCGCGGCGATTTCGCGGGCGCGAAAGGCACGCTGAATCTGCCGGTGATCGGCTCGGTTCTGCGGAGCTTCAACGAGCCCGATGCCGCGGGGATCAAACGTCCCGGCCTCGTGATCGCAAGTGAGCCGGGCTCGCTGGTCACAACGCCCTGGGCTGCGACAATTCGCTACCGTGGTCCGTTGCTCGACTACGGAAATGTGATGGTTCTCGAACCCGCAGATGGATATCTTCTGGTTCTTGCGGGGCTCGGAACCGTCTATGGTGAGGTCGGAGACGTGCTGCCAAAGGGCACGCCCATCGGTTTGATGGGCGGAATTCAGCCGGGAGCGAAGGAATTCGGCAAGGAATTCGTGCAGGCGGCGACAGATGGCGCTGGTGCAGATCGCAGCGAGACGCTTTATTTGGAACTGAGAGAGGGCGGTAAGCCCGTGGACCCGACGCCGTGGTTCATCCAGACAAAAGACGACAAGGGTTGAGTATGAAAAAGTTCATGATGGCAGCGGTTGGCGGCACGCTCGCGGGGGCACTTTTGTCCACGCAAGTCGCGGCGCCGCTGATGGCCGAAGAAACGAAACGCAACGAGACCGTCTACCAGCAGCTGGACCTGTTCGGCGACATTTTCGAGAAAATCCGCCAGGACTACGTTGAGCCGGTGGACAGCAAGAAGCTGATCGAAGCCGCGATCAACGGCATGCTCAGCTCGCTCGATCCGCATTCCAGCTACCTGCCGCCCTCCGATTACAGCGATATGCGCGTTCAGACGCGTGGCTCCTTCGGCGGTCTCGGCATCGAGGTCACGCAGGAAGACGGCTTCGTGAAAGTCGTCTCTCCGATGGACGGCACGCCCGCGGCCGAGGCTGGCATCAAGTCCGGCGATTTCATCACCGCGGTCGATGGCGAGTCCCTGATGGGTATCCCGCTCGATCAGGCGGTGGACAAGATGCGCGGGCCGGTCGGTTCGGACATCACCGTGACCATCGTGCGCGAAGGCGAACAGGATCCGTTCGACGTCACGCTGACCCGCGACACGATCAAGCTGACCGCCGTGAAGGGCCGCCATGACGGCGATACCGTCATCCTGCGCATCACCACTTTCAACGACCAGACCTTCCCGAACCTCGAATCCTCGATCAAGGAGCAGGTGAAAGAAGTCGGCGGCATGGACAAGGTCGATGGCTTCATCGTCGATCTGCGCAACAACCCCGGCGGCCTGCTGACGCAGGCGATCAAGACGGCGGATGCGTTCCTCGACAAGGGCGAGATCGTCTCCACCCGTGGCCGGAACCCGCAGGATAGCGAGCGGTTCAACGCGACCGCAGGCGACATGGCCGACGGCAAGCCGATCGTCGTGCTGATCAACGGTGGCTCGGCCTCGGCGTCGGAAATCGTGACCGGTGCGCTGCAGGATCATCACCGCGCGATCGTCGTCGGCACCAAGAGCTTCGGTAAAGGCTCGGTCCAGACGGTCATGCCGATCCAGGGCGAGGGCGCGATGCGTCTGACCACCGCGCGCTACTACACCCCGTCGGGTCGCTCGATCCAGTCGCTGGGCATCGCCCCCGACGTGGTCGTGCCACAGCCCGATCAGCCGAAATCCGAGGATAAAGCGGCTGCCGAAGGCGACGACGCCCGCAAGATGACCTCCGAGGCCGATCTGAAGGGTGCGATCACCAACGACTCGATGACCGAGGACGAGAAGCAGCAGGCCGAGGACGAGCGCGCGAAAGCCGAAGAGGCCGCGAAGCGCCGGATGGAAGATTTCCAGATGTCCTACGCGATCGACCTGATCAAGGGCCTCTCGGCCATTGCCCCCGAGACGCAGGCTGACACCGCCTCGACGCAGAAGGCCGAAGCGCCGAGCGCCGATGGCAAATCCGACACGCAGCAGAATTGAGGGAAGGGGCCTTCGGGCCCCTTTTTCATATGACCCCCGAAGAGATCGTTAAACTTCCTTACCGCCGCAATGTCGGCGTCGTGCTGATGAACCCCGCTGGCCTCGTGTTCGCAGGCCAGCGCATCGACAATCCCGGCCCGGCCTGGCAGATGCCGCAAGGCGGGATCGACAAGGGCGAAAAGCCGAAAGAAGCAGCCCTACGCGAGCTGGAAGAAGAGACCGGGGTGAACCCCGATCTCGTCGAAATCGTCGCGAAAACCTCCGATTGGGTGCGCTACGACCTGCCGCATGATCTTGTGCCGAATATCTGGAACGGTCGCTGGCGCGGGCAGGAGCAGAAATGGTTCTTGATGCGCTTCCTCGGCTCCGACGATCAGGTACAGATCGAGACCGACCATCCCGAATTTTCGGTCTGGCAATGGATGCCCTTCGACGAGCTGGTCGAGAATATCGTGCCCTTCAAACGCTCGGTCTATGAGGCCGTGCGCGCCGAATTCAGAGACTATCTCGGCTGAGTTCTCAGAAATCGAGACCCAGATCGAGCGTCCGGGCCGAATGGGTGAGCGCGCCGGAGGAGATGTAATCCACACCGGTCGCCGCCACTTCGGCAATCCGCTCGAGCGTCATGTTGCCCGAAGCTTCCAGAACCACGCGGCCCGCATTCAGCGCCACGGCCGCGCGAAGTTCCGCGCTGTCCATATTGTCGAGCAGGATGACATCGGCCCCGCCGATCTTCAGCGCTTCTTCCATCTGGCGCAGCGTATCGACTTCCAGCTCGATCCGCATCATATGGCTGCGCGCCGCTTTCGCAGCCTCCAGCACCGCGCGCACGCCACCGGCCGCCGCGATATGGTTATCCTTGATCAGGATCGCGTCCGACAGTCCGTAACGATGGTTAAAACCGCCGCCATGGGTCACTGCGGCCTTCTCCAGAACGCGCAGACCCGGCGTCGTTTTCCGCGTGCAGGTGATACGCGCCTTGGTGCCTTCGGTTTTCGCGACAAAGCCTGCGGTTTTCGTGGCAATTCCGCTGAGGCGGCCTGCGAAATTCAGCGCCACACGCTCCGCCATCAAGATCGAGGCCGCCGATCCGTCGACCGTCAGCAACGTCTCGCCCGCCTGGCACGGTTTACCATCGGCGATCAGGATCGACACGCGCAGCGTGGGATCGACCAGCCGGAACGCCATTGCCGCGACCTGCATCCCCGAAACCACGCCATTTTCGCGCGCTTTCAGCCGCGCGGAATAGGTTTTGCCCGTCGGGATCACCGCATTGGTCGTCGCGTCGCCCATCGGCGAGAGGTCTTCGACCAGCGCGGCGCGGACAATCGGTTCGATCAGCAAATCGGGCAGCATGTCAGTCCTCCAAGGCAGCGGCGCGGATGTTCAGCGCCTCCTCCAGCGTGATTTTCGTTCTCTCCGCCAGTTTCGGGTTCATCTCCGGGAAATCCGATCGGAAATGCCCCCCGCGGCTTTCCTCGCGCGCAAGCGCCGCCGCAGCAATCAACGTGGCCGTGGCGGTCATGTTCCGCATCGTTTCCGTGCGAGCCTCCGCCTCGATCTGCGAAATGACCCGTAGCGCGGCTTTCAATCCATCCGCGTCGCGCACGACGCCGACGCCGTCGGTCATGGCTTTTCGTAGGACCTGCACGGCTGGCTCATTCACCGGGACATCGCCTTCCGGGAAATCTGGGTTAACCGTTTCGACGTCGGGGATCTCCCCAAGCTCTGCGGCGATCCCGACAGCACAGATCCGCGCGAAGACCAAGGCCTCCAGCAATCCGTTCGAAGCCAGACGGTTCGCCCCGTGAAGGCCGGTCGACGACGCCTCGCCACAGACCCAAAGCCGATCGAGCGAACTGCGCCCTTCGGTATCGGTATCGATACCGCCCATGTGGTAATGCGCGGCGGGCGCGACGGGGATCACGCCGGAAACAGGGTCTATTCCAGCCCGTTCACAAGCTTCGGCGACAGCCGGGAAACGCGTGAGAACCTCGGCCCCAAGCGCTGCGCGCGTATCCAGAGCGGGCTCTCGTCCGGCTTTACGTTCCAGATACACCGCCCGCGCCACGATATCGCGCGGCGCAAGCTCGGCATCGGGATGAACCGAAAGCATGAAGCGTTCGCCATCCGCGTTCACGAGTGTTGCGCCCTCACCGCGCAGCGCCTCGGTCGCAAGCGGGGCAGGGTCTTCGCCACTCGCGATCGCGGTCGGATGAAACTGGACGAATTCCGGATCGGCGATCCGCGCCCCGGCGCGCGCCGCCATCCCGATCACCTGCCCACGAATGCGCGGCGGGTTCGTCGTGACGGCAAACAGCCCGCCCGACCCGCCGCCCGCCAGCAGGATCGCCGGGCTTTTGATCAGCACGGGCCCCGAGGGCTCGAACGCGCGCTCGATCCACACGCCGGTGACGCGACCGTCTTCCGTCTCCAGATGCGTCGCCAAAACGCCCTCGAGAACCTGAACCGATGGGGTTTGCCGGACGGCGGCCACGAGGGTTTGCATGATCTCGCGCCCGGCCTGATCCCCCTTCACCCGAACGACCCGCGCGTGGCTATGCGCCGCCTCGCGCGACATCACGTAATCACCCTCCGGATCGCGATCGAACGGCGTGCCGAGTTCGGTTAATGCAAGGATGTGCTGACGCGCTTCTTCAGTCACCAAATGCGCGATTTGCGGTGAAACAGTGCCTGCTCCGGCGATCATCGTGTCGCGCGCATGAGAGGCGGGCGTATCTCCAACCGACATCGCGGCCGCGACACCGCCCTGGGCCCAGGCCGAGGACGCGCCTTCGCCCAGAGTTTCCGGCGAGATGATGAGAACGGGGCGGGGCGCAAGGCTGAGCGCCGCATAAAGCGCCCCCAGACCGGCGCCGACGATAATGATCCGTCGCGTTTCGATCACTTCGCGAGGGTCCGGGACAGCTCGATCATCCGCTCGACCGCGATCCGCGCCTTTTCGGCGACCTGCGGATCGACGATCACTTCCTCGGTCCCGGTATGCAGCGACCACAGGATTTTCTCGAGCGTGATTTTCTTCATGTAGGGGCACATATTGCACGGACCCACAAAATCTACTTCCGGCAACGCATCGGCGATGTTCGACGCCATCGAGCATTCGGTGACCAACATCGCCTCTTTCGGCTTGTTGGTTTCGACGTAGTTGATGATCCCCGAGGTCGAACCCGAGAAATCCGACGCCGCGACGACGTCGGGCGGGCATTCGGGGTGCGCGATGATCCGTGTATTCGGATGCATCGATCGGAAGTCGTTGATATCCTTGGCAGTATACTGCTCGTGGACGATGCACGAGCCCTCCCACCAGACGACATTCTTCTCGGGGACCTCATTCGCCACGTTCTGCGCAAGATACTGGTCCGGCGTCATGATGACGGTGTTGCTCTCCATCGCGCGCACGATCTGCGCAGCGTTGGACGAGGTGCAGCAGATATCGGACGCCGCTTTCACCTCGGCGGTCGTATTAACGTAGCTTACCACGGGCGCGCCGGGATATTTGGTGCGCATCTCCGCGATACCGTCGGCGGTGATCGACTCCGCCAGCGAACAACCGGCCTTCATATCAGGGATAAGGACAGTCTTGGCCGGGTTTAGGATTTTCGACGTCTCGGCCATGAAATGCACGCCGCATTGGACGATCGTCCCGGCCTGAACCTTCGTGGCCTCGATGGCGAGCTGAAGACTGTCACCCACAACATCTGCTACGCCGTGATAGATTTCCGGCGTCATGTAGTTGTGCGCGAGAATTACCGCGTTTTTCTCTTTTTTCAGACGATTGATCGCGCGGATATAGGGCGCGTAGCGCGCGAAATCCGGCAGAGGGATAACGCGATCCATCTTTGCGTGGATGTCCCGCATTTCTTCTGCCAGCTCAATGGATGGCGCAAGATCGTACGTCTCGGCCAGCGTGGCACGCATTTCGGTCAGGTCCAGCATGGACGGTCCTCCCGCTCTCTCCCTAAGAAGCCCCCGATTTAAGGGAGGTTGACGCTCGGTTAAATGGAAAACTTGCTTATTATGTCAGAAAACCCGACGTTTTCAGTCGTAGCGGTTCCAGATCGCGGCTTCACCAAGCTGGGCTACGAAGGCAGCATGCGCCTCGGCCTCCTCGGCAGTCAAGCGCGGGGGCAGGGGCTCGGGGCGAGGCTTCGGGCGCCAGTCTTGATTGGCTCCGGCCTGACGTTTCTGTCCCGTTTCAACGGGTTGCAACCCGAAGCCCGGCTGCCGACCACCGATCAGCTCGAGATAAACCTCGGCCAGAATTTCACTATCAAGCAACGCGCCATGCAGCGTCCGCGATGAGTTGTCGATGCTGAAGCGGCGGCACAGCGCATCAAGCGTCGCGGGCGAGCCCGGAAATCTCCGCCGCGCCATTGCCAGCGTATCGAGCGCGCGATCATCCGGGATCAGCGGCATTCCGGCCCAGCCAAGCTCGGCATTCAGGAATTTCATGTCGAACTTGGCATTGTGGATCACGAGGACCGAGTCCGTGCCGATGAAATTCAGAAAATCGAGGCCGATCTGGGCGAATTTGGGTTTGTCCGACAGGAATTCGTCGCCCAGCCCGTGCACCTGAAAAGCTTCCTGGGGCATCGACCGCTCAGGGTTAATGTACTGGTGATAGGTGTTACCGGTCGGCATGTGGTTGAAGAGCTCAACCGCACCGATCTCCACGATCCGGTCACCTTCTCCCGGCTCGAAACCCGTGGTTTCGGTATCGAGAACGATTTCACGCATCTTGCTCACCCCTGATCTTCGCAATCAGGTTTCGCACATCTTGGCGGGTCTGCTCAAGATCGAGGGTTTCGATCACGAAGGTTGCGCGACGTCGTTTCTCCTTATCCGGCATCTGGCGCGACAGAATGAAATCAAGCTGCGCCTCGGTCATGCCCGGCCGTTCGAGAACACGCGCGCGCTGAACCTCAGCCGGGGCGGTGACCACGAGCGTTGCATCGCAGGCAGCGTCAGCCCCGGTCTCGAACAAAAGCGGGATATCGAGAAGGATCAGATCCGCCTCCGGATGCGCGGCGATGAAGTCGCTTCGCGAGGCCGTGGTCAGCGGATGAACAATCGATTCAAGGCGGGTTAGAGCCTTTTTATCTCGGGCGAGCAGCTTTTTCAGCTCGGCCCGGTCCACCGCTCCATCATTGACCGCAGACGGGAAGACCGCGGCAATCGGCGCAACGGCCGCACCACCCTTCGCGTAGAGATCGTGCACCGTCTGATCCGCATCCCACACGGGAATTCCCGCCTCGGCGAACATCGCTGCCGTCGTGGATTTTCCCATCCCGATGGAGCCGGTCAGCCCGAGCAGGAAAGGATTGCTCATGCCCCGAGCACCGCGTTGCGGACTGTTTCGGTCACTTCCGGGCGCTGGCCGAACCAGCGCTCAAACCCGGGAACGGCTTGGTGCAGAAGCATTCCGAGCCCGTCGACCACGGTGCATCCCACGTCTTCAGCCTCGGCGAGGAATTTCGTCTTAAGAGGTGTGTAGACGAGATCGCAGCAGGTCGCGCTGGGACGCAACGCATCGAGCGGAACGCGGAATTCCGATTTGCCGACCATGCCCAGCGAGGTCGTGTTCACGACGGTCGCGGCATCTTCGAGCATGTTGCCCGCCTGAACCCAATCGTAAACGACGAGACGCGCGCCGAATTCCTGGCGCAGCGCATCTGCGCGCGCCCGGGTGCGGTTCGAGATACGGATTTCCGGCGCACCGCTTTCCAGAAGCGAGGCGACGATGGCGCGCGCAGCCCCGCCAGCGCCCAGAACTGCGGCCGGACCGGACTTGGGATCCCAGTTCGGCGCATTCTGCCGCAGATTGGCGATAAAGCCGTAACCATCTGTATTATCGGCGTAAATCTTACCATCAGGCCGGAAAACCAAGGTGTTCGCCGCCCCGATCAGTGCCGCGCGATCGGAAATGACATCGGCGATCTCAAGCGCGCGGATCTTGTGTGGGATTGTCACATTGGTCCCGACGAACCCCGCCTTCGGCAGGCTCCGCAGCACGGTTTCCAGATCGTCTCTCGCCACATCCATCGGAATGTAGAACCCGTCGATCCCGTATTCGGCGAACCACGTCCGAAACAGGAGCGGCGAGCGCGAATGCGCGACCGGCGATCCAATGACGCCAGCGAGGGGAATGCGCGGATGATCCGTCATGTCGTGAAGTCTCCTCGGGCGTGAAGCCAGTTCAGAAATTCGATCAGGGGAAGGCCCAGGACGGCAAAATAGTCGCCTTGGACGCGGGAGAAAAGACGGACGCCTTCTTCCTCGAGTTTGTAGCTGCCGACCGACCAGCGAATGCTGTCCCAGTTGCGGGCGACGTAATCGTCAATGAACGGCTCCGACAGCGTGTGCATCGTGAGGCGCACTTCGCCGACATGCCGCCAAAGTGGCTCGCCATCCCGGATCGCGACCATCGCGGAGAGAAGCTTGTGGGTCTGGCCGGAGAGGGCGCACAGCTGAGATTTCGCATCTTCCGGCGTCTCGGGCTTCGACAACACCGCGCCTTTAAGCTCAAGAACCTGATCCGCGCCAATCACCAACTCCCCGGGGTGGCGCGCCGAGAGCTTCGCGGCCTTCATCTCGGCGAGGAGGTCCGCCACGTCGCGCGGCTTCGCCTCTTCGGCCTCCAGGCTCCGGCGGATCATGTCTTCATCGATGCGCGCGGGCTGCACGGTCACGGCCAGGCCAGCATTGCGCAGCAGCTGCGCGCGGATTTCTGAGGCGGAGGCGAGGAGGATGTTCATGAACTTGTGGATAAGCGGGCGCAGAAGTATCGGGGTTGAATTGGGCATAACGCGGATCGGCGGATTACTCCACCGGATCGGCACGTTTCATGGCAGATTTCCGAAACTTGTCCACCTGTGGAATTCGGATTCGAGCCATTGGGGACATGCCGGGGATTTCACAATTTTCTCCCAAGAGTTATCCACAGGTTGACGTTGTGACTCTCTGAAAAAGAATCACGCGATATCAATATTTTACGAAACATGCTTCGGGAAAAATATTAGTGCGCGCCTGATGTTTTCCGCCTGTGGAGAAAGTCTTGATAAAGTGTTAATCCACATCATCAACAGGCCCTACATCATCATCATCTTTTTCTTTAAAGAATCTTTTTTGAAGATGATGGCAGCTGTCAGCCGGAGGCGAGATGACCGATTTCCTGAGCACTTGGTATTTGTGGATCAAAGCACTGCATGTGATGGCGATCATCACCTGGATGGCGGCCCTGTTCTATTTGCCGCGACTTTACGTTTACCACGTCGAGGGGCTGAACAAGGCGGGCATGGAGCGAGATAGCGATCAGGAGCTTCTGTTCCGGCATCAGGAACGGCTTCTTCTCAAGGCCATCATGAACCCGGGGATGATCGCGAGCTGGCTCTTTGGACTGATGCTGGTCTTCACGCCGGGGATCGTCGATTGGTCGAGCATCTGGCCCTGGACGAAGGCTGCCGCCGTTCTCGGCATGACCTGGTTCCACATGTGGTGCGCGAAGGAACGCAAGGCGCTCGCAGAGGGCAGGGCGAATCGCAGCGGGCGCTACTACCGGATGATGAACGAGATCCCGACGATCTTCATGATCGTTATCGTCGCCTCGGTGATCGTGAAATTCTGACTTTCGTTGACTCAGTGACGCTTTGCGCTTATCTGCGGGATCAAGCCACGGCCGTCCTGGTCGACCGGTTTTTCTGTTACATGACGAATTTATGCGTCCATCGTTGAGATGAGGCGCCAGCTGCAGGTAATCCGATGAGCGATGAACGCCTCAATCTCTCCGATTTGAAAGCTAAGAGCCCGAAGGAACTTCTGGCGCTGGCCGAAGAATGGGAGATCGAAAACGCCTCGACCATGCGCAAGGGCGAGATGATGTTCTCGATCCTGAAGGAGCATGCCGAGGATGACTGGGTCATCGGCGGCGATGGCGTGCTGGAAGTGCTGCAGGACGGCTTCGGCTTCCTGCGCTCGACCGAAGCGAACTATCTGCCGGGTCCCGACGATATCTACGTCTCGCCCGACATGATCCGCCAGCACAGCCTGCGCACCGGCGACACCGTCGAAGGCGTGATCCGCGCCCCCGGCGAGAACGAGCGGTATTTCGCGTTAACGAAGGTTGAGCGGATCAACTTCGAGGAGCCTGAGAAAGCGCGCCACAAGGTCGCTTTCGATAACCTCACGCCGCTCTATCCTGACGAGCGTCTGAAGATGGAAATCGAGGATCCGACGATCAAGGATCGCTCGGCCCGGATCATCGACCTCGTCGCGCCGATCGGTAAGGGTCAGCGTTCGCTGATCGTGGCGCCGCCGCGGACCGGTAAGACGGTGCTGCTGCAGAACATCGCGACCTCGATCGAGCAGAACCATCCGGAATGTTACCTGATCGTACTGCTGATCGACGAACGCCCGGAAGAAGTGACCGACATGCAGCGCTCGGTGAAGGGGGAGGTCGTGTCCTCGACTTTCGACGAACCGGCAACGCGTCACGTCGCGGTCTCCGATATGGTTATCGAAAAGGCCAAGCGCCTGGTCGAGCATAAGCGCGATGTCGTTATTTTGCTGGACTCGATCACCCGTCTGGGCCGCGCCTTCAACACCGTCGTTCCGAGCTCGGGCAAGGTGCTGACTGGTGGTGTCGACGCGAACGCGCTGCAGCGTCCGAAGCGCTTCTTCGGTGCTGCGCGGAACATCGAAGAGGGCGGCTCGCTGACCATCATCGCGACTGCGCTGATCGATACCGGCTCGCGGATGGACGAGGTCATCTTCGAAGAATTCAAAGGCACCGGTAACTCGGAAATCGTGCTGGACCGCAAGGTCGCGGACAAGCGCGTCTTCCCGGCGATGGACATCCTCAAATCCGGTACACGGAAAGAAGAGTTGCTCGTCGATCAGAAGGATCTGCAGAAAACCTACCTTCTGCGCCGCATCCTGAACCCGATGGGCACGACCGATGCGATCGAGTTCCTGATTTCGAAGCTCAAGCAGACCAAGACGAACTCGGAATTCTTCGACTCGATGAACGGCTGAGGCCGTCCTATCTTCCGCTGGGAAGAGGATTGCTATGGACACGATCTATGCTCTGGCCACGGCCCGCGGAAAAGCGGGCGTGGCCGTCATTCGTATTTCAGGACCGCTGGCGTGGCAGGCGGCGCGGAACTTGGCAGGGACCCTGCCGGAGCCGCGCGTTGCGGGGCTGCGGCGGTTGCGGCTCG
This sequence comes from Thioclava sp. DLFJ5-1, assembly GCF_002020115.1. Taxonomy (NCBI): domain Bacteria; kingdom Pseudomonadati; phylum Pseudomonadota; class Alphaproteobacteria; order Rhodobacterales; family Paracoccaceae; genus Thioclava; species Thioclava sp. DLFJ5-1. The sequence continues at coordinate 132,332 of NZ_MPZU01000003.1, read as the reverse complement.
CGGGTGAGGAACTCGACGAGGCAGTGGTGCTCTGTTTCGAGCGCGGGGCCAGCTTTACCGGCGAAGAGGTCGCGGAGCTGCATATCCACGGCGCTATCGCGACGGTTTCCGCCGTGTTGCGCGCCCTTGGGCAGATCGACGGGTTGCGGCTTGCGGAGCCTGGTGAGTTTACCCGGCGGGCGTTGGAGAATGAGCGGCTCGATCTGGCGCAGGTCGAAGGGCTCTCCGATCTGATCGAGGCGGAAACCGAAGCGCAGCGCAAGCAGGCATTGAAGGTTCTCTCGGGCGCGGTTGGCGCTCTGGTCGAGGATTGGCGCGCAAAGCTGATCCGGGCAGGCGCGTTGATCGAAGCCACAATCGACTTCGCGGACGAAGAAGTTCCGGTCGATGTTTCGCCCGAGGTGTTGGAACTGATCGACGCGGTCAGCGCCGGAATTCGCGATGAATTGCGCCGTCTTGGCGCGGCGGAGCGTATTCGCGAAGGGTTCGAGGTCGCGATTGTCGGGCGGCCGAATGCCGGTAAATCAACCTTGCTTAACGCGCTGGCGGGGCGCGAAGCGGCGATCACCTCCGAATTCGCAGGCACGACGCGCGATGTCATCGAGGTGCGGATGGAGATTGGCGGGCAGGCGGTGACCTTGCTCGATACCGCTGGGCTTCGCGAAACCGACGATGTCGTGGAGGCGATCGGGGTGGAACGGGCGCTCGACCGCGCGCGACAATCCGATCTGCGTGTTTTCCTGCTCGACGGCGAGGAAGTCCCGCTGATCGCGCCGGAGCCGGGCGATCTGGTGGTGCATGGCAAAGCCGATATCGCTTCGCATGATGGGCTGAACGTTTCCGGGAAAACGGGCGAAGGGCTTGGCGAATTGCTCGCTGCGATCGAAGAACGTCTGTCCGGGCTTGGCGAAGGCGCCGGCGTAATGACTCGCGAACGGCACAGGGTTGCGATGCGGCGCGCATTCGGGGCTTTGGAATCGGCGCGAGATGAGGTATTGCGCGGGTCCGACCAAAGCGAGCTGGCAGCGGAATCACTGCGCCAGGCGGCTTGGGCGCTGGAAGCGTTGCTCGGTCGGGTGGATGTCGAGAACCTGTTGGACGAAATTTTCTCGAGCTTCTGCATCGGAAAGTAAGGAGTGTTTCACGTGAAACATTACGACGTCATCGTGATCGGAGGCGGGCACGCCGGAACCGAGGCAGCCCACGCGGCGGCCCGGATGGGTGCGCAGGTGGCTTTGGTGACGCTTCGCGCCGATGCGATCGGGGTAATGTCGTGCAATCCGGCGATCGGTGGGCTTGGTAAAGGCCACCTGGTCCGCGAGATCGACGCGCTGGATGGCGTTATGGGGCGCTTGGCAGACGCTGCGGGTATCCAGTTTCGCCTTCTTAACAGACGTAAAGGCCCCGCGGTGCAAGGCCCGCGCGCTCAAGCGGATCGCAAACTCTACCGCGAGGCTGCCCAGCGTATGACCGCGGCGCAGCCCAACCTCGAGGTGGTCGAGGGGGAGGTGACCGATCTGCGCGTTGAAGGCGGCCGGGTCACTGGTGTGGTGCTGGCCGACGGTGTGACGCTTAACTGTCAGTCGGCGATCCTGACGTCTGGGACTTTCCTGAATGGCGTGATCCATATCGGCGACCAGCAGCGTCCGGGTGGCCGTATCGGAGATCGGCCTTCGCGCGCGTTGGCAGAACGCCTTTACGCGATGGATCTTCCGATGGGCCGGCTGAAAACCGGCACGCCGCCGCGGCTGGATGGCAAGACGATTGCCTGGGACAAGCTGGAGAGTCAGCCCGGCGATGACGACCCGGTGATGTTTTCCTTCCTGAACCGGAGCCCCGAGGTGCGGCAAATCTCTTGCGGGATCACCCATACAAACGCGCGCACGCATGACATCATCCGGGGCAACCTCGACCGCTCTGCGATGTACGGCGGTCATATTTCCGGGGTTGGGCCCCGCTATTGCCCGTCGATCGAAGACAAGGTCGTGCGCTTCGCGGACAAGGACTCGCATCAGATTTTCCTTGAGCCCGAAGGCCTGGACGACGACACGGTCTATCCGAACGGGATTTCCACCTCGCTGCCGGTGGATGTTCAGGAAGATTACGTCCATTCGATTTTCGGGTTGGAAGAGGCGAAGATCCTGCAGCCCGGTTACGCGATCGAATATGACTATGTCGATCCGCGCGCGCTGGATGCGACGCTGCAGTTACGTGCTGTGCCCGGCCTATATCTTGCGGGTCAGATCAACGGAACCACAGGATATGAGGAGGCCGCAGCTCAAGGCCTCGTCGCTGGTTTGAATGCGGCATCCTCTGCGAAGGCGGGCGCGCCGGTGCATTTCAGCCGGACGTCGAGCTATATCGGTGTGATGATCGACGATCTGACGTCGCGCGGGGTAACGGAACCTTACCGCATGTTTACCTCGCGGGCCGAGTTCCGCCTGTCGCTGCGGGCCGACAATGCCGACCAGCGCCTGACGGGAATGGGGATCGAGATCGGCTGCGTTGGCGAGGCGCGCCGGGTTCTGTTTGAAAAGAAATCCGCCGATCTGACGGCAGGTCGGGAGCTGCTGCAGTCGATCTCGCTAACACCCAAGGAAGCCAAGGCGAAGGGCTTCAAGGTGAACGAGGACGGGACGCGGCGGACCGCTTTCGATCTTTTGTCTTTCCCCGATATCACGATGCCCGCGCTGCAAGAGGCGCTGCCGGAATTGCAGGATCTCTCCGATGAGACGGCGCGGCAGCTGTCGATCGATGCGCTCTATGCAAATTACGTTGCGCGTCAGGAGGTCGATGCGGCTTCCCTTAAGCGCGATGAGGGCTGGGAAATTCCCGAAGATTTCGATTTTGATTCCCTGCAGGGGCTCTCGAACGAGTTGAAGGGTAAACTTAAGCGCGCGATGCCGAAAACTTTGGGGCAGGCGGGGCGTGTCGACGGCGTGACTCCGGCGGCGCTGACTTTGATCTTGGCGCGGCTGCGGCAATCAAAGCGGGCACGCTCGGCATGACGACGCCCGAGGCCGAAGATTTCGCAGCGCGATTCGATGTTTCACGTGAAACATTGGATAAGCTGTTTGCCTATGAGACGCTGCTCAAGAAGTGGAATCCCGCGATTAACCTCGTTGCGAAGTCGACCTTGGAGGATATGTGGTCGCGCCACTTTCTCGATTCGGCACAGATATTCGCGATGGCACCGGAAAATGCGCGAATTTGGGCGGATTTCGGGGCAGGGGGCGGCTTTCCGGGTTTGGTGATCGCGATTCTGTCGGCCGAAAAAGCGCCAGAACGCCAAGTCATTTTGGTCGAATCGGATCTGCGAAAATCGGCATTTCTCTCGACGGTCACACGAGAGCTGTCGCTCAATATCCGCGTTCTTGCGCAACGAATCGAAGAGATCGCCCCGCTGAAAGCCGATGTCGTCTCGGCCCGAGCCCTCGCGAATCTGCCGAAACTACTGGAATTCAGCGCCCGGCACCTGAAGCCCTCCGGCATCGCTATCTTCCCGAAGGGCGCGCGCTGGCAGGAAGAACTTGCGCAGGCGCAGGAAAGCTGGTCCTTTGACTACGAGGCGATCGAAAGCCTCAGCGATCCAAACAGTGTTGTCCTGAAAATCCACGGAGCCGAGCGTGTCTGATCCAATTCGCGCAAATGAACCGAAAATCATTGCGATTGCGAACCAGAAAGGCGGCGTGGGAAAGACGACGACGGCGATCAACCTCGCGGCAGGGCTGGTAGAAGCCGGGCGCAAGGTTCTTTTGATCGATCTCGATCCGCAGGGGAATGCGTCGACGGGCCTCGGGATTGAGCCCGATGATCGCGAGCTGACGACCTACGATCTGCTGATCGAAGACGCGCCGGTTTCCTCGGTTTTGCACAAGACCGAAATCGACGGCCTGTACCTCTGCCCGGCGACGACGGACCTGTCTTCGGCGGATATGGAGCTTGTCTCGACCGAAAAGCGCAGCTTCCTTCTGCATGACGCACTACGACATCCAGATGTTGATAGCTATGGCTTCGACTATATCTTGATCGATTGCCCGCCATCACTGAGCCTTCTGACGATCAACGCAATGGTTGCGTCGCATTCGGTTCTGGTGCCGCTGCAGGCGGAATTCTTCGCGCTCGAAGGGCTTTCGCAGCTGATGCTGACGATCCGGGAGATCCGCCTGAGCGCGAATCGTAACCTGCGAATCGAGGGAGTTGTTCTCACGATGTATGACGTGCGGAACAATCTCTCGCAGCAGGTGGAGGCGGATGCGCGCGCGACGTTGGGCGAGCTGGTGTTCCGAACGATGATCCCGCGGAATGTGCGGGTCTCCGAGGCGCCATCCTATGCGATGCCGGTGCTCAGCTACGACAGCAGTTCGCGTGGGGCGTTGGCCTATCGGAATCTCGCCAGCGAATTGATGTCGCGGCATGAACTGGCAAAGGCGGTGTGAGAATGGCGAAGGAACGCGAAAAGCGTGGATTGGGGCGTGGTTTGTCGGCTTTGATGGCGGATGTTGATTTGAATCCGACCGAGACGACGGCGCCTCCGCGTCGCCCTGAGCAATATGTTCCGGTCGAAAAGATCGAGCCGAACCCCGATCAGCCACGTCGTGATTTCGAGCCGGCCGCTTTGGAAGAACTGGCGTCTTCGATTCGCGAAAAGGGTGTGATTCAGCCGCTTATCGTGCGCAAACATCCGACGAAGCCCGATCATTACGAGATTGTGGCCGGTGAACGCCGGTGGCGCGCGTCGCAGATGGCCAAGCTGCACCAGCTTCCGGTCATCATTCGCGAATTTAACGACACGGAAGTGCTGGAAGTCGCGATCATCGAGAATATTCAGCGTGCCGATCTCAACGCGCTCGAAGAGGCGCTTGCGTATAAGCAGTTGATGAGCCGCTTCGGGCATACGCAGGAAAAACTGGCCGAGGCGCTGTCGAAAAGCCGTAGCCACATCGCGAATCTGATGCGTCTGCTGCAGCTGCCCGAAGAAGTGCAGGTCTATCTGCGTGAGGGGAAGCTGTCTGCCGGTCATGCGCGGGCGATGATCACCGCCGAAGATCCGGTCAGCCTGGCGAAACAGGCCGTTGCGAAGACGCTTTCGGTGCGTGATGTCGAGAAACTTGCCAAGAAGCAGCAGGGCGGGGAGGAGCGCAAAGCGCGTCCGAAGCCTCAGAAAGACGCTGACACGCGGGCGCTCGAGGGCGATCTGTCCGCGACGATCGGGATGAAGGTCGCGATCGATCATACCAGCAGCGGCGGCGGCAAGATTACGATTGCTTACGACGATCTGGAGGAGCTCGACAAGCTTTGCCAGATGCTCAGCAACGGCTGATCAGCTATTCGGGCGCGTCCAGATGAAAATCAGGACGCCGAGCAGGGTGATCCCCTGAATCGCCAGGATTTCTAACGGTAACCGGAAGGCCAAAGACAGGCCGAAAGCCGCGAAAACAGACACTGTTGCCGCGATTTTTGCGCGTTTCGCGATAGCGCGGCGTTCTTGCCAGTCAATGATCTGCGGTCCGAAGCGCGGATGAGTGATGATCCAGTTGTGCAGACGATCAGAGGATCGCGCGAAGCAAAACGTCGCCAGAAGCATCAGCGGAACGGTCGGGACGAGCGGCAGAAATAGCCCGATGATCCCGATCCCGGCCGAGATGATGCCAAGCGTGAGCCAGAGGATGCGCATCAGGGGATGAGATCGCGAATGATGGCGTTCAAGACCGGGCGGCCTCGATCCGTCGCGCGCAGAAATCCGTTCTCTCTCTCAACCATGCCGATATCCTCAAGATGGCGCATCGTCGCCTCATCGAGCGGTGAACGCGAGATCGTGTTGAACCGTTCCATCTCGAGCCCTTCGGACAGGCGCAGCGCGAAGAGAAGATATTCGATTGCCTGCTCTTCGCGGGGCAGGGCGGCGCGTTCGTTCTCTCCAGCACCGGTTTTTTCCACCTGCGCAAGCCAGGCGCCGGGCTGTTTGAGCGTATCGGTGGCGTGGCGGACACTGTTTTCGGTCAGGCGTCCATGTGCGCCTGGGCCGATACCGATATAGTCGCCATAACGCCAATAAATCAGGTTGTGGCGGCTCTCGGCGCCCGGGCGCGCGTGGTTCGAGATCTCGTAGGCGGGCAGGCCGTGCTTCTCGCAGATTTCCTGCGTCGCGAAATACATTTCGGCGGAGATATCGTCCTCCGGAATGCCGCGCAGCTTGCCCGCGTCGTGTCGCGCGCCGAATACCGTGCCGGGTTCGATGGTCAGCTGATAGAGCGATAGATGGTCGACCGCCATTTTCAGCGCCTCGTCCAGCTCTGCTTTCCAATCTTCGATCGTCTGGTGCTGGCGCGCGTAGATCAGATCGAAGCTCACACGCTCGAACTGCTTGCGCGCAATGTCGAAAGCTTTCTGGCCTTCTGCGACCGAGTGCATCCGCCCCAGACGACGGAGATCTTCGTCGTTCAGGGCCTGCATTCCCATCGAAACTCGGCTCACGCCAGCCTCGGAAAAGGCTCTAAACCGCCCGGATTCGACACTTGTGGGGTTCGCTTCGAGGGTAATCTCGAAATCGTTGCTGGTTTGCCAGTTCCTGCGGATGCGCTCGATGATTGCGGCGACGATGTCGGGATCCATCAGCGAGGGTGTGCCGCCGCCGAAGAAAACCGTGTTCAGAATCCGACCTTCGGTCTCTGCGGCATAGCGGTCGAGTTCGCTGAGATAGGCAGAGAGCCATCGTTTCTGATCGATGGCGGTCGCGACATGGGAATTGAAGTCGCAATAGGGGCATTTGGCGGCACAGAACGGCCAGTGAAGGTAGAGGCCGAACCCTCCGTGCCGCCAATCCTCGGTCATTTCGCGTCGAAAATCGTCACGAACTTGCGGAAAGCATCCGCACGGTGCGAAATCTCGTTCTTTTGCGCGGGATCCATCTCCGCGAAGGTCTGGTCATAGCCATCGGGCTGGAACATCGGGTCATACCCATGCCCGAGAGCGCCGCGCATCGGCCAAACCAGCTGACCTTCGACACGGCCGTCGAACACCTCGTCATGCCCGTCGGGCCAGGCGAGAACCAGGGTAGAGCGGAAGCGCGCGGTCCGCGGCAGCTCCGCTTCGATCTCGTCGCAGGCTTTCCAGGTCTTTTCCATCGCCATGGTGAAGTCGCGCCCGTTGGGGGTGGTTGCCCAATCGGCCGTGTAAACGCCCGGCGCACCGTCGAGACAGTCGACTTCGATGCCGGAATCGTCCGCCAAGGCGGGCAGGCCGGTCGCATTCGCCGCGGCATGGGCCTTGATCCGCGCATTGCCGACGAAGGTGCTCTCGGTCTCTTCCGGCTCGGGGAGGTTCATCTCCTTCGCGCCGACGACCTCGACGCCGAAAGGCGCGAGGATCGCTTTGATCTCCTCGAGCTTTCCGGCGTTATGGGTCGCAACCAGCAGCTTCTTTTCGGTGAAGGTTCTCATTCGACTGCGGCTTTCTGCATTTCGACAAGCTTCGCAGCGCCTTCCTCTGCCAGATCGAGAAGCCGATCCATCTGTTCGCGCGAGAATGTCGCGCCTTCGGCCGACATCTGCACTTCGATCAACTTGCCGCGCCCGGTCATGATGAAATTCCCGTCAGTGCCCGCTTCGCTATCCTCGGCATAGTCGAGATCGGCGACCGGCTGACCCGCGTAAATGCCACAGGACAGGGCTGCGACATGATCGAGCAGCGGATCGGAAGTGCAGGCGCCCGATTTCAGCAGCTTGTTCGTGGCGAGACGCAGCGCGACCCAACCGCCGGTGATCGAGGCGCAGCGCGTGCCGCCATCGGCTTGGATCACATCGCAATCGACGACGATCTGACGTTCGCCAAGCGCCGAACGATCAACGCCAGCGCGCAGAGCGCGACCGATAAGCCTTTGAATTTCAACGGTTCTTCCGCCTTGCTTGCCCGCAGCGGCCTCACGACGGTTGCGCGTGTTGGTCGCACGCGGCAGCATGCCGTATTCCGCCGTCACCCAGCCAAGGCCAGAGCCTTTGAGGAAAGACGGCGCGCGGTCTTCGATCGTGGCGGTGCACAGCACATGGGTGTCGCCCATTTTGATCAGGCAAGACCCTTCGGCGTGTTTCGTAACCCCGGTTTCGATTGAAATCGGGCGAAGTTCACTTAACTCTCTGCCGGATGGGCGCATCGTGGGGTCCTTTCTAATGAATTCACCCCATTTGATCGCCCATGCGCAGCGATGCAACCCCCGTGCCGTGATTGACCTTCGGCTTCGCGCGGCTTTAAGTCAGCAGGGATGAAGCGCGATGAGTGACCAGAACGATATTCTTTCCGAACTGAACGACCGCTCCCGCGAAGTGTTTCGCCGGGTGGTTGAAGGCTATCTGACGACCGGCGGTCCCGTGGGCTCGCGGAGCCTGACCCGAGAGATGAACGAGAAGCTCTCCGCGGCGACGATCCGCAACGTGATGCAGGACCTCGAATATCTCGGGCTTCTGGACAGCCCCCATGTCTCTGCCGGACGCGTTCCGACGCAGACGGGGCTGCGGCTGTTCGTCGATGGGGTGATGGAGGTGAACCATCTCGGCGAAGAGGACCGCGCTGCGCTGGATGCCACGATGGGGGCGAATTCAGGCGATGTAGGGTCTTTGTTGGATCGGGTTTCGAGCGCGCTTTCGGGGATGACACAGGGCGCGAGCCTCGTTCTGACGCCGAAACACGAAGCCCCGATCCGGCATATCGAATTCGTCTCGCTCTCGCCCGACCGGGCGTTGGTGGTGCTCGTCTTCGCTGACGGTCAGGTGGAAAACCGGGTTTTCACGCCACCGCTGGGGCAAACGCCGTCTTCGATGCGGGAAGCCGCGAATTTCCTCAACGCGATGGCTGAGGGGAAAACGCTGTCGGAACTGCGCGGTCACATTGCGCGCCAGATCGCGAACCATCGCACCGAAATCGATTCGCTCGCGACCGAGCTGATCGACAGCGGATTGGCCGCTTGGGAGAACAAAGGCGAGCGCTACGAGCGGCTGATCGTGCGCGGTCGTGCCAATCTTTTGGGCTCCGAAGACGACCTCGACCGCATCCGCTCGCTGTTCGACGATCTCGAACGGAAACGTGACATCGCCGAATTCCTCGATCTGGCCGAGGATGGCGAGGGCGTGCGTATTTTTATTGGCTCTGAGAACAAACTTTTCTCTCTTTCGGGTTCCTCTTTGGTTGTCTCTCCATATATGAACGCTGACCGAAAGATCATTGGTGCGGTGGGCGTGATTGGGCCGACCCGGCTCAACTACGGGCGCATCGTGCCGATCGTGGACTACACAGCGCAACTGGTCGGGCGGATGATCTCCGGCCAGGGCAAAGGATGAATGGCATGAGCGAGAAAAAAGACGAGATTGCCGAGGATCAGGCGCATATCGACGAGAGCTTCGAGGATGTGCTGTCCCATGAGGAAGACGAGCTCGAGGCATTGCGTGCGGAGCGCGACGATTATCGCGACCGATTCATGCGCGCGCTGGCAGATGCCGAGAATGCGCGCAAACGTGCCGACAAAGAGCGTCAGGAAGCCTCGAATTACGGTGGGACGCGTCTGGCGCGCGACATGCTGCCCGTGTTCGACGCGCTCTCGCGTGCGCTCGAAGCCGCGAACGAGGATGTTCGTTCGCAAGCCGGGCCGTTCCTCGAAGGGGTCGAGCTGACCCAGCGCGAATTGCTCAACGTGTTCGCCCGTCACGGCATCACCACGGTGGCGCCCGAGGTCGGTGAGAAATTCGACCCGCAGATGCATGAGGCGATGTTCGAAGCACCCGCGCCCGGCACCAAAGCCGGCGACATCATTCAGGTCATGGAGAACGGCTTCATGATCCACGACCGGCTGCTGCGGCCGGCGAAAGTGGGCGTCAGCTCCACTCCGAAATCCTGATCGGCAAGGCTGGGGGAGCTGCCCCCAGACCCCCGGGATATTTCTTCCAAAACGAAGATCACTCCGTGAGAAGCGCGCGAAGCTCGTAGAGGGCGTCGAGCGCGTCTTTCGGCGTCATGTCGTCTGGAATGAGGGCTTTCAGCCGCTCTTCCAGCTCCGACGGACCTGCGGGAGCGGCGGCCGGTTGCGGTGTGTTAGACACTGAAAACAGCGGCAGATCGTCGATCACCGCCTGTTTCTTTCCGCCTCCTTCGCGTTCGCCCTTCTCCAGCGCATCGAGCACGATCCGGGCGCGCTCCACGACGGAATGCGGAAGCCCGGCGAGGCGCGCGACCTGAACCCCGTAGGAGCGGTCGGCGGCGCCTTTGCGAACTTCGTGCAGGAAGATTACCTCGCCTTCCCATTCCTTGACCGCGACGGTCGCATTCTCGACGCCGTCGAGCTTGGCCGACAGCGCGGTCATCTCGTGGTAGTGGGTCGCGAAGAGCGCGCGGCAGCGGTTTGACGCGTGAAGATGTTCCATGACCGCCCAAGCGATCGAGAGCCCGTCATAGGTCGCGGTGCCGCGGCCAATCTCGTCGAGGATCACCAGAGCGCGGTCATCGGCCTGATTGAGGATCGCGGCGGTTTCGACCATCTCGACCATGAAGGTTGACCGGCCCCGCGCCAGATCGTCCGCCGCGCCGACACGGCTGAAGAGCTGAGACACAAGGCCGATATGGGCGGATTTCGCCGGAACGAAGCTGCCCGCCTGTGCGAGAAGCGCGATCAGCGCGTTTTGACGCAGGAAGGTCGATTTACCGGCCATGTTGGGACCGGTGAGCAGCCAGATCGCGGGGGGCGCGCCCTCGGTCAGTTCGCAGTCATTCGCGATGAAAGGCTCGCCGGATTTCTTCAGCGAGGCTTCGACCACCGGATGTCGCCCGCCCTCAATCTCGAACGCGTGGCTGTCATCGACAGTGGGTTCTGCCCAGTCTTCGTTGCGGGCGAGTGTCGCGAAGGCGCTGGCGAGGTCGATTTCGGCAAGCGCGCGCGAGGCCTCGTTGATCGGGCCCGCGCGGTCGAGAATGGCCTGTCTCAGGCTGGAATAGAGCCTTTTTTCGATCTCAAGCGCGTGGTTTCCGGCATTGAGAATCCGGGTTTCGATCTCGCTCAGTTCGACGGTCGTGAAACGCACCTGGTTCGCGGTGGTCTGACGGTGGATGAAGCGTTCCGACAGCGGCGGGGCGAGCATCTTCTCGGCATGGGTGGCCGTGGTTTCGATGAAATAGCCCAGAACGTTGTTGTGCTTGATCTTCAGCGAATTGATCCCAGTGGCCTCGATATATTCCGCCTGCATCTTAGCAATCACGCCGCGGCCCTCGTCGCGCAGCTGGCGCGTCTGATCGAGATCTTCGTCGTAGCCCGTCGCGATGAAGCCGCCATCGCGCGCGAGAAGCGGTGGTTCAGCGATAAGCGCCGCGTCCAGAAGGGCGGTGAGGTCGTCATGGCCCGTGAGGGCTTTCGCAGCCTCGGCGAGAAGCGGTGGGGCCTCGACGGCGGACACCGCTTCGGCGATCCGCTCGGCCTGCTCCAACCCGTTGCGGATCGCGGCCATGTCGCGCGGGCCGCCGCGGTCGAGGGCGAGACGTGACAGCGCGCGATCCATATCAGGGCAGCGCTTCAGATCGGCGCGGATATCTTCGGCAAATCGACCCTGTTCCAGCAGAAAACGCACGGAATCGTGCCGTGCGTGGATCTCGGTCAGGTTCCGGGACGGGGCGGAGATCCGGCGTTCGAGAAGCCGTGCGCCACCTGCCGTCACCGTGCGGTCGATCGCGTTGAGGAGCGAGCCCTCGCGTCCGCCCGACAGAGCTTGCGTCAATTCCAGATTACGCCGCGTGGCGGCGTCGATCTGCATCGCTGCGCCGCTGTCTTCATGCACGGGACGGCGCAGCAGGGGCAGTTTCCCTTTCTGCGTGATCTCGAGGTAGTCGACGATGGCGCCCATCGCGGCCATCTCGGCGCGGGTGAAGCTGCCGAACGCATCGAGAGAGCCGATCGAATAGAGCGACAGAAGCCGCGTCTCGGCGGCCTGACTGTCGAAGCTTGCGCGAGAAAGCGGCGTCATCGCGGCTCGCATATCAGAGACTATTTCGGCGCAGTCGGCTTCTTTGGCCTCGCTGACCAGAACTTCACGCGGCGCAAGCCGGGCGAGCTCGGGGCCCAGCCGTGACAGCGGGCAGGGCGTCACGCGGAATTCGCCGGTGGAGATATCGACCCAGGCAATCGCAGCCTCGTCACGCACTTCGGCCCAGGCGGCGAGGAAATTGTGGCGGCGCGCCTCCAGCAGGCTTTCCTCGGTTAGCGTGCCGGGCGTGACCAGCCGCACCACATCGCGTTTCACGACGGATTTCGAGCCGCGCTTCTTCGCCTCGGCCGGATCTTCCATCTGCTCGGCAATCGCCACGCGGAAGCCTTTGCGGATCAGCGTCAGCAGATAGCCCTCGGCCGCGTGCACGGGAACGCCGCACATCGCGATGTCCTCGCCCAGATGCTGTCCGCGCTTGGTCAGCGCAATGTCGAGCGCGGAGGCGGCATCGACCGCGTCCTGAAAGAACATCTCGTAGAAATCACCCATCCGATAGAACAGGAGTGCGCCCGGATTGGCCTCCTTGATCCCCAGATACTGTTCCATCATCGGTGTGACGGTCGGCTTGGCCATGTGCCCCCCATTTGCTGGTCGCGCGACCCTACAAAACCCCGGATTCGGGCGCAATTCCGTTGAGTGGCGGATCACGGGACGTTAAACGGGTTCGGACCTGCAGGAGGAGCACCGGCCCAATGCCCAGCAAGAACCGTATCACGCCCGAAGAGGCTCTGGCGTATCACCTCGACCCGCATCCGGGGAAATACGACGTCACGGCGTCGAAGCCGATGACGTCGCAGCGCGATCTGTCGCTGGCCTATAGCCCGGGCGTCGCGGTTCCGGTGGAGGCGATCGCCGAGAATCCCGAGCTGGCCTACGACTACACGGTGAAGGGCAACATGGTCGCCGTGATCTCGAACGGCTCGGCCATTCTGGGGCTTGGCAATCTCGGGGCGCTGGCCTCGAAACCGGTGATGGAGGGCAAGGCGGTCCTCTTCAAGCGTTTTGCCGACGTGAACGCGATCGATATCGAGCTTGATACCGAGGATGCCGACGAGATCATCAATGCGGTGAAGCTGATGGGGCCGACCTTCGGGGGGATCAACCTCGAGGATATCAAGGCGCCGGAATGCTTCATCATCGAGCAGCGGCTCAAGGAGCTGATGGACATCCCGGTGTTCCACGACGATCAGCACGGCACGGCGGTGATCTGTGCGGCGGGGCTGATCAACGCGCTGGAGCTGTCGGGCAAGAAGATCGAGGACTGCAAGATCGTGCTTAACGGCGCGGGCGCTGCGGGCATCGCGTGCCTTGAGCTTGTGAAAGCGATGGGCGCGAAGCATGACAATTGCATCATGTGCGACACCAAGGGCGTAATCTATCAGGGGCGCACCGAGGGCATGAACCAGTGGAAATCGGCGCATGCGGCGGTGACCGAGGCGCGCTCGCTCGAAGAGGCGATGGAAGGCGCGGATGTTTTCCTCGGCGTCTCGGCCAAGGGTGCGGTGACGCCCGAGATGGTGCAGTCGATGGCTGACAATCCGGTGATCTTCGCGATGGCGAACCCGGACCCGGAGATCACGCCGGAAGAGGCGCAATCGGTGCGTCCCGATGCGATCGTGGCGACGGGGCGGTCGGATTACCCGAACCAGGTGAACAACGTCCTCGGGTTCCCCTACCTGTTCCGTGGCGCGCTCGACATCCACGCCCGCGCGATCAATGACGAGATGAAGATCGCCTGCGCCAACGCCTTGGCGGAGCTGGCGCGCGAGGATGTGCCCGACGAGGTCGCGATGGCCTATGGGCGCAAGCTGAGCTTCGGGCGCGATTACATCATTCCGACGCCCTTCGATCCGCGACTGATTCACGTGATCCCGCCGGCGGTTGCGAAGGCCGGGATGGATACCGGCGTTGCCCGGCGTCCGATCATCGACATGGAAGGCTATGCCCAAAGCCTCAAAGCCCGGATGGACCCGACCGCGTCGATCCTGCAGGGCATCCAGAGCCGGGCGCGTCAGGCGCAGGCGAAAATGATCTTTGCCGAGGGCGATGACGAGCGGGTGCTGCGCGCCGCCGTGGCCTATCAGCGCTCCGGCATGGGCGAGGCGCTGGTCGTGGGTCGCGAGCAGGACGTGAAGGAAAAGCTCGAAGCGGCTGGCTTGGGCGATGCCTATCGCGAGCTGCGCGTGGTGAATGCGGCCAATTCCAAGAATACCGAGAGCTACAAGGACTTCCTTTATGAGCGTCTGCAACGACAGGGTGTGGATCGCGAGGATGCGCACAAGCTGGCGACGCGCGACCGGCATGTCTTCGCGGCGCTGATGCTGGTGCATGGGCATGGCGACGCGATGGTCACGGGCGCGACCCGGAAATCGGCGCATGTGCTGGAGCTGATCAACAAGGTGATCGACGCGAAGCCCTCGGATGGGGCGGTCGGGATCACCGCCCTTCTGAACAAGGGTCGCGTGGTGCTGATCGGCGATACGCTGGTGCATGAATGGCCCGACGAGAACGATCTGGCCGATATCGCGACGGCGGGCGCGCATGTCGCCCGCGGTCTGGGCCTTGAGCCGCGCGTGGCTTTCTGTTCCTTCTCGACTTTCGGCTATCCGGTCTCGGAACGGGCCACGAAGATGCATGTCGCGCCGAAAGTGCTCGACGCGCGCGGGGCGGATTTCGAGTATGATGGCGAGATGACCGTCGATGTGGCGCTCAACATGGATCAGATGAAGAACTACCCGTTCTGCCGTCTGACCGGCCCCGCCAACATTCTCGTCGTGCCGGCACGCCATTCGGCTTCGATCTCTGTGAAACTGATGCAGGAGATGGCGGGAGCGACCGTGATCGGCCCGATCCTGACCGGGACGAGCCACGCGGTGCAGCTGTGCTCGACCACGTCGACGGTGAACGACATCCTGAACATGGCGGCGCTTGCCTCGTGCAAGCTGTGCCTGAAGGACTGAATTGAAAAGGCGCGCGGTGATCCGCGCGCCTGTTTCGCTTTATCCCAGCGCGTAACCCGTGCCGCGCACCGTGCGCACCGGATCATCCCCGCCATTGGCCATCAGCGCCTTGCGCAGCCGCCCGACATGGACGTCGATGGTGCGGGTGTCGACATAGATGTCGCGCCCCCAGACCCGGTCGAGCAGTTGATCGCGGGTCCAGACGCGGCCCGGTTTCTCCATCATCGTCGAGAGCAGCCGGAACTCGGTCGGCCCGAGTTTCAGCGGCTGGCCGTTGCGGAAGACGCGGTGCTCCTCGGCATCGAGGATGATGTCCTCGAAGCTCAGCCGCTCGCCCATCGTCGCGGGCCGGGTGCGGCGCAGCTGGGTGCGGACGCGGGCCATAAGTTCCACGACCGAATAGGGTTTCACGACGTAGTCGTCCGCGCCGGTCTCGAGGCCCCGCACCCGGTCCACCTCTTCGGAGCGTGCCGAGAGCATGATGACCGGAATATTGCGGGTCTCGGAATTGGCCTTCACGCGGCGACAAATCTCGATGCCGGAGACGTTGGGCAACATCCAGTCCAGCACGATCAGATCGGGCTTCTCTTCCTTCAGGAACAAGAGGCCCTCGTCTCCGTTCTCCGCCATCACGACGCGAAACCCTTCGGCTTCGAGGTTGTAGCTGAGAACTTCGCGCTGGGCGTTTTCGTCTTCAACCACAAGGACACAGGGTTGTTGGGCTGGCGACATTTCTCAGGTCTCCGTCACATTACGCTCGAGCTTTTCGGGCGCGCGTCTTCCGGCATTTCGCCGGTCACGAGGTAGATCACCTGCTCGGCGATCGTGGTCGCATGGTCGCCCATCCGCTCGATGTTCTTGGCGATGAAATGCAGGTGCATGCAGGGCGTGATGTTGCGCGGATCTTCCATCATGTAGGTCAGGAATTCGCGGAACAGCGCGTTATACATCTGGTCCACTTCAAGATCGCGCTCGCGCACATCGGCGGCCAGTTTCGGGTCGCGCTGGATATAGGCGTCGAGCGCGTCTTTCAGCATCGCTTCCGTCGTGCCCGCCATGCGGCGGATCGCGGTTGCGGTGCCGCTGATCTGCGGCCCGTCGGACAGGACCTGTGTGCGCTTGGCGATGTTCTTCGCGTAGTCGCCGACCCGCTCGAGGCTCGCCGAGATCTTGATGACCGAGAGCGCCATGCGCAGGTCGCGCGCGGCGGGGGCGCGCAGGGCGATCAGGCGCGCGGCCTCTTCGTTGATCTTCTCTTCCAGCTCGTCGACGGCGCGGTCGCGGGCCCGGATCTGCTCGGCCAGTTCGAGATCGCGCACTTCGAGCGCGCGGGCGCTCTCAAGGATCTGCTCCTCGACGAGGCCGCCCATTTTGACGACCAGAGCCTGCACCGCTTCTAGATCGCGGTCGAAGGCGGAAAGAATGTGCTCGCTCATGATTATTTGCCTCCTCAGCCGATCCGGCCGGTAATGTAGCTTTCCGTCCGGCTGTCGGACGGGTTGGTGAAAATCTTGTCTGTGTCGTCGTATTCGACGAGGTTTCCGAGGTGGAAGAACGCGGTCTTCTGACTCACGCGCGCGGCCTGCTGCATCGAGTGCGTCACGATCACCACCGAGAAATTCGCGCGAAGCTCGTCGATCAGTTCCTCGACCTGCGCGGTCGCGATCGGGTCGAGCGCCGAGCAGGGCTCGTCCATCAGCAGCACTTCCGGCGAGGTCGCGACGGCGCGCGCGATGCACAGGCGCTGTTGCTGACCGCCCGAAAGCCCGGTGCCGGGCGCGTGCAGGCGATCTTTCACCTCGTTCCACAGCGCGGCCTTGCGCAGCGAGTCCTCGACCACCTGATCTAGCTCGGCCTTGTTCTTCGTCAGGCCGTGGATTTTCGGCCCGTAAGCCACGTTGTCGTAGATCGACTTCGGGAACGGGTTCGGTTTCTGGAACACCATGCCGACCTTGGCGCGCAACTGCACCGGATCGACGCGCTTGTCGTAGATGTCTTCGCCGTCGAGTTTGATATCGCCCTCGACGCGGCAGATATCGATCGTGTCGTTCATCCGGTTCAGGCAGCGCAGGAAGGTCGACTTCCCGCAGCCCGACGGGCCGATGAACGCGGTGACGGTCTTGTCGAGAATATCGACATCGACGTCCTTGATCGCGTGGGTGTCGCCGTAATGGACCTGCACGTTGCGTGCGGTGATCTTGATGTCGTCAGTGGTCACGGCTCTCTCCGTCAGGCTCATGTCTTCCATGTTTCTCGCGCTCCCTTACCAACGACGCTCGAATTTGCGGCGCAGGATGATGGCGATGATGTTCATGCCCAGAAGGAAGATCAGCAGAATGATGATACCTCCCCAGGCGCGTTCGTAAAATGCCGGGTCGGCGCGCTTGGCCCATTCGTAGATCTGCGCGGGCATGGCCGAGTTGGGCGAGACGAAGCCGTCGAGGAACCCGTCCGGCGAGTTGGTCGCGATATAGCCCACCATCCCGATCAGCAGGAGCGGTGCGGTTTCGCCCAAGGCCTGCGCCAGACCGATGATCGTGCCGGTCAGGATGCCGGGCATCGCCAGCGGCAGAACGTGGTGGAAGACCGATTGCATTTTCGAAGCACCCACACCGAGGGCTGCGTCGCGGATCGAAGGCGGCACGGCTTTCAGCGCGGCGCGGGTCGAGATGATGATCGTCGGCAGGGTCATCAGCGTCAGCACGAGGCCACCGACCAGCGGGGCCGATTGCGGCAGATGCGCGAACTGGATGAAGACCGCGAGGCCGAGGATACCGAAGACGATCGACGGCACCGCGGCGAGGTTCGAGATGTTCACTTCGATCAGGTCGGTGATGCGGTTCTTCGGCGCGAATTCTTCCAGATAGATCGAGGCAGCGACCCCGATCGGCAGGGCCAGCACCAGCACCACCAGCATCATGTAGAACGAACCCAGCATCGAGATCCCGATCCCGGCCTGTTCGGCGCGGCTGTCGGACGCGTCGGCGCCGAAGATGAAGGCCCAATTGAAACCTTTGTGGATGATGCCCGCGTCGCGCAGCTGATCGACAAGGTCAAGCTGCGCCACGGTGATGTTCTTGTCCTTGGCGATCTCGTCGCGATGCACCCGGCCCTTGAGGTAGCTGTCCACCCGCGACGAGGCGAGAATCTTGAAATCCACCGTCGTGCCGATGATCGACGGGTCGGCGAGCACCGTGTCGCGTACCTGGCTCGCAGCGGAGGCCGAGATCAGGTTCTTCATGTCCTTCGCCTTGGCGAGATCAGTCGTCGCGCCGGATTTCTCCACGGCGTCGAGCAGAGCTTTCTCGATCAGCGGCTTGTAGGTGAAGGTGGTCGCCTTCTTCAGATCCTCCGGATCGCGGTTACCCTTCTTGTCGAGCTTAGCGGCGTCCAGATAGACCGGCACCTCGACGAAGGTCTGCTGAAACGCGGTGGCGCCGTTGGAGATGATCGTTACCAGCAGGATCACGAGGAACGCGAGACCGATCCCGATCGCGCCGATCCCCAGCGCCTTGAAGCGTTTCTCGGAGGCGTTGCGGCGTTTCGTGCGCGCATCGAGATGATGCAGCGAACGCGTCGCGGGTTGGCCTGCGCCGTGTTGGGTCGCATCACTCATTCGTATTGCTCCCGGTATTTGCGCACGATGTAGAGCGCGAAGATGTTGAGCCCGAGCGTCAGGACGAACAGCGTCATGCCGAGCGCGAAGGCGACCAGCGCCTCGGGGGAAGCGAAATCAGCGTCGCCGGTCAGCTGCGAGACGATCTTGGCGGTGACGGTGGTCATGGCGTCGAACGGGTTCATGCTGAGCCGCGCGGCGGCGCCTGCGCCCAGCACCACGATCATCGTCTCGCCAATGGCGCGCGAGGTCGCGAGAAGCACCGCGCCGACGATGCCGGGCAGGGCTGCGGGCAGGATAACCTGCTTGATCGTTTCGGATTTCGTCGCGCCGAGGCCATAGGAGCCGTCGCGCAAGCTTTGCGGCACCGCGTTGATGATGTCGTCGGACAGCGAGGAGACGAAGGGGATCAGCATGATGCCCATCACCAGACCCGCGGTCATCACCGCCGTGCCCGCATGCATCCAGCCGCCATCGGCCATCGCAGCGGTCGGACCATTCGCGCCGAAGATCGACAGCAGGAACGGGCCCACGGTCAGAAGGGCGAAAAGGCCGTAAACGATGGTCGGGATCCCGGCGAGGACTTCCAGAAGCGGTTTCACGACGCCGCGCACCGATTTGGTCGCGTATTCCGACAGGTAGACGGCGGCGAACAGCCCGATCGGCACCGCGACCAGAAGGGCCACCAGCGAGATGTAGAGCGTCCCCCAGAGAAGCGGCAAGATGCCCAGCTCCGATCCGCCGCCGAAGCTCGGCGACCAGGTCGTGCCGAAGAAGAAGTCGGTGATCGGATAGAGGCGGAAGAACTCGATCGTGTTGAAAACCAGCGACAAAACGATGCCGATCGTCGTCAGGATCGCGATGGAGGCCGCAGCGATCAGCAGAACGCGCACGCCTTTTTCGACCGTGTTGCGCGCGCGGAAATCCTTGTTCGTGCGCAGGTAGGCGAAGGCAAAGCCCGCGATGGCTGCCAGCAGAACCAGTACCGTCATCGCCAGATCGCCCACCGAGGTCATGCCGCGATAGGTCTGTGCCGCGTTCAGCGTCGCCGGATCGACACTGGAGCCGAGCGCGACCCCGACCGAGCCGAGAATTTCGCGCAGGTCCGTGGTTTGCAGATCGATATTCGCCGCTTGCCGTGCGCTCAGCGCGCCTTGGGCAATTGCGGTGTCGAGACCGTCGGCAACACGCCGGACATCGGACATCACGAGGCTCATGTTCGAGCCGTCCAGCAGCGCATCGGGAATTTCGGCGGAGACGCGGGCATTCACGATCAGCGGCTGTGCCACCATCCAGACCAGCAGCAGCAGAAGCGCCGGCACGGCGGTGAACATCGCGACGTTGAAGCCATAGTAATTCGGCAGGCTGTGCAGAGACCGTCGGTCTTCGCCTGCCGAATGCAGCGCACGCATACGGCCCATCACGAAGCCGACGACTGCCAGCACGACCACGATCACAACGATCCACAAAACAGGCATTTCAGCCCCACCAGTTGAAAATAACCAAAAAGGAAAAAGGGGGCAGCGAAATAAGCCGCCCCCTGAAGATAGCGGTCTCGATTACGAGCCCGAACCCATGGTCACTTCGTTCGACACGGCGTCCTGGGTCTTGGCCAGTTCCGGGTCAGCAACGAGGCCGTACTGAGCGAGCGGGCCGTCGGGGCCAGCGATCTCGTCGGAGACGAAGAACTCAGCGTATTCCTTCAGGCCGGGGATTACGCCGATATGCGCTTTCTTGACGTAGAAGTAGAGCGGACGCGACACCGGGTACTCGCCCGAAGCGATGGTCTCGGTCGAGGGCTCGATGCCCGACATGGTCGCGACTTTCAGCTTGTCGGTGTTGTTCTCGTAGAACGCCAGACCGAAGACGCCGATGCCGTTCGGGTTCGAACCGATGCGGGCGAGGGTCTCGGTGTAGTCGCCGTCGATGTCGACAGCCTTGCCGTCGGTGCGGACTTCCATGCAGGCCTTGCCAGCCGCTTTTTCGTCCATGCCCGAAGCGATGAAGGCTTCTTTCGCGCCGGTCGCTTCACAGCCAGCTTCCAGAACCTTCTCTTCGAAGACTTCACGGGTGCCGTGCTTGGTGCCCGGGATGAAGGCGATGATGTCGGCATCCGGCAGGTCGGAGTTGAACTCGTTCCACTTGGCGTAGCCGTTGTCGACGATTTCGCCGTCCTTCAGGACCTTCGCGCCGAGCGCGTTGAAGATGTCCGAGGGGGTGAAAGCGTTGAAGGCCGGGCCGTCTTTTTGCGACGCGAAGACGATGCCGTCATAGCCGATGCGGACTTCCATGATGTCGGTGACGCCATTGTCGGCGCAGGTCGCGACTTCTTTGTCCTTGATCTTGCGCGAAGCGTTCGCGACGTCGATCGTGTTTTCGCCAACGCCTTCGCAGAAGCGTTTCAGGCCAGCCGAGGAACCGCCCGATTCCACGACCGGGGTCGGGTAATCGAAGTTTTCGCCGAAAGCTTCGGCGACGATGGAGGCGTAGGGCAGCACGGTCGAGGAACCGGCGACCTGGATGTTGTCACGCGCGAAAGCGGCGGTGCCCGAAGCGGCAACGATCGCGATCGCGGAGGCGGCGAGGTTGAACGATTTCATAGATCACTCCCAGTGTTCTCAAATTTGGGCCGTCGAGTGGCCTCAGCGCGGTCCTAGGGGTCTTCGGTGACGCTTATGCAAACATTATGTAACAGCTATGTGACAATCTACGAGTCCGTGAAGGTTCGTGATCAGCCCCGCGAAATCGCCTGTGCAATCAGGACGGGAACCTCACGATGGGCCCCGATCTCGGGCAAAAGGCGCCCCCGATAGCTAGCTGCTTGCAAGGCCTCAGGAATATCGCCTGTCACATGTCCTGCCCGCAGCGCGAAGAAAGGCAGACACACGCCATCCGGGTGCGCGCGGGCCACATCTTCGAGGAACGGGGGCTCTTCGATCAGGGCCACATGAATCTCCGGCATCGCGGAATTGCGGCCCAAGGTCTCGGCCATGTCATAGACCGAATTGCGCGATTTTCGCGATATTTTCGACCCGTGTGCTACGAGAATCAGCGGCGAGTCGGCTGGGATTCCCTTCGAAGCGCGGGCCTCAAGGATCACTCTGGTCAGCAGATCGGGCAGCGCAGGGTCGACGCCAAACGGCTCCAACTGGCGCGCTTGCGAGCGCGCCGCCTCCAGCCGCCGCGGAAGTTCGGTCTTGGTGAACCAGCCCTGCGCCATGAAATAGGGATAGATCAACGGATCTTCGTGCCGCGCCAAGGCGGCCTCCAACGATCCCGGTTTTGCAAGGGTCGCGGCGTCTATCTTGCGGCCCGGCATCTCCTCCGAGACCTTATTGGCCAAGGAAAACAGAGCCTTCTCCTGAATTTCAGGCTCGGACGGGGATCCATGGGCGACGAGAATGACCGGCTGCATGCCCCTAGATTAGCGCGGCGGCGCGCTATGGCAATCACGCGTTTTCGACGTGAGTTTTCGGTTAACGCCCTGAATTTTAGGAATATTGTCCGTAGATGCCATTTGCGCGACCGCATCTTTGCATATACGCATAAGGCAGAGGCCAGGATGGCCAGACCCGAGATTTAGTTTCACGTGTGGTGCGTAGGGGTGCACGTGGGTGAAGGAGGGTTCTGGCTGGGGTGCCGGAACCCTCCTGTTTTATCCGGTTCAGGTCGGATCGGTCTCGCCCATCTCGCAGACGATCTTCCATTCCTCTTCGGTAACCGGCTGAACCGACAGCCGCATCGAGGTCACAAGCGACATCTCCGACAGGCGCGGCTCGCCTTTCACATCGGCCAGCGTGACCGGCTTGGTGAAGGGCCGCACCGCCTTGAGGTCCACGCAATCCCAGCGCGGATCGTCGGTCGTGGAATCTGGATGGCTCTCGGCCACGACCTCGCAGATGCCGACGACTTCCTTGCCGATATTCGAATGGTAGAACAGGCCGCGATCGCCGATCTTCATCTCGCGCATGTTGTTGCGCGCGAGATAGTTGCGGATGCCGTCCCATTCCTCGCCCGCATCGCCCTTGGCGACCAGATCGTCCCAGGAAAACTTGTTGGGTTCCGATTTGAACAGCCAGTACCGCATCAGCCGATTACCTTCTTCCACGCCTTGACCTGCACATCCTCGAACAGTCCCGCCTTGGCATAGGGATCGTTCGCGGCCCAGTCCTGCGCGGCTTCGAGGTTGTCGACCTCCACGATCACGAGCGAGCCGACCATCTGGTCATTCTCGATAAACGGGCCCGCCATGAAGACCACGCCGGTTTCTTCGATATAGGCGAGGTGCTTCTCGCGGTTGTCCATCCGGGTTTGCAGAGCGCCGGGCTTGTCGCGGCAGATCACGGCAAAATACATCTCATTCCTCCTTCAAGGGGCGGGCGAGCAGAGCCTGCATCGCTTCATCCACGCTGATTGACTGTTCGGTAAGCGCCATAACCATCGCGGCCACCGGAATTTCCAGACCGCGCGCATGGGCCAGCTTGTTCAGGGCCTGCGCGGTCGCGGCGCCCTCGACGGTGATAGAGGGATCGAAGGCTTCGCCCGCGCCGATCGCGTGGCCCAGCCGGAAATTGCGCGATTGCGCCGAGGTGCAGGTCAGCACCAGATCGCCGAAGCCGGACAGGCCCGACAGCGTCTCGGGCCGGGCTCCCAGCTCCGTCGCGATCCGCAACATTTCGGCGAAACCGCGGGTCATCAGCGCAGCGCGCGCGGAATCCCCAAGCCCCGCGCCGATCACAGTGCCCGCGGCGATCGCGTAGACATTCTTCAATGCGCCGCCGAGTTCCGCCCCGGTCGTGTCGGTCGTGCGATACAGCCGCAGCGTCGGCGTCGACAGCTCGGCCTGCAGTTCCTCGGAATGATCGGCGCAGGCCAGCGTAAGCGCAGTCGGCAGGCCGCGCGCGATATCGCCGGCAAAGCTCGGCCCGGTCAACACGGCAGCCCGCGCGCCCGGCACTTTCGCGCGGATCAGGGCTGTCGGCCCCTGGCCGGTGGAGAGGTCGATGCCTTTCGAGCAGGAGACGAGGGTCTTGCCCGCAAGCGTGTCGGAATGGGCGTCGAGAAACCCGGCCATTTTCTGCATCGGCATCGCGAGAAGCAGCGTCTCAGCCTGCAGCGCATCTGCGATTTCCGCCGAAACAGTGACGTTTTCGGGCAGTTTGACACCCGGAAGGCGGCGCGCGTTCTCACCGTTCTCACGCATGGCCTGCACATGCTCGGCATCGCGCCCCCAAAGGGTCACCGGCCCGTTTTGCGAGAGCGTCACCGCCATCGCCGTGCCGAAAGCGCCCGCGCCCAAGACCGAAATACTCATGCCTTGGCCCCCTTCTTTCCCGATCCAAGAAGCGGTGCGGCGCTACGATCCAGCGGCCAGCGGGGGCGGGCGGTCAGGTCCATCCCGTCTTGCGCGCCACTGCGGAACCGTTCGATCCCGGCCCATGCGATCATCGCCGCGTTGTCGGTGCAAAGCTTCAAAGGAGGGGCTACGAATTCGGCGCCCATTTCACGTGAAACAGTCTCTAATCCAGCCCGAATGGCCTGATTTGCCGCGACACCGCCTGCGACCGCGAAGCCGGGGTTGGCGGGCGCGAGTTTCAGGTATTCTACCAAGGCGCGGCGCGATTTTTCGACAAGAACATCCGCAATCGCCTGCTGAAACCCGGCGCAAAGATCGGCGCGGATCTGGCGCGGAAGCCCGCCATGCTCTGCCACCACTCGATCGCGGGCGCGCAGCAGTGCGGTCTTCAGCCCAGAGAAGGACATATCGCAGCCCGGCCGATCCAGAAGGGGGCGCGGGAAAGCAAAAGCCTTGGGATCGCCCTTGCGCGCCTCGGCCTCGACCAACGGTCCGCCGGGTTGGGGCAGAGCCATCAGCTTCGCCGCCTTGTCGAAGGCCTCGCCCGGCGCGTCGTCGATCGTGCCGCCGAGCCGCGAGAAATCCTCCGGCCCTTTCGCGATCAGAAACTGGCAATGCCCGCCGGAAACAAGCAGCATCAGATAGGGAAAAGCGAGCCCATCGGTCAGGCGCGGGGTGAGCGCATGGCCAGCCAAGTGGTTCACGCCGACCAGCGGCAGACCCGCCCCGGCGGCGAGGCCCTTGGCGCACATCACGCCCGACATCACCCCGCCGATCAGCCCCGGACCCGCCGTCACCGCAATGCCATCCAGCGCGTCGAGCCCAAGCCCGGCTTGCTCCAGCGCCTCTTCGACGCAGAGATCGAGCTTCTCGGCATGGGCGCGCGCGGCGATTTCGGGGACCACGCCACCGAAGGCCGCATGAAGATCGGTCTGCCCGGCGACGACGCTCGAGAGGATCTCCGGCTGGCCATCCGTCAGGCGCACGATCGCCGCTGCCGTATCGTCGCAGCTCGATTCCAGCCCGAGAAAGGTCAGCGTATCGGTCATCGGGGCGCCTGTTGCGTGGGTTATCCAACGCAGGTAACACCGGGGAAGCGTTCGCACAATCCCGGGGCGGTGGATGGACAGCCAGCCTGAGAGACCGATTCTCCTCGTCACGCGACCCGCCGTCGCGACAGAAGGATTCGTCGAGGCATTTCGCAACAGGTTTGGGCATGATTGGCCCGTCATCGTCTCTCCGCTCACTGAGATCGAGTCTCTGGACACGCCGATCCCCGAGTTTCAGACCGCAATCTTCACCTCGCAAAATGCCGTGGCTGCGTTCCGACGATTGGCTCAGGGACAGGGCCGTCGCGCCTATTGCGTGGGGCAGCGCACGGCGCAGGCGGCGCGCGAGGCCGGGTTCGACGCCATAGCCGGGCCAGGCGATGCGGAGGCGTTGAGCGAAATAATCGCGCAACGTGAGCTCGGCGGAAAACTGCTGTTCGTGAGGGGAGAGCAGGTCGCCTTCGATCTCGAAAACCGGCTGACTTCCGCCGGAATAGAGACTGAATCCGCGATCATTTACCGCCAGGCCTCACGCCCGTTGAGCGATGAGGCGCAGGCGGTTCTGCGCGCATCGCGCCCTGTTTTAGTGCCGATTTTCTCGCCAAACGCGGCGGATCGCTTCCTAAATTCTATGCCCGATGCGCCTAAGCCGCCGCTCTTTGTCGCAGCCATGAGCGAGGCAGTGGCGTCTCGCCTCAAAAGCGCTAGCTTGTGCCATCTGGAAGTTGCCTCGCATCCCGATGCGCAAGGGATGCTCGATGCGCTTGCCGTCTTGCTGCAAAGGCAAAAGGCGGGTTGAGCAGTCGCGGACTGACTTCTAAGTTGATGTGAACGCGCAATTTGGTGCGGCAGTGGAGGGCTTAGACGATGGCGAAACGGACAACCGGGAAATCTTCCGATACGAGCAAGCCGGAAGACGCGAAATCGACGACCGAGTCCGAGACCAAATCCGACGCAACCTCTTCGCAAACCCCGAAGGATAGCAAGGCCGCCACGACTCCCGAGGCGACGGATAAGTCGAGTGCGGCTGCGACCAGCAAGCCCGCTGCGGCATCGAAATCGAGCACGCCTGCGAAGTCGTCCCCCACGTCTACGCCAGCGACGAAAGCGGATACCTCCAAGAGCGCGAGCGGGACCGCCAAGCCGACCTCCACACCGGCAACCAAGGCGGAGACCCCTGCAAAATCCGATCCGGCACCGAAGTCTGGTTCTGCGACTGCGAAGGCCGAGACGACCTCGACCCCGGCCACGACCAGTGCAAAACCGGAGGCCGAGCCGAAGCAAACGACCGCACGCGGCGCATCGGAAGATAAAGCGCAGGCTGCGAAACCTGCGAGCGCCGCGACGACCAGCAGCGCCACGACCACCGACAAGACCCCGCCGAAAAGCGATACGGCAAAGGCGAGCACCTCGTCCCAGCCGGTGATCGAAAAGCGCGGCGGGTTCGGGTCCGCTTTCCTGGGCGGTGTGATCGCGGCTGTGATCGGCGCAGGCGTCGCGATCTGGGCGATCCCCAATCTGCCGCCGCAGCTTGCGGGATTGCTGCCGACCGCGCCGGCCCCGGTGGACGAGGCGGCCATTCAAGCCAAGCTCGATGACCAATCGAAGCAAATCGGCCAACTCTCCGAAGAGATTGCGACCCTGAAATCGTCGCAGCCGCCTGCGCCGGACCTGTCTGGTGTGCAAAGCGCGCTCGATCAGGTCAATGCGGAGATCCGGGCGAATAAATCTGCGCTGGAAGATCTGAAAACGCAGATCGCGTCGCTGCAGACCGACACTGGCGGCAGCGCGGCGCAAGCCGAGATCGAAGCGGCCGCGAAAGCCGCCGAAGCCCGGATCAAAGAAGCCGAAGCGCAGGCGCAGAGCCTGAAATCGCAAAGCGAGGCGGCCGCCAAGGCGGCGATGACGCAGGCTGCGGCGGCGCGCGTGAAAGCGGCGCTGGATGCGGGCACCTCGCTCGATGCACCGCTGGCCGATCTGCGCGACGCGGGTGTCGAAATCCCTGCGGCGCTCAGTGGTGACATTCCGAGCCTGCAGTCGCTGCAATCGAGTTTCCCGGATGCCGCGCGGGCAGCGCTTCAGGCAGCGCGCCGCACCGAGACGGGCGGCTCGATCGGCGATCGCGTCGGCGCCTTCCTTCTAGCTCAGACCGGGGCGCGCTCGGTCGCGCCGAAAGAGGGCGATAGCGCAGATGCGGTCCTGTCGCGTGCGCAGGCCGATGTCGACCGGGGGGCTTTGTCCGAGGCGCTCGACGAGATCGCGAAACTGTCCGACCCCGCGCAGGAGGCGATGTCCGACTGGGTGAACCAGGCGAAAGCACGGGTGGCTGCGATCGACGCGGCCAACCAGCTTGGCGCGACGCAATAAGGAGACAGACATGATCTGGTCATTCATCAAAATCGCGCTGTTTCTGATTGTCGTCGCCGCGGCGACCCTAGGCCTCGCGCATCTCGCCGAGATGACGGGCGGTCTGCGGATCACGACGCTCGGCATGGAATTCACCTTGGGCCCGCTGCAGGCGGTGATCGCGGCGATCATCCTTTTCATCGCGATCTGGATTGTGATCCGGGTCGTCGGTCTGGTGGTCGCCTTCCTGCGCTTCCTTGCGGGCGACGAAACCGCGATCACCCGCTATTTCGACCGGCATCGCGAGCGCAAAGGCTATCAGGCTTTGTCCGAAGGGCTGCTCGCGGCCGCATCCGGCGAGGGCAAGCTCGCCATGTCGAAAGCGGCGAAGGCCGAGCGCTATCTACAACGGCCGGAGCTGACCAACCTTCTCACTGCGCAGGCGGCGGAAGCCTCGGGCGACTCGAAGAAAGCGACCGAAGTTTACAAACGGCTCCTCGCCGATGACCGCACGCGGTTCGTGGGGATTCGCGGGCTGCTGCGCCAGAAGCTCGAAGAGGGCGATACCGAAACGGCGCTGAAGCTCGCGCAGAAAGCTTACGCGATCAAACCGCGCCACCGTGAAGTTCAGGATACGCTTCTGGGGCTGCAGACTGAGACGGGCGACTGGAAAGGCGCGCGGGAGATTTTGCAGGCGAAGATGCGTCAGGGCGAATTGCCGCGTGACGTCCATAAGCGCCGCGATGCTGTCCTCGCGCTGCAAGAGGCCAAGGGCGTCTGGCAGGAAGGCGCGAGCGTCGAGGCGCGTGAAGCTGCGATTTCGGCCGCCAAAGCGTCGCCCGATCTGGTGCCTGCCGTCGTCATGGCGGCGCGCGCCTATATCGACAAGGGCAAGAAAGGCGCGGCGGAGCGCATCCTGCGCAAGGCTTGGGAAGTGCGGCCGCATCCGGATCTTGCGACCGCTTTCGCGGAGATTACCCCGGATGAAACGCCGGAAGCACGGCTGAAGCGATTCTCGAAGCTGCTTTCGAGCCGTCCCGATCATGAGGAAACCCGCCTTCTGAAAGCGGAACTGAACATCGCGGCCGAAGATTTCCCTGCGGCGCGCCGGGCGCTGGGCGATCTCGTCGAGACACATCCGACGGCCCGATCGCTGACGATCATGGCGGCGGTCGAGCGCGGTGAAGGGGCGGAGGATGTCGTCGTGCGCGGGTGGTTGGCCCGGGCCCTGACTGCACCGCGCGGTCCGCAATGGTGCTGCGACAAATGTCAGAACATTCAGTCCGAATGGACGCCGATCTGTGACAATTGCGGTGGCTTCGACACGCTCAGCTGGCGCGAGCCGCAACAGGCGCAGTCGCCGCTGCCGCATGGGGCGGAGATGCTGCCCTTGATCGTGGGCAAGCCGAGTGCCGAACCCTCGCCCAAGAAAGAAGATGAAGCCGAAGACGCCCCCATTCAGGACGCGGAAATCGTCGATCCGCCGAAGGAGGAAGGCGAGGCTGCAAGTGCATCGAAGGAGACGCAAAGCGGAACTGCGACAGCTTGATCATTTTGGGGCTACACATCCCCGAAAGAGCATGGTAATCGCCCGCCACAGTGCCGGTGTAGCTCAGCTGGTAGAGCACGTCATTCGTAATGATGGGGTCGTAGGTTCGAGTCCTATCACCGGCACCACTTCCTGAAAGTTCAGGCGCAGAGGCGGAACCGCAAGGTTCCGCTTCGCTTGTTTCAGGGCAGTCGTTCTCGAGGCTTCAGGTCAATTCACGACAAATTCTGCATGCAACGCGCCCGCGGCATTGATGCTCTTGAGGATGTCGATCATGTCGCGCGGGCTAACGCCGAGCGCGTTGAGCCCCGCGACCAATTCCGATAGCGAGCTGCCCTGTGGGACTTCGGCCATGCGAATGCCTGGCTCTTCTGTGAGAGTCGCCTGCGATCTGGGGACGACAACCGTATCTCCTTGCGAAAACGGGTTGGGTTGCACCACGAGGGGGCTTTCCTCCACTTTGAGGGTCAGGTTCCCCTGGCTGATGGCAACGCGCGAAATCCGCACGTTTTCCCCCATGACGATCGTACCCGAACGCTGGTCGACCACGACCCGGGCGCGCTGTTCCGGTTCGACACTGAGATTCTCTACCCGGCCGATCGCATGCGCGACCGAGCGCGCGCGGGTCTCGCGAATGTTCAAAGCGACAGTGCCGCCGTCGAGCATTTCTGCGACGCGCCGGCCGTATTCGCGGTTAATGGCGGTTTCAATTCGGCTTGCAGTGGTGAAGTCGGGCGTGCGCAGCGCGAGGCGCACCGTATTGAGGTCGTTAATCTCGAAGGCGATTTCGCGCTCGACGCGCGCGCCGGATGGAATGTTTCCTGAGGTTGGTACGCCTTGAGTCACCGAAGCGGCGTTACCTTGTGCCACAGCGCCGCCGGCAATGATCGCTCCCTGCGCGACCGCATAGATTTCGCCATCTGCCGCTTTCAAAGGGGTCATCACGAGGGTGCCGCCAAGAAGGCTCTTGGCGTCACCAATCGCGGAGACTGTGATGTCGATTTGGCTTCCCGCGCGCGCGAAGGGTGGCAGGCTCGCCGTGATCATCACGGCGGCGACGTTCTTCGGTCGAAACTGTTCCCCGGTAACGTTAACGCCGAGCCGTTCGAGCATGTTCGACATGATCTCTTCGGTAAAGGGAGCGTTGCGCAACCCGTCACCCGTGCCGTTCAATCCAACGACCAGACCATAGCCGACGAGATCATTCCCGCGCACTCCGTCGAATTCGACCAGATCCTTAATGCGGATCGGGGCGCAAAGAGCGATCTGCGGAAGGAAAACGAGGGCAACTAGCAACCAGCGCCACATCACATGTAATCCGTCATCGAGAGGTTAGAGAGCCGACTTGTCAGAAGATAGAGCGTCTCGATCTGGGAGCGTACCGCTTCGAGCGCGGTTGCCGAGGCGTACGGGTCGGCGCCGATGAGTTTCGTCCGTGCAATTTCAAGGCTGGCGCGTTCAGTATCGTTTCGCGTGGCTGCTGAGGCGACTTTGCCTTCGAACGAACCGACTTCCGCGGCGAGTTCGACAGTTGCGAGAGATCCCGAGTGAATTCTCTCGCCCGCTTCCTTCGCAAGCGCACTTCGCTGGGCCAGGTCACCGTCGAACAAACCTCGGTCCAAAAGCGTGCCTATGGCGTAGCCCTTGATCGCATCTTTGACGCGTGGGTCATTTGCGGTGACATTGATCGCGGCGGTTTCGCCCT
This sequence comes from Thioclava sp. DLFJ5-1, assembly GCF_002020115.1. Lineage (NCBI taxonomy): Bacteria > Pseudomonadati > Pseudomonadota > Alphaproteobacteria > Rhodobacterales > Paracoccaceae > Thioclava > Thioclava sp. DLFJ5-1. The sequence continues at coordinate 101,734 of NZ_MPZU01000003.1, read as the reverse complement.
CTGCGATGTAGAATTTGCCCCTAGCTTCGCCACCTTGATAGGAGGTTGCGCTGAAACCGCTTGGGTCGGCGAACCACGTATCGAGGGTCGCGAGTACATCCGTCGCATTCGTCGCCCCTGAAATCTCCGCAGACAGGGACGTGATAATCGTTTCGGCATCGGGTAGCGGGGTCGTGTCTCCTTGATCGCCCGCAAATATGTAGCGTCCGACAGAATTCGTGTTGAGCGTTGCGATCAGCGCGTCGAACTTTTCGGCTGTCGACGCGACGGTCGCGTCGATCATGATCTTGCTGGAGGTGGTCGCCGCGGACATGAGGGCCGTACTGATGCCGTCGTCCAGGTTGCCGATCCGCGCGAGGCTGCGTTGCATCGCGTCTGCATATTGGCTCGCCTCGGTAGTGGCGAGGTCGAATGCGTCGAACAATCTCAGGCTCCGATCGATTGCGGAGAGCGCGCCGAAGTCGCCGGATAGGGCGGCGCCGAGATCGGATTTTATGCCAGACGTCACTTCTTGGGTAAGGGTCGCCAATTTCGTATCCAGCGCTGCATTGTGGCGTCGCATCTGGAAATTCAGCGCCATGTCCCCAACATAGAGATAGTTCATCTTAGATCTCCAGAAGCTGTTTGATCAGTGCATCGACGGTTTGGATGATGCGTGCATTGGCGCTGTAAAGTTCTTCAATTTGCAGAAGTTTCTGCATTTCATGATCAGTATCGACGCCCTCGGCGAGCGCTTGCTCTTTCAATGTGTCGTAGCGGGTCGTCGCATAGGTTTGAGTCGCCTCGTTGCTTTGACGATCGCTCGTGACCTGGGACAAGAAGCTTGCGAAAAGCTCTGCGCTTGAATGAAGCGACGGGCCAAAATTTCCGGACGCGGGTGCGGACGCGGTTGTTAACGCTGAGGCGAGTGAGAAAAGATTTTCTGCGTTGCTCACGGGGCCAGGGGTAGATGCGCCGAACCCGTCACGAAGCAGCGAGAGCGAGCCTCCTTGTGCAGGGTCCGCGAGCGGGTTGATGACGATCCGACCGGCGAGGCCTGTTTCGTTGAGCGGATCGAGCGGGCCCCCGCCATCTGTAAAGAGACCGGCTGCGCCGCCACCGAGTGTTGGGTCGACCGCCGGGTCGCTAACCCTCTCGATCAGGTTGCGGGAGAGTGCGTCAATCTGAACCTGCAGGTTTGGAGCAAGTGTATCACGGATGGCGAAGAGGGCGCCAAGCGTTCCGCCGCCGAAGAACCCGTCATCGTCACTTGAGACAGCGTTTCCGTTGAGCGTCAGGCATGAGAGAACCCCTCCGTCGTGGGTCATGTCCGGCGTTATGATTCCGCGCGCCGTGAACCCGATTTCCACTGGGTTGCCTTCGAGAAGGACGGCACCGCCTGTGGTGAAGAGTGCAATTTGATCGTTTTCGCGCGCGACTTGGCGGGTTGGGACGATGCTGGAAATCCGGTCGACCAGCGTTTGACGTTGGTCCTTGAGCGCATTGGTGTCATGGCCTGTGGCCTTTCCGGCTAGGATCGTTGCGTTGAGTTCATCGACCTGCGCGAGTGCGCTGTTTAGGGCGTCGACCTGCGTCGCGATTTTTCGGTCTGCGTCCATCCGGCTGTCCTGCAATTCTGCGGAGAGCGTATTCAGGTGCCCGGTGACCTCGCGGGCGGCGCTCAGCACTGTGGACAGGCGGGCTTCGCTTTCTGGGCGGCTACCAGCTTCGACGAGCGAGGCTTCGAACTCTGCGAATTTGGAGGATAAGGAGCTCGCGTCCTCCGGCGTGCCGATGCGAGCTTCGAAGGTTGAAAGAAAGTCGCCGCGCAGCGATGCGTTTTGGGCCGCAGCATCGGAGAGGCGGAGATCGCTGCGGAGGGTTTCGTTGACGATGCGGTCGACGCTGAGCACGCGAACACCCGCACCTTGCTGGCCGACGACCTGCGCGCCGAGTGAAATCTCGCGCCGGGCGTAGCCGTCGGTGAGCGCGTTCGCGGTATTGGATGCGACGACCTCGGCCATGCGAGAGGCCGCGGTGAGGCCCGACAAGGCATTGGATAGCGTTTGCGAGATTCCCATTGCGACCTCCCGTCGCCGATCCGATCAGGATCAGCGTTTGATATTGGTGGTTTCCTGCAGCATCTCGTCGACCGTCTGGATTACCTTGGCGTTGGACGAGTAGGCGCGCTGCGTCTGGATGAGATTGGTCAGTTCCTCTGCAACATCGACCGTCGAGCCTTCGCGAGCGTAGCCTTCGATCGACCCGGTCGGACCGTCACCGGCATTCCACAGGAAGAAAGAGCCGGAGTTCGAGGAAACTTCGAAGATCTGATTGTCGAGCGCGATCAGACCGTTCTGATTGGGGACATCGACGAGAGGGATCTGATAGACCGTGCGGATGAAGCCGGTGTCGTAGGTGGCTTTGATGTAGCCATCCTCATCGATTTCGACAGCCGTGAGATTGCCGACGGGCGAGCCATCCTTCGTGATCGATGTCGGGGAGAAACTGTCGGAAAGCTGCGTCAATCCGTTGGTGTCGCCGATCTTGCCGATGGTGACGCTCAGCGGACCGCCAGCTACGGAGAGATCGAGCGTCCCGGTCGAGGCATCGTAGGTACCACCTGCGATAACATTGACCGAGGCGAGTGTGCCGCCGCTGCTACGGCTGTCGTCGAAAGTTAGGACATAGCGCCCGATGACGCTTTCATCGGTCGCGGGGGTGCCCGGGTCATCGACCGTAGCGCTGTCGCGGATGACCATTGCCCATTCGTTCGATGCGCCGCTGGCCGGGACCGTGGGATGGAACGTGATGTCCAGGGTTTCGGATGTTCCGAGATTTCCGAAATATTCGACAGAAAGCGGCAGCGTGTCACCGGCTGACCCGGCTTCGGTATCTGTCGCGGGTAGGTTGACCCCGAGATTAAGCGTCGTTGTGGGGTCGCCTGCCGTTTGGTTCGCGTTGATCACCACCGGTTCCATCCCGGACATGGTGTCGCGCGCGAAGGTCGGGATGGTTCCATCGGCACTGGCTGGCCAGCCGAGCAGAACAAGCCCGGATTCGGTCATCAAGGTTCCATCTACATCGGTGCGAAACGCGCCGGTCGTGGTCATCTTCAAAGGTTCGTCGCCCGTCGAATTATCAAGCGCCACAGCCGTCATGACGGGCAGCATGCCGCGTCCGGAAACCGCGATGTCGAGCGCGTTCGAGGTGGAGACAAGCGAGCCTCTCTCTTCGATGAGGCGACTCGTGGAGGCACGGACACCGCCAGCCGAATAGGAGCCAGTCTTCGCGGCCTGATTGATCACCATGCTTTCGAATTCGGTGACGGCGCGCTTGTAGCCGTATGTACTCGAATTCGCGATATTGTCCGAGATCGTGGCAAGACGTGTGGCATTCGCGGCCAAGCCGGCCACGCCCGCATTGAGCGAGGAAGAAATGGACATGGATGCGCCTTTCTGCTGCTGCGTCCGAAGTTCTTCCTACCTTTGCGCCCGGGTGTTTAAGATCGCCCTAACAGGTCTGCCTTTTTCGATCCGTGGTTACCGCTTCGCTAAGTCGCGCCTCACCGGCCATTGCGCAGCACGATCACTTCCAGACGGTTGTTGCGCAGGTCCATCGCACGCTCGACCTTCGGTTTGCGATCGGCGAAGCCGCTCACGCGCTGCATCCGATCGGGGGGGAAGCCGGCCTCGTCCAGCAATGTCCGCATCGCTTGCGCGCGTGCGGCGGAAAGCTCCCAGACCGGGTCACGGGCCAGCATTTTCGGGTAGGATCTCGTGTAGCCGTTGATCGCGACATTATTCGAGACAAGCGAGAAGACCCGCGTCAGGATTTTCGCAAGATCGGGGAGAACCGGTTGCGGCTTGGCCGTGTCGCCGATGAAAAGCGGCGCGTCGGGCAGGTCGGAGATCTCGATGATCAGACCCTCGTCGGTCACGCGGGTCACGATATGACGCGCGAGCTGCTCGCTGACCATCGACTCGCCGCCGACGCCCATCAGAGCTTGCTCGATCGCGCGCGCCATCTCTTTCAAACTGGCCGTGTCGCTGTCCTGCGTGTCGTCGGCGGAGTTTTCGCCGCGGGCCTGACGCTCTTCGGTCGGGCGTTGCGAGACGGCACCGGTCCCGGTCTGTGCGATTTGATCTTCGGAGAAGACGGAATCCCCGCCGAAAGCGCCTTCGCCGCCACCGGAGATGCGGTTGATCGGGATCGTCGGATTGAAGTAATCCGCGATACCCTTGCGTTGTTTCTCGGTTGTCGCGTTCAGCAACCACATCAGCATGAAGAAGGCCATCATCGCAGTGACGAAATCGGCATAGGCGACTTTCCACGCCCCACCGTGGTGCCCGTCGCCCGCGACAACCTTCTTACGCTTGATGATGATTGGCGCCGCGTTTTCGCGGTTGCTCATTCCACCACCTCTTTTCACCCGCGTCCGGTATAGTAGGTGCGTGTTAACAGGCGATTGACGGATAAAATGCGAGCCATCGGCCTCTTCCCTTGTCGTGGCGCGGCCAATCGCTAGATTTGGCAGATGAATGGGCACCCGAACACAATGACAGTTGACCCGGCCGACCTGATTGCCTGTCCGCAATGCGACGCGCTCTATCGCGCGACGCATCTGCCCGATGGCAAGCGGGCGACCTGTGTTCGCTGTGGAACGGTGCTGATCTCGCCGCGCGAGAGGTCCTTTCTGCATGTCATCGCCTTTTCCTTCACCGGGATGATCCTGATGATCGGGGCGATCTTCTTCCCCTTCCTTGAGATTTCGACTCGCGGGCTGAGCCATGAGAGCTCTATCTTCGGCGTTGCGATGGCATTTTCCGACGGATGGATCGCGCCTCTGGCCTTCTTCGTGCTGTCGATGATCGTGGCGCTGCCGATCTTCCGGTTTGCTGCGCTGATCTACACGCTCTGGCCGCTCGCCAATGGCAAACCCGCCTGGAAACATGCCGCGACGATGTTTCGCCTTGCCGAGGAAAGCCAGCCCTGGGCGATGGCGGAGATCTTCATCATCGGCACGGCGGTGGCGCTGGTGAAACTTGGGGGTCTCGCCAAGGTGTCGCTCGGCCCCGCCTTCTGGGCTTTCTGCGTTCTCATCATCGTGATCGCGCTCAAGAACTCCTTTGTCAGCAAATGGACGATATGGGACGCGATCGAACGAAAATGAATGTGCTGACCGCCACCGATGCCGGATTGATCGGCTGCACCCGCTGCGGTCGGGTCTGGACCCCGGATCATGCGCATTGCGAACGCTGCGGCGCGACGTTGCACAAGGTCGACAAGAGCGGGTTGCAGCGCGTCTGGGCGTGGTGGATCGCGGGGCTGATCTTTTACATTCCCGCCAATCTCTACCCGATGCTGGTCACGGCGACGCTGGGCCATGAGCAGAAAAACACCATCGTCGGCGGCGCAATGGAGTTGTGGCGGCATCACAATTACGGCGTGGCGCTGATCATCTTCGGCGCCTCGGTGATGATCCCGATCGGGAAATTCATCGCCATCGCCTATCTCGCCCTCGCGGTCGGAAACGAGCGCCGCAAAGGCGGCCCTCCGCATCTGCATCTCTACGAGGTGGTGGAATTCATCGGCCGCTGGTCGATGATCGACGTCTTCGTCGTGGCGATCCTCTCCGCACTGGTGCAGCTTGGGTTCGTGGCCTCGATTCATCCCGGCCCTGCCGCCGCGTCTTTTGCCCTCTCGGTTGCATTCACCATGCTATCCGCCCAAAGCTTCGACCCGCGCCTCATCTGGCGCGGCCCTGACAGAGTGAGTTCATGAACGACACCCCCGAGACCGGCCCGGCCGAGCTGGAAACCTCCAACGCTCCGCGCCCGATCTGGACGCGGCTTTCCGTCGTCTGGATCGTGCCGTTGATCGCCTTGCTGATCACGCTCGGCGTCGCATGGAAGACGGTCTCGGATCGCGGAATGCTCATCCATATCAACTTCAAGGATGCGACCGGGGTCGAGATCGGCACGCCGCTCAAGTTCCGCGATGTCGATGTCGGCAAGGTCGAGAGCGTCTCTTTCACCCCCGATCTGGAGCAGGTGCAGCTCGGCGTGCGCATCTATAACGAGGTGGCGCCTTTCGTCGATACCGAGGCTAAATTCTGGCTGGTGCGCCCCGAAGTGTCGGCGCGGGGCATCCAGAACCTCGGGACGGTGCTGTCGGGCACCTATATCGAGGGCTTCTGGAACAATAAGCCCAACGGCCAGCAGAGCATGTTCCAGGGTCTCGATAAGCCGCCGATCTCCCCCGATCCGACCAAGGGCACCATCATTGAGTTGCGCGCGAAGGATGCGGGCGGGATCGTCGATGGGGCGCCGGTGCTCTATCATGGGCTGACGGTGGGCCATCTGCAGAACCTGCGGCTCGACGATGACGGGTCCGGCGTGATCGTGGATGCGTTCATCGAAGCCCCGTATAATAAACAGCTGACGACCCAGACCCGGTTCTGGGACACCTCGGGCTTCTCCGTGAAATTCGACACCTCCGGTCTCAGCCTCGACGTGCGCTCGCTCGCGACGCTTGTGCAGGGCGGGGTGGAATTCGACACGTTCACCAGCGGTGGCGGGATTGTCGAGAATGAACACGCCTTCCGTCTCTACGACGGCAAGGACACGGCGGAAAACTCGGTCTTCCAGTCGGACGTGGTCGACCCGCCGAAATACACGCTGCTCTTCGACGACCCCGTGCAAGGGCTCGAAGTCGGCTCGAAAGTGCAGTTCCGGGGCGTCGAGGCGGGCGAAGTTACCGGGCTTGCGATCAAGATCCGCAAGGACAGCACCGGCCAGAGCTATGCGCAGCAACAGCTGACGATCGCGCTGTCGCCGGACCGGCTCGGTCTGTCCCGCGACGCCGGGGAAGAGGCCGTGACCCAGTTCCTGCAGGGCGAGATTCAAAGCGGCCTGCGAGCGCGGATCGCGAATATCGGGCTTCTCGGCGGAACGACGGTCATTGAACTGACCGATGTGCCCGATCTGCCAGACGCCGAGATGAATCTCGACGCCAAACCCTATCCGACGCTCCCGACCGCGCCTGCGGCCGAGAATGATCTCTCGAAATCGGCGCAGGGCGTCTTCAAGCGGATCGAAGGGCTGCCGATCGAGGAGGTGATGAGCTCCGCGATCCGCACATTGGATTCGATTTCGGCCGTGGCCGAGAGTGAAGAAACCCGGAAAGTTCCGGGCGAGTTGTCCGGCCTGCTGGAGCAGCTCAAGACCTTCACGACCGAGCTGAACAAGAAGGATGCCGCGGATAAGACCGTGGCTGCACTCGACCGTGTGACGGAGGCCGCGTCCTCCGTGCTCGAGGAAATCTCGGGTCTCGACGAGACGCTCTCTTCCGCAGATCGCGCCGCGACGGCCATCGCAGATATGCCGCTCAAAGATGTGGGCGATAAACTCGACACGATCCTCGCCAGTATCGACCAGCTTCTGAATAAGCCCGGCACGCAGGACCTGCCGCAATCGCTCAACGACACGCTCGAGCAAACCGCCGCGATCCTGACCCAGCTGAAGGAAGCGAATGCGGCCGACAAGCTGAACCAGACGCTCGATGCGGCGCAGAACGCAGCGGATTCGGTGTCGAAAGCCTCGGATCAGCTGCCGGAACTGACGCAGAAGCTGCAATCGCTCGTCGATCAGGCGGGGGCTCTGGTCGCGACCTATGGCCGTGGCTCCAACTTCTCGAACGAAACCCTTAGCACCTTGCGCGAGTTGCGTCGGGCGATCTCGAATATCGGCTCGCTCGCGCGTATGATCGAACGCAATCCGCAGTCCTTCATTCTGGGCCGCTGACAGGAGATGACGATGAAAGCTCTAAGCCTGATCCCGCTATGCCTCCTGGGCCTCGCGGCCTGTTCCGATCCCGAGAAGATCGCGCGCTATCCAATCGACCCGCCCACCGCCGAGAAGGCGCTGCCGAACCGGCTGGGCCGGGCCGAGCTGCGGGAGGTATCGCTGCCGGATTATGCGGGCGGACAGGAGATCGCCTTCCAAACTGCGGACGGGGCGCTGCGGTCGAACCCGGACAACCTCTGGGCGGATGATCCGGCGCGGTCGGTGACGCTGGCGTTGGCGCGGCAAATCTCGTCCCTCTCTGGGGCCACCGTGATTTCCGAGCCGTGGCCGCTCGCCGATCCGCCCTCCCGCAGGATCGAGGTCCGGATCGAGCAGATGCTGCCGGGCGCCGACGGGCTGCTGCATGTTGCGGGCGTCTATTTCGTCTCGGCGAATGGCTATGAGCGCAGCGGAGACACGGTGCGGCGGTTCGACTTCACGGTGCCGATCGGTTCTCAGGAACCGCAGGCCATCGCAAAAGCGAACAGCGCGGCGGTGACGGTGCTGGCGCGGCAGATCGCTCAGCTGCGCTGATCGGTTGAAGCTTTAATCAGTTGCGCTGATCGGGAAGGAAGCGCCCGAACTGGCCACCCGCGAAGAGCAGGGGGTCCGTCCCGGCGCCTTTCACGAAGCGGGTGACGCGACCGATGATGATCGTGTGATCGCCGCCGTCGTGGCGCGCCTCGGTCACGCATTCGAACCGGGCGAGCGTGTCGTCGATCAGCGGAACGCCCGCCGCGTTCAGCCGGTAGGACAGACCGTCGAACCCTTCGCCGCGCTTGGTGAACCGCTTGGCCAGCGCCTCCTGATCGTAGCGCAGCACATGCACGGCAAAAGTGGGTGTCGCGGTAAAATGCGCATGTCGGAACGAAGAACGCGCCGCCGACCATAGGATCAGCGCCGGATCGAGCGATACCGAGGCGAAGCTGTTCACCGTCATCCCGACGGGCTCTGCCGCGTCTTCATGCGCGCAAGCGGTCACCACGGTCACGCCGGTCGCGAATTGCGCGAGCGCATCGCGCAAAAGCCGCGTATTCGCCGGGTCGGGCAGGTGGCCGTGGCCGTCGCTCTCGGCGCGGCCCATTGCGGCTTCGATATCATCGCTTTCGCGCATCGGCTCTCCTTTGCGCTCACACATAATCGTGCAGGCGGGGAGAGCAAGGCTCACCGTTCCAATCCGATGAGCTTATCGAGAGAAAGCCGCCCGGGGCCCTTCATCAGAACCGTCAGAAGCGCGATGGCCCAAAGCCCATGCGTGACCCACGCGCCGGGATAGACGAAGATCTGGATCACCAGCGTCATCGCCAGAAGCGCCAGTGCCGCGAGGCGGCTGCAAAGGCCGAAGATCAGCAGCAATGGGAAGAAATGCTCCGCGAAGGTCGCAAGCACCGCCGCCCATTCATGCGGAATGACGGGCAGGTCGTATTCGTATTGAAAGAGGGTGAAGGTGGAATCCTTGATCATGAACCCCTCCACCTTGGTCCGGCCGGACATCCAGAACACCATCGCCGGAAAGAGCCGCGCTCCGATCAGAACAATCTCCTCCGGGAAGCGCTGGGCTACATCGGAAAACCTATGATACAGCCGGAATAGACCCTGTTTTGGCGTTTTCACCTCGATCGTATCGGTCATGACTCGTCTCCTGTTTCGATGCCCGCGCCGACGATCAGCGCATTTTCCACCAGCAGCAGAAGCGCTGCGTTGAGATCAAAATCCGCTCCGGCGCGGTCTTGTGCGCGGGCGACGGTTTCGCCTGCGGAGAGGGCTGAGACGAAGCGGCCGGTCGAGCTACGCACGACGGAGGTGATCACATGAGAAATCCCGCGCCGCGCAATCAGCAGCGTCTCCGGTCTCCATTCCTTCGCCCGCGGTGGAGCGGGACCGCCCGGTTGTTGCGAGGTCCAGATCAAACCGGCGGGCGTCAGCAGCTGAAGAACCTGCACCGACGGATGCAGATCGAGGCACAGGTCAGTGCCCGCGCGTGTGGCTGTCTCTTGCAGGCGTTCCGGCGCAATAGGCTCTGAATCTGCGGCGTGATAAGCCCGGCTGCGCGCCCATTCGATGCGGGCGACGTCGGGCAGATAGCTCAGCGATTGCAGCGAAGGTTCATCGGCGAGATAGGCCGGAAACGCGCCGCCCCATTCGGTCAGGACGGGCGTGCGCGGCGGGTGCTCGGCGATATAGGCCCGGGCGAGCCCCCTGAAGCAATCCGCGCCAAGAAGCCGTTCGATCGCCGGGAAATGCCGCGCGAGGGCCTGTGTCAGCCCGTGGGCCACGTTGTTGCGATAAACGTCGAAGCGGCGCTCGATTTCGGCCGGATCTTGGGCGGTCGCGTTTTGCGGCGCGGGCCCGCCGGACAGGCCCTCGCGGAAACCGCGGGCGAAGTCACGATGCGAGGGCATGGTGGTCACCCGACAGGATCATCGACGCGCGCTCGGCCTCGGCCATCAAGGTGACGAAGTCCGGCACGTCATTGTCCCATTCGATAAGGCTCGGAAGCGGCCCGGTTTTAGAAACTGTTTCGGCGTAAAGCGCCCAAACCGGCTCCGCGACTTCGCGCCCGTGGCTGTCGATCAGCAGGGGCCCGGAGGGCAGCTCTTCCTCTTCATGGCCAGCCAGATGGATCTCGCCGACACGGTTCAGCGGGAACGCCTCGAGATAGGCGCGCGGATCCTGTCGGTGGTTCACGCAGGACACGAAGACATTGTTCACATCGAGCAGCAATCCGCAGCCGGTCCGCGCGCTGATCTCGGTCAGAAACTCTGTCTCGGGGATGTCGGAATCGTCGAAGAGCACATAGGTCGCCGGATTCTCCAGCAGCATCCGGCGGCCGAGATGCTCCTGCACCTCATCGACGTGATCACAGATCAGCGACAGTGTTTCCGCCGTGTAGGGCAGGGGCAGCAGATCGTGCATCCAGACGCCGCCATGGCTTGCCCAGGCGAGGTGCTCCGAGAAGCTCTCGGGGGCGTATCGGTCGCAGAGCTTCTTGAGCCGCGCGAGGTGGTCGCGATCCAGCGGATCGGGGCCGCCGATCGAGAGGCCCACGCCATGCACCGAAAGCGCATAATCCGCGCGCAACCGTTCCAGCATCGCATGCGGCATCCCGCCTGCGCCCATATAGTTTTCCGCGTGGATTTCGAAGAAACCGAGATCCGGTTTCGTCTCTGTTATGGCGGGAAAGTGCTCTGGCTTGAAGCCGAGGCCCGCTTTGCGTGGCAGTGTCATGGCAGCCTCCATCGGTGAGAAAACGGGGCGCGCGCCTCTCGCACGCCCCGCTTGGGATCACATCTCCTTGGGTTCGAGCGAGCCCATGCCGTGCGGCGTCTCAATCTCGGTGCAGGTGCCCGCCGGGACGAGTTTCCAGGCGTTGCCCTGATAATCCATCGTCGCGGTGCCGGCGCAGGTGGTGCCGGGCCCGGCGGCGCAATCGTTCTGCCCGGCCATCGCGACGCCGTAGCATTTTTCCATCGCCTGATCTTCGGCATGGGCGGCGCTGGCCAGCCCCATCGCGCAGGTCAGAGCAGTTGCAAAGCCAAGGGTGGTTTCGGTCTTCATGGTAGTCTCCCTGATTGGTTGGGACCGTTGCGGTCCTGATCACCTTTCGCGAGAGGTCACGCTGGCGTTACGCAGATCACGCCAGCGTGAACGAAAAAAGTTTTTCTATCGGGCTGTAACGAAGGCATGATCGCGAACGAAGGGATGGCGATGATGCATGATCGACGGGCAGATTGGTCGCAGCTCCTGCGGGCTGCGAATGCGGGCGACAAGCGCGCCTACGGTCTGTTCCTGCAGGCCGTGACCCCGGTGTTGCGGTCGGTTGTGCGGGCACGCGGAGCCGGGCTGTCCGAAGCCGATTGCGAGGATGTCGTGCAGGAGGTGTTGCTCGCCATCCATCTGAAGCGTCACACGTGGCGCGAGGATGAACCGGCGGCGCCGTGGTGCTACGCGATCGCCCGGCACAAGGTGGTCGACGCGTTTCGTAAGCGCGGGCGGCGTATCCATCTTCCGGTGGAGGACTTCGCCGAGATGCTGCCCGCCGCTCCAGAGGCCGATCCCACGGAAAAGGCCGATATAGAGACGTTTTTGACCCATCTCGAGCCCCGCGCCGCGCAGTTGGTGCGCGCTATCGGGCTCGAAGGGAAGAGCATCGCGGAAACCGGCGATGCGTTAGATATGAGTGAGGGAGCGGTGCGCGTGATGCTGCATCGCTCGTTGAAAAAACTGGCCGCGCTTCGCGAGAGGCTGATCGAGATATGAAAACCGAAGACCTGATATCCGTATTGCAACAAGACACGTTGCCCGATCCGCGCCCGAAGCAGGTGCTTGGCCGCTGGCTTGTGCCGGCGCTTCTGCTGTCGGCGCTGTTCGTGATTTCGGTCTATGGCCTGCGGTTTCCGCTGAAACAGACCCTTATGACGCCGGAAATCGCCCCGAAATTCTACCTGCCGCTGGTCCTGGCTGTGCTTGTGACCCCGATGGCGGTGCGCCTGGGGCGGCCCACGGCGAAGGTATCGACGGGATGGCTCTGGATCTTCCCGGCGATCGGGGCGGCGCTTTTGGCCTATGCCTACCTGACCACGCCCGAGGGCCAGCGCATGGCGGATTTCGAGGGCGAAACGATCCTGCCCTGCCTGATCTCCGTGCCGATGCTGTCCCTCCCGGCGCTGGGCGCGCTCCTTGTCAGCCTGCGCAAAGGGGCGGTGACGCGTCCGGCACAGGCCGGTGCGCTGGCGGGGCTTGCTGCCGGAGGCATGGGCACCGCGATTTACGCCCTGCACTGCACCGAGGACAGCCCGCTTTTCTACGTCACCTGGTACGGGGCCGGGATCGTCGTAGTGATGCTTGTGGGTGCTTTGCTCGGGACGCGCGTGCTGCGTTGGTAGACCCTAATCCGGCCAGAACGCCAGATTTTCGATGAATTTCTCATGCAGGGTCGGGTTGGCGACGACCAGCCCGCTCGATTGCGGCGGCGACCGGTTGAACCGCAGTGCGCGACCGTTGCGATCCGTTGCCAGAAGCCCCGCGCGCTGCGCGATCAGGCTCGCCGCGGCGATGTCCCATTCCCATGCCGGACGCAGCGAGATCGTCGCGTCGAACCGGCCTTCCGCCACGAGACACAGCCGCCACGCCAGCGACGAGCGGAAATGGCGGTGGTAATCCGGCTGGGCGTGCCGCCAGAAGCTCGGATTGTCGGAGAGTTTCGATGTCAGAACCGTCGCGCCCGTGAGCGCTTCTTGGGTTCCGGGCCGCAGCGGCTCCCCGTTCAGGCAGGCCGGACCGTCGATCGTCGCGGAATAGGTCAGATCGTGAACCGGTAGATGGACCACGCCCGCAATGACCGCGCCATCGCGCACCACAGCGAGCGCATGGGCGAAACCGCCGTCATGGGCAAGGAAGGCGCGCGTGCCGTCGATCGGATCGACGATGAAGGTCGAGTGTGCCTCGAGACGCGCCGGATCGTCCGTGCTTTCCTCCGACAGCCAGCCGTAATCGGGCCGGGCGCCGCGCAGGCGCTCTTCCAGCAGCGCGTTCACCGCCAGATCGGCCTCCGAGACCGGACCGGCCCCGTCGCCTTTGTCCCAGGCTTCGGGCGCCTTTTTCCAGTATTTCAGGGCAAGCGCACCGGCCTCTTTCGCGGTCTCGATCAGAAGGGGAAGATCAGTCTCCGGCAAGCGTCATTCCTTCGAGGAGAAGCGAGGGCACGATATGGCTCAGATGCATCCGCGCGTCATTCGCGGGCCGGATGCTGCGGAGCATATCGCGCAGGTTGCCCGCGATTGTGCATTCGTTGACCGGATAGACCGGCTCGCCGTTTTCCACCCAATAACCCGAAGCCCCGCGCGAATAATCGCCCGTATTGGGATTGATCGTGGCTCCGATGAAGGAGGTCACCAGAAGCCCGGTGCCCATCTCGGCCATCAGTTCCTCGCGCGTCTTGTCGCCTTGGGTCAGCGTCACGTTGCCGATGCCGGGCGAGGGCGGCGAAGAGGTGCCGCGGCTGGCATTCGCGGTCGATTGCAGCCCCAGCTTGCGCGCGCAGGCGAGGTCGAGCGTCCAGCTTTTCAGCACACCGTTCTCGACGATGGCGCGGCGCGCGGTGGCCAGACCCTCGGCGTCGAAGGGGCGCGAGCCGGAAACGCGCTTGCGATGCGGCTCCTCGATCAGCGAGAGCCCTTCGGGCAGAACTTGCTCGTCCAACGCGTCGCGCAGCCACGAGGCGCCGCGGCAGATCGCCTGCCCGTTCACCGCCGACAGCAGATGCCCGATCAGGCTGCCCGAGACGCGCTCGTCGATCAGCACCGGATAGGCACCGGTTTTCGGGCGGCGCGGATTGGCGCGGGCGGCGGCGCGTTCGCCCGCCAGACGCCCGATTTCTTGCGCGCTGGGCAAATCGGCTTGGAAGATACGGCTCTCGGCGGCCCAATCGCGCTCCATCCCCAGCCCCTCGCCGGAAATCGCGACGGCCGAGACGACGCGCGAGCTGCGATCGTAACCGCCTGCGAAACCGTTGGAGGCCGCGACATGGACGCGCCGATAGGAATAGGCGGCGGAAGCGGATTGCACCTGGGTGACGCCTTCGACGCCAAGCGCCGCGGCCTCGGCCTCGAGCGCGTCACTTTGCAGCGCCTCGGCGGATGGTTCGGCGCTCGGATCGGCCAGTTCCATGCCGTCCGCATCGCGGCGGTCGGTCAGTTGCGACGGATCGGCGAGCCCGATGAACGGATCTTCCGGCGCTTCGCGGGCCATCGCGATCGCGCGCTGCGCCATTTCCTCGAAGGTGCGGGTGGAAATATCGGAGGCGGACACGCAGGCCTGTTTGCCGCCGAGAAGGACACGCAGCCCGATCTCGACGCCCTCCGACCGCTCGGCCTGTTCGAGACGGCCTTCGCGGACATCGATCGCAACCGAGCGCCCATCGACCGCAATGGCATCGGCGGCAGGCGCACCTGCGCGCTTCGCAGCCTCGAGCAGCGACTGGGTCAGATCGGAGAGAGAGGGCTTGGTCAATTTACACCTCGTGAGAAAAACGAAAGCCGCCCGGAGACCCGGACGGCTTCTCGCCGTGGGTTTCAGTCTTTACTGGACGCGTTGGCCGTTGACGAGGATTTCCCCGCCATCCTGGAACTCGACCTGCGACTCGTAGGCATCGTCGCCCGTGGGCTTGGCGTAGAGGCCGAGCATCATCCGCCCGAACATGATCTGATCCTGCGGCACGAGCCCCATCGCAACCAGCTTGTCCATAAGCGCGTTAGCTCCGGTCAGCGTCAGGTCGATCTTGCCCGTGGGCATCGGCATCGGCCCGCCATTCTTCAGCTCGAGCGCGCCTTTGCCGTTCAGATCGGCGCCGACCATCGACAGCTTGATGTTGTTGATGTCGACCGTGTCGACCTGCATCGGCGGCGAGTCCATCGCAGCGGCGGCCGGGCTGAACAGGTCCTCGGAGAGCTTCATCTTGCCCGAGAGATCGACCTGCAGCGTTGCCGGGTCATGCGGAAGATCGCCGTTCGGATCAAACATGGCCCAGATATTGTCGGAGACCGTGACGCCGTTGAAGCCAAGCTTTGCCTTGTAGTCCTGCGCCTCGTCGGCTTTCGCGACCGGCATCGCGAAATTCATGTCCGCCGACTGGATATCCGCGGTGATCGGGAAGGGCAGCTCGGGCGTCGTCATCTCGATATGGCTGGAATTGCTCTGGCCACCGAAGGACAGGCCGTCCTTCGACATCGCGATATCGAGCTTGCCGCCCTGATCGGTGGACTTCTGATCGACCTTGCCGTCGGGACCGTCGGCACTCACCGTCCAGTTCGAGCCGGCATAGGTCATCGCAAGATTGAGGTCAGCCCCGGCATTGAGCGCCTCGTCGAGCTTCTCGGAGTCGATGCCCTTGGGCATCGCGAACGTTCCTTCATAGGCGAGGTCGTTCATCTGGCCGTTCATGTTGAACGTGCCGCTGCCCTCGGGATCGGCACCCGATGCGGTCAGGTCGAGCGTTCCGATGGACATCTTGGAGTCGACCGAATGCATATCGCCATCGACCACGTGGTAATTGCCCTTGGTGTTCTCCAGCGAGAAGTACATTTTGACCGGCACGTCCTGCCCCTCGGCGGTGACGGTCTGGTCGAGATCCATCGTCATCTTCGGCGCGTCGATATCGTAGGTCAGGTCGCCCGGCGAGCCGGATACGATGACTTTGCTGTCGGTCTGGGTCATCGTCATCTTCATGGCGATGTCCGAGGTGTCGGTGCCCGGCTTGCCGGTCATGTCGCCGGTCATCGTTTCGGGGAAGACGGTCTCCACCGTGCCGTCGCCAAGATCGCGCAGCTTCAGTTCGGGCACGTCGAGCGTGAGGCTCATGTTGTCGACATTGCGGACCATCTTCACGTCGGAGACGGTGAGCGTGTCGCCCTCGCGGTTCTGGCTCCCGGCCATCACTTCATAGCCGTAGGTCTGGTATTCGGATTGCCACGCCTGCCAGACCTGCTCCGCGGTGACATCCGCGAAAGAGGCTGTGGTGGACAGCAGCGAAACCACAACGGCGCCGGAACCGACGGTTTTGAGCCATGCCATGAGAGGGGTACCTTTCCACTGAGAACCAAGTCGCGCCATCCTCCTTTGGGTCAGGCCGATGGTCAAGCCTTCCCGGGGCTGCTAGACGGGTTTCACGGGAGTTGTGAGGAGGCTGGGAATGATCCGCCACGAGATCGAGAACGGGCTGTGGCGCGTGACCATAGACCGGCCTGAAAAAGCCAATTCGCTGACCGGCGCGATGCTGGGCGAGATCGCCGATCTGGCCGAACGTGCAGGGCGCGAAGAGGCGCGGGCTTTCGTGCTCAGCGGGAATGGCAAGGTCTTCTCCGCCGGCGCCGATCTGGACGAGGCGAAATCCGGGACGCTCGCGACCGATCCGGTCTGGGAGCGGCTTTCGGGCGCAATCGCATCGCTGCCCTGCCTGACCATCGCGGCGCTCAATGGCACGCTGGCCGGAGGCGCGATGGGAATGGCGTTGGCCTGCGATCTGCGGATCGCCGTGCCAGGCGCGAAGTTCTTCTATCCAGTCATGAAGCTCGGTTTCCTGCCACAGCCCTCGGACCCGGCGCGCATGGTCGCGCTGGTGGGACCTGCGCGGGCGAAGATGATCCTGATGGCGGGGCAGAAGATCGAGGCCGAAGAGGCGCTGAACTGGGGCCTGATCGACCGGATCGTGCCGCGCGAGGCGCTGGACGAGACGGTCGAGACGCTGACCGCCGATGCGCTGGGCGCGCGGGCTTCGCATGTCGCCGGGATCAAGGCGCTGATCCGCTAAAGCGAACGGCCCGGACAGGCCGGGCCGTGGGTCGTCATACGCTGCGCGAGGTGCTCGCGATCAGGCGTAGACGCTCTCTTTGCCGAAATGCTTGGTGAGCATGTAATAAATCACGGCGCGATACTTGTTGCGCTCGGACCGGCCATAGGTCTCGATCACGCTGTCGATCGCATCCATCAGCGCCGGGCTGTCCGAGAGGCCAAGCTTCTTGACGAGGAAGTTGTCCTTCACGGTCTCAAGCTCTTCCTTGTCGGTCGCCGCCACGGTCGAAGAATCCGCATTGTAGATCGAGGGCCCGCAGCCGATCGTTACCTTGGTCAGAAGATCCATGTCCGGGGTCATGCCGCATTTGGATGTCAGATCCTCGGCGTATTTCTCAATCAGCTCGTCTCTTTTACCCATGTGTCCCACCTATCAGGTTGCTCTGCCCAGAAATGAAGGCAGCCGCAGGGTAAGCCGAGATAGTGAAATTACAAAGCGTAAATCCCGGGACCTCTCGCGCCTCAGCCACCGCCGCGACAGGAGACGCATTGCGTGAAGGTCGGGTCGAGTTCGAGACGCTTCTCGGGGATCGGCTCGCCGCAGCTGTCGCAATAGCCGAATTCGTCTTCCGCGATGCGCTGGAGTGCGGCCTCGATCGCGGTGATCCGGTGCTGACGGCGTCCATCCACCGCATTCGCCATCGCCTGGTTCTGCAGCGCATCCATGCGCGACAGCCGCCCGACGCTTTGCTGGTCCAGCTCGACAGGTTTGCGGGTCTGCGCGGTATCCTGCGACGCGCTGCGCAGCTCGGCCAGCTCCGCCTCCAATTGCGGCTTGAACCGCGCGGCAAGGTCTTCGGGTGTCATCGCTCTCCTCCTGTCCCGAGGAAAACCGATCATGGTCTGCGTTGCACGTAAAAAGGCCGCACCCTGCGGCGCGGCCTTTGAAATCGCGATGCGATCGGGTCAGTAGCGGTAATGCTCGGGCTTGAAGGGCCCTTCGACCGTGACGCCGATATAGTCGGCCTGATCGGGCTTGAGCTGGGTCAGCTTCACGCCGATCCGCTCCAGATGCAGGCGGGCGACCTTCTCGTCGAGATGCTTGGGCAGGATGTAGACGCCCGGCGCATAGTCTTCGCCCTTGGTCCACAGTTCGATCTGCGCCAGCACCTGGTTGGTGAAGGAGGCCGACATCACGAAGCTCGGGTGGCCGGTGGCGTTGCCGAGGTTCAGCAGGCGGCCTTCCGACAGCAGGATGATGCGCGAGCCCGAAGGCATCTCGATCATGTCCACCTGATCCTTGATGTTGGTCCATTTGTGGTTCTTCAGGTTCGCGACCTGAATTTCATTGTCGAAATGGCCGATGTTCCCGACGATCGCCATATCCTTCATCTCGCGCATATGCTCGATCCGGATGACGTCCTTGTTGCCGGTGGTGGTGATGAAGATGTCGGCGCTGTCGACGACGTCTTCCAGAACGACAACCTCGAACCCGTCCATCGCGGCTTGCAGCGCGCAGATCGGATCGACTTCGGTGACCTTCACTCGAGCGCCTGCACCACGCAGCGACGCGGCGGAGCCTTTGCCCACATCGCCATAACCGCAGACTACGGCGACCTTGCCGGCCATCATCGTGTCGGTGGCGCGGCGGATGCCGTCCACGAGGCTCTCTTTACAGCCGTATTTGTTGTCGAATTTTGACTTGGTGACGGAGTCGTTCACGTTGATCGCCGGGAAGGGCAGCAGGCCCTTCTTGTGCAGATCGTAAAGGCGATGCACGCCGGTCGTGGTCTCTTCCGAGACGCCCTTGATCGCGTCGCGCTGCTTGGTGAACCAGCCGGGGCTTTCCTTCATGCGTTTCTTGATCTGGGCGAACAGCGCCTCTTCCTCTTCCGAGGTGGGCACTTCGATCAGGTCAGGCTCGCCATTTTCGACGCGCGCGCCGAGCAGGATGTAGAGCGTCGCATCCCCGCCATCGTCGAGGATCATGTTGCAGGTGCCTTCCTCGAACTGGAAGATTTGGTCGGTATAGGACCAGTATTCTGCGAGCGTCTCGCCCTTGATCGCGAAAACGGGCGTGCCGCCCGCCGCGATCGCCGCAGCCGCGTGATCCTGCGTCGAGAAGATGTTGCACGAGGCCCAACGCACATCGGCGCCAAGCGCCTTGAGCGTTTCGATCAGCACCGCGGTCTGCACGGTCATGTGCAGCGACCCCGCGATGCGTGCCCCTTTCAGCGGTTTGCTCTCGCCGAATTCCGCGCGGCAGGCCATCAGGCCCGGCATTTCGGTTTCGGCGATGTCGAGCTCCTTCCGGCCGTAGTCGGCCAGAGCGATATCCTTGATGACGTAATCGGCCATGCGTGGCTCCCAATCTGAATTTGGAAGCTATGTAGCACTGGGACCGTAAAGCGGCAATGAAGGCCGATCACGTTCAGGTTGCGGGAAGAATCCCCTCACGATGCAGGAGCGCCACCGGGTTGTTGCCACGCTTCCAATCGGTGCCCGAGGACACGATGCAGGAGACGTTGTCGGCACGGGTATAGACCGCAGTCCAGGTGCCCATGATGCTCGAGGCGTACAACTCGACCTTCCGGTGATCGCCAAGCTGTTTCGTCATCGCGGGCTTCTCCGCGAAGTCGTGATTGAGCGAATCCACGAGCTTCGCGCGGTTGTCGCAATAGGGCTGATCGGGGCTTTGTGCCTCGCCGATCGCCGTGACGTTGTCGAAGGCCGACAGATCGCCATAAGGAATTTCGGACGGAATATCTTCCATCGGGCGACCGTCGCCCTCATAGCCATCCAGCATGACCTGCCGCGCCGATTCAGCTTGCGGGGCGGGCGTCACAGCCTCGTCGCTGCGTACGGCGGCGAGGGCAATGGTAGCGGGGATCGAGATAATCGCGATCCCGGCGGCAAAGAACGTAGTTTTCGAGGTCTGCATTTTGGCGTCCCCTTTTTCTCTCCGTGTCAAGCCAAGAACACACTCCGCGCGAAAATGTTCCTCAATCTGTGGCGTTTACAGCTGCAATGGCTTTGGCTAGTCACAGATACGCGCTGCATGAGAGGGGCGAATGGAGATCAATCTGGCCTGTTCGAAACCTGCGCAGCACCGCAAGGCGATCGCGTTTTGCTGCGATGACGCTTACCTGCCTTATGCCGCACATGCGGCGGGACAGATCGCGCAGCTCCACCCGGATCGGGATTTCGATATCTGCATCGTCAGCGCCGAACCGGTGACGCTTCCGGCGTCGCTCGAAGGATTGAATCTGCGGCTGTGCAGTTTCGATCCCGAGCTGATATTTTCGGGTTTCTCGACCGATCGGGGACGCAGTTCGGCCATGTATATGCGCCTCATGCTGCCGAAGATTTTCGCGGATGATTATGATCGCATTCTCTATCTCGATGCCGATATTCACGTGGATAGCGGCGATCTCTCGCGGCTGCTGACGGTTGAACTCGGAGGGAAACCGGTCGGAGCAGTGCGAGATAATCCGCAATGGCGGACGCCGTCGCGGATGCCGGAGGATTTCAAGGATTTCGATCTCGCCAATGCCGCCTATTTCAATTCCGGCGTGCTGCTGATCGACGTGGCGAACTGGAACGCTCAAGGCATTCTCGACGCGGCGCTGAGCTTTGGAGAAAAGAACGGCGCCCGCCTGCGCCGCAACGATCAGACGCTTCTCAATTGCGTTCTGTATCGCAACTGGGCGGAGCTCAGCCCGATGTGGAACTGGCAATATACCCCGGCCTCGCGGCTGCATGAGGCGATGGTCAGCGCCCATATCGTGCATTTCATCGGCCCGTCGAAACCGTGGAAAGCGCGGCCGGAAACCCTGCCGCCGCGCTTTGGGCGGGGTTTGCGCCATTTCTGCGCCGCGCATTTCCCGGAACGGCGCTTCGATATTCCCGACGGCCCCGGGCCGGGCAGTAAGCTGATGACGAAAATGCTCGTCCGGCAACTCATCAACAGAAACAAAATGGCGCGCTATCTCGCGCGCTTTCCCGACGACTATACGGTGATCACATGAAACGCGCTTGGCAAAGGATGCTTTCGGGGCGCAGGCTCGACCTGCTGGACCCGACGCCCGTCGATATCGAGATCGAGGATATCGCGCATGGTCTGGCTTTCGTGGCGCGCTGGAACGGTCAGACTTTCGGCGACTGGCCCTATTCCGTGGCTGAGCATTCGCTTCTAGTTGAGCAGATCTTCTGCCATCAGAATCCGAAAATCGCCGCGAAATGGAAATTGGCGGCGCTTTTGCACGATGCGCCGGAATATGTGCTGGGCGATATGATCAGCCCGGTGAAGGCGGCGATTGGCGAAGGCTATGGCACGCTCGATGATCGGCTGATCGCGGCGGTGCATATACGCTTTGGTCTACCCGCTGCGCTTCCGGTGCGAATCAAGCGTGCGATCAAAAAGGCGGATATCGTCTCGGCCCGCCTCGAAGCGGAACAGATTGCCGGGTTTTCCAAAGTTGAGGCCGACAAGGTTTTCGGAAAGCTCGCGCCCGAATATGCCGAAACCTTTAAAATCCATCTGCGACCGCCGTCGGAGGTGCGCACGGATTATACCGCACGCCACGAAGCGCTTTTGTCAGAGCTGTAATACGAGTGTCTGCAATTCCGGCAGGCACTCGTATTCAAAAATACTTATTTGTTTCTCAGATCTTCAGATCGTCGAGCGATTTACCATTGTCGAGAGCGGCTTGCACCCAACGCGGTTTGCGGCCACGACCGGTCCAGGTTTCGCTGGCATCGTCCGGATTGGCATATTTCGGCGGCACGGTGCGGCGCGGCTTGGCCGAACCCGATCCGGTCAGTTCCGCCAGCGAATAACCCATATCACGGGCCGCGCGCTCAAGCTGATCGATCGCTTCTTTCTTCTTGCGATCCTCGTAGCCGGAGATCGCCTTGTCGACTTGCTTACGAAGAGCTTTCAGCTCGTCGAGGGACATATCATCTAGATTCATTTTAAAGCTCCGAATTGGATATCCGGAGCATTAAATAGAAACCTTAAATATTTAACAACCTAACCAAAACGTCAGCGAGGGCTTCTCTTAGCCAAAATCCGCTGAAGGGTCCGGCGGTGCATATTCAGGCGGCGCGCCGTTTCCGAAACATTCCGGTCGCAAAGTTCGTACACCCGTTGAATATGTTCCCAGCGCACGCGATCCGCGCTCATCGGGTTTTCCGGCGGCGGCGGGGCAACCTCGCCTTTCGCCAATAGCGCATTTGTGACGTCGGTGGCATCGGCGGGTTTCGCGATATAATCGGTCGCGCCCATTTTTACGGCGGCCACGGCGGTCGCGATGGCCCCATATCCGGTCAGCACGACGATCCGCGCGTCCGCACGCTTTTCGCGCAGCGCCTCGACCACGTCGAGCCCGTTGCCATCCTCGAGCCGCAGATCGATCACCGCATAAGCGGGCGGGTTCGATTGCACGATCGCGCGGCCTGCGGCGACGGTTTCGGCGGTCTGGGTCTCGAAGCCGCGTTTCTCCATCGCGCGGGCGAGCCGCGTGAGAAACGGCAGATCATCATCGACGATCAGAAGCGATTTGTCCGACCCGATATCGGCGCTGATGTCTTCAGCCATTATCGTAACTCCCTCTCGCCGAGTTTGACGCTTGGATTTGTTTTAAGCTGTTGCGCTTGTTCGGTCAATTTCCGGCTGCGCCGTCGGGATTGGCCTTTTTCCACGCATCGACGAAACAGGAGACGCTGTCGGCCATCTGCTCGGGCGTGGTGTCGCGGTTGTAGTATTCCGCGAAGCCTGTGTCCGGGAAGACCAGATAGCTTTGGGTCGAGTGATCGATCAGGGTGTAGGGGTCGCCCGGGTCCTGCACTTTGAAATAGGTGCGGTATTCCTGCGAGACCTTCTTGATCTGCTCCGGCGTGCCGGTCAGCCCGATCATTTTCGGATGCATGAGATCGGTGAATTCCTTCAGCAGCTCGGGGGTGTCGCGTGCGGAATCAACCGAAATGAAGACCGGCGTCACCGAATAGCCGCGCTTTTCGAGAAGGCTTACGGCTTCGGCATTGCGCGCACTGTCGAGCGGACAGACGTCCGGGCAATAGGTATAGCCGAAATAGAGAATGCTCGGCTCGGTGATGACATCCGTATTCGTCACTTCCTTGCCGTTCTCGTCGGTGAGGGTGAAAGGACCGCCGATTTCGCCTGCGCCGCCTGCGACGACGCTTTGCCGGCACTGCGCGAAAATATCGTCGTCATTGCTGCGGGTCGCGGCGAACCAGGTGACGCCCAAGCCGATGACCACGATCGCGGTCGCGGCGGCAGCGGAAATTTTCGCAATACGGTTCATATTGTCACTCCTCTCACGGCTGCATTGATCGCGCGGCGGGCGCCGATTATCAATGCTTTCATGCCGCCAATTCCGGCGATGTGCGCTTTGGACGCGGGAGACGACATGGCTCAACGCCTCGAGGCCCAACCCGGCCCGGCCGAGATTCACCACGACTGGGTGCGCCTCCGGACGCTGATCTTCCTGCGCTGGACCGCGATTGTCGGTCAGCTCGGCGCGATCTTCGTCGCCTATTTCGTCTATGATATCGCGCTGGATCTGGCGCTGTGCCTCGCCACGGTCGCGGCGGCAATCGCGGCCAATCTCGTGGCGATTTTCCTCTTTCCCGACACCAAGCGCCTGACCCAGCCCGAGGCGGCGGCGACGCTGATGTTCGACATGGCGCAGCTTGCGCTGTTGCTGTCGATCACGGGTGGGATGAACAACCCCTTCGCGCTGCTCATTCTCGTGCCGGTGACCATAGCGGCCACCGCGCTGGAGCGATCTGCGACGATCCTGCTGGGTCTTGCGACGATGGTGATGATCTCGATCGTCGCGGTGGTCTATCTGCCGCTGGTTAGCAAGACCGGCGAGGTGATCGCGGTGCCCGACGTCTTCGAATTCGGCTATTGGCTGTCGATCATCATCGGCGTGGCCTTCCTTGGCGCCTATGCGCATAAGGTGGCGAGCGAAGTGCGCTCGATGGGCGATGCGTTGCGCGCGACGCAGCTCGCCCTGACGCGCGAGCAGAAGCTGACCGATCTGGGCGGGGTCGTCGCGGCGGCGGCGCATGAGCTGGGCACGCCGCTTGCGACGATCAAGCTGGTGAGTTCGGAGCTGGCCGACGAGCTCGAAGACAGCCCCGATCTGCGCGACGATGCGCTCTTGATCCGCGAGCAGGCCAATCGGTGCCGCGACATCCTCCATTCGATGGGCCGGGTCGGGAAAGACGACCTGCATATGCGGACCGCGCCCATCGTCGCCGTTCTGCGCGAAGCGGCGGACCCGCATATGGAGCGCGGGATCGAAATTCACTTCGATGCCCATCCCATCGTCGAGGGCCTCGAACGCCAGCCGACGATCTACCGCTATCCCGAACTGATCCACGCCCTGCGCAATTTCATCCAGAACGCCGTCGATTTCGCGCACTCCACGGTCTGGGTCGAGGCGGAATGGGACGATGAAGAGATCACCGTGCGGATCAGCGACGACGGCAAGGGCTATCCTACTAGCGTGCTCAACCGGATCGGCGATCCCTTCCTGCAGCCGCGTGCGAATGCGGCGGAGCGCAAAGGCTATGAGGGGATGGGGCTGGGCGTCTTCATTGCGAAGACCCTGATCGAGCGCACGGGCGGGCGGCTCACCTTCTCGAATGGCGACGCGCCCTTCGCGCCCGGTGCCGCGGTGCCCGCGCGCTCCGGTGCGGTTGTGGAAGTCGTATGGCCTGCGTCGCGCCTTCTGGCGCGGGACGACGCGGGGCTTGGTTTGAACCAGCCGATCGCGGTCTGATCGCCTTCCCTTCTCTTACCGCTCCCCGAGCGAAGTTAACGCTGAGTTAACGATTCTTTCGCACCCTCGACCTGGGGACAGGTTTGAGAGGCCGAAAGACATGACGACTGCATGGCTCGAGGCGGCGATGATCGCGCTTACCTCGGTGGGCGCGGCCTTGGTCGCGTTGTTGCTGACATGGCTCGCCGTGGGCCGCGCGCCGGGGCGCAGGCTGACCCCCGCTGCGCGAGAGGACATCGAGGAGGTGGCCTTTCTGTTCGACGACGAGGCGCTTGTGGATGCAACGCCCCCGGCGCGGCGCCTGCTGGAATCGATGCCCATCGGGGCGAGCGATTGGACGCGCTTCACCGCGTTCGCCGCGCCGCGCTTTCCCGAATTTCAGTCCCGCATCGGCCAGCTCGCCGATCTCGGGCGGCTTGAGATGACCGAGGTCGCGAGTGCCACCGACAAGCCCCGGCTCCGCCTCACCGTCGAGAATTTCAACGGTCTGGCGCGGATCACCCTCGTCGATCCCGAAGGGGAGGGGCAGGGCCAGCGCATCGACAGTCTCTCTTTCCGGGCGATGGAAGACGAATTGGAGATGATGCGCACGACACTCGACCGCTCGCCGGTTCTGATCTGGCGGACCGAGAAGGGGGGTGAGTTGAGCTGGGCAAACAGAGCCTATCTTGTGCGCGCAGGGGCCTTCGATGCAGGCGAAGAAGGGTTTGGATGGCCGCTGCCGAGCCTGTTCACGCTGCCGCCCGACGCATTCGACGGGGGCGGGCCGCATCGTCTGGAGATTGGCCCCGCCGCGCGGAGCGACACCGATGCCGCGACATGGTTCGACTGTCACTCCGTCGTTCTCGAACGCGGCACGCTGCATTTCGCCCTCCCCGCCGACGCCGCCGTGCGGGCCGAGAAGGCGTTGCGCGATTTTGTCCAGACCCTGACCAAGACCTTCGCCGACCTGCCGATCGGGCTCGCGATTTTCGACCGGGACCGGCAGCTGCGGCTGTTCAATCCCGCGCTGAGCGACCTTCTGCAGCTCGGGCCGGAATTCCTCGCCACGCGCCCGACGCTCTACGCCTTTCTCGACAGGCTGCGCGAAACCAAGATGATGCCCGAGCCGAAGGATTACCGAAGCTGGCGGCAGGAAATGACCGAGCTGGAGCAGGCCGCCGCCTCCGGGTACCACGCCGAGACCTGGAACCTGCCCGGCGGGCAGACCTATCGCGTCACCGGGCGCCCGCATCCCGATGGCGCAGTGGCGTTCCTGTTCGAGGATATTTCGTTGGAAACGTCTCTAACCCGGCAGTTTCGTGGTGAAATCGAGATGTCTCAGGAGGTGTTCGACCGGGTCGGCGACGCGATCGCGGTGTTCCGCCCCTCGGGCGAATTGGCGATGGCGAATGCCGCCTATGGCGCGCTCTGGGGGGTCGAGCCGGAGGCGACGCTGGGCCGGGTGACCCTGCTCGACGCGGTGAAGCAATGGCAGGCGCGCGCCGAACCCAGCGCCTTCTGGTCGTGGCTGCAAAATCTCGCCCGGGAAATCGGCGCGCGCGAGAACCTGACCGAAGAGATCACCCTGCTCGACGGGCGGCATGTGACCTGCCAGCTCGAGACGCTTTCGGGCGGGGCGTTTCTCCTGCGTTTCCGTGTCGACGCAGCTTCCGGCAAGCCGCCGCCACGTCAGACGGGCACCACCGTCGCGCAGCAAGGCTAGCCGCTTGGCAAAGGGGCGATCGGCGCGCTAGAACCGAGCCATGCCCGCGCCGACGCACGCCCCCGTTTCCAGCGAAATGCCCTGCCTCGATCTCCCCGATCCCGAGGCGACGGAGCGGCTTGGCGCGCTCTTTGCCGAATTCGCCGGGCCGGGCGATGTGCTCCTGCTCGACGGTCAGATCGGCGCCGGGAAAACCCATTTCGCGCGCGCCCTGATCCAGACGCGGCTCGGCGTGGCAGAACATGTGCCCTCACCGACCTTCACGTTGGTCCAGACCTACGAGGCCGATTGCGAAATCTGGCATGCCGACCTCTATCGGCTCACCGACCCCGACGAGGTTCTCGAGCTCGGACTGGATGCGGCCTTCGACTCTGCGATTTGCCTGATCGAATGGCCCGACCGGCTCGGGTCCGCCGCGCCGAAAGGGGCGCTGCGGCTGCGTTTCGAGCAAACCGAAGAAGGCGCGGCGCGAAGGGTCTGTTTCGAGACGACTACGCCTCTTTCGCGGCAGGTTCTGGAGGCGTGGAATGGCTGACGAAGCCGAGATTCAAAGCTTCCTCACCGCCGCCGGGTGGCACGACGCCAGCCGCCGCCCGCTCGCCGGAGATGCCTCGGCCCGCAGTTACGAACGCCTGACCCGCGGCGCGGATCGCGCCGTGTTGATGAAAGCGCCCGACGGGACCGAGATCGCCCGTTTCACGCGCATCGGCGATTGGCTCGCCGAGGCCGGTTTTTCCACGCCGAACGTGCTCGCGCGCGACGATGCGGCGGCGCTGCTGTTGCTCGAAGATTTTGGCGATGCCCTCGCGGCCCGTCACCTCGACGCGACGCCCGACGACGAGCCTGCGCTCTATGCTCTGATCACCGAATTCCTCGCCGATCTGCCCCGCCATGCGCCGCCCGAAGATCTGCCGCTGCTGGATGGTCCCGCGCTCGCCGACCTGCTGGATTTGGTGCCGGAGTTCTACCCCTGCACGGACCGGGCTGCCGCGGATGCGCTCCAACAGGCGATCGCCGATAAATTCGACACTCTTCCGGCGTGGAAGCCGGTTCTATGCCTGCGCGATTTCCACGCGGAGAACATCATTCTGCTGGATCGTCCGGGCCTGCGCCGCCTGGGGCTTCTCGACTATCAGGACGCGCTGCGGGCCCATCCCGCCTATGATCTGGTCTCAGCGTTGCAAGATGCGCGCCGCGATGTGAGCCCGCAGGTCGAGGACGCCGAGATCTCCCATTATTGCGCGCTGACCAAGACCGATCCGACCACGTTTCGCCTCGCCTACGGTCTGCTTGGCCTGCAACGCGCGCTGCGGATCCTCGGGATCTTCGCGCGGTTGACCATTCGCGACGGAAAGCCCCAATATCTTGAGTATATGCCGCGCGTTTACGGCTATATTTCGCGTAACCTCGCCGATCCCGCGCTTGCCGATCTGGCGGAGCTGTTCCACGCCGCCTATCCTGCGCCCGACCCGAATTTGATTGCTGATTTGAGACGAAAATGCCCGACCAGCCCGACGCCTTGATGCTCTTCGCCGCCGGTTTCGGCACGCGCATGGGCGCGCTGACGCAAACCCGGCCCAAGCCGATGATCGAGGTCGCCGGGCGTCCGCTGATCGATCACGCGCTCGATCTTGCCCGGGCGGGCGGGGCGCGGCGGCTCGTGGCCAATGTGCATTACCTCGCCGATCAGGTGGTCGCGCATCTGGCCGGGCAGGACGTCGCGATCTCGGACGAGCGCGACGAGATTCTGGAAACCGGCGGCGGGCTGCGTAAGGCGCTGCCGCTGCTTGGCGACGGCCCGGTGATGACGCTCAACACCGATGCGGTCTGGAGTGGCGAGAACCCCGTGGCCCGGCTGCGCGAGGCGTGGCGGCCCGACGAGATGTCGGCGCTTCTGATGCTGGTGAGGCCCGAAAATGCGCGCGGACATGCGGGCGCGGGCGATTTCACGATGGACGAGACCGGCCGCCTGACGCGCGGGCCGGGTTATGTCTATACGGGAGCGCAGATGCTAAATCCCGCTGGAATAGGGTCTATTTCTGAGCGGAGCTTCTCGCTGAACATCCTATGGGACGAGATGATCGCGGCGGGGCGTGTCTTCGGCCTCGTGCATGACGGGGGGTGGTGCGATGTCGGGCGTCCCGAATCCATTCCTTTGGCCGAGGCGATGCTCGATGAGTGAGGACATCGCCTCCGTCTACGCCCTCCCGCCGGGCGTCGATTTTCCCCGCGCCTTGGTTGCTGGGCTGCGTGCGCGCTTTGCCGATCAGCCGCCCGAGGCGCTGGCCCGGGTCACGCTCTATCTCAACTCCGGGCGGATGCGCCGCCGCGTGCGGGAGGTCTTCCTCGAAAGCGGCGCGCTCTATCTGCCGCGGCTCCTGCTGGTCAGCGATCTCGGTGCCGATCCGCTCGCGGGTCTGCCGCTGCCCGTGCCCCCGCTGCGCCGTAAGCTCGAACTGGCCCAGTTCGTCGAGCAACTCACCCGCGCCATGCCCGAATTCGAGGCGGGCGCGAGCCAATTCGCGCTGGCCGAGAGCCTGTATTCCCTCCTCGCCGAGATGCAGAGCGAGGGTGTCCATATCGACGATCTCGACCAGTTGGAACTGACCGAGACCCACGCCCGCCACTGGCAGGAGAGCCTGCGTTTCATCCGCATTATCGCGCGTTATTTCGACAACGACGCCGAGCTGGACCGCGAGAGCCGCCAGCGGATGGTCGTGGAGGCGGTGATCGAGCGTTGGCGCGAAAGCCCGCCCGCGGATCCGGTGATCGTCGCAGGCTCGACCGGTTCGCACGGGGCGACCTCGCTCTTCATGCAGGCGGTCGCGCGGTTGGAAAACGGGTCGATCGTTCTTCCCGGCTTCGACCGCGACATGACGCAGGCGGCGTGGGATAGTCTCTATTCCGGCCCGTTTCCGCTCGAAGACCACCCGCAGTTCCGCTATCGCAGCTTGCTCGACAAGCTCGGGCTTTCGGCGGAAGACGTCGTCGATTGGGACCAGATCTCCGCGCCGGATCCGGGCCGCAACCGTCTCGTGTCGCTCGCGCTGCGACCGGCGCCAGTTACCGACCAATGGCGGCGCGAAGGCGCTGGGCTGGGGCCGCTCGTTCCGGCCTGTCAGGGGCTGTCGCTGATCGAAGCGCGCGATCCGCGCCATGAGGCGCTGTCGATTGCGCTCGCGCTGCGCGACGCGGTCGAGCGGGGCGTCAGTTCGGCTCTGATCACGCCTGATCGTCTTCTGGCGCGCCGCGTGTCGGCGGCGCTCGACCGGTGGGGGATCGTGCCGGACGACAGTGCGGGACAGCCGCTGCAGCAGACTGCGCCGGGCCGGTTCCTGCGGCAGATCGCGGCGATGCGGGCGCGTCCGGTCGGGATCGCCGATCTGATTGCGCTGCTGAAACATCCGCTGACCGCGACCGGCGAGGAAGAGCGTGGGCCGCATCTGCGCAATACGCGGGAACTGGAGCTGCGCCTGCGCCGCTATGGGCCCGCGTTCCCGGACCGCGAGAGTCTTACGAAATGGGCTGAAAAAGACCCTGAATCGCTGGAATCCTGGGCGCAGTGGCTCTGCGATATTCTCGAGGATTTCACGGCACCTCCCGCGGTCGCGCTGACAGATCACGTGGAACAGCACTTCCGGCTCGCCGAACGAGTCGCCGCCGGACCTAGTGCCGCGACCGAGACCAGTGAGCTGTGGCGCGAGGCGGCGGGGCGCGAGGCGCGTCGCTTGATGGAGGACCTGCGCAGTCAGTCCGGTTTCGGCGGGCATCTCGGCGCGCTCGATTACGCCGATCTGGTTAATCGACACCTTCAGAGCGGGCTCGTGCGGCAGACGCTCGCCGCGCATCCGCTGATCGCGATCTGGGGGACGCTGGAAGCGCGCGCGCAGGGCGCCGAACTGGTGATTTGTGGCGGGTTGAACGAGGGAAGCTGGCCCGAAGCGCCCGCGCCCGACCCGTGGTTCAGCCGTCAAATGCGGCTGGAATCGGGTCTATTATTGCCCGAACGGCAGGTCGGCCTTTCGGCGCATGATTTCCAGCAGGCGGTTGCCGGGCCGCAGGTGATCCTGTCGCGCTGTGCGCGGGATGCGGAGGCGCAGACGATCCCGTCGCGCTGGCTCAACCGGCTCTTGAACCTCGTGGACGGCCTGCCCGATCAAGGCGGCACCGAGGCGCTGGCCGAGATGCGCGGCCGCGGTAAACGCTGGCTCGATCTGGCGGATGCGGTCGAGACGCCGCGGATCACGCTTGAGCCCGCCAAACGCCCGTCGCCCCGCCCGCCGGTCGATGTGCGCCCGCGCGAATTGCCGGTCACCGCGATCGAGACCCTGATCCGCGACCCCTATGACATCTACGCGAAGCGCATCCTGAAGCTGCGCGCCCTCGATCCGCTGCGCCCCGAACCCGACGCCTTGCTGCGTGGTCAGGTGTTGCACCAGATCGTCGAAACCTTCGTGAAGACCTATGACGAGACCGCCACGATCGAAGCGGCGCAGTCGCGTCTGATGGAGATCGCCGAGGAGGTGATGCTCCGTGAAATTCCGTGGCCCAGTGCGCAGCGCATCTGGCTCGCAAGGGTCCGGGGGATCGCCGAGACTTTCTGCCGGGCCGAGGCCGAGCGTCGCGCGCAGGGCGCGCCCATGGTGGTGGAGAAAAAAGGCTCTGTTTCACTGAAAAACCCGATTTTTACGCTCACCGCAAAGCCCGACCGGATCGACATTCTCGAAGACGGGCGCGCGTGGATCTACGACTACAAGACCGGCACGCCGCCGTCGGAGCGCGAGGTGATGGCCTTCAACAAGCAGATGCTTCTGGAGGCCGCGATGGTCGGGCGTGGGGCCTTCGAGGCGATCGGGCCGCGCGAGGTCGCGGGCATGTCCTATGTGCGGCTCGGCGGCGACGGCGCCACCACGCAGATCAAGGGCAAATCCGGGGATCGCAGCGAGACGCCCGAGGAGAGCTGGGAGAAATTCCGCAAACTGATCGCGCGCTATTTCGAACCGTCGCAAGGCTTCACCGCGCGGCGCGCTCCGCAAAAAGCGCGCGCGCGGACGGACTATGATCAGGTCTCGCGCTTCGGGGAATGGGATGTCACCGATGAGGCCGAGGGGGAGGACGTGTCATGACCCATCCAGCCAGCCTCAGACAGCATCAGGCCTCGCAACCGGACAGCTCGGTCTGGCTCGCCGCGAATGCGGGGTCGGGCAAGACCAAGGTGCTGACCGACCGCGTCGCGCGCATGCTTTTGGCCGGAACAGAGCCTCAACGCATTCTGTGCCTGACCTACACGAAGGCCGCCGCGGCGGAGATGCAGAACCGTCTGCTCGGTCTGCTGGGCGGTTGGGCGATGATGGACGAGTCAAAGCTGCGCGAGAAGCTGCGGGCGCTGGGTGCCGATGAGGCGCTTTCCGCCGAGGATCTGGCGAAAGCGCGGCGGCTGTTCGCCAAGGCGATCGAGACGCCGGGCGGGCTGAAGATCCAGACCATTCACGCCTTCTGCGCGGGATTGCTGCGCCGCTTCCCGCTCGAGGCGAAAGTCTCGCCGGGGTTTTCCGAGATGGACGACCGCGCCGGCGAATTGATGCGTGAGGATATCCTCGAGGAGATCGCGACGGGCCCGGATTGCGAGCGGCTCGATGCGTTGCTCGGCGTCTATTCCGGTGAGGACCTGACGGCCCTCGCAGCCGATATAAGCCGGAATAGGGTCGGTTTTGCAGGCGATCTTGGCTTGCCCGATCTGCTGGAAGCCTACGATCTGCCGCGGGACATGACCGAAGAGGCGCTGCTGTCCGAGGTCTTCGACGACGGCGATCTGACGATGATCCGCGACGTCGCGCCTGCGTTCCTTGCAAGCTCCAAGAACGATCAGCGCGTCGGCGCAGGGTTGGCGGCGGCGCGGACCCGCGATCTGGACGCTGTGCAGGCTCTGGAAGACGTGCTTTGCGTCAAGAAACCGAAGGACGGCCCGCCCTATCAGCCCAAGCTCGACAAGGTCGCCACCAAGGCGCTCGCCAAGGCGCTGGGCGACGGCACGATGGCCGCGCTGTCCGATTTGTCCGAGCGCGTCTCCGAGAACCGTCCCCGCCGCCTCGCCTTTGTCGCGGCGAAACGCGCCCATGCGTTGCACCGGTTCGCGCAGGTCTTCCTGCCGCGGCTCGACGCCTATAAGACCGCGCGCGGCTGGCTCGATTTCGACGACCTGATCGACCGTGCGGCGGCGCTCCTGGATGAGCCTTCGGTGGCGCAATGGGTGCTGTTCCGCCTCGATGGCGGGATCGACCATATCCTCGTCGACGAGGCGCAGGACACGAGCCCCCGGCAATGGCGGGTGATCGAGCGGATCGCCGAGGAATTCACCTCCGGCGAAGGCGCGCATAAGGGCGAGCGCACGCTGTTTGTAGTCGGCGACCGCAAGCAGTCGATCTATTCCTTCCAAGGGGCCGATCTTCAGCAATTCGAGGAAATGCGCGCCCATTTCGCCCGAAAATTCGCGGATATCGGTCGCGCGCTCTCTCCGCTGGAACTGGAGCATTCCTTCCGGTCGTCCGCGGCCGTGCTGCGTTCCGTGGACCTCGCTTTTGCGCGCGGAGCCGAGCAGGGCCTGGGCGGCGCGCCCTCGCATATCGCCTTCCACGAGGCGCTTCCGGGCCGCGTCGATCTGTGGCCCGCGATCGAGTCGGTGAAGACGGATGACGAGGACGATTGGGAGAGCCCGGTCGATCTGACCAGCGCGGAATCTGCGATTTCTCAGCTATCGCGCATGATCGCCGCCGAGATTTCCGCGATGATCGCACAGGGGGTGCAGATCCCCGATCACGAGGCGCCCGGCGGCGCGCGCCCGGTGCATGAGGGCGATTTCCTGATCCTCGTGCGGCGTCGCTCGGAGCTGTTTTCCGAGATCATCCGCGCCTGCAAATCGATCGGGCTGGCGGTCGCGGGGGCGGATCGCCTGAAGCTCGGGGCGGAGCTTGCGGTGCGTGATATTCGCTCGCTTCTCAGCTTCCTCGCGACGCCCGAGGACGATCTGTCGCTGGCGGAGGCGTTGCGCTCGCCGCTTCTGAACTGGTCCGAGCAGGAGCTCTATCAGCTGGCGCAGCCCCGGAAGGGCTATCTCTGGGAGGCGCTCCGGCGTGGCGAGATGCGGTCCGATACGCAGGAGATGCTGAAAGATCTGCGCGACAATTCCGATTTCCTGCGGCCATTCGAGCTGATCGAACGCCTGCTGACCCGGCATGGCGGGCGCGAGCGGCTTCTGGCGCGGCTTGGCCCCGAGGCGGAGGACGGGATCGACGAGTTGATCTCGCAGGCGCTGGCGTTCGAGCGCAATGAAGTGCCCAGCCTGACCGGGTTCCTCGGCTGGCTCGATGCGGATGATGTGCAGGTGAAGCGGCAGTTGGACGGGGCAGGGCGCGCGATCCGGGTGATGACGGTTCACGGCTCGAAAGGGTTGGAAGCGCCGATCGTCATCCTACCCGATACGGCGAAGAAAAAAGAGCCTAATCCGCCTAAAATCCTGCGTTTGGACAATGGTGTCGCGGGGCTGCGGCAGCCCGCGCCGGACGCGCCGGAGGCCCAGCTTTCCGCCGCAGGGAAGGAGACGACTGCCCGCACGGAAGAGGCACAGCGGCTTCTCTACGTCGCGATGACGCGGGCGGAGAAATGGCTGATCGTGGCCGCAGCCGGTGAGGTCGGCGAGGGCGACGAGACCTGGTACAGCCGGATGAAATCGGGCCTCGAAGCCGCGGGAACCGAGGACGTCACGGGCCTTTCCAAGCCGTTGCAGGAGCTTGGCGAATATCCACGCCACGCGACCGGCGCATGGCCGGTGAACGCGCGCGCCCCAGCGGCCGCAGAGGAAGTCACGCGACTGGATCTACCCGCATGGAGCCTCACGCCCGCAGCTGCCGTCGAGCCGCCGCCGCGTCCGCTTTCGCCCTCCGATCTGGGCGGGGCGAAGGCTCTGTTCGGCGATGGCGAGATGATGGACGAAGACGAGGCGCTGCGTCACGGGCGCAACCTGCACCGGCTTCTCGAACATCTGCCGGAACGGCCGCGAGATCAGTGGGAAGACCTTGCCGAACTCTTGCTGTCCGAGGGCGAGGATGCGCTGCTTCCGGGTGAAATAGAGCCTGTTTTGGCCGAAGCTACCCGCGTTCTCGAAGCGCCGGGCATGGCGGCCTGGCTGGGTCCGGACTGTCTGGCGGAAGTCGAGATCACCGCCGCGCTGGAGGAATTCGGCGGCCAGCGGATTCACGGCTTCATCGACCGTCTGCGGATCGATGCCGAAGGCGTTCACATTCTCGATTACAAATCCAACCGCATCGTCCCCTCGTCGCCCGATCAGGTGCCCGAAGGCATCGTGCGACAGATGGCCGCCTATCGCGCTGCATTGCGGCAGATTCACCCCGGACGCAGCATCACCTGCGCGATCCTGTGGACACAGGACGGAACGATCATGCCGCTCGCAGATGCACAGCTAGACGGGAGCTTGCGCACGCCCACTGTATCTTGACGCCGACGGGGGCGGAACTTACCTTCCTTGCCGACCCAATATTCAGGAGGCTGACATGGCTACCGTTGCTGTTACCGACGCCACTTTCGACGAAGAAGTGCGCAAGTCCGACGTTCCCGTCGTGGTGGATTTCTGGGCTGAATGGTGCGGCCCCTGCCGCATGATCGGCCCGTCGCTCGAAGAGATTGCCGAGGAAATGTCCGGCAAGATCAAGGTCGTGAAAGTGAACGTCGACGAGAACCCAGACAGCCCGGCGACGCTGGGCGTGCGCGGCATCCCCGCCCTTTTCCTGTTCAAGGATGGCGAGGTCGTCTCGAACAAGATCGGCGCAGCCCCGAAAGCGGCGCTGCAAAGCTGGATCAACGAATCGATCTGATCTGCGGATCAGATTTGACGGAGGAAAAGGGCGCCTTCGGGCGCCTTTTTTCATGTCGGCCAGCCGAAATGGCGCAGCCTTGCGCGCAACCGGTCTTCGAACTCCGGGCGGCCCGCGTTGAGCGATTGCAGCTGCAGGAACCAGTAGAGGTAACGGGCGACCGGCGGCGTCTCGTGCAGTTTGGCGAAAGCGGCCTCGATCCCTTCGCGCGGCACCGATCCCGCGATGTGGTGGAAATCCGACAGGCCGAACAGGATCGCCGGTTTGCGCAAGAAGAACCCTTCGAGGGCGAGCGCGCTGTTTTGCGTGGCGACGAAGCGACAGCGGCGCAGCAGCTCGGGCGAGCCACCGGATTGGAAGCGAAAGCGCGGGTTGCTGGCCGCGATCGCCTCCAGCGCCTCGATTTCGCATGCTGTGTAATCCTCATTGGGGTGCAGCGTGGCCACGACCGGGCCGGAATGTCGGGCCAGCACCTCTTCGATCATCTGCACCGGGCTCACCGACTGGAACGAGCGGTGATCCAGCAGCCGCCCCTGCAGCGGAATGAAGGCCAGATCCTCCTCATCGGACGGTTTTACGCCGGGATAGAGCCTATTTCGTGTCGAAAAGAAGAACTGCGCCGCGGCCTCGCCGTCCACCTCCTCGGCATCGAACGCCGCCTGAGCGACCGGCCAATCCCATCGCTCCGCCTCCGCCTCGACATGCCAGAACGCCCCGACATAGGTCCGCCGGCAGGTCAGCGCCCGCGCATGGGTCGGCGGCTCCATCCGGTAGAGCGCATAGCCCTCGCGCGCGGGGGCCGCTGCGCGCGCCTCGGGGCCAGTCTGATGCAGGCTGACGGTCCAATCCGCCGTCTCCACCGCTCCGATCAGCCGCTTGAAGAAATTGTGTTCACCGGCCCGGACCTGCTCCAGAATCCAGTCATCGAGATAGATCGAAAGGTGCTGCGCGCTCATGCGGTGACGCTAGCGGCAGGCTCACGCACCGGCAAGCGGGGTTGCAGCCCCGGCCTGCGGGTTACATATCTTTGGCGCAAACGGAGGACTAACATGGCCGAAGAGAAATTCCCGGGCTGGCACGGCACGACGATCATCGGCATCCGCAAGGGTGGAAAAGTGGTGGTCGCGGGCGACGGGCAGGTCAGCCTTGGCCAGACCGTCATCAAGGGTTCGGCGCGCAAGGTGCGCCGCCTGAGCCCCGGCGGTCACGACATCGTGGCGGGCTTTGCAGGCTCGACCGCGGATGCGTTCACCCTGCTGGAGCGGCTGGAGAAGAAGCTCGAGGCTTCGCCCGGTCAGCTGATGCGCGGTTGCGTGGAGCTGGCGAAGGATTGGCGCATGGACAAATACCTGCGCAATCTCGAAGCGATGCTGATCGTGACCGATGGCAAGGATCTCTACGTTCTGACCGGCGCGGGCGACGTGCTGGAGCCGGAACACGGCATCGCCGCGATCGGCTCGGGCGGCAATTTCGCCCTCGCCGCGGCGCGCGGGCTGATGGAAACCGATCTCGACGCCGAGGCGGTCGCGCGCAAGGCGATGGCGATCGCATCGGACATCTGCGTCTACACCAACGGCAATCTGACGGTGGAGAGCATCGGTGGCTGAGCTGACGCGCGACGATCTGCGCGCGGCGGTCGCGGCTGGCCATATCAACGAGGCGCAGGCCGCGTCCGTGATGGCGCTGGCCAGTAACCGCCTCGCCGGTCGCGCGGCCCTTCCGGCCGAGGACGAACCGTTCGAGCTGTTCAAAGGTTTCGCCGAGATCTTCGTGACCGTCGGCCTCGGCATCCTGATCACCGGGTCGTTCGGCTTCCTCCTCTTTGCGGGCGGCAAGCTGGGTTACGCGATGCTGATCCCGCTGATCGCGCTGCTGGGCGAATATTTCACCCGCAAGCGCCGCATGGTGCTGCCCTCGATCCTGCTGACGCTCACGCTGGGCGGGGCGGTGCTGGCGAGCTTCCTCGGCATTCCGATCCTCGGGATGCGCTTCATCGCCGAAGCCCCGAACTTCGATCTCGCGCTGGTCGCGACGGCCGTCGCGCTGATTGCGTGGTTCCTGCGCTACCGGGTGCCGTTCTCGATGTTCCTCGTGGGGCTTTGCGGGCTGGGCCTGCTTCTGTCCTTCGCAAAAGGCTTCGACCCCGAAGCGCCGATTTCGCAGACGGTCGACCTGTTTGATCTGTCCAACGGCTCGGCGCTGTCGCTGGCGATGCTGGTCTTCGGGCTCTTGGCGCTAGCGGGCGGCATCTGGTTCGACATGCGCGACCCGCATCGGCTGGGTCGGCAATCGGCCTCGGGCTTCTGGCTGCACGTTCTGGCAGCCCCCGCGCTGGTCAACACGCTCGCGCTGACCTTCTACAAGATGGGGCCGGGCACGGGCTATGTGCTGCTGCTCGCCACGTTGGCCGTCTTTGCCGCGCTGGCGCTGATCATCGATCGGCGCTCCTTCTTCACGGCCGGGATCGGCTACATGATCTTTCTCAGCTTCTACGCTTTCGGCGACGCCGCCGATCCGCGCAGCTGGTGGATCACGCTGATCCTGATCGGCCTCTTTCTCACCGCGCTCGGCTCGTTCTGGACCGAGCTGCGCACGCGCCTGATGCGCGCGCTTCCCAATTTTCCCGGCAAGCACCGCCTGCCGCCCTATGCCACGGAGTAATCCATGACCGATCTGACCCCCCGCGAAATCGTCTCGGAACTCGACCGTTTCATCATCGGCCAGAAGGACGCCAAGCGCGCCGTCGCCGTTGCGCTGCGCAACCGTTGGCGCCGTCAGCAACTGCCCGACGATCTGCGCGAAGAGGTTTATCCGAAGAACATCCTGATGATCGGCCCGACTGGCGTCGGCAAGACCGAGATCTCGCGCCGTCTGGCGAAACTGGCCCGCGCGCCTTTCCTGAAGGTCGAGGCCACGAAGTTCACCGAGGTCGGCTATGTCGGTCGTGACGTGGAGCAGATCATCCGCGATCTGGCCGATGTCGCGATGGTGCAGACCCGCGACTACATGCGCGAAGAGGTGAAGGCGAAGGCGCATCAGGCCGCCGAGGATCGTGTGATCGCCGCGCTCGCCGGCACCGATGCGCGCGAAAGCACCCGCGAGATGTTCCGCAAGAAGCTCCGCGATGGCGAGCTCGACGACAAGATCATCGAGCTCGATGTGGCAGATCAGTCCGGCGGCATGCCGCTCGGGATGATGGGCGGTCAGCCGGGCATGGAACAGCAGATGCAGGGGCTTCAGGACCTGTTCAAAGCCTTCGGCGGCAACCGCACCACGCGGCGCAAGATGACCGTCTCGGAGAGCTACGAGACGCTGATCTCGGAAGAGGCCGACAAGCTTCTCGACGACGAGACGGTGAAAACCGCAGCCCTCGAGGCCGTGCAGCATTCCGGCATGGTCTTCATCGACGAGATCGACAAGGTCACGGCGCGCTCGGATGCGCGCGGGGCCGATGTCTCGCGCGAGGGCGTGCAGCGCGACCTGCTGCCGCTGATCGAGGGCACGACCGTTTCGACCAAGCTCGGCCCGGTGAAGACCGATCATATCCTCTTCATCGCCTCGGGCGCGTTCCACATCGCGAAACCCTCGGACCTGCTGCCCGAACTGCAGGGCCGTCTGCCGATCCGCGTGGAGCTGCAGGCGCTGACCGAGCAGGACTTCACCCGCATCCTGTCGGAGACCGACAACGCGCTGACCCGCCAGTATCAGGCGCTGATGAAGACCGAAGAGGTCGAGGTCGCCTTCACCGAAGACGGCATCGCGGCGCTCGCCCGGATCGCGGCGGAGGTCAATCAATCGGTCGAGAATATCGGCGCACGACGGCTCTATACCGTCATGGAACGGGTGTTCGAGGAGCTGTCCTTCACCGCGCCCGACCGCTCGGGTCAGCAGGTGACGGTGGATGCGGAATTCGTCGAGAACGAGCTGGGCGATCTGACCCGCGACACCGATTTGAGCCGCTACGTCCTCTAGGGCACTGGCACCTCGCGCGCGCTCTGTTATCCTCCTGCGGGAGGGATGCGAGGCGCGGGCGATGGTGCGGTTTCTGATCGTAATCTTGATGCTGAGCTTGGCCGCCTGCGCACCGCGTGGGCGGCTTGCCTATCTCGATCACCCGGTCGCCGATGCGCGCTCGATTTTCGTGGGCTCGACCCGGGCGCCCGATCCGCAGACCGGGCAACCCTTCGGCGCCGCGCGCAGCCAGCAACTGCGGCTCGCGCGCTTCGATGTCGCCACGCCGCCGGATCGCGAGGTGGCCGAGATCGCCTATCCGATGACTGACACGTCGCCGGTCGACCCGGACAAGCAGTTCCTCGTCTCGCAATCCGAGATCGACATGAAGCGCCCCGCGTTCCAGTCGGAGCTGCGCACGGCGCTGCGCAAACATGACGGGCAGGCGGTGCTGTTCGTCCACGGCTTCAACAACTCCTTCGCCGAGGGGCTGTACCGGATGGCGCAGATGGGCGCGGATTTCGATCTGCCCGGCGTGCTGGTGCATTATTCCTGGCCGTCGCGGGCGAATGTGCTGGGCTATGCCTACGACCGGGATTCGGTGCTCTTCGCGCGCGACGGGCTGGAGAAATTGATCGACGATCTGAACGCGGCGGGGGCGAAACGCATCCTGATCGTGGGCCATTCGCTGGGCGCGGAACTGGTGATGGAGGTGCTGCGTCAGGAGGCGATTACGCGGAAACAGG
This sequence comes from Thioclava sp. DLFJ5-1, assembly GCF_002020115.1. Classification (NCBI taxonomy): domain Bacteria; kingdom Pseudomonadati; phylum Pseudomonadota; class Alphaproteobacteria; order Rhodobacterales; family Paracoccaceae; genus Thioclava; species Thioclava sp. DLFJ5-1. The sequence continues at coordinate 61,516 of NZ_MPZU01000003.1, read as the reverse complement.
GTCGATTTTCGACGATTTCCGGGGTGGTCCTGATCTCGCCGGACATCGCGGTGGATGTGTTCAAGACGCAGGCCGACGCGATCGGCGCGCTGCCGCAGCCGTTCATCATCTTCACCTCCGCGAAGGATCGCGCGCTGCAACTCTCGGCGCGGCTGTCGGGCAAGCGCGACCGGCTGGGCAATCTGGAAGACGTCTCCAGCATCGCGCACTACAAGGTGACGCTGATCAATGTCTCGGCCTTCAACACCGGCGACGGGCATTTCAACGTCGTCACCTCGCCTGCGCTGATCCGGTTGCTCGACAGCGCGCAGAAAGTGGCCGAGGTGCTCGAGGTCGAACAGTTCGGGCGCACGGGGCTGGGCGATGCTGTGGTGCTGACGGTCGAGAATACGACGCAGATCATCCTCGCGCCGATCTCGGGCGGTTAGCGGATCCGGCGCAGATAGACGTAATAGGCGCCCGCGCCGCCATGTTTCAGATGCGCCTCGTTGATCTGCATGACGGCGGGCGCGAGCGGCATCATCCGCAGCCATTGCGGCACCTGATGGCGTAGCACGCCCACCCGCCGCGGGATCGGGCCGTCATCGTCGCCGCGCTTGCCCTTGCCTGTGATCACAAGCACCAGCCGCTTGCCGTGGCTTTGCGAATTCAGGATGAAGCGGATCAGTTCGGGATGCGCCTCGGCCAGAGTCAGCCCGTGCAGATCGAGCACGCCTTCGGGCTTCAGCTTGCCGCGCGTCATCGCCTTATGCGCCTTGCGGTCCATCGTGACGGGCTGACGTGCGAGATGCTCGCCCGGCTCCGGGGCCAGATCGTGACGGCTGGACGAGGGCTTGGCGTGCTGACCCATCTCGAAACTGCGCAGCCCCTCGGCCTTCGGTTTCGGCTTGGGTTTGGGCGTCAGAAAAGACTCTAATTCGGCGGGATCGGCCTTTTTCGGGCGGTAATTCTCCGTGGTCGACGCCACGCGATCCCACAGCGCGCGTTCTTCGGGGCTGAGTTTGCGTTTGCGGCTCATGCGCGCCTCCGCAAGCCGATCATCCGGCCCTTGGCGTTGATCGCGCCCGCGATGCGCCCGGCATCTAGGCCGGTGCCAATGAAGATATCGCCGCGCCCCGCGCCCTTGATCGCAGAGCCCACGTCCTGCGCCACCATCAACCGCTGCCCAAAGCCGGGGCAGTCGATCCAGACCGGGCTGCCCAGCGGCACGACCTCGGGGTCTACGGCGAGACTGCGTCCTGCGCTCACCGGACGCCCCATCGCGCCCAGGGGGCCGGTGTCGCCCGGGATATCCAGCACCCGGAAGAATACGAAAGAGGGGTTGTGATCGAGCAGTCCTTGCAGCTGATCGGGGTTCTCGGCGGCCCAGCGTCGGATGAACTCGGGCGTCATCTCCTCGGGCGGGGCTGCGCCGCGCGCGATCAGCTCCTTGCCGATCGAGCGGTAGGGATGCCCGTTCTTGCCGTCGAACCCCAGCCGCAGGCTGCCGCCATCTTCAAACCGCACCCGCAGCGAGCCTTGCACCTGCGCGAGATAGGCCTCGATCGGGCTCTCCAGCCAAATCAGTTCGTGCCCCGCCAGTAGATCGCCCGCCGCGATCTCGGCGCGGGTATACCACGGCGAATTAGACCCTATTTCACCCGGTTTCGCGTAAAGCGGCCAGGCGAAGCGGTCGGATTTCTCCCGCGCGCCGGGCAGTTCGGGTTCGTAATATCCGGTGAAATGCGCGGCCCCCTCGGGGGCGATTTCATAGGGGGCGAAATAGGTCTCGAAGGCGGTTCTGGCATCGTCCAGCCCGGCGGTGTCCATCCCATAGAGATCGGCCGTAACGCAAAACGCCGCCCAAGCGGCGGCGTGATCGTCCCGGGTCCATCCGGGAATATCGGCGAAGGACAGCGCCACCGGCTTCAGCCGCCCGTGGCGACGAGCTGCCAGTTCGGGTCATTCGCACCCATTGTGCGGGCGAAGGTCCAGATGTCACGCTGCTTGCGCGGCGATTTGGGATCGCCCTCGACCACCTCTCCGGCGGCATCGCGCGCAACCGAGATGATCTCGGCCCCGAAGCGCACGGTCACTTCGGCCTCTTTCGTGGAGTGGTCGAAATCGGCATTGCTCAGCACCAACTCGCGCAGGCCGAGGAATTCCGCCTGAACGTCGAGACCTTTCTCCTTGCGCGCTTCCACGGCGCCCTCGAAGGCCTCGTAGACCTCGGCGGACAGGAAGGGGCGGACCTTTTCCAGATCGCCGGTCTCGAAAGCCATCAGAATCATCTCGTAAGCGCCGCGCGCGCCTTGCAGGAATTCCGAGACCGAGAAGCTCGGCTCGACCCGTTTCATCGCGGCCAGCGCCACGGCGGCGGTCGAGCCTTCGGGCACATTGTCGATGATATCGTGATCGGGACCGCCTTCGATCACGTCGAAATCGCGCTTCGGCGTCGGCGTGTCCGGCGTTTCGGGCGCGATCGGCTTTTCATAGCCCTCACGGGTCCCGAGCACGCTTTTCAGCTTGAAAATCAGGAAGATCGCAATCGCCGCGAGGACGATAAGCTGAATGACGGCACCGGACATCGAGACCCCTGTGTTTGGCTTCATGTTTGTTTCTAGGTCAATGGCTACTTATGTAAGGCGTCAACTAGTTCAAGTCCACCGGCGCAGCTTGCCCGGAGACGCGATAAAAGAGGATGCCATGTGGATCTTTCTGGCCTTTCTGGCCGTGCCGCTGATCGAGATCGGTCTGTTCATTCAAGTGGGCGGGCTCATCGGCCTGTGGCCGACGCTGGGGATCGTGTTGCTGACCGCGATCGTCGGCACGTCGCTGGTCCGCCGGGAAGGGGCGCGTGCGCTCAACGATCTGCGCAGCTCGCTCAATGAATTGAGCGACCCGTCGCGCCCGCTGGCGCATGGCGCGATGATCCTCGTGGCCGGGGTGCTGCTGCTGACGCCGGGCTTCTTTACCGATACGGTCGGGATCCTGCTGCTGATCCCCGGAATTCGTGACTGGGTGATGAAAGCCGCAGCGAGCCGGGTGAAGGTGCAGCGATTCGAGATGGGCGGCGCATACCGGACGACGACCCAATACGATCCGCGCCGCGAGCCTCCGCACCGCCCGCGCGATCCGGAGATCCTCGATGCCGAAGAGGTCGAGGAGATGACCCATCGCGACGATCCCAACGGCAAGCCCTCCGACGGGCCGTCCGGCTGGACGCGTCATTGAGAATTGAGGCTTCTTTCTGCCGGTGCTAAACCTCGCACAAATAATTTTGGGAGAGGTCGATGACTGACGAAGCAAATGGCGGGACCAACGGCGCCGCGGATCCGCAGCAAGAGCAACAAGGGCTGCGCATGAACATCCTCGCGCAATTCACGCGCGACATGTCCTTCGAGAACAACGTCGCCACGAAAGGCGTGCAGACCAGCGACATCCAGCCCGAGATGCAGGTGCAGGTGTCGCTCGACGCCAAGAAGCGCAACGCCGAGCATCAATACGAGGTGATCACCAAGTTCAAGATCACCGCGAACAACAAGTCGGACGGCGCGACGCTCTACCTGCTCGAGCTCGATTACGGCGGCATCTTCCACGTCGAGGGCGTGCCGGAAGATCAGCTTCATCCGTTCCTGCTGATCGAATGCCCGCGTCAGCTGTTCCCCTTCGTGCGCCGCATCGTCTCGGATGTGACCCGCGACGGTGGCTTCCCGCCCTTCAACCTCGAGATCGTCGATTTCGTCGCGCTGTATCGCAACGAACTGGCGCGTCGTCAGCAGACCGAGGCGCCCACGACGGTCTGATTCGTCAAGCTGGCCTGAGGCGCGGCATCGTGCCTCAGGGACAAGCTGACACCGTGACTCTGGCCTGTCACGGACCCATTTTGTAACGGTGATCCCGTCCGCGACCCGGACAGGATCACCGGATTCAAAAGAGGTATCATGGGCCAGATACAGGCATGGATCGAGGGCACGCTCGCCCCTGTCGATGTGATGGATGCGCATCGCGAAGGGATCCGCCACCGGGCGGTTTCTATTTTCGTCATGGATGGCGAAAAGCTTCTTTTGCAGAAGCGCTCGGAAAACTGCCTGCAATCTCCCGGTCTCTGGTCGAATACCTGCTGCAGTCACCCCGATTGGGGGGAGCGTCCCGAGACCTGCGCGCGGCGGCGGCTGCGCGAGGAGCTGGGCATCGAGGGGCTCTATCCTGCCCATGCCGACCGTATCGAATACCGGATGGATATCGGCGACGGGCTCGTCGAGCACGAAGTAACCGACATCTACATCGCCTATGCGCAGCGCGGCCTCACCGTGAATCCCGATCCCGAGCTGGTCTCGGAGACCCGCTGGATCGGACTTTACGACCTCGGGGCCGAGGTGCGGCGCTATCCCGATCGGTTCTCGCGCTGGCTGCGGTTTTACATGCAGGAGCATATCTCCCGCATCCTGCCCGCCCTGATCTGCTGAGCGGCGGGGATTTCTGCCGATTGCCTTAAATTGCTACGCGGAATTCCGCGCTTGCCCTAGCTTTCGTACCGCTTACCTGTAACTCTGCTCTCGATTGGGCGGGGGCATGAGTAATGGGACTGAAGACCATCCGAGTTTTTCATTTGAGCGTGGCGGCGCTTGCGATCCTCGCGACCCCGGCACTCGCATATTCGTTGAAGTTCAATACCCCCGGCGCGTCGGACGATCTGCGCAATACGATCAAGGGCGCATCGCTTCTGGTGCAATCTGCAGAAGACGACAGCAAGGACGCGCAGGACGTGCTCTCCGAGGCGCGCGCCGACTATAACCGGATCGTTTCGGCGCTGTTCGCCGAGGGGCGGTATTCCGGCACCGTGTCGATCAAGCTCGACGGGCGCGAGGCCGCCACGATCCCGCCGCTCGATGCGCCTTCCACGGTGAACAACGTCACCGTGACCGTGACGCCGGGCCCCGAATTTACCTTCTCGCGCGCCGATATCGCGCCGGTCGCGCCGAAAACCGATCTGCCCGAGGGCTACAAGGTCGGGGCGGTCGCGAAATCGGGCGTGATCGTCGATGCGGCGAGCGCGGCGACGACCGGCTGGCGCGATGCGGGACACGCCAAGGCCGAAGTCTCCTATCAGAACATCGTCGCGGATCACCGCGCCAATCAGCTGGCCTCCGACGTGCGCCTGGCACCGGGGCCGCTGGTGACCTTCGGGCGGCTCGAGACCTCCGGCAACAAGCGCTTGCGCACGAAGCGCCTGCGCGAGATCGCGGGCTTCCCGACGGGCGAGGTCTACGACCCGAAGAAGCTGGATCAGGTTCAGTCGCGGCTGCAGCGCACCGGGATTTTCTCCTCGGTCGCGATCACCGAGGCGAAGACACTCAACCCCGATGACAGCCTCGATGTGAACCTTGCCGTGGTCGAGCAGAAGAAACGCAAGATCGGCCTCGGCGCGGAACTCAGCACCAGCGACGGGCTCGGCCTCAACGGCTACTGGCTGCACCGCAACCTCTTCGGCGGCGGCGAACGCTTCCGCGTCGATGCGGGCATTTCCGGCATCGGCGGCGCGACGGGGGGCACGGATTACTCGATCGGCGCGCGGATCGACCGCCCGGCGACCTTCAACCCGGAAACCAGCGCCTATATCACCACCGAGATCAGCCAGAAGAACGAAGAGGATTACACCGAGAACGCCTTCGATATCGGCTTCGGTCTGACGCGGATCTTCAACGACAAGCTGACCGGCGACGTCTCGATCAATTACGGCTGGTCCAAGGTGACCGACGACTCGGGGCAAACCTATTTCCGTCAGGTCTATCTGCCGACGAAACTCACCTGGGACGATCGCGACAACAAGCTCGATCCGACCAAGGGCTATTTCATTCAGGCGGGCGTGACGCCCTTCGTCGGGATCGGCGGCGATACCGGGACCGGGGCGCAGGTCACGGGCGATCTGCGCGCCTATCGGGGCTTCGGACAGAACGATCGCTTCGTGCTCGCGGGCCGCGTGCAGCTTGGCGGGGTCTATGGGTCCGATCTCGAGGAAACCCCGCGCGACTATCTGTTCTATTCGGGCGGCGGTGGCACCGTGCGCGGCCAGCCTTACCAGTCGCTTGGCGTCGAAGTGCTCGACGGCGGCACGCTGAAAACCGGCGGCACTGAATTCGTGGGCTTCCAGGGCGAAGCCCGCATCGGGATCACCGACAAGATCGGCGCGGTCGCCTTCTACGATTACGGCTATATCGCGGGCGGCGGCGACTCGGGCTCGCAGGCGGGCGCGGGTCTCGGCCTGCGCTACAAGACGGGCATCGGCCCGATCCGCCTCGACGTCGGCTTCCCGGTCTCGGGCGGCACCGGATCGGGGGCGCAACTCTATATCGGTATCGGGCAGGCCTTCTGATGAAACGTTTCGCTATCCTTCTCGCCTTCTGCCTCACGCCGCTGGTCGCCACCGCGCAGGACAGCACGCCGCAGACCGCGGACGGGGCAGGGGCCGCGACCGACGAGCAAACGCAGCGCGACCGCTCCTATCTGACCGGTCTGATCGAGGATAACCTCTCGGGCGCCGGGCGCACCGTGCGGCTCGACGGGTTCTCGGGGGCGCTCAGTTCGCGGGCGACCTTCGATCAGCTCACGATCTCCGACAAGGACGGCGCGTGGATCACGATCAAGGATGGCGCACTCCAGTGGAACCGCACGGCGCTGCTGACCGGCAAGATCGAGATTGACGAGCTCTCCGCCGCCGAGATCGACCTGCCGCGCCTGCCGACCTCCGAGAGCAGCTCGACCGCTCCCAGCCCCGAGGCCAAGCCGTTCCAGCTTCCCGACCTGCCCGTCTCGGTGCAGATCGGCAAGATCGACGCGAAGAAGGTGATCCTCGGCGAGCCAATCCTCGGACAAGAGGCGACGGTCAAAGTCTCTGGCTCGATGTCGCTCGCAGGGGGCGAGGGCAATGCCAAGCTCGACATCACCCGGATCGACAACAAGAAGGGCCAGTTCTCCCTTACCGCATCCTACGAAAACGCCACGCGTGAACTGGGCCTCGACCTGCTGGTGGACGAGGGCAAGAACGGGATCATCGTCCAGAAAGTCGGCCTTCCGGGCAATCCGGCGATGACGCTCGCCGTTTCGGGCAAGGGCCCGCTTGACGATTTTACCGCCGATATCGTGCTGAGCACCGAAGGTCAGCAGCGTCTGGCGGGGCAGGTCTCGGTGGGCAGCAAACTGCCCGACGGCGCACCCGAAGGGAGCGACAAGGTTACGACCTTCTCCGTCGCGCTGGGCGGCGATATCCGCCCGCTCCTGCCGCCCGATTACCATGAATTCTTCGGCAACGAGGTCGCGCTGGTCGCGGATGGCACGCGCACGGCCTCGGGACAGACGACGCTCAATACGCTCGATCTGAAATCGCGCGCGCTGCAGCTGAACGGCTCGGCGCAGACTGGCGCCAACAACATGCCGGTGAAATTCGACCTCACCGCCAAGCTCGGCCTCGGCGATGGCCAAGAGGTGCTGCTGCCGATCTCGGGGCCGAAAACCTATGTGCAATCGGGCACGCTCGATCTCTCTTATGACAAGGCCGAAGGCGATGGCTGGAAACTGACGGGCCGTCTGAACCAGCTGCGCCGCGAGGATGGCACCAAGATGCTGACCGCGAACCTCTCGGGTTCGGGCCGCATCCGGCAGGCTTCGCCGCCCTCTGCGGGTGGCACGGTGCTCTTGGGCATCAACGGGCTGGAGCTGTCCGATCCGAAGCTGAGCGCCGCCGCGGGCAGCGCCGTCACCCTGCGCACCGTGTTCTCGTGGCAGCAGGACAAGCCGCTGCGCTTGTCGCAATTGGCGCTGAAGGGCACCGGCTACAGCCTGAATTCGAACCTCACGATCGACAATATCAGCGAGGGCGTCACCATCGAGGGCGCGGCGCAGATCGACCATTCGAACCTCTCGATGCTCTCGGGTCTGGCGGGGCGTGATCTCGGCGGCGCGGCACGGATGACGGTCGCGGGGAAATACACCGTTCTCAGCGGTGCCTTCGACGCCAATCTCAACCTCGTCGGTCAGGACATCTCGATCGACCAGCCGCAGGCGGATCGTGCGCTGGCGGGCCGGTCGGAAATCGCGATCTCGGCCAAGCGGGATGAGACCGGGCTGACGCTGGATTCGCTCAACGTGCAGACAAGCGCCGGCACGCTTCAGGCGCAGGGCGATCTGGCGAGCGAGAACGGCAAACTGACCGCCACGCTCGATACCAATGACCTTTCGCTGCTGGGCGATCAATATGGCGGCAAGTTGGCCGCCGATGCGACTGTGACGCTGAATGGCGGCACCTATGGCGTGACGCTCAAAGGCACCGGCAATTCCCTCGCGATCGGTATCCCCGAGGTGGACCGCGCACTGGCCGGACGGTCGGAGATTTCGGTCTCGGGCTCGCGCAGCGATGCCAGCATGACGCTCGACTCGCTCGACGTGAAAACCGCAGCGGGAGAGCTGCAGGCGCAGGGCAATCTCGACGGCGACAAGGGCAAGGTGACCGCGCATCTCGACACCAAGGATCTGTCGGTGCTGGGCGCGAAATATGGCGGTACGCTCGTGGCTGATGCGACGGCGACGATGGATGGCGCGACCTATGGGCTGACGCTCGACGGCACCGGCAAATCCCTCGCAATCGGTCAGCCCGAGGCGGACAAGTTGCTGGCGGGCACGACGAACCTCTCGCTGCAGGCCAAATATGCGAACGGCGCGGTCGAAGTGCAGAACCTCGACCTGAAGAACCCGCAGCTCGACGTCTCCGCCAAGGGGACCGCGGGCGAGACCTCGCGCAAGGTCGACCTGAACGCGCGCCTCGCCAATGCCGCGCTGCTCGCGCCGGGCTTCCCGGGACCGGTGACGGTGTCGGGCACGGTCACCGAGGATGGCTCTGGGTATAATCTGAACCTCTCGGGCACCGGGCCGGGCGGCTTGGACGCGAAGGTCTCGGGGCGCATGGCGACGAATTTCGCCGATGCCGATCTCTCGATCACCGGGCAGGCGCAGACCGCGCTCGCCAACAGCTTCATCGAGCCGCGCTCGGTCCAGGGCCCGCTCAGCTTCGATCTGCGGATGAACGGCAAACCGGGGCTCGCGGCACTGTCGGGCACGGTGACGTCGAATGGCGCGAAGGTTGTCGCGCCCAATCTCGGCATGGTTCTGGAAAACGTCGACACGCGCGTGCAGCTTTCGAATGGCAGCGCGCAGCTTGGCGTGACCGGGCGGCTGGGCACGGGCGGGCAAATCACCGTCAACGGCCCGATCAACCTCTCCGCGCCCTATAACGGCAATCTGACGATCCGTTTCGACCGCGCGCGGCTGAAGGATCCCGAGCTGTATGACACGCGCGCGTCGGGCACGATCACGATGGACGGCCCGCTGACCGGCGGTGCGAAAATCGCCGGGCGCATCACGCTGAGCGATACCGAATTGCGGGTGCCCTCCTCGGGCGTCGGCGGCGGGGCTTCGGTGCCCGACGGGATCGAGCATGTCGGCGAAAGCGCGGCGGTGCGCGAGACGCTGAAGCGTGCGAGCCTGCTGAACAATGGCCAGAGCGATGCGAGCGGTGGTGCGAAGGCCTCCGGTCCGTCCTTCCCGCTCGATGTCACCATCGCCTCCGAGCGCGGCATCTTCGTGCGCGGCCGGGGGCTCGATGCAGAGCTTGGCGGCTCGCTGCGGATCACCGGCACCACGGCGAACGTGATCCCGATCGGGCAGTTCTCGCTCGTGCGCGGGCGGCTCGACATTCTGGGGCAGCGCTTCACGCTCGATCAGGGCCGGATCGCGCTGCAAGGCGCGCTGGTGCCCTATATCGACTTCACCGCGACGACGACGCAGGACGATTACACGATCTCGATCAACATTCAGGGGCAGGCGGATGCGCCGCAGGTGACCTTCACCTCCTCGCCCGAGCTGCCGCAGGACGAGGTTCTGGCGCGGCTGATCTTCGGGCGGTCCATCGACAATCTCTCGCCCTCGCAGGCGGCGCAGCTGGCCTCGGCGGTCGCGACGCTCGCGGGCAAGGGCGGTGAGGGGATCATCGGCAATCTGCGGAAGAATTTCGGGCTGGATGATTTCGACGTCTCGACCGATGCGCAGGGCAACACCCAGCTCAAGGTCGGGAAATACCTGTCGGACAATATCTATACCGATGTCACGGTGGGCGGCGACGGCACCTCCCAGATCAACCTCAATCTCGATGTGACCAAGAGCCTCACCGCGCGCGGGACCGTCGGCTCCGACGGCAAGAGCGGCATCGGCCTCTATTTCGAGAAGAACTACTGATCCATAAGTTTCACTTCATTTCCGCGTCTGGAAATAAGTGAAACTTATGAGGATGAGGCTTTCTCGCCCTTAGCCTCGTCGTCGCCCTCGATTGCGTCGCGCAGTTTCTCTTGCGCGCGACGCTTGCGGAAGGCGGCGAGTTCGGCGTTCAGCGCCGCCCCCATCAGCACCGAGAAGGCGCTGAGATAGAGCCAGACGAGAAGCGCGATCACCGCCCCGATCGAGCCGTAGATCTTGTTGTAATTGCCGAAATTCGACAGGTAGAAGGTCAGCCCGATCGAGCTGAGCCCCCAGAGCGCCGTCGCCAGAACCGCGCCGAGCGTCAGGATCGGATCGCGCTTGCCCTCGGTGTTCGGGCCATAGCGATAGAGAATGCCGAGCGCGGTCAGCATCAGCAAAAGCATCGCCGCCCATGGCAGGCCCGAGAGCAGGATCTTGGAATATTCGTGGAAAGGCAGGAAGTTGATGACGACGGGCACGACGACCACCGTGGCCATCGCGGCCAGCATCACGCCGACCAGCGCGATGGTCATCAGGTAGCCCATGATGAAGCTCCAGATCGTCGCGCGGGGCCGGGTGCCGTGGATCACGTTGAGGCTGAGCACCAGCGCCGCGACGCCCGCGCGGGCCGAGAACAGGGTCACGGCGGCGGAGATCACGACGCCGAGCCCGATTGTCGCGCGCGGCCCGATCAGCCAGTTCTGAATCTGGTCGTTGATCAGCGCATAGGCTTCGGGCGGGATGAAATCATCCGCCACGTTGAGATAGGTGCGGATCACGGTCGGATCGGCAAACGCGCTCCACAGCGCGATGGTCGCGGAGATGCCGGGGAAGATCGCGAGCATGGAATAGAAGGCGACCCCCGCCGACACGAGGGTGATATTCGATTGGAACAGCCGCCCGAACAGGCTGACCGCGAATTTCGCCGTTTCTCTCACGCGCTACTCCTCGTTTCATTCACCATTGCTCAAGCCCTGCGTGATCGCAACGCGGGCTGCGCGCTTTGCTGAAAGCTGTTGCGTCTCAGGCGCTTGGCGTCGCGCGGGCCGAACCGTGCCTGTGCCAGACAGGGCCGAAAACACAAAATCATGCTGGAATAGGGTCTATTTTCGCTCGAGGCGCAGGTCAGTGCGGGCCGAGCCACGCGCGGCCTCCGCCCATGGTCGAGGCCAGGATCACGAAAGCGCCAGATTGTCACAAAAGGGAATCACTTCGCCGTTAGGAGCGTCGTGAACGCAACTAGCCAAGGGATCAGCCATGTCGCTTCGTACGACCCTCCTCCAAGCCACCGCTATCGCTGTGCTGCCGCTTGCGGCGCATGCCGGTGACATCTCTTTCTCGCCCGTTCCTTTCGCCAAGGACGACGCCGCCAAACGTCAGGCCATCGCTTCCGACACCGTCACCATCGACGGCAAGGATTACAAGATCGGCTATCACGTGATGGCGCGCTCGGGCGACAAGATCGGTGACAACACCTTCGCCCTGCTGACCGACAAGGACGGCAACCCGGTCAAGTCGGCCGACGGCTCCGAGCATATCTCGGACTCCGCCGATTTCACCTCGCTCCTCCGTCAGGGCGACAAGCTCTATTCGGTGACGCATTTTGAATCGCGCCCCGGTGCGATGTATCTCAGCGAAGTCAGCCAGGATGCGGACGGCAACCTGAAGCTGGTCTCCACCAAGCCGATCGACTTCTCCGAATATCACGGTCTCTGGGTGCCCTGCGCGGGGTCCGTGACGCCGTGGGAGACCCATCTGGGTTCGGAAGAATATCCGGCAGATGCGCGCGCGATCGAAGCGGCGACCTCGCTCGACGAGATCGACGATTACGATTTCCCGATGGTGCGCTATGCGGGCGTGAACCCCGAGGGCATGAGCCTCGAGCAGTTCCGCGACGCGTATAAGCCCTACCGCTATGGCTACCCGACCGAGATCACCGTCTCGGAAGACGGCTCGGCCAAGGCTGACAAGCATTTCGCGATGGGCCGTGTGGCTGTCGAGCTGGCCTATGTCATGCCCGACCAGAAAACCGCCTATATCTCGGATGACGGCACCAATGTCGGCCTGTTCCGCTTTGAAGCCGACAATGCAGGCGACCTGAGCGCCGGGACGCTTTACGCGGCCAAGTGGAACCAGACCTCGGCAGAAAATGGCGGCGCGGCCGATCTGGAATGGGTCGATCTGGGCCATGCCGACGACGCGACGATCCAGAAGGCGATCGAAGCCGGCACCCAGTTCTCGGATCTCTTCGAGACCGCCGAGATGGGCGAGGACGGTTCCTGCGCCGACGGCTTCTCGGCCTCGAACGCCGAAGGCAACCCCGAGTGTCTGAAGGTCAAGGACGGCATGGATGCGATCGCCTCGCGTCTGGAAACCCGTCGCTACGCCTCGATGAAGGGCGCCACGACCGAGTTCCGCAAGATGGAAGGCATCACCTACGACGCCGACAAGCATCAGATGTATCTGTCGATGTCGGCTGTCGAGAAGGGCATGGAAGACGGTGCCAAGCAGGATCTGGGCGGGATGAACGCGATCAAACTGCCCAAGAACAAGTGCGGCACGGTCTATTCGCTCTCGCTGGACGACAAGTTCACCGCGACGAAGATGATGGGTCTGATCTCGGGCAAGCCGCTCACCGAAGAGCACAAGGTCAAGGCGCAGGACGCAAGCTGCGACCCGGCGCATGACATGTGCGGCGACACGGCCGAGCTGAACAGCTGCGATATCAACGGCATCGCGAACCCGGACAACATCACCTACATCCCGGGCTACAACACGCTGATCATCGGTGAAGACACCGGTTCGGGCCACCAGAACGACGCGATCTGGGCGATGAACACCGACACCAAGGAACTGACCCGCATCCTGTCGACGCCCTACGGTTCGGAAACCACCTCGACCTACTGGTACCCGAACGTCAACGGCCACGGCTACCTGATGGCGGTCATCCAGCACCCCTATGGCGAGAGCGACGAAGACAAGCTGACCGACCCGGCGCAGGCGCGCGCCTATGTGGGTTACGTCGGTCCGTTCCCGCAGATGGATGCCACCGCGAAGACCCAGTAACGGGCGCTCGCGAGACATTTCTGGCGAGGCCCGGCGGAGACCCGGGCCTCGCCTTTTCTTTCAAGACTGAGGACTGACGGATGCTGCGGATTTCGATTTTGGCGCTGCTGAGCATGACCACGATGGCGGGGGCGGTCGATCTGAAGACCACGGTGCTGGACAATCCGACGGCCTATATTCCTCCGCAATGCTATACCAAGACGGAAGATGCGGCAGGCGAGGTGCATAACCCCTGTCAGACCTGTCACACCTATCCGCGCCACCCCAATTACGTGCGCGATGCCGATCTGCAGACCGAATATGCGTTTCCGGGCCCGGCGCTCGAGAACCCGTGGCGCAACCTCTTCGTGGATCGCCGCGCCGAGGTGGCCGCGACCGACAGCGCCGAGATTCGCGCCTATGTGCGGCAGGACAATTACCACGACGCCGAGGGCGGGATCGCCCTGGCCGCGAAGCTCGCCGATCCGCCGGCGGCGTGGGACGCGAACGGCAATGGCGAATGGGACGGCTATATCCCTGACGTGCAATTCGCCTTCGACGATGAAGGCTTCGACCGTAGGCCCGATGGAGGCCTGACCGGCTGGCGCGCCTTTGCCTATCAGCCGCTGCCCGGTACGTTCTGGCCGACGAATGGCTCGACCGATGACGTGATGATCCGTCTGCCGGAGGCGTTCCGTCAGAGTGCCGACGGGGTCGAGGATGTCGTCACCTACAAGACCAACCTCGCGATCGTGCAGGCGCTGATCACCCGTGCCGATGTCGCGATCGAGCCCACCGATGAGGCCGCGATGGGCGTCGATCTGGACCGCGACGGGGTGATGGGGCAGGCGGAGGTGGTGAAATTCGCCTTCGCGCCGCTCGACGGGATCACGATGCATTGGGCCGGGCGCGCGGGTGCCGAAGACGCTCAGCTTGCCGCCGGGCTGTATCCCAAGGGCACGGAATTCGTCCATTCCGTGCGCTATATCAACCCGATGCTCGAGGGCATCGAACTGGCCGCGCGGCTGAAAGAGCTGCGCTACATGGTCAAGACGGATTGGGAGAGCTATGCCGATCTGGAAGAGACCGCGCTGGCCGAGCTGAAGGAAGACAGCGCCTTTCCTGACCGCACCAAGCAGTTCTTCGGCAGTTCCGAGACCGGCGTGCCCAACACGTTCGGCTGGCGGCTGCAGGGCTTCATAGAGGATGCGACGGGCGATCTGCGCCCGCAGAGCTTCGAGGAGACCGTGTTCTGCGTCGGCTGTCACGGCACGTTGGGTGTGAACGACGATTCCACCTTCGCCTTCGCGCGCAAGCTGGGCAAGGAGGCCTATCGCAGCGGCTGGTATCACTGGACGCAGAAGGGGCTGGCCGGCACGCCCGACCGGGTCCGCGCGGATGGGAGCGGCGATTACGCCCATTACCTGCGCACCAACGGGGCCGGGGACGAGTTTCGCGCCAATGCCGAGCTCATCGAGGATTGGCTGGAGGCGGGCAAGCTGCCGCCCGGGAAAGAGGCCGCTCTGGCCGAGGATATCGGCCCGCTGATCCTGCCCTCGCCGGAGCGCGCCGACGCGCTCAACGCGGCCTACCGGATGATCGTGCGCGACCAGAGTTTCACCCAAGGACGCGATGCGACGGTGGCCCCGGTGGACGGCTCGGTCTGGCGTGAGGTGGAGCAGGATCAGCCAACAGGGATCGAGGAAATCGCCCAGCCGTGGTATAAGCGCCGCTAATCCGAACCAATCTGCGCCAGCCGATTGCGTTTTTCGCCGTCAATTGGCAGTGTTTGCGCAAATCGGTACATTTTTTCGGGAGCGCCATCATGGCAAAAGTCATCCGCCAACTTTCCGCAAGCGCCGCAATCGCGGTCGCTGCTGTCTGCACCGCCGCGAGCGCGCAGGCAGAAAGTGGCGTGACCTTCACCATCGGCGCAGGTGCGCGCTATGCCCCGTCCTATTTCGGCGCGGATCATTACGACACCAGCCCCACCGCGAAGGTGAAGCTCAACAGCTTCTCGCTGCAGGGGATGCGCTTCGGTTCGGACGATCCGAATTACGAAAAGCTGGGCCCGAACGTGCATGGCTCCTTCCGTCTCGTCGGCGGTCGTAATTCGAGCGATTATTCCGAGATCGCGGGTCTCGACGACGTCACCACGTCGCTCGAACTGGGTCTCGGGCTTGGCTATCAGGCGCCGCAATGGGGTGCTTTTGCCGATATGCGCTATGGCGTGGTCGGGCATAACGCCGTGGTCGCTGAAATCGGCGCCGATTGGAAGCCGATCAAGACCGACAATTTCAAGCTGAGCATCGGGCCGCGCGTCTTCTATGGCTCGGGCCTCTACAACCGCACCTATTTCGGCATCAGCCCGTCGGAATCCACGGCGAGCGGTCTGGCGGCCTATTCGCCCGATGGCGGCCTCGTCTCGACCGGTCTGGAACTGTCCGCGACCTATCAGCTGGGCAATGACTGGGCGGTCGAAGGCAAGCTGAACTACGATCGCCTGCAGGGCGATGCGGCGGACAGCCCGATCGTGCAGCAAGGCTCGCGCGAGCAAAGCTCGGTCTCGCTGATGCTGACCCGCCGGGTGAGCTTCCCGTTCTGATCGGGACAAAGCTTCCTAAGAGACACGTAAAGCCAAGCCGCATGGGTCGCCCGTGCGGCTTGCTTTTTTCGCGCCGCGCCGCGCATGTTGGCGGCAGATTTCCTCTCCAGACGTGATGCGCCGATGACCCAGACACAGCCGCCCGCCCGTGATCGCACCGCGCGCGCCCTGATCGAAGCCGGGATGCGCCTGTTCGGGACGAAAGGCTTCGCGGCCACCTCGACGCGGGAACTGGCCGAGGCGGCGGGCGCGAATGTCGCCGCGATTTCCTACCATTTCCAAGGCAAGGAAGGGCTACGCCGCGCCTGCGCGTTTGAATTCGTGCGGCGCATGGAAGAGGTGATGCGGCCTCTTGGACCCCCGGAGGCGCTGTCGCCCGAGGCGGCGGAAGCGGAGCTCAAGGCGCTGATGGAGGCGATGATCTCGCGCATCCTTACGCAACCGGATGCGGCCTCGATGATCGGCTTCGTGATGCGCGAAGTGACCGAAGGCGGCGAGACGCTCGATATTCTTTATGACCGCCTGATCTCGATTGTGCATGGGCGACTGCTGGCGCTGTGGGCCCGGGCGAGCGGGACGTCGGAGGACGATCCGGAGAGCGCGCTGCGGGTTTTTGCGATGATCGGGCAGGTGCTCTATTTCCGGCTCGGCGCGGAGGTCGTGCGCCGGAAGATGGGCTGGTCGGAAATCGGCGCGGCGGAGGCTTCGCAGATTTCCCGGGTCGTCGCAGACAATCTGGATGCGATGCTGGTGCAGGCGCGCGCGGGGGCCACCCCCGACACATGAAAAAGGCCGCCCCGGCGGGAGCGGCCTCAAAAATTCCTAGCGTCTTCGCAGTTATACCGGCGGTTTGCCTTTTACCGCACGGGCGACCATGGCCACCACGAACAGGATCAGGAAGACCACGAAGAGGATCTGTGCGATCCCGGCAGATGCGCCTGCGATGCCGCCAAAACCGAGCGCCGCGGCAATCAGCGCGATAACGAGAAAGGTCAGAGCCCAACCAAGCATGGGTATTCTCCTTCGGATGTTGCGTACATTAGCGCTGAGTGCTGCGCTTTCATGACATCCAAACGTGCCGTTTTCCCGAAAGTTCCATTACCCTGAGTCAGTAAATCCGCGGAACATCGAACGCTTTCCGGCGTTTGGGCGGCGATTCACAACCTCACGAAAAAGGGAGATGGGGACATGGAAATGAATATGACGGGCCTCGGCGGCTTTTGGGGTATCTTGCTTCTCGCACTTGATATCTGGGCGCTGGTCTCGATCGTCGGGTCGAATTCCAGCACCGGCAAGAAAGTGCTCTGGGCGCTTCTCGTCTTCTTCCTGCCGCTGATCGGTTTCCTGATCTGGCTGGTGGCCGGGCCGCGCGCCTCGAAGTGACGAAATCAAAGGGGGCGGCTGCGGAGAGCCTCAAGGAACCGCATTCCCCAACCCGCGTTGGAACCACAGAAATCGCGGCAACAGGCCGTGACATGTTTGGGAGAGGTCGATGAGTTACCACGAGACCGAAGAACCTGACGGCCACGAGGGCCGAGGAACGGTGACCGATTTGCTGAACCGGGTGATCGAGCAGACGCGCGAGATCGCACGGACCGAGGCGGAATTGGTGCGCGCCGAAGCTGCCCATCGGGCGGGTCTTGCGCGCAATGCCGTCATTCTCGGCGCGGTCGCCCTGGTTTTCGCGCTCGGTGCGATCTTCCCCCTGACGCAATCCGCCATCTACGGGCTGGAATGGGCCGGCCTCGACCGGGGCCCCGCGACGCTGATCGTCGGCGTGGTGCTTCTGATCCTCGGCATCATCGCGGCGCTGATTGCCGCGTCGAAGCTGCGCAAAGTGTCGAGCCCACCCACCCGTCTCAAGGAAAACCTGTCTGCTGACGCGCAGGCGCTTAAGGAGAGCTTCAAATGACCGAGAAGAAAACCATTGAGGAAATCGAGAACCGTCTGCGCCAGGACCGTGCCGATCTCGCATCGACGCTCGGCGATCTGACCGGCCGCATCGCGCCGGACTATCTCTCCGATCAAGTGTCGCAAGTCGTGCGCGACTACGCCGCGCCGGCTGCGCGCAGTGCCGAACAGGCCGTACGCAAGAACCCCGTGGCCTTCGCCCTCGCGGGTGCCGGTATCGCATGGTTCCTGCTGCGCCAGCGCAATTCGGACACCGTTGAGCAAGAGGATCTTGTCGCCGATGCCGATCCGCTCGTGATGCCGAGCGAAGCGGGCGCGGATGGCTGGATCGACGAGATCGACACGCTGCGCCACGATGCTTCGGTGCGTCTCGAAGATCTCGAGGCCGAGCAGCGCAGCTCGACCGACAAGGCGCGCGACTTCGTGAAGGAGCGCTCCGAGGTGATGCAGAAATTCGCGAGCGACCTGCGCAACTCGCTGTCCTCGGGTCTGAGCGACCTCAATGAGGATGCGCGCGACCGCGTGGTGCGGGCCCGTGAAAGAGCCTATTCCGCCCGGATTCGCCTGCAGGACGGTGCGACCCAAGCCGGGTCGACGAGCAAGCAGATGGTCAAGGATCACCCGCTGATCGCCGCCGCTATCGGCTTCGCCATCGGTGCCGCGATCTTCAACGCGGTGCCCAAGCCGGACGTCAATGTCAGCCGCCGCAGCTTCGGCCCGCGGGCGAACCGTCTGTTCGACGAGGCCGAGCGCCTCTACCGCGACGAGAAGCGCCGCGCGGGCAAGGTTGCCGACCAGTTCACCGACGAGCTGAAGCGGACCGCCCGCTCGGTGATGAGCTCGGCCGGTGACGAGGCGCGCAGTGCTGCACGTGACTTCGGCGATCAGGCGATGGCCGCAGGAGAGCAACTGATTGACCGCCTCTCGCGCCAGCTTGCTCAGGAAGCCAACCGCGCGCTGCGCGATGTCGGCCAGTCGCTGCAGAAAGGCGAAGAGGAAGTGCGCGCCGGGGCCGAAGAGGCCAAGGATGCCGCGAAGTCCAAGGCCGAAGAGGTCGCGTCCAAGGCTGAGGCGAAGACCCATGAGGCGGCCGAGAAGGTGAAGGCGAACCATTCGTCGTCGTCCTCCTCGTCCACGTCGAGCGCGTCCTCGACCAACCCGACGTCCTCGTCGGCGCCGAAAACCACCCACTGATCTGATCGGTGGACCTGATTGGAAAAGGCCGGGCCTCGTGCCCGGCCTTTTTGCTTGGCGGCTCATGGCGCTCGCTGCGCGTGACCTACCCGCAAAAGAGAACCGGCGCCGCAATCTCTGCGACGCCGGTTTATGCTGTTTTACGCTGGAATAGGGTCTAATTCTGAAGATCAGACCGAGCTCGACCAGGTGTCGACTTCGCGCTCGGCGTCCTCTTTCGTCTTGCCGTATTTCTTCTGGATCAGGCCGACCATCTGCTCGCGATGGCCTGCCGCCTCCTCAAGCTCGTCGTCGGTCAACTCGCCCCAGTTCTCGCGGGCTTTGCCCTTCATTTCTTTCCAGCTGCCTTTAATCTGATCCCAATTCATGGCGTCGCTCCTTTCAAGATGAAGACGCGGGTCTCGGCGTCGTCGATCAACGTTTCGCCGGGGGCGATGTTCCTGTGGGTGAGGGCGCAAAAACTCGGGAACTGCGGGGGCTCCAGCGGCGTTAGCTCGCGAAACCCAAGAGGGAAGTAATTCTCGAAATGCATCGCCTGGAGACCCTGTCGCGCATCGCCATGATCGCGATCGCTGTAATCGCTGTCGTGGCTGCGCTTAGCCAGGTGGAAAGCTTGCTTGCCCCCGTCGTGCTCGCGCTCGTCGTTGGGATCGTGCTTTCACCGATTTCCGATGCATGGGAGAAAAGAGGTCTGTCGCCTGTCTGGGGGGCACTTACCTCGCTCGTTATCTCTCTGATGATCGCCGTGCTGCTGGTTCTCGTGATCCAGCCGGTGATCGCGGAGCTGATGCGTCAGGCGCCGAAGGTGATGGACGACATGCGGTCCACCATCATCCATATGCGTCACATGTTCCAAGGTATTCAGGACGCCTCAAAGGAGGTGAGCGATGCGATCACGCCGGCAAAGGATGCCGCGCAGGATGGCGGTGGCAATGGCGACAAGAGCGCCGTGCCGGACGCCAAGGATCTCGTCATGCTCGCCCCGGCCATCATTGCGCAGGGGCTGATCTATATCGGGGCGCTGTTCTTCTTCCAGCTCTCGCGGACCGAGATCTACAACTGGATCGCAAAGCACCTTGCCGAACCGGCGAGCCGCGGCGCCACCGCTGCGCGGCTGCGCAAGGCGGAGACCCGGGTGTCGCGCTACTTCCTCACGATCACGGTGGTGAATGGCGGGCTGGGGCTGGCGGTGGGCGTCGCGATGCAGCTGATCGGGTTGCCGAATGCGCCGCTCTGGGGGCTGGTGGCCTTCCTCATCAACTACATTCTCTATCTCGGCCCCGCGGCGCTGATCATCGCGCTGGGCTTTGCGGGCGTGGCGACGTTCGACGGGATCCGGGTGATCCTGCCGCCGCTGATCTACGTGATGCTCAACGCGACCGAGGCGCAATTCGTGACCCCGGCCGCGATCGGGCGGCAGATGCGGCTCAATCCGCTTCTGGTCTTCCTGTCGCTGACCTTCGGGATCTGGCTCTGGGGGCCGCTGGGCGGGATCGTGGCGATTCCGCTGCTGCTCTGGGCGTTGGTGCTGACCGACAGCCTGCCGGATCCGAAATCCGAGGCCGAGCAGAAGCTCGAAACCAACTGAGCAGACGCGGCCCGCCCCAGACGAGGCGACGTGGCCCGCGATCAGCCAGTGCGATCAGACCATCTCTTCGGGAATGAACGGCAGCTTGCGCGCAATTTTGCGCGCGGCTTCGATGTCGTAGGGGAGCACGAAGCCTTCCCGGTCCTCGGGGGCTTTGGTGCCGTTCTCGCGTGCGAGTTCGGTCCAGGCCGAGACCGCGCGCGTCGGATCGAAGAACGCCTCTTCCGGCGCGGGCGGCAGCCAATGGCGCATCAGGCGACGTCGCATCGCCGGGATGCCATCATTGCGGCGCAAATAGACGCCCGCCTCGCTGTCCCAGTGCAGCGACCGCCCGTTGAGGTTGGCGGAGGTGATAAGCGCCGCATCCTCGTCGAAGATCGACACTTTCGCGTGGACGTAAATCAGCGGCGCGCCGCCGGTGCGCATCGCCCCGTCATCATCGGGATCGGCGATGCGCGGCTCCGCCGGGCAGCCGATGAACAGGCGGCTGCCGAAGGCTTCCTTGATGATGTCCAGCGCGCGGACCTGAAGATACTCGCCATAGCGCACGTCGCTGGTCGGGCGGTCGGCCATCATCAGCGTCTCGGGCGCGGCGGGCAGTATCAGGATCAGGTTGAGATTGGGGTTCTCGCGCGCGGCGCGGGCCAGATGATTTGCGAGGTTGCGCGAGCGGAAGAACTGGCTCTCGAGATAGATCAGCTTCTGCGCGCGCGCGATCAGCATCTCGTGCGCGTTCTCGATCTCGGTCCGATAGAGCTTCGGTCCAATCCGGAAGGTCGCGAATTTGCGCCGCTGCGAGATCGTGCGGAGCAGGCGGCGCGGCGGCTTTGCCAGCTTTTCGCCGGCGCAGCTTTCGTGGAAGGTCTCCAGATGGGCCTTCGCCTCGGCGACCACGGGGCCGGTCATCATCAGCTGCACATCGTGCCAGGTCATCTCGCCGTCGCGCTCGTGCACGGGCGTGTCGAAGCGACGGTTGTCGAGATCCAGCCCACCGATATAGAGCTTCTTTTCGTCGAAAACGGCAAGCTTCTGGTGATGCGTTGCCGGGAATAGTTTCGGCGGCGCGCCGCGGAACTTGCGGTGGATTTTGTTGTCCGATCCGGCCTTGAGATATTCCCGCAGCCCCGGCATGTCGCGCATCGCCGTCAGCCGCTTGGCCTCGTCCATCTCGTTGAGCCAGCTCGCATGGTTGCCGAGCTTGTAATAGACATAGGGCCAGAAGATCGTGCGCGGCAGGATGCCCGATTGCGCCGGGTGCATCAGCGCGCGCAGCCGCAGATTGGCGTTGGGCCCGGCCAGCTCGCGCGCGGCGCAGAACATGCGGATCGACGACCACGTCATGCGATGCAACTCAGGCTTGGCGCAGGGGTCGAAGTCGGTCAGGTCGATCTGCATCGCCACGCCACGTTTCAGCAGGTGGATGATCAGGTCGAACCAGGTCGCACCGATGGCGCGCCCGCGATCCGATTTCAGCTTCGTGTTGAGGTCGAAGACGCGGAAGGAGCCGTGGATAGAATGACGCGAGTCGAGGAAGGCATCCTCGAGCACAGGGTAAGCCTCGGCTGCTGTCAAAAGCAGTCTTACGCGGCTCTCGGCGTGAACTCCGGCTTGTTTAAGACGTTCCATGCGGCTCGTTTTTTCTGAACGGCCGCGAAGGTGACCAGAGGTCGCCGCGGCGGGTATCTCACTCAATTGCTCTCTTCAGAAACTGTTTCGTGTTTCCGAGATTTCAAGCGCTCTTCGTGACGCAATTCGCTCTCGACGAGGGGGCGCAATGTGAAGTCTGCATTGAGCAGGTACTCGTCGTCTGTGGTCTCGATCTCGATCGTGCCGGAGAGCTGTTGCACGAAGGCGTTGACCAGTTGCGACCCCAGCCCGGTGCCGTCCACAGCCTCCAGCGGCGGGGCGTCCGTGTCGACGGTGTT
This sequence comes from Thioclava sp. DLFJ5-1, assembly GCF_002020115.1. NCBI lineage: Bacteria > Pseudomonadati > Pseudomonadota > Alphaproteobacteria > Rhodobacterales > Paracoccaceae > Thioclava > Thioclava sp. DLFJ5-1. The sequence continues at coordinate 38,982 of NZ_MPZU01000003.1, read as the reverse complement.
GCGCACGCTGAGACGCGCCTGCATCCCTTCGAGCTTGCTCAGCGAGATGTCGAGCTTCGGTTTTCCGTCACGGGCGGAGGCGTATTTCATCGCGTTGGTCATCGCTTCGGTCAGCAGAAGCGAGAGCGGCACGGCCTGATCGGGCGTCAGGTGAATGTCGTCGATATGGCAGTCGACCGAGATATGGCGGCCCGGCCCGGTCGCGAGACGGGTGATCTGGCGCACGATATCGGGCAGCAATTCCTGCGCCTGAATATCGGTGAGGCCGGAGGTCTGGTAGAGGCCGCGGTGGATCGTCGCGAGCGAGATGACCCGCTCCTGCAGCGATTTCATCAGCCCCTTGGCCTCCGGCGTGCGCGCCTGCCGCATCTGCATGTTGATGATCGAGGCGATGAGCTGGAGGTTGTTCTTCACCCGGTGGTGGACCTCGCGGAGTAGCACTTCCTTGTGGTGCACCATGTCTTCCAGTTCGGCCTCGTCATGCAGGATGGTCTCGGTCATCCGGTCGTAGGCTTCGGCGAGGTCGCGGATTTCCGAAGGGGCGGTCGACAGGTTGAGATTGCCCACGATCCGGCTGCCGGTGGCGAAGCTGGTGATCGCGCTCGACAGTTTGCGGACATGGCCGATGACCAGTTTCTGCATCGCGAAATAGGCGACCAGAAGGCTCGCCATCCACATCAGCGCGGGGAACAGCACCGGCGAGATATCGGCGAAGGGGCTCAGCGCGGAGGCCGCCTGTGCGGGCCAGCTGCCGAGTGCGTAGAGTTGGTCGGGGACGAGTTCGACGACGGAATAGACCCGCTCTATGCCGCGATTGGAATCTCCCGAGAAGGTCACCGCGCCATTGCCCGCCAGCAGCTTCAGCGAGCGGTCGACGGGGAGGTGCGACTGCGTGTTCGCCAGCCCGTCCGAGGAGGTCAGGATCGTGCCCTCGCGGTCGAAGGTCATGATCACCAGCGGCCGATCGTCGGCGAGCTTCGGCCCGTCCTTCGCCAGCGAAAGCGAGGAGTGGCTCATCGAGATCGCGATGATCCCGATATGATCGCCCGCTGCGTTGTAGACGGGATGGGCCACGCCCAGCACCGAGGTGCCCGACACCGGCGCATCGCGATTGACGTAGAAGCTGGTGCGATCCGCGGTCATCATCCTCTCGAAGATGTCCTGACCTTTGAAATCGTAACTCTTGCCGGAGTTCGAGCAGCTCATCTTGCCGCTGTCGGGAATGAAGGCGACCAGCGAGAACTCTGGGAAAGCGCCCGAAATCTGCCGCATCCAGTTCGAGCAGGCCTCGTCACTACCCACGAGCGGCTGGACGGTGCTGGCAAGGACGCGGGCTGCATCCTGCGCGTGCTGGATCACCCGCGTCTCGCCTGCGACGGCGCGCATCGTCTCGCCCATCAGGGCAGCCTCGGAGCGCGCCTGCGCTTCGCGAACGACCGAGGTCGATTGCAGCACGGCGATGATCAGCAGGGGAAAGAGCGCGACGGCCAGCATGAAGGCCAGACGCACGCCAAGCCCGTCAAAAAAGGGAATGACGCCCCGTTTCCGAGCTTGAAACGGGGCGTGGTCACTGTAGTGCTCGTCGTCTGCCGCTTTCGCGGCTTCCGAATTCATGCGGCGGCAACTCCGGATTTGCCCATCACGGCCAGCGAATTTCGATCCGTGCCGGACAGGATGTCCTCACCTTCTTCGAGCCCGAGCATTTCGGCAAGCCGGGCGCGGGCTCGGTTGGCACGACTTTTCACCGTGCCGACTGCCACGCCCATCATTCCGGCGGCTTCTTCGTAGGAGAAGCCCGAGGCGCCGACGAGGGTCAGAACCTCGCGGTGTTCGGGGCTGAGCTGATCGAAGGCCACGACGAAATCATTCATCGCGAGACGTCCGTCATGCGCAGGTTTCTCATAGAGCGAAGCCGCGTGGATACCCTCGGGGTCTGCAACCTCGCGCTTACGCTTTCGGCGGTCCGAGTAGAAGGTATTGCGCAGGATCGTGAAGAGCCACGCACGCAAATTCGTGCCGCGCTCGAATTTCTCGATATTCGACCACGCCTTGACGATCGTGTCCTGCACGAGGTCGTCGGCGGAGGCCGAATTCCGGGTCAGCGACAGGGCGAAGGCGCGCAGGGCCCCGAGATGATCGGGCAGTTCCTCACGCGGATCGCGGGCTTCGGTAGACGAGTTGGCTTTGGAGGACGAAGTCATTTTTCGCCCTCCTTCGCCTTGAGTTGCGCCAGCAAATCTTTGAACCGATCTGGCACTTCTTCCTGAAGCGCCTCCTCATAAACCTTCTTCAGGTTTTGATTGATCTGGTCCCTGATACTGGACTTAGGCTTTTCGTCTGCCATATCACTATACATCCGGTTTCGATCCCACTCATTTTGCACGGAACCGAACGCGGGGCCAGAGAGTTTGGTTCCCGAAAAAACGCAAAAGGGGGTTTTCATGTCCGAAGACATCGCCGGCACCATCGGAGCCAACCTGCCGTATCTGCGGCGCTACGCCCGAGCCCTTACCGGCAGCCAGGACAGTGGCGACAGATACGCCGCGGCTACGCTCGAGGCCATACTCGAAGATACGACGCCTTTCGAGAACAACGATCCGAAGCTCGCATTGTTCCACGCCTTCCATCTGGTCTGGGCCTCTGCGGGCGCACCGCTGGGCGAGCCGGACAACCGGCTTTCGGCGCGCGCTCAGGATCACATGTCGACGCTGACGCCGAACACGCGCGAGGCGCTTCTGCTGCACTCGATCGAAGGGTTCCGCGTCGAGGAAATCGGCACGATCATGCAGGTCGAGACCGACGAGGCGAAGGAACTGATCGACATCGCGATCCGCGAGATGGAAACCTCCGTCGCGGGCAAGGTCATGATCATCGAGGACGAGGCGATCATCGCGATGGATATTCGTGCCATCGTCGAGGATATGGGCCACCAGATCACCGGTATCGCCCGCACCCGGACCGAAGCGGTGGAGCTTGCCTCGACCGACAAGCCCGACCTGATCCTTGCCGACATTCAGTTGGCGGATAATTCCTCGGGCATCGACGCGGTGAACGACATTCTCGCGCAGTTCGGCAACGAGCTGCCCGTGGTCTTCATCACGGCCTTCCCGGAGCGTCTGCTGACCGGCGAGCGGCCGGAACCCGCCTTCCTGATCACCAAGCCCTACACCGAAAGCCAGGTGCAATCGGCGGTGAGCCAGGCGATGTTCTTCTCCTCCACGGAGACGCTTGCGGCCTAACGGCCGGATCAGGCGAAACACATGAAAAAGGCGGCTCCGGGGATCGGGGCTGCCTTTTTTTCACATGCGGGTCGCGCGGCTTTTTGTGAAGGCAATCAGCCCTTCACGGCCGAACGATAGGCGGTGATCGCCGCGATCATCCCGGCATGGGACAGCCCTTGCGGGAAGTTGCCCAGCTGCGCGCCGGTCTCCGGGTCGTGCTCTTCCGCCATCAGGCCAAGATCGGTCGTGGCTTTCAGCATCCCCTTGATCTGGGTTTTGGCATCGTCGAGCCGCCCCGCCCGCACGAGGTAATCCGCCGCCCAGAAGCCGCAGGCGTTGAAATACCCCTCGACGCCAGGCAGCCCGTCTTCCCGCAGGTCGTAGCGCCGCAGATGGACGCCCGAACCCAGCCGCTCGCGGATCGCCGTGTAGGTCGCGGCCATCTTCGGATCGTCCGCGGCGATCACCCCGATGCGCGGCATCAGCAGGACGCTCGCATCAAGCCAGTCCTCGCCGATCGCCCCGGTGAACGCGCCGATCTCTTCATTCCACGCTTCTTCCCGGATCAGCGCCTCGATCGCGGCGCGCTCGGCCTTCCAGAGCTTCGTGTCGGCATCGATCACGCCGCGTTCGACCAGCGCGATGACGGCATTCAGCGCGCCCCAGCACATCGCCTTGGAATAGGTATGATGGCGGCGTGGGTCGGGCATTTCCCAGATGCCGTTGTCGGGCCGGGTCCATTGCGAGACCACGACATCGGCGAAATTCGCAAGCCGGATGCCTTCGCCCGGATGAAGCTTTCCGCCCGCTTCGACATAGGCGCGCGCGGCCATGATCATCGACCCATAGGCGTCGAGTTGCAGCTGCGTCGCAGCGCCGTTGCCCAATTGCATCGGGACCGAGCGGCGATAGCCCTCGACCGTTTGCAGCTGGTGCAGCGAGACGTCGCTGTCGCCCCGCACCGTGTAGAGCGTGCCCAGCTCCGGCGCGGTTTCGCGCGTAGCCGCCATCATCCAGCGGAAGAAGGCGTCGGCCTCGCCGGTCAGGCCCTGATCGAGAAAGGCGTGCAGGACGAAATAGGCGTCGCGCAGCCAGCAGTAGCGATAGTCATAGTTGCGGATACCGCCGACCACCTCCGGCAGGCCCATCGTCGGCGCGGCGATCACGGCGCCGGTGGGGGCGTGGATCAGCAGCTGCAGCGCCATCAGCGAGCGTTTGAGCGACCCGGAGAAAGGCCCGTCGCTGAAATCCGTCTTCGACTGTCGCTTGCGCCATGCCTCGCGGGTCGCGGCGAGCGCCTTGTGGGCCGCGTCCATTCCCCCGACATGGCCGTGGCCGCCTTGGGTGATCGTGAGGGTGACGTAGCCTTCCTCTCCGGCGGCGAGCGTGCCGCGCCCGTTGAGCCGGCCCGAGCCTTCGATTTCCAACTCGATGGAGCTGTCGATCAGGACAATGTCGCCGTCTTGCGTGAATTGCCAGCTGCCCGGGCCGCGTCGGATGAAATCTGGGGTGTTCAGCGCGTAGTCGCAGCGTGGGGCGATGCAGATTTCGACCTCGGCTTCGCCCCCCTGAGCCTCTAACAGCCGCACGACGGAGCGCCCGAAGCTCGCCGCTTCTTCGAGCGAGTCCGGGAGGTTCATGAAGTCGGTGACCTTGAGTTGGCCGCCCTCGGTCGGGTTGGTCGTGGTCAGGATCGGGCCGTGGTTTTCATAGGCGCGTTTCGCCGCGCTTGGACGGCCCGCCTCGGGCACCGGGCCAACATAGAACGTCCCGCCGCGAAACTGGTCGAGCAGCCGCCCGAAGACCGGATCGCCGTCGAAATCGGGGCCGCAGAGCCAGTCGATCGCGCCGTCGCGGGCCACCAGCGCCGCCGTGCGCGTGTCCCCGATGACCGCGTAATCGCCGATGGGGAGATAGCCGCGCCGCCCTTCCAGAAAGCGCAGCGGCGGGCTGTCCGGATCGGGCGTGGTCTTCGCGGATCGGTCGGCGGAAGGGCGGGTGAGATCGGTCATGGAATGCATGTCCTTCGTCGCATCTCCGGGCGTCGCCCCCCGGAGACAATCACATCCCTCTCAGTGATCGAACGGACCCGCCGCGCCGCAGTTCCTTGAACAAACCGTGTGCGTTCGAGAGCCGCGCGTGGGGTAAACCCGGTCGCGGAGGCTGCGGCCTCCAGTCGTCCGCTAGGGCGCTTTGATCAGGACGGGCATCCGCGCGAAGCTCATGGAGATATGGCCGCGCCGCATATGGCCGAGTGCGTCGAGATCGCCGAGCCGCAAAGCGCGCAGGATGTCGCGCAGCTCGTCATTGTAGATCTCGATCTCCTGCATCAGGTCGATCTGCGAGGCGGTGACCTGCTGCAGCCAGATCCGGGCCGTGCGGAAATACAGCGCCTCCGACATTTCCCTCAGCGGCGCATTCGCGGTCAGATCCAGCAGGCAGAGGAAGGTGTCGCGGTCCAGCTCGGCGAAAGCGCGGGCGGTGGGTGCATCGACAAGGGCGCGGCCGCGTTCCTGCAGCCTGACGAAAGACGCGATCAGTGCGGCGCTTGGCGGCACCGGGTCGAGGGTCGTCTGCAGCACCGCGAGTTCGCGCCGCAGCCGGAAGACCTGTCCCAGTTCGGTGTAATCGACATCGGTGACGAAAGTGCCGACCCCATGCATCGAGCGCAGCATCCCTTCATCTTCGAGACGCGCCAACACCCGACGCAGTGGTGTGCGCGAGATGCCGAATTCGGAGGCCAGCGCGGTCTCCGACAGGCGCATGCCGGGCGGGTAGTCGAGCAGGCAGATGCGGCTGCGAATTTCGGCATGGATGAGGTCCAAGCGGTCGCGGCCACGCAGCCGTTCCGGTGTGGTTTGCCGAGGGATCAGGGGTATCTCGTTCATCGGGTTTTGTTGTCTCTTCGCGCGAAGGTCATGATCGGCGGCGGCGGCGCGCAGGTCAATCTGCTTCGCGGCGACGGCCCAAATGGCATTTCGATTTCACATATTGCGGCTGAGGGGGCGGAGCAATCGGCCTGATGTGGAGGTCGTTGCACGCACGGAGCCCCCACTGCGTTCGCACGGGCGCGCGAGATATGCGCGTTCCGTGTTCAACGCTGCGATATTGGGCAATATTGGTGCACAACATCTGCGCAGGGAACTTCACAACCCCACGATATCTGTCTGGCAACCCTGTATAATCAATGTGATCTGCTTGACACTCTCCGGAATCTCATAGGTGTTGTGTACATCAAGCGCGGAAGGCTTTCGGCTTTCCGTTAACAAGAGCCAACAGGAGAGACGCATGAAATCGATTTGGAAATCTGTCGCCGCTGCCGGTATGGGCCTCGCGATGAGCGCGACCGCCGCACTGGCCGGACCCCTGATGGACCGTATCAACTCGGGCGAGCCGATCCGCATCGGCTTTGCGAACGAAGTTCCGTGGGCCTATCCGGGCGAAGACAACAAGCCGCTGGGCTTCGTGAACGCCTACGTTCTGGGTGTGCTCCACGAGATGGGCTATGACAACATCACCCCCGTCGTGACCGATTGGGGCGGGCTGATCCCGGGCCTCAACGCGAACCGCTTCGACATGGTCACGGGCGGTCTCTACATCCTCAATTCGCGCTGCCAGAACGTCGCGTTCTCGGAGCCGATGGCGAAGGTGGGCGATGCGTTCATCGTGCCGAAGGGCAACCCGAAGAACCTGAACAACTACGAGCAGATCGCCAAGGCTGGCGCGACCTTCGTGACGGGTGCGGGCTATAACCAGGTGGAATCCGCGGCCAAGGGCGGCATCCCGGATAGCGACGTGATGACCGTGCCGGGTCCGACCGAAATCCTCGCCGCCGTGAAAGCGGGCCGCGCGGATGCAGGTGGCGTGACCTATTTCACCGCGCAGAACCTCGCCAAGCAATCGGACGGTACGGTTGAAGTGTCGGACGTGAGCCAGCTTCCCGAATGGACCCAGAACTGGGTGGGCATCGGCTTCCGCAAGGCGGATCAGGACTTCGTCGAGAAGTTCAATGAAGCTCAGAAGAAGTATCTCGGTTCGGACGCGATGATGAAAGCGGTCGGCGAGTACGGCTACTCGAAAGGCAACCTGCCGGGCGACAAGACCGCCGCAGAAGTCTGCGAGATGCGCTAAGCGCAGCTGCTGATGACATGGACGGGCCAGCGTATGGCCCGTCCTTTTTGACATTCACCGCCGGGGCGGGACGGGAATGAGCTACATAGATTTTTTGAAAGAATACGGGCCACGCTTCTGGGACGGGACGCTCACAACGGCGGGCCAGTTTTTCCTAGCGTCCGCCCTGGCGATCGCCATCGCGCTTGTTGCTGGGCTTATGAAGCTCTCGCGCAACGGGCTGATCCGGGGCATCGCCGTCGTCTATATCGAGATTTTCCGCGGCACTTCGCTTCTGGTCCAGCTGTACTGGATCTTCTTCGTGCTGCCGCTGTTCGGATTGACGCTGCCGAAATTCACCGCGGGTTTCGTCGCGGTGGGGATGAACCTCGGGGCTTATGGCGCCGAGCTGGTGCGCGGCGGCATCCAATCCGTGCCGAAGGGGCAATGGGAAGCGGCTTATGCGCTGTCGCTGAGCCCGATCAAGCGGATGTGGCGGATCATCCTGCCGCAGGCTTTCGTCAACATGCTGCCGCCGTGGGGCAACCTTCTGATCGAACTGCTGAAGAACACCGCGCTGGTCGCGCTGATCTCCGTGTCGGACCTGATGTTCGAGGCGAAGCAGATCAACGGCTCCACCTTCCTCTCGGCGCAGACCTTCGGCACCGCGCTGATCATCTACTACGTCTTCGCGCGCTTCATCGTGACGCCGTTCATGCGCTGGCTGGAGCTGGTCATGCGGCGCAAGCTGGGGAGGGCCTGATCCATGGGGTTCAACTGGAACTGGGAATTCACCTGGGAAATCTTGCCCAAGCTGATGCATGCGACGCTCAACACGCTGATGGCGGCGGGCTTCGGCTATGCGATTGCGGTGGTGCTGGGCATGGTCTTCGCGCTGGCGCAGCGGACGCCCTACTGGGTGCTGACCAAGGTCGTGCGCGAATTCATCGAGTTCATCCGCTCGACGCCGCTGATCCTGCAGATTTTCTTCGTCTACTACGTCGGCCCGCAATTCGGCCTGAAACTGGGGCCGTGGACGGCGGGCATGATCGCGATCGGTCTGCACTATTCGGCCTATCTGTCGGAGGTCTATCGCGGCGGTCTCGACGCGGTGCCGAAGGGCCAATGGGAGGCTTGCACCGCGCTCAACATGTCGACCCGCGACACCTATTGGCGCATCGTGATCCCGCAGGCCATTCCGCCCGCGCTGGCGGGGATGGGCAATTACCTCGTGGGGATCTTCAAGGATACGCCGATGCTCTCGGTGATCGGGGTGGCCGAACTGATGCACACCGCGAATGCGATCGGCTCGTCGAGCTATCGCTATCTCGAACCCTATACGCTGGTGGGGATCATCTTCCTCGCCATCTCGCTTCCCACCGCTGCCCTGATCCGCGTCTTCGAGGATCGCGTGCGGCGTAAACTCGGATTGAAATGATGGAAGACCTTTCGAACTATCCGCTCGAACTGACGGGCGACAACGTGCCGATGGTGCGGTTCCTGAAAGTCACCAAGCGCTATGGCGATCTGGTGGTGCTTGACCAGCTCGATCTCGACGTGGCCGAGGGGGAAATGGTCACGATCATCGGCCCGTCCGGCTCTGGCAAGACGACCGTGCTGCGGATGCTGATGACGCTCGAGACGATCAACGAGGGCGTGATCTACGTGGACGGCAAGCCGCTGACCCATATGGAGAAGAACGGCAAGCTGGTGCCTGCGGATCGCAAATATCTGCGCAAGGCCCGCAGCCAGATCGGCATGTGTTTCCAGCATTTCAATCTCTTCCCGCACATGACCGCGCTTGAGAATTGCATGGAAGGCCCGGTGCAGGTTCTGGGTATGAAGAAGGCCGAGGCGCGCGAACGGGCCGAGGAACTGCTGGAGCTGGTCGGCATGTCCGACAAGCGCGACCAGCACCCGTCGCGGCTCTCGGGCGGTCAGCAGCAGCGCGTGGCGATCGCGCGGGCGCTGGCGATGCGTCCCAAGGTGATGCTGTTTGACGAGGTGACCTCCGCGCTCGACCCGGAGGTGATCGGCGAGGTGACCAACGTGATCCGGTCGCTGGTGGATAAATACAATCTGACGATGCTGATGGTGACGCACCAGATGGGCTTCGCAAAGGACATCTCGGATCGGGTCTGCTTCTTCTACGACGGCAAGATCGAGGAACAGGGCGCGCCCGAGGATCTCTTCGGCAACCCGCAGAAAGAGCGCACGCAGCAATTCCTCTCGGCGGTGAAAGAGGCCGACTGACGCGCCTCACGATGTCGCGCAATGGCCTGCCTGAAAAGGTGATTGCGTGCGCGGACGTCTCGCTGCCTTATGGGCCTGCTTCCATCGCAGCGAGGGTCCGACATGCCGATCATCATAGACAATCCCTGGCGCGGTGACGGGCTCGACCCGGAGGGTGTTCAGCCCATCGCGGATGCCTCGGGCGTGGCCAGCCTGCTTGCCCAATGTCCGGCACATCGCGAGACCCCGCTGCGCGCGGCGCCCGGGATTGCGGAGCGCGCCGGGGTCGGCGAGGTCTGGATCAAGGACGAGCGCGAGCGCATGGGGCTCGGCAGCTTCAAGGCGCTGGGCGCGGTCCATGCGATTGCCCGGGAGGCGGCGTCGCGTGCCGAGGGTGGTGACCTGCAAACGGCCCTCGCCGGTGAGACCTATGTCGCGGCCAGCGCGGGGAACCACGGCCTCTCGGTCGCGGCAGGTGCGCGTATATTCGGCGCTCGCGCGATCATCTATCTGGCCGAGACCGTGCCCGCCGCCTTCGCCGCACGGTTGGAGGCACGCGGGGCCGAGGTCGTGCGGGCTGGCGCGGAGTATCAAGAGAGCATGGAGGCCGCCGAGACAGCCGCTGCCGAGAACGGCTGGACGCTTTTGTCGGACAGCTCGTGGGAGGGTTATGTCGAACTGCCGCTGCGAGTGATGGAGGGCTACACCCAGCTTGCCGCCGAGGCCGTCGCGCAGATCGACGCGCCGCCCACCCATATCCTGCTGCAGGCGGGGGTCGGCGGTCTGGCGGCCGCCGTGGCCGCCCATGCGCGGCTGGCTTGGGGCGACGGGCCTGAGATCATCGTGGTCGAACCCGATGCGGCGCCTGCGCTGATCGAGAGCATTCGCGCAGGGCATCTGGTGAGCACGGAAGGGCCGGTCTCCGCGATGGGGCGGCTCGATTGCAAGACGCCTTCGATGGTGGCGCTGGCGGGTCTGTCGCGCGATGCGGATCGCTTCGCCACGATCACCGAAGCCGAGGCGCAGTCCGGCGTCGACATCCTCCCAGCACACGGGCTGGCCACGACGCCGTCGGGCGGGGCAGGGCTGGCGGCTCTGCTTGCCGGGCTGTCGCTGGGACCGGAGGCGCGGGTTCTCGCGATCCTCAGCGAAGGCCCGGAAGATGGCTGAGCGCTCGCTCATCTTTCCGGCCGAGGAGTTTCGCACCCGCGTCGGCCGCCTTCAGGCCGAGATGAGCGAACGGGGTCTGGATGCGCTGTTTCTGACCTCGGCTGCTGATATCTTCTACGTCACGGGCTTTTTGACCCGGTTCTGGGAAAGCCCCGCGCGCCCGTGGTTCGTCATTGTCCCGGCCAGCGGTGCGCCGGTCGCGGTGATTCCCTCCATCGGGGCGGAACTGATGGGCCGCACCTGGATGACGCAGGTCCGCACTTGGGATGCGCCCGACCCGGAGGATGACGGCGTGAGCCTGCTCGCCGAGACGTTCTGCGATCTTCTGCCGGAGAGCGCGCAGATCGGTGTGCCGATGGGGTTGGAGACGCACCTGCGGATGCCGCTCGCGGATTACGCGCGGCTCGGGGAGCGTATCGCGCCGCGGCGCTTCATCGACGGCACCGCCGCGATTCAGCGGGTGCGCGAGATCAAGAGCGAGGCGGAGATCGAGAAGATCCGTAGGGCCTGCGCCATCGCGGGCCGTGCCTTCGCGCGGGTGCCGGAATTCGCGGGGCCGGGGCGTCCGCTCGACGGGATTTTCCGCGCCTTCCAATCGGCGCTTCTGGAGGAGGGGGCTGACTGGGTCAGCTATGTCGCCGGGGCGGCGGGGCCGTCGGGCTATGACGATGTGATCTCGCCTGCTGGGCCCGAGCCGCTGCAGGCGGGCGACGTGCTGATGCTGGATACCGGCGCGGTGCGCGACGGGTATTTCTGCGACTTCGATCGCAATTTCTCGGTCGGTCCGGCGTCGGAGCCGGTGCGGCGCACCCATGCTGCGCTCTGGGAGGTGACCGAGGCTGTGATGGCGCAGCTGCGGCCCGGGATGCGGGCGCGTGATGCGCATCGTCTGCTGGTCGAGGGGCTCGCGGCGCGCGGTGTCGCGGCGGGCGGCGGGCGTCTGGGCCATGGGCTGGGGGTCACGCTGACGGAATGGCCGTCCTTCACTCCGCGCGACGACACGGAGCTGCGCGAGGGCATGGTGCTGACGCTCGAACCCGGCGCTTGGATCGAGACCGCGCAGGGTCCGCGCCGCCTGTTGGTCCATGAGGAAAATATCGTCCTGCGCGTGACCGGGGCGGAACTGCTGTCGCCGCGCGCCCCCAAAACCCTGCCGGAGCTGAGCTGATGGCCGATTTCCCCTATCGTCTTCTCGAAGACGCCACGCCCACGATGGGGCTGATCGTGCTGCGCGTGGACGAGACCATCGAGGACGAATTCCGTCGCTACATCCCGCCGGGCGACGCGCGGATGCATGTCACGCGCGTCCATTCCGGCGACGATCTGACACCGTCGAGTATCGCCGAGATGGAGCGCGCTTTGAGCGGCGCGGCGGCGCTGCTGCCGCCTGCGGCGAAGTTCGATGTGGTGGGCTATGGCTGCACCTCTGGCGCGGCGCTGATCGGCCCGGGCGAGGTACGGGCGAATGTCATGGCGGGCGTGACGACCCAGCATGTGACCGATCCGCTGAGCGCCGCGCTGGCGGCGATTTCAGATCTGGGGTTGGAGCGGGTGGGGATCGTCTCGCCCTATGTCGCCTCGGTCGCGGAGCCTTTGCGGGCGGCCTTCGTCGCCGCAGGGATCACCGTTCCCGCGACGCTGTCTTTCGGCGAAGAGGTCGAGGCGCGGGTGGCGCGGATCGATCCGGCCTCGATCGCCGACGCCGCGCGGAGCCTTGCGGGGCAGGCCAAGCTGGACGGGATTTTCCTGTCCTGCACCAACCTGCGCACGCGGGGGATTTTGCCGGAGCTGAAAGCGGAGCTCGGGATGCCGGTGCTCAGCTCAAATCAGGCGCTGGCTTGGCATATGCGAAAGCTTGCGGGGCTGGGGGAGCCGAAGTGAAACAAGGCGCCCGTCGGGGCGCCTTGTAAGGTCGTTTCGAAAAATCAGCGGCGCGATCTGACGAATTCGACGATGCCATAGACCGCGAGGGCGGCGACGCCGACGATCAGCATCGGCTCGACACCGTGGGTATGGAAATGCGTGCCGGAATGCGCGAGGGCCGGGCTGGCGAGCGTTGCGCCCAGAAGCGTTGCGAAGCTGGTCTTCATTGGTCGATCTCTTTCTTGCGTTGTGTCAGGAAGTCGCGGATGTCGAGGACGGATTTCTCGTCCATCGACACGTAGATCAGCGACATGTTGGTGCGTTCGCGGACCATCTCGCCCGGGAACGGAAGGTAGGACAGTTCGCGCGAACCGAAGGAGGGCGAGGCGGTGCCCACCTGCCATTCGGTCTTGAGCTCCACATCCACGAGTTTCAGCGATTTCGGCCCCGTCGACGAAGGACGCTCGAAGGGAACGCCCGCGAGCTTGAGATAGCTCGTCTTGTCGGAGGCCTGCATGAAGCCGTCGATGAACTGGGTGGCGAGAACCTGCAGGTCCGCGGCCTCTTCCTCGTGATGCATGTGGCTGTGCAGATGCTCGGCATGGGCGTGGTTGTGACCATGCCCGTGATGCGCGTGGTCATGGGAGTGCCCGTGACTGTGCCCGTGATCGTGGTGGTGATGGTGCCCGTGAGGGGCGTGATCATGCGGCATGGCTCAGCCCACCTTATGCGGTTCGGAGTTCGACCAGCGCTTGCCCTCGAATTCGCCATGGGGAAGCGAGACGGGCTTGTCGATATGCTTGCGATGCGCGCCGAGTTTGCCATTGGCGACCAGCGAGCCCAGCACGTCCACGATCACCCGCGTGCCCATCAGCGCGGTGATGTCGGACACGTCGTAGGGCGGCGCGACCTCGACCAGTTCCATCCCGCAGATGCCTTCGGCGGCGATGCCGGAGGCCAGCGCCAGCGCCTCGCGCGGGAGGAAGCCGCCCGGTTCGGGCCAGCCGGTGCCGGGCACGAAGCCGCAATCGATGGAGTCGATATCGAAGGACATGTAGACCATGTCGACCCCGTCCCACGCCATTTCGAGCGCCATCTCGATCGTCTTGTCGATGCCCATCTTCTCCATGTCGCCCATGGTGATGATGTTGGTCTCACGCTCGCGGGCGACCTTCACCGCCTCGCGCGGGACTTGCCAGCCGCCGATGCCGATCTGCACGAGGTTCTTCGCGGGCACGTTGGGCAGGTTGGTCGAGTGGAACCACGGCGTGGTGTGCATCCGCTCGTCGAGGTCTTTTTCCTGAATGTCGGCATGGCGGTCGAAATGGACGATGCCGATCTTCTTCGAGGTGCATTCGGCGATGCCGCGCACGCAGGGAAAGCCGATCGAGTGGTCGCCGCCGATCATGATCGGGAGCGAGCCCGAGGAGAAGACGTGGCTGACCGCGCGGCTGATCTGGTCGAAGCTCTTCTCGATATTCGCCGGGATGGTGAACACGTCGCCCGCATCGCAGAGCGTCATCTGCTCGCGCAGGTCGACGCCGATCTCGTAGTTGTAAGGCGTGTAGAGCGCGGAGATCTTGCGCACGCCCTGCGGTCCGAAGCGGGTGCCGGCGCGGTAGGTGGTGCCGCCATCGAAGGGGATGCCCAGCACGGTCGCGTCGTAATGCGAGACCTCCAGCACGTCCTCGGCATAGGGCGCTTTCAGGAAGGTGTTGATGCCCGCGTAATGGGGCAGCTCGCCGCGTGCGAAAGTCGGGATCGACTTGTCCTCGATGCTGTCCGCGCCGGTCAGCCCCATGCGCAGCGCCCAGCGGCGTTCCTCGTCCCAGCGTCCCTCGGGGAGTTCCGCCTCTTTGCGCATCGCCTTCCAGCCGGCGAGCTTGGTCAGGTCCGGGTGGTGCTGGCGGCGCTCGCGCAGGGCATGCGCCGCGATGGCCGCTTGCGGGTGGTGCGGGCGCGATCGCCCGCCTGGCAGGTCATGGAACATCTCTGTCTCCAATCTATCGAAGCCCCGGATCGGGGCAGGCTGTCTGGACCTTGGCGGCGGCCCGCGCGCGGGGCCCAGCGGCGCGCGCGGTGAAACTTGGGCCTCTCAGTCCGGCGCGGGCGCGGGGTCGCTTTGCGCGGCCAGAGAGGGGATCTTGTCGAGGATGTGCTGATACGGAATGCCGTGATCGCGGGCGTCGAAATCATAGGTGATCGTCGCGCCGTAGCGTTCGGGGTAATCCGGGTCCCAGCGGGTCTTGTCGAAGACCAGAACGCGGTCGCCCAGCTTGAAGCCCTCACCAAGATCATGCGTGACCATGAAGACGGTCATGCTGGTCTCGGTGCGCAGCTGCGTCAGGAACTCATGCATCGAAAGCCGCGTGCCCGGATCGAGCGCGCCGAAGGGCTCGTCGAGCAGCAGGATGCGCGGGCGGGCATGCAGCGCCTGTCCGATGGCGAGGCGTTGCTGCATTCCGCCCGAAAGCGTCGAGGGGTAGTTCTTCGCGACATGCGCCAGCCCGATCCGCTCGAGAACTTCATCGGCGCGTGCCCGGGCTTCGCGCAGTTTCGCGCCGCGAAACCAGCCCCAGCCTTTCGGGAAACTCTCGGCGGCGACGATGTTGTCGCGCACGGTCATATGCGGGAAGACCGAGTATTTCTGGAACACCACGCCGCGCTCGCGGCCCGGTTCGCGCGCAGGCGTGCCGCCATCGACGGTGATGCGGCCCCGCGTGGGCGTCTCATCGGCCAAGAGCAGCCGCAGGAAGGTGGATTTGCCGCAGCCGGACGCGCCGACGATCGAGACGAACTCGCCCTCGGCCACGTCGAGATTGACGCGCTCGATGATCGGACGGCCGTCGTATTCTTGAAACACATCGCGGACGGTGACGAAGCTCATAGCCCACCTCCCAGCCACGGGAAGGCTTTGCGCGACAGCGTCTTGAGCGCGAAGTCGATCAGGAAGGCGAGCAGCGTGATCCAGATGACGTAGGTCAGGATGATGTCCATCGCGAGGTAACGCCGGACGAGGAAGATGCGGTAGCCAAGGCCGACCTCGGCCGCGACGGCTTCTGCGGCAATGAGGAACAGCCAAGCCGCGCCGAGTGACAGGCGGATGGCCGCGATCAGGCGCGGCAGGATTTGCGGCAGCACCACACGCAGCGCGATGACCCATGTGGAGGCGCCCAGCGTCTGCGCCTTCACGATCTCCTCGTGTGGAATGTCGAGCACCCGCTGCGAGAGGTCGCGGATCAGGAAGGGTGTGATGCCGATCACGATCAGCACGATTTTCGAGGTCTCGCCCAGTCCGAACACGATGAACAGGATCGGCAGCAGCGCCAGCGGCGGCACCATCGAGAGCACCGCGACGAAGCTCGACAATCCGCGCCGGACATAAGGCAGCAGCCCGATCCCGACGCCGACCGTCAGCGAGATCAGCGCCCCGATGCCGACACCGAAGGCCAGACGCCGCAGGCTCGCGAAAGTATCGGCCCAGAGGAGGATCTCGCCGGTGCGCTTGTTCGGCTCGGTGAATAGCCGCCCGGCGGTGTTCATGATGGTTTCGGGCGCGGGCAGCAGCTTGTCCTGCGGGTTCGCCGCGAGCCGGATTTCCGAGCCGATCCAATAGGCGATCAGCACCGCCAGGAAAGGCAGCGCGGCCAGCAGGATGCCGGTGGGCCGGGTCGGATGTCGGTTGAGCAGACGCATGGGCGCTTTCGGCAATTGTCGGAAAAGGGCCCGGCCCGAAGGCCGGGCAAGTCAGATCAAAGCGCGCCGTCGGCCGCCATCTGCATGTAGGTAGTGTCGAAGCGCAGCTTCACGTTGGCTTCGTCGCCCGTCACCGAGCCGTCGGGATATTCGACGCCCACGAAATCGGCCGAGGGCGCATCGACGCCAAGGATGCCTTTGTCGAACAGGAAGTTCGCGACAGTCGTCATGGTCTCGGGCATCTCGGCGCTCGAAGCCTGCTCGACCGCCTTGGCCGGATCGTAGAACATCGCCGTCGCGGCGAGCTGGGCCTTGTAGCCTTCCAGATCGGTGCCGGCGGCCTCGGCCATCGCGGTCAGGGCCTCTTCGTCGCCTGCGGCCATCTTCGACATGACCTCATACCAGGCGCCGACCACGGCTTTGCCGAAATCGGGGTTGTCCTTGAGCGTCTCGGTATTCACCACCATCAGATCGAGGATCTCGCCCGGGATCTGCGAGCTGTCGAAGAGCTTGTTCGCATCGGGGTTGGAATCGAGGATTTCCGACACCAGCGGGTTCCACGTCACGACGGTCTCGATCTCGGGGGTCGCGAAAGCGGCGATCATGTCGGCGTCGGAGGTGTTCACGACACCAGCCAGATCCTTCTCGGCCAGCCCGGCTTTATCGAGCGCGCGCGCCAGCAGGTAATGCGAGACCGACAGCTCGACGAGGTTCACCTTGGTGTCCTTCAGCTCCTCGATCGAGGTCGCTTTCTTCGAGATGATCGCGTCATTGCCGTCGGAATAGTCGCCGACGATCAGCGCGGTCGTGTCGACGCCGCCGCCCGACGGGATCGAGAGCGTGTCCATGTTCGTCGCCGAGACGCCATCGAAGCCGCCCGCGGTGTATTGGTTGATCGATTCCACGTAGTCGTTGATCTGAACGATATCGACGGTGATGCCGTATTTCTCGGCCCATTTGTCCATGATCCCCGAGCTGTCCAGATAGCCCCAAGGCATCCAGCCGGCATAGATCGACCATGCGAGTTTGAAATCGGTTTTCTGCTCGGCCATCGCGGGCGAGAGAGAGGCGGCGAGAACGCCCAAGCTGAGGGCCGTGGCGGACAGGAATTTCGTTCTGGTCATGGTCTTCCCCGTTGGCATGCGTCCCGCCTTTTTATGGCGTAGAGGCCGACCCGCTGGCGGAACAAGAGATGAGGCGCGGGTCAGACCTGCGCAGTAATCTCCCGGGATTTTGGCCCGCCGTGTGCCCGCACGGAATTTGCCGCGTGGGTGGCACTTCTCGGACCAGACCTGCCTTCTCGGCAACGGAACCCTAAGCGCCCTGCGCCCTCATTCGGCCATGACCTTGGTGCGTTTCCAAAGGTGGAGAGGGGGCAAAAGCCGCTTCGATTGCGGCTCGCATGGCATTTGGGCGCAAATAACTCTCAAGTGATGGTTTTTTGAGCGCCACCCCAAGCATTTTTGATCGGTTGGTGCGCTTTTCGTGCGGCTTCGTGATTCCTCGCGAGGTGGTTGGGGCGGGGCGTGAGGCGCAACTTAACCGCCGGACCGCGCCTCCACCGGCGCGCCGTCTTCCAGCGTCTCGACCGGATAGAGTACGACCTTGTCGCCCTCGCTCAGACCGTCCTGAAGCTCGGCATAGGTGCCATTGTCGGTCCCGATTTTCACGTTCACCTCCCGCGCGCGCCCGTCCTCGACCTTGAAGACGGCCCAGCCGGTGCCGCGCCGGAACAGGGCGCTCGACGGGACGCGCAGCGCGTCGGGGTTCTGCCAGACCACGATCCGGGCGGTCACCTGAAAGCCGTGGCCCAGACCGGCCCGCTGCGCGGCGTCGCCGGTAAAGGCGATGACCACGCCGACGCGTTGCTCCTCGACGCCCAAGGCGGAGACCTTCGTCGTGCCCGATGGATCGATGCGGACCACCTTGCCCTCCAGCACGTCCGGCCCGCCCCAATCGGTGATCTCCACCGGATCGCCGAGGCGCACGCGCACCGCATCGCGTGAAAGAAGATCGGCGACGACTTCTAACCCCTCCGAGATGTCGCCGATCTCCATGATCGGGGAGCCTGCAGAGAGCACGGTCTCGTTTTCCTGCAGGATTTGCAGCACCGTTCCGGTCGCGGGCGCATAAAGCGGGATCGACTCGACCCCGTCGCTGTTGTTCGCGGCGGCATCGTTCTGCAGCACGGATTTCGCCGAGGCCAGCGCCGCCTCGCGCATCGCGATGGCGGCTTTCGCGGCGGCTTCCTGCGCGGCGGCGTAGTCGGCATTGATCTGATCGCGGTCCAGCTTGGACTGGCTGATCGTGCCGGAAAGCGCGAGCCGCTGCGACCGCGCGAGATCGCTATCGGCCTGTTCGCGCATCGCGACCGCGGCGCGGTAATCGCCCTCGGCGGCACTCAGCGCGGCTTGAGCCTCGGCCAGCGCGGCCTCTGCCTGCGCCCGGCTGCGCGCATCCAGAACGGCGGGCAGGGCGGGGCGCATCCGGGCGACGACCGTCTCATTCGCGACGACATGATCGCCGACATGGATATCGAGCCGCTGCAGCCTACCGCTCACCGGGGTCGAGACCGTATAGCTTTCGCTGACGCGGGTCCGGCCATCATCCTCGATGACGAGCTTCATCGGGCCGCGCGTGACCTCGCCCATATCGACGGTCTGCGGCTGGGGCCAAAGCAGCGCGGCGATAGCGCCCGCTGCGATCAGGCCGATCAGGATGAGAATGAGCCATCTGGTCCGGGGTTTTGGTGTCACGGGTCAGTCCCTCGCCTTGAGCGCCGAAATCATGTTCAACCGATCCAGCGCGCGGCGCAACATCAGGATCGAGGCCAGTGTCGCCGAAACCACGACCAGCACCGCCGTCGCGATGCTGGGCAGATCGAAGCTGACGCTGACCCGGTAGAGTTCATTGGAGAAAACGCGTGCGATCAACTTGGCAAGCGTCCAGCCGAACCAGATGCCGACCGGGAGCGCGCAGGCGACCAGCAGGGTAATCTCCCCGGCCAGGATCAGCGTCACCTCTCCGCGGGTGAAGCCAAGGACGCGCAGGCTCGCCAGTTCATGCGCGCGCTCGGCAAAGGCGTTGCGCGCGGCGTTGTAGACGATGCCGAAGCTCAGCACGAAGGCGATCGCGCCGAAGACGAAACGCATCTGACCCGCGCCCTCGTCGGCGATTTCCCGGAATGCCGCCAGGCTATCGGATTTGATCGAGACGCCTGCGACCTTGGGGCGCTCACGCAGCTCGTGCAGAAGCTCCGGCGATGGGGCGCCCTCGGTGCGGATCGAGACCGAGGTGATCCGGTCCGCCTCGCCCACGGCCCGGGTCAGCGAGTCGAGGCGCATATAGGCCGGAGCGCCCAGCAGGGTGTCGGAGATCGCCGCGACCGGCAGCGAGAGGGTCCGCTTGCGGCCTTCGGTGACTTCGGCGGTGAGGTTTTCGCCCGGCTGAAGTTTCAGCACATCCGCGAGCCCCCGCGAGATCACGACTCCTTGCGCGGGCAAGGCGATCGGCTCCAGATCGGGCCGCAGCGCGCGGTTGAGCTGCGCATCCTCGGACAGGCCGGTCAGTTCGCCGCGATGGGTGATGACGCCGTTGCGGAAGAGGACCGGCACATAGCGCGTCGGCTCGGCCTCCAGCACGCCGGGCAGGTGCGCAATCTCATGCGTCACATCGCGCGAGACGGGGTGGATAAAGCTCACCGTCGCGTCGGAGCGGTCGGCAAAGCCGAAGGTGACATCCATTGTGTGATCGAAGCCAGAATAGATCATCAACATCGCCATGTTCAGCGCGAGCCCCGCGGCCACGCCCGCAACGGTGCCAAGGCTGCGCACCGGTTGCCGAGTGATCTGGCGCAGGATCATCCGTCCCGGCTGGTCGAAGAAACTCGTGACGATCGCGAGGAAGCCGACGCGGCCATGGGTGAAATCGGGCGGGGCCGGGGGACGCATCGCCTCGGCGGGCGTCAGGCGGAACACCGTGCGCAGCGCAATCGCCGCCCCGAGCGCGGCGGCGATCAGCGAGAAGGCGAGGCCCCCGGCGAAGGGGCCGGGATGCATCGAGAAGACGAGATAGGGGAATTTGTAGAATTCCATGTAGAGCCCGGTGATCGACCGCCCGAGCATCACGCCCAGGGCCGATCCGAGCAGCGCGCCCGCGAAGGCGATCATCAGCGCCATTTCTAGGTAGTGCCCCGCGATCTCCGCACCGCTATGGCCGAAGGCTTTCATCAACCCGATCTCGCGCCGCTCGGCCTGCACGATCCGGGTGATCGTGACGTTGAGCAGGAAGGCCGCAACGGCGAGGAAGATCGGCGGTAGAAACACCCGCGACTGGCGTAGCCCCTTGAGTTCTTCCTCGATGAAGCGCGCCGAGGTCTGCTGGTCCTGAACGAAGCCCGCGCCGCCGCCATAGGGCGCCATCAGCCGGTCGAGATCGGCGAGCACCGCCTTGCGGGGCCGCTCGCGCGTGGTGAGCGCCAGCACCTCGTTGAACGCGCCATCGAGATCGAGCACAGCGGCAGCGGCCTTGCGCTCCATCCAGATCACAGCGAAGCGGCCATCGGTCGGGAAGAATTCGCCCGGCGCGGGCATGAACAGAAACTCCGGCGCGCGGGCGAAACCGACGACCTGCAGTTTTTGGTGGCGGCCCTCGACGGTGACGCCGAGCGTGTCGCCAAGCGCGATCCCGCGTGCGGCTGCGAATGTGTCGAGCAGCACGACCTCGTCGCTGCGCCCGGCGATGGGCTTGCGTCCCGCCGTCATCAGGATGCCGTTGAGCCCCGCCGCGCCGGGCAGCGACAGGATGCGCGCCTGCACCGGCTCGCCGCCGTCTGCGTCGATCCGGCCGAAGCCGCTGATCCGGCCCTCGGCGGCCAGCACGCCGGGAATGGCGTTGACCTGTTCCATCATCGAGCTGGGCGCGCGGGTCAGCGGCTCGAAAACCTGCGCCAGCCGGTGCCGTTCGAAATAGGCGTCGCGAGTGACGGTGAGCGTATCGGTCAGCCCCGCCATCATCACCTGCACCATCACGCCCAGAGCGACGACCGCCGAGATCGCCAGCGCCTGCGCCCGGATGCGCCAGAGGTCGCGGAACAGCTTGCGATGGAGAACGGTCAGGGCCATCGGCTTACCATTCGATCTCGGCAGGATCGGCGCGGGTCTCGTTGACGATCGTCTCGCGCAGTTGGCCATCGGTGAAATGCAGTACGCGATGCGCCATCGCCGCCGTCGCCGCCGCATGGGTGACGATCAGCACGGTGGTGCCCAGCTCGCGGTTCACATCGTTGAGCACCTGCAGCACGCGCCGCCCCGTCGTGCTGTCGAGCGCGCCGGTCGGCTCGTCGCAAAACAGCACCGCCGGGCGTTTCGCGATGGCCCGCGCGATGGCGACGCGCTGCTGCTCGCCGCCCGACATCTGCGCCGGGAAATGGTCGAGCCGTTCCTCCAACCCCACCAGCCGCAGCGCCTCGCCCGCATCCATCGGGTCATGCGAGATCTCGGTCACCAGATCGACATTCTCGCGCGCGGTGAGGCTGGGCATCAGGTTGTAGAACTGGAAGACGAAGCCGACATGGCTGCGCCGATACTGCGTCAGCGCCCGGTCCGACATCTCGGTCAGGTTCTGATCGCCGAACCACGCCTGACCCGAGCTTGGCCTGTCGAGCCCGCCGATGATGTTGAGAAAGGTGGATTTGCCGCTGCCCGAGGGGCCCAGCAGCACGACGACCTCGCTGCGCGGAATTTCGAGCGTCACGTCTCGGAGCGCGTGAACCGCGGCAGGACCTTCGCCGTAGGTCTTCGACAATGCTTCGGTGCGAAAGGCAGGCTGCACGCTCGGCCTCTTGAGATAGATCGGGCAGAGTGCCCAACCCGGATCAGATCACAGCTTCTTCAGGCAGTCAAAATTTGTCGGCTCTGGCGGGGAGTTGAGCGCTTCAGCGTGACCCCGACGCATCGCGTCGCAGGCGTCGTCAGGTGCTGAGGCTGTGGAAGAAGAGGTCGATTTCCAGCGCCAGTCCGAACTCGAATTCAGTCAGTTCGGGATGGGTCCATTCGTGCTGTTCGAGTTGGTCGAGGAAGTCGCGCCGTTTGCGCTCGTCGCTCGCGTCCAGCGACAGGGTCTCGGCGGCGCGCAGCAGGTCGATCCGCTTATGGACCTCGCGCATGGCGGAGAAGGCTTCCATCATCACCGGCATCAGGCGCGGTTCGCTCTGCCAGGTTTGCCCGCCGAAGACCTCTTGCACGACACGGTTGCCCGAGCCGAGGCAGTCATAGGCGACGCAGCCCGCCATGCCTTCCTGCGTCAGCTTGTCGTGGATCGAGCAGTCATGCCCACAGAGGTGCCGACAGGGCTGGCCGGGGTTCTTGCTGAAGGCGAAGTCCTTGCCCTTGTCGAAGGCCAGCACCAGACAGCACAGGGCTGCGCATTGGGAACAGTCGGTCTTGAGACGATCGGTCTGGGACATTCTGGCCTTCGCTTAACGGGACCTCGCATGGGAGGTCGTCGGGCCGTGATATCCCGCAAAACGGCGCTCGAATGCAAGGGCTGCGCGA
The DNA here is from genome assembly GCF_002020115.1 of Thioclava sp. DLFJ5-1. NCBI lineage: Bacteria > Pseudomonadati > Pseudomonadota > Alphaproteobacteria > Rhodobacterales > Paracoccaceae > Thioclava > Thioclava sp. DLFJ5-1. The sequence goes on along the minus strand of NZ_MPZU01000003.1, from coordinate 16,136 downwards.
GACGCGTGCGGGTGTCCCGGCAGCGGCGGGGGATTCCGCTGCCGGGGTCTCTCTGGCTCAAATGGCCTGAACGGCCTTTTCCAGCATGTCGCGCACTTCGCCCGCGACCGACTTGAGCTGCGGATTGTCGATCGCCGTCATCGAGGCCTGCGGATCGATTGCGCAGACGAGAATGTCCGAACCGTCCTGCCGCAGAATGACGTTGCAGGGCAGCATCGCGCCGACATTCGGTTCCAGCTGGATCGCCTGATGCGCCATCTTCGGATTGCAGGCGCCGAGGATCATGTAGCCGGGCATGTCCTCGTCGAGCTTCTTCTTCATCGTGCTCTGCACGTCGATCTCGGTGAGCACGCCGAAGCCCTGCGCCTTCAGGGCCTCGCGGGTCCGGGTGTCGGCCTCTTCGAGCGTGGTATCGGTGAGGCGTTTGTCGATGGTGTAGCTCATGGTGTTGGCTCCTTGAGTTGAAAGCGGTTCAGGTTTCGACCGGGTAGTCCAGCGCGGACCATGCGCCGAAGCTGCCCGGCACGGCGGAGACGTTCTTGAACCCGGCGCGGTGCAGCAGGCTCGCGGCGAGGCTGGCGCGGTAGCCGCCCTGACAGTAGACGGCGTAGTCGGTGGACCGGTCCAGTTTGTCCATCTCGTCGTCGAGCGTGCCGAGGAAACGGTGGATCGCGCCGGGGATATGGCCGCCGTCCCACTCCTCGTCCTTGCGCACATCGAGCGGGGTCAGATCGCTGCCCTTCAACTCCTGCACGGTGACCTGCGGGATATGCACAAGCGGTCGCCCGGAGGTGCGCCACGCGGCGATGCCGCCGTTCAGGTAGCCCGCGAATTTCGTGAAGCCGACGCGCCAGAGACGCAGCACGGCCTCATCGATGTCGCTAGCTTTTTCGCTGACAAGCGCGATGGGCTTGTCGGGATCGAGCATCCAGCCCGCCCAGACCGACAGGATCGGCTGCAGCCCGATATTGAGCGACCCTTCGATAAAGCCGCCGCCGAAGGCGAGCATGTCGCGGAGGTCGACGAGTTGCACGTCATCATTGGCGATGAGCGCCTCGAACTCCTCCGGCGTCTTGCCGATGCAGCGCGGCAATCCGTGCATCACCTCGGGGCCCGCCGCGTTCACCTTCTTGAGGCGGGGGTAATGAGTCGGCACCGGCGGGGCGTCCTTCGTCATCTCGTCCTTGAAGGCCTCCAGATCGGTGATCTGGACATATTTGTTATGGGCCTTCTCATAGGCGATGCTGGTCGACATCCGGTCGCCGATATTCGGCCCGCAGGCCGAGCCCGCGCCGTGACAGGGATAGACGAGCACGCCCTCGGGCAGTTGCATGTAGAATTCCTGCGTGGTGCGGAACAGCGCCTCGGTCAGTTCCTCGGTCTTGTCGTCACCCAAGAGGTCGGGCCGACCGACCGAATCCACGAAGAAGGAATCCCCGCTCAGCACGCCCCACGGGTCGTCATTGTCCTTCTCGTAGAGCAGGAAGGAGACGTGTTCAGGCGTGTGCCCCGGCGTGTGCCGCGTCTCGAGCGTGAGATCGCCGAAGGTGAACTTGTCGCCGTCGCGGATGCCCTCATGCGCGAAGTCATATTCGGCGCCGCCCTCGACGCTGACGCAAAGCTTGGGCGTGCCATCCAGCCGGTCCACCAATTCGCGCGCGCCCGACAGGAAGTCGGCATGGATATGGGTCTCGAACACATGGGTGATCGTCAGGCCGAGCGCCTTGGCGCGCTCGATATAGATATCGCAATCCGGGCGGGGATCGACGACCGCGGCGGTGCCGCTGCCGGTGTCGCCCAAGAGGTAGGAGCACTGTGCGATCCCTTCCGCAAGGATCTGTTCAAAACGCATGGTCATGTCATTTGCCTCCGAATTTCCGTCAGCTCGGGATTGCCGGAGAAATGCGTCGCGATCGATTCATGTTCCAAAAGTTGAATATGTAGGCAGGACATCGCTCATAAACGATGCGTGAGGATGACGCCCGTTTCAGGTGTTCAGGAGCGGCGCGTGCCGGGGACGCCTGCGCGGGCGTCCGGAAGGATCAGGGTCACGCGCAGCCCGGTCTCGGCATTCGCGATGCTCAGCGTACCGCCGACGGCCTGCGCGATCTCGGCGCTGATCGACAGTCCCAAACCGTGACCGCTTTCATCGGCGCGCGCGCCGCGTTTCTGAAGATGCTCGATGCGGTCCGCCGAGATGCCGGGGCCATCGTCCTGCACGTCGATTGCGATCGCCGCGTCGCGTCGGCTGGCGCGGATCGTGACCTGCGATGTGGCGTGGCGGCTGGCATTCTCGATCAACGCCCCGAGGGCTTCGGCAAGATCACTGGCGTCGAGCGTCACCTGCAGATCCTCGGGCACGGCGATATCCCACTCCACCGCGCTGCCCGTGGGGGTGCGCCGGATCACCGAGACGATCTGCTGCACGACAGGGGCCACCGTGGCTTTGTCTTTCACCACGCGCCCCGCGAGGCGCGACCGGGTCAATTCGCGGTCGACATGGCGGCGCATCGCTTCGGCAATTTCCTCGATGGCGGCGGCGGGCTCGGTCTGGCCGGTCTGGCGCAGCCGGTCGGCCTCGCCCATCAGCGCCTGCAGCGGGGTCTTGAACCCATGCGCGAGATCGGCTGCGCGGTGGCGCGCGCGGTCCAGCTCGGCCTCGCGGGCGTCGATCAGCGCGTCGACCTCATTGGCGAGCGGCTGCACCTCTTTCGGGAAATCGCTGCCGAGCCGGCGCTGTTCGCCCGAGCGCACGGCGAGCACGCGTCGCCCGACTTCCGACAGGGGGCGCAGGCCGAAGAAGAGCTGAACCCATCCGGCGACGATCAGGGCGGCGGCGAGGATCGCATTATAGGGCAGAAGCTCTTTCAGAAAATCGCTGCGCGCCTGATCCAGATCGGTCGTCGTCAGCGCGACCGCCGCGCGCACTTGGCTCCCGCCCAGCGAAGGCGGCAGGGTCACACTGCGCTCGAGCGTCAGAAGGGTGTCGCCTGTCTGGTCGGGGAGACGATGCACGTGGATATGTCCGTCGGGCAGCTCATCGGGCGGCAGGGGCAGCGCGTAATCCCAAAGCGAGCGCGACCGCAGCAGCGTGTCGCCGAGGTCGATCTGCCAATAAAGCCCGCTCAGAGGCTGGTCGAACCGCGGATCGGCGGGCGGCGTCTGCAGCGCCAGCCTCCCGTCGGCATCGCGTCCGAGCGCCGCCACGACCTGATCGAGCTGCACCGACAGTTCGGCCTCGGCCCGGCGCTGAACATGGGCGGCAAACAGCGCCGTAAGCGCGGCGGAGGCAATCGCCAGCGCCAGCACCACCGCGAGCGCGCCGCCAAGCGCGAGCCGGAGGCGCAGCGACAACCGCATCACGCGCCGCCGCCTTCGAGGAAATAGCCAAAGCCGCGCCGCGTGCCGATCACGCCGGGGCCCAGCTTACGGCGCAGCCGCGCCACGAGCGCCTCCAGCGCATTGGCCTCGCGCGAGTCGTCATCGCCGTAGAGATGTTCGAGCAGTTCGGTCGGCGGCACGACGCGGTCGCGATGCAGCATCAGGTAGGAGAGCAGCCGGAATTCCAGCGCCGTCGCCGCAATCGGCACGCCGCGGATCGACACGCTCATCCGGTTCGCGTCGAGCGTCAACTCGCCCACGCTCTGGTTCGACGAGGCTCGCCCTGCCGACCGCCGGATCAGGGCACGCGCCCGCGCCACCAGCTCTTCCATGCGGAACGGTTTGGGCAGGTAGTCGTCGGCGCCTGCGTCGATGCCTTCGACCCGCTCGGTCCAGGCGCCGCGCGCGGTCAGCACCAGCACCGGCATCTCGCGATCATTGGCGCGCCATTTCTTGAGGATGCTCAGCCCGTCCATCTTCGGCAGGCCGAGATCGAGAATGACGAGGTCGTAATCTTCGGTATCGCCCAGAAACCACGCATCAAGCCCGTCCGCGCAGGTCTCGACGAGAAATCCCGCCGCCTCGAGCGCAGCCTTGAGATCCGCCGCGATCCTCTGGTCGTCCTCGACCGCCAATACGCGCATTACTTGTCCCCGTCGCGCTCGCTGTCTTCGGGACCACCAATCGGCAAACCGGTCGCCGCGTCAACCTCAAGCTCGATGATCCGGCCTTCCGGGGTGATCAGCTTGAGTTCGTAGACATAGTGACCGTCATCCGATTCGAGATCCAGCTTGATGACGCGGCCGCCGAAACGGTTGCGCACGCCGCCGAGGATTTTCGACAGCGGAAGGATCTCCTCGCGCTCGACCGCGCTGCGCGCCCGGTCGTGATCCGAGCCGCCTCGGCCCGAGCCGCCGCCGCCGCCCGCACGCTCAGCGAGGGCGGGCGTGGCCGTGGCCAGCGAAAGAAGGAGGAGGGTCGTGAGCGTTTTCATACGGCTTTCCTAGCGCAAACAAGCTGACAGAACGCTGACAAAGCCCGTCAGTACGGCGTCAGAGTGATTCTGCCAATGTCGTCTCATCCGGGCAACTCGCCCCTATCCGATCACAGGAGTTAAAGATGAAACGCACTCTTCTCTTCACCGCCGCCCTCGGTGCCGCTGTCGGCGCATTCAGCCTCGGTGCCGCACAGGCGCAGGGTCCTGGTGGCAATGGGAATGGTGGCGGCGGGCAGTCGGGCGGTCAGGTCATGCTGCCGCAGAAGAATGCCACGCAGACCAAGTCCCAGAACCGCGAGACCTACGAATACCGGAACGAATATCGCAACTCGTATCGCAATGGCGAGTCCGAGGGCGAATATGGCATGCCGTCGAACTACCGCGAGGAAGTTCGCAACATGAATCAGGCACGCGAGCAGTGGAAGAAGATGGACGAGGTCGCCAGCGACCTGCGTGCCGAGGGCTACCAGATCAGCAAGATGGAGATGGAGCGCTACAGCTATGAAGCCAAGGTCCGCGATCGCGACGGTCGTCGGCTTGAGCTGAAGCTCGACCCGGTGTCGGGCGAGATCATCGGCTCCGAGCTGGACTGATGAGCGAAGGAGCGGCCAGTCGGGTCTGAGGCCCTTTCGTCCGCTTCGGATACTGCGGGCTGGTGGCGAGATTCGCCACCGCCCACCTGACACTCGAGTTGAGTGTCCTACATTTGGGAGGCGTGCACCTCGCGGGCCACTCCCATCCCGAACACCTCGCGAGAGCCATGGTCACCGGCCGCAAACACGCCTGACCTGAGCCGCGGGGTATCGAGCGAGCTTTGTTGTGCCGTCCCCACACCCCTCACAAAGCTCGCTCGATTATTCTCCAAAGCTCCGAAATGGTGAATATTCGAGCGCCGCTATCTGATGGCCGGTCGCTCGTCCTGCCCGCACCGTGGACATGGACGCAGTTGCGGGGCCCCTCCGGTTGACCCGGACTGGACTTTTGTGTCAGGCACGCGACCTTTCATGAGGACCCTCGGCGCACGTGCCGGGCCCAGCCGAAGGAAGGACATATGGCACTTACCCTGCGCCGCAACCGCGACCGCGATCTGGCACCCTTGGCAGCGATGCTGTCGGACGCCGAAATCCCGCTGCTCAATCCCAATGCGAAAGTCCCGTTCGACGAGATGGAATGGCATCAGAAGTGGCTCGGAGACCGCGAAGATGTTTCCTTCTACCTGCAGGATGCCGCAGGGCGAGATGTGGGTTTCTTCGCGCTGCGTGAGGGTGTCGGGCCAGAGGTGCGGCACCTTACCTATGTCTATCTCGTCGAAGAGGCACGCGGTGGTGCCGCTGCGGAGCTTACGAGCCATGTGGAGCAGGCAGCACGCGACCTCGGGGCGCTGACCCTGACCTTGAAGGTGGAAGTCGACAACGCGCCAGCCCACAACGCCTATCTCTCGGCTGGCTATGAGGAGCTGTCGCGGCGGCAGGGCATGGCCACGATGCGGCTGGATCTGGAGGAGCGGCCCGACGAGTGAGCGGGCCCTCTGGTCGCAGCCTTGGGCCGCGGTCGTGAAGGTCGCCTTCGTCTCCCGCGATGCACCCTGCGGCTTCGGCACTTACGACCGCTCTCTGCGAAGGCGTTCGCGTGGCGCGAAATTCGTGCTATTCGGAGCGCTACCTGACCGCTCCGAGTGTCTTCCGAAATGGACAAGCTTTCCGTCATGCAAGCCTTCCGCCGCATCGTAGAGCGCGGCAGTTTCGCGCGCGCGGCGGAGGATCTCGGGGTGTCGCCCGCGCTTCTGAGCCGCGAGATCAAGCTGCTGGAAGAAAGCCTCGGGAGCTCGCTGCTGACACGCACGACGCGCTCGATGTCTCTGACCGATGCCGGGCGTCTCTACTATGACGAGGCGAGCGGCATTCTCGACGCGGTGACCTCGGTCGAGACGCGTATCCGCGACGGGGCCGGGGCGGTGCGCGGGCATCTGAAAGTGAACGCCTCCAGCTCCTTCGGGCAGACGGTGATTTCCCCGATCCTGCCGCAGTTTCTGGAGGCGCATCCTGATCTGCGGCTGTCGCTCTCGCTCGATGACCGAGTTGTCGACATGGTGGAGGGCGGCTTCGATGTCTCGATCCGCATCCGACCGGCGATGCCGGACTCGGCTCTGGTCGCGCGCAAGATCGGCACGATGCGGCAGCGCATCTTCGCCGCGCCTGCCTATCTCGCGCGGGCTGGCAGTCCCGAGCGACCGGAGGATATCGCGGGGCATAGGGTCATCGGCTTCCTGCTGGCCGACCATCTGACGAAATGGGCGCTGCACGGGCCGTCCGGGGCCACCACGCTAGATCTCGATCCCGCCATTCGCGTGGGCAACAGTCTCGTGCTGCGCGACCTGCTGATCGCGGGGCAAGGCATCGGCACCTTGCCGGATTTCGTCTCGAACGAGCCAGAGAGGCGCGGCGATCTGGTGCGCGTCCTGCCCGAGTGGGAACTGCCCGCGCCGGAGATTTTCGCCGTGACCGCCTCGCGGCTGGGCATGGATGCGAAAGTGACGGCGTTTCTCGATCACCTGCGGGCGGCGATGGAAGCCTGACATTCTTCAACCGGCGTAAAGAGTGATTTTCGCCTCGAGCGGTTATTCCGACGCGGGCGATCCGCGATCTTCTCAGGCAACGAAACCCATGCCCTGAGAGGATCAAATGACCCGCGTTCTCGTTCTCTATTATTCCAGCTACGGCCATGTCCGTGCGCTCGCCCAAGCAGAGGCGGAGGGGGCGCGCAGCGTGCCCGGTACGCATGTCGATCTGCGCCGCGTTCCCGAAACACTGCCTGACGACATCCGGCAGAAGGCTGGCTTCGCCGCGGATGATACGCCCGTCGCCAGCCCCGCCGATCTCGAAGCCTATGATGCGATCATCTTCGGCACGCCCACGCTGTTCGGGATGATGGCCGGGCAAGTGAAGTCCTTCCTCGATCAGGCGGGCGGGCTCTGGGCGCGCAATGCGTTGGTCGGCAAGGTCGCCGCCGTGTTCACCTCGACCGGCTCGCAGCATGGCGGGCACGAGGCGACGCTGCTTTCCACGCAGATTCCACTGCAGCATTTCGGAATGCTCATCGCCGGGATGCCCTACACTTTCGCCGATCAGACGCGGGCCGACGGGATCGTCGGCGGAGCGCCCTACGGCGCCGGCACGATCGCCGGGGCGGACGGGTCGCGGAGACCGACCGAGACCGATCTCGCGGGCGCCCGCTTCCAAGGCGCTCATGTCGCGCGCATTGCGGCGCGGCTGGCAGGGGCCGCTCTGAACGAGGAGGCCGCGTGATGCCCAAGCTCACCATCGATTTCTTTCACGACGTCGTCTGCTGCTGGTGTTTCAACATCTCGTCGCGGATGCGCAGCCTCGCCGCCGAGTTCGATCTCGACATCCGGCACCGCACCTTCGTCCTGCAGGCAGATCGCGCCGAAATGGCCACGCGCTGGGGCTCCCCCGAAGCCGCCCGCGAGACCATCCTCGGGCATTGGGCGGTCTGCAGAGAGGTCAGCGACCGACCGGAGCTTGTCGATATCGAGGCCATGCGGGTCGCTGATTTCGACTATCCCCACGGGATGACCGCCGCGCTCGGATGCAAGGCCGCAGAGGCGCTGGGCGGGCAGGACGCCCATTGGGAGATGTTCGACCGGTTGCAGCGCGCGCATCTCTCCGAGGCCCGGAACATCGCAGATCCGGTCATCGTGCGCGATGTCGCGCGAAGCCTCGGGTTCGAGGCAGCGGCCTTCGCAGAGGCGTTCGACGATCCGGCCACGGCGGAGGCTGTCGAAGCCGATCGTCAACGCGCCCGTGCCCTTCAGGTGCGCTCCATTCCGGCGCTGATCGTTCGGGAAACCGGCGCGCGGCTCGTGAACGGGACGCGTGAAGACCTCGCGGCACAGCTGCGCAGCTCGCTGAAACTCGTCGCCTGAGGAGTGCCCCTGATGACGATCCGTTTTGTCTTCCGTGGTCTCCGGCATCGGCGCTTCCATCCGCGACGCGTGCCGCGCGATCTCTCGCCCCATCTGATGCGCGATATCGGGCTCGAGCCTTGGCCTGAGCGCCCCTGTCTCTCGCCGCGCCACTTCCGCTGAGCGACCCGACCGAAGGCGCCAAAGGCACCTTCACGCGGTCCGCCGATACCGCCCGCGAGAGCCCCGTCTTCTCACTCTCGCTTTTCCCTCAATACGAGTCACCCAATGTCACGTACCACCGATATTTTCCTCACGGCGCTCGCCCCGGCTATCTGGGGGAGCACCTATCTCGTCACCACCGAGGCGCTGCCCGCTGGCTACCCCATCACGCTTGCGGCCCTGCGCGCCTTGCCTGCGGGGCTGTTGCTGGTCGCGCTCACGCGGTCGCTGCCGCCGCGTGCATGGCTTGGCCGCACCTTCCTCCTTGGCAGCCTGAACTTCGCCCTGTTCTGGAGCCTTCTCTTCGTGGCGGCCTATCGCCTGCCCGGCGGGGTCGCGGCGACGCTCGGTTCGCTGCAGGCGATGATGGTCATCCTCATGGCGCGCGGCTGGCTTGGTACGCCGGTGTGCGCCGGGGCGGTTGCCGCTGCGGCGACGGGCGTTCTGGGTGTCGCGCTCCTGCTGCTGGGGCCGGATGCTGCGCTCGATCCCGTGGGTATCATCGCAGTTATTGGCGGGGCCGCGTCGATGGCGGCGGGCACCGTGCTCAGCCGCAAATGGCAGCCGCCTGTCTCGGCGCTGAGTTTCACCGGCTGGCAACTGACGGCGGGCGGGCTGATCCTTTTGCCGCTGGCTTTGATCGTCGAGCCGTCCCTGCCGCCGCTGACCGCGCTGAACCTGTCCGGGCTGATCTGGCTCGGCCTGATCGGGGCGGGCGCGACCTATGCGATCTGGTTCCGGGGAATCGCCCGTCTCGAACCCGGCGCGGTCTCGATGCTGGGGATGATGAGCCCGGTCTCGGCGGTTAGTCTGGGCTGGCTCTGGCTGGGGCAGGGCCTGTCGTTGCTCCAGATGAGCGGCGCGACTATCGTTCTCGTCTCGGTCTGGGCGGGGCAGCGCGCGAACCGTCCGCGTGCGCCGGGCACCTTCCAACCTTCGGTCGTGGCGCAATCGAGAGCGGCGTGAGCGTCAATCAACGGAGGACTTCCGCGTGGCCCAACTTTCCCTGACCGACGACCTGATCCGACAGTCGCGCCTCGCCGGGCTGCTTTACCTCATCATCATCGTCATGGGGCTGGGTGCCGAGCTTGGGCTGCGCGCTCCCCTGATCGACCTTTCAGATGCCGCGGGCACGGCCGCGGCGATACTGGCGGCACCGGGCCAGTTCCGGCTGGCGATCGTCGCCGATCTGGTCATGGCGCTGAGCGATGCGGGGCTCGCCGTCTTGCTTTATCTGATTTTCCGCAGCGTCGCTCCGGGTCTTGCCCTGTCGGCGATGGTGTTTCGGCTGGTTCAGGCGGTCCTAATCGCGGCAAATCTGATGGCCTTGCAGACGGCTTGGCTGCTTCTGTCAAACGCACATGATCTGGACGACGCCCGGTCGCTGGCGCTGATCTTTCTCGAGCTGCATGGCCATGGCTACGATCTCGGGCTGGTCTTCTTCGGTGTGAACAGCCTGATGATGGGCGCGCTGGTCTGGCGCTCGGGCGTTTTCGCAAAAGCCTTCGGGGTGGGGCTTGCGCTGGCCGGTCTGGTCTATCTGATCGGCAGCGGAATACGGTTTCTCGCCCCCGACCTCTCGGTGGCTTTCGCCCCGGCATATGGGGTGACGATCCTCGCAGAGACTGCGTTCTGCCTCAGGCTACTTTTTCCGCCGCGCCGACACGGGCGGAGCGTGAGCTGACCAAGGTCCGTTCTCGCGACTTCCGGCGAAGCGGTCCGGATCCGATCCGGGCCGCTTCGCCGACGCATTATCAGGACCAGGGGGTCACGAGGTATTTCTCTCCGGTCTTCATCTTCCGGTAGTCGGTCACGGCTTCCTTCGTCAGCATCTCGTCGAGATTGACGCGCTGCTTGTAGTGGCTGGCGAAGGTGGTCGTGAGATTGTCGCGCACGCGCTTGCGCATGCGGCCGACGGTTTCTTGCCCCGCCGCTTGCAGGAACGGGAACAGCAGCCAGCCCGAGAGCGTCCAGCCGAAACCGTAGCTCGGGGAAAGCGTCGTCGGGCCGGTGTCGAGCCGACCGTAGATGAACATCCGCTTGGGCTGGTTCGAGCCGTAGCGCGAATATTCCGTCATCCGGCTCACCGCGACCTGTTCCATCGCCTTGAAGGCGTTGTCGACCGCGTGGCCGCCGCCGATCGGATCGAAGCCGTAGAAGGCGCCGGTGTCGTCGATCGCGGCGCTGAGCTGCTCCATGAAGTCATCCTGCGACGAGTTCACGACATGGGTGGAGCCGATCTTCTGGAGCAGATCGACCTGATCGTCCTTGCGCACGATATTGACGAGACCGAGCCCGTCCTCCTGACAGATGCGGGTCAGCATCTGGCCGAGGTTCGACGTCCCGACCGTGTGCAGGATCGCGTCCTGCCCGTCCATCTTGGCGTTCTCGGCGAACCCCAGCGCGGTCATCGGATTGACGAACGCGCTCGCGCCCTCCTCGGAGGATTGATCGCCCAGCGGCAGGCACATCTGCGCATCGGCGATGCAATATTGGCTGTAGGCGTTGCCCGGCACGCAGGAAACCCGTTGTCCCATCAGCGCCTTGGCTGCGTCGCTGTCACCGGTCGCGACCACCGTGCCCGCGCCCTCGTTGCCCGCGGGCAGCTTGAGGCCGTGCCGCGCTTTCGAACCCGCGTTGAACGGCTCGGGCATCTTGGCCACGAATTTGCCGGGGGAATATTCCGCGTTCTCCATATCCGCCGCGCCGACGAGGATGGCGAGGTCCGACGGATTGATCGGAGCCGCTTCCATCTTCACGAGGACCTGATTGCCGGTCGGATCGGGGAAGTCCACGTCCTCGATCGCGACGGTGAGCGTACCGTCTGTCTCCAGCGTCGTGAACAGTTGCTTGCCAGTGGTCGCCATGTCGATCTCCAGATTTGAATGTCGTCGGGAAGAGGTTGGTTCACGCCCAGAGATTTCCGAGGGCGCGCTTGCATTGCCAGATAGAGCGCCCTGCGTCCGAGGCGACCGCAAAGCGTGCAGCGAAAAGGCGCGCGGCTACGTTCCGCTGCGTCTTTTCCGGGGTCTTCAAATGCTTGGCCCCGGGTGAGAGCGACAAGACCGGGCTAGGGACAAGTTTTCGTGCTCAGCAGTGACCGTTTCGCGGGCCGAAAGACGCCGCGTTACCGTCGCTGGCGCTGGAACTCCTCGACTGCGGTGCAAGTTTCCCTGGTGAAATCGAAGGAGTTCTCATGTCCACGATCACCACCACCAACCCTGCGACGGGCGAGACGATCCAGACCTATCCGCTGATGTCCGAGCAGGAGGCCGTCGAGAAACTCGAGGCCGCGCAGTCCGCTTTTCTGGAGTGGCGCAAGCTGTCCCATTCCGAGCGCGCGCCCTACCTGACCAAGATCGCCGCGAAGCTCCGCGAGAATGCGGAGGAGCTGGCCGCGCTGATGACGCGCGAGACCGGCAAGCTTCTGAAGGACGGCAAGGCCGAGGTCGAGATCTGCGCCGCGATCTTTGAATATACCGCGAAGACCGGGCCCGACTTGCTCGCTGACGAGGAACGCACCCACGGCGCGAACGGATCGCGTGGTGTCGTGACCTATCAGCCGACCGGCGTGATCTACTCGATCCAGCCGTGGAACTTCCCGCTCTATCAGCCGGTGCGCGTATTGGCGGCGAACCTGATGGCGGGCAACGCCTGCGTGCTCAAACATGCGAGCATCTGCACCGGCTCCGGGCTGCGCCTGCGGGAACTCTGCATCGAGGCTGGGCTGCCGGAGGATCTGTTCCAGGTCATCCTGATCGACCACGAGACCAGCGACAATCTGATCGAGCATCCGCTCGTGCGCGGTGTGACCCTGACCGGGAGCGACGGTGCAGGTCGGCATGTGGGCAGCGTGGCGTCGAAGGCGCTGAAGAAGACCGTGCTCGAGCTGGGCTCCAACGACGCCTATCTCGTGTTGGAAGATGCCGATATCGCAACGGCGGTGAAATTCTCGCTGATGGGGCGGCTCTATAACAACGGCGAGACCTGCGTCTCGGCGAAACGCTTTGTCGTGGCGGACAAGGTTTATGACGCCTTCGTCGAGGCCTTCGTCGAGCAGATGAAGGGCGTGAAGATGGGCGATCCCACGAAAGACGACACCCAGCTTGGCCCGCTTTCCAGCGAAGATCAGTTCGAGACGGTGAAGGAGCAGGTCGAGCAGAGCCTCGCCAAGGGTGCAAAGGCGCTTTGCGGCGGCGAGGCCCCGGGCGGCACCGGTGCCTATTACCCCGCGACGGTGCTGGTCGACGTGGTCCCCGGCATGCCCGCTTATGACGACGAAATCTTCGGTCCCGTCGCTGCGGTGATCCGCGCCAAGGATGACGAGGATGCGATGCGCATCGCCAATGATAGCCGCTATGGCCTTGGCGGCGGGATCTTCAGCAAGGATGAAGACCGCGCCCTCAAACTCGCCCGCGATCACTTCGATACCGGGATGGTCCGGATCAACTCTTTCGGGACCGCCGATCCGAACATGCCTTTCGGCGGGGTTAAGGACTCGGGTTACGGACGCGAGCACGGCGGCTTCGGCATGAAGGAATTCGTCAACGCAAAAGCGGTGTTCCTGCCATGATTACCCTCCACGCTCTGCACTATTCCCGCGCGACCCGTGTGCTCTGGCTGCTCGCCGATCTTGGCGAGCCCTGCCACCGGGTGGATTATCAGCGCACCGAGAATTTTCGCGCGCCGGAGGCCCTGTCCCGGGTTCACCCCTTGGGCAAGTCCCCGGTGATCGAGGACGGCAATCGGATACTCGCGGAGTCCGCAACGATCCTTCGCTACCTCGTCGCGAAATACGGCGACGAGAGCCACACACCGCCGCGGGGCACTCCGGAATTCTGGCAGCACGAGGAGCTCCTCGATTACGTCGAGAGCTCCTTCGCCGAGGTCGTGCTGCAGGCGATTTTGCCAGCCTTCCGCGACAAGCCGGTCCCCGCTCAGGCGCAGGCGGCGCTTGATGCCCATCTCAATTTCATCGCACGGGCGATCGGTACGGGGCCTCTGCTGTTCGGCGACAAGGCGATGCTGGCCGATATCCAGATGTCCTATGTCATCGCCTTGTTGGCGCGGTTCGATCTGCTCGCGGATCATCCGAAAGTCGCGGCCTATTGGACGGCGCTGCGAGCGCAGCCAGGATACATCGCCGCGACGGAGGCTGCGGGCCCGATGGCACTTCCCGGGTAAGGGCCGTCGCGGATTTCGCTGCGGTGACCCGAGCTTGAAAAGGCCGGATCGATCTGGTCAACCCGCCGGCCCGAGCGTCGGCGGAATGCCTGCTTGCAGACCCTGATATTCTCGTAGAGGTCTTCTTTACCGCATCCATCGGGTCGCGGTGACGACTGGCGCAGCAGGAGACAGCTATGCAGCAATTGACAGCCTTTGGACCGGACTTTCCCTTTTCCTACGAGGACTGGATCAGTCACCCTGCGGGTCTCGGCACGATTCCCAAAGACATGCTGGGCGCGCCTGTCGCCATCATCGGTGCCGGAGCGGCCGGGGTGATCGCGGCCTACGAATTGATGAAGCTCGGTCTGCGGCCCGTTGTCTACGAGTCCTCTCAGTTCGGCGGGCGGTTGCGCTCGCAGAGTTTCGAAGGAACGGATGGGGTCGTGGCGGAGCTTGGCGGGATGCGCTTCCCCGTCTCCTCGCGTGGGTTCTACCACTATGTCGATCTCGTCGGATGCGAGAGCCGACCCTTTCCCAACCCGCTGACGCCCGCCGCCGGGTCGACTGTCATCGAGCTTGAGGGCCAACGCCATTTCGCCCGCAGCCTCGAGGATCTGCCCGAGCAATACCATCAGATCGCAGAGGCCTATGACGAAGCGTTGCGCAGTCAGGCGGCTTTTCCCGACCTGCAAGCCGCGGTGCGCGCCAAGGACATTGAGGCCATCAAGGCGATCTGGGATCCGCTCGTCCAAGACTGGGACGAGCGCACCTTCTACGATTTCGTGGCCCATTCCGACGCGTTCCAGAAGCTCGATTTCTCGCACCGGGAGATTTTCGGTCAGGTCGGCTTCGGAACCGGCGGCTGGGACTCGGACTTCCCGAACTCGATGCTGGAAATCCTGCGGGTGAACCTGCTCGGGCTCGACGACGATCAGCGCTACATCGTGGGCGGGGTGGAGACTGTCCTACATCGCCTGTGGAACGCAGCGCCTGCCTGTGCGCATTGGCCGGAGGGCACGACGCTCGCGAGCCTGCATGGCGGTGCGACGCGCAGCCGCGCGACCGCCCTGAGCCGGGCAGGCGAGATGATCCGGCTTCGCGACCAATGGGGCAACGAGGACGACTATGCCGCGGTGCTCGCGACCTGCCAGACGCACCTGCTGACGACGGCCATCGAGACCGAAGAGGATCTGTTCGATCAGAAGATGTGGATGGCGCTCGACCGGACCCGCTACATGCAGGCCGCGAAAACCTTCGTCATGACCGACCGACCGTTCTGGAACGACATCGACCCGGAAACCGGCGAGCCGCTGATGTCGATGACGCTCACCGACCGGCTGACGCGGGGCACCTATTTCTTCGACAATGGGCCCGACCGGCCGGGGGTGATCTGTCTCAGCTACGCCTGGATGAGCGACGCGCTCAAGGTGCTGCCGCTCAGTGCGGAGCGCCGGGTGGAGCTTTCGCTGCAGGCGCTGGGCAAAATTTACCCCGGCGTCGACATCGCCTCGCATATCCGCGGCCAGCCGATCTGCGTGAGCTGGGAGGCGGACGAAAACTTCCTTGGGGCTTTCAAGGGCGCCCTGCCGGGTCACTATCGCTACAACCACCGCATCTACGGCCACTTCATGCAGCAAGGTATGGCCGCAAGCCAGAAGGGCGTTTTCCTCGCCGGGGACGGTGTGAGCTGGACCCCCGCCTGGGTCGAAGGTGCGGTGCAGACGTCGCTCAATGCGGTGTGGGGGATCATGACGCATCTCGGGGGCAGCAGCCCCGCGGCAAACCCCGGTCCCGGCGATCTCTATCCCGAGCGCGGGCCGATCAGGCTGGCCGATTGATCCAAAGGGCCCACGCGGCATGGAAATGTCATGCGCCGTGGGTCAGGTGGTCTGTTCTCAGGAAGAGGCTGCCACTGGGGGTGCAGGCGGACCAATAGGCCCTGAGCCTAGTCTTGGCTCGGTGTTTTCGTTGCGTTGATGGCGGTTCGATTCCGTACGTTTCGCTGGTGACTCGGTTGGTTTGGGGTGCTGCCCTTGGGGCATGGTGCTCAGGAGGTTTCGCGGGGGCGGGTGATTTGCGCAAGATTCTTCCCTGCGGTGGTTTGGTGTGAATTGAGTGCATTTGCAGTGGCGTTGAAAACGTAGAGATTTCAGTGGTTTGGTGAGTTCTTTCGAGAAAAGTGACAGTTTTTCGAAAAAGGCACTTGCGACTCCCGGGTGTGATCCGTAAATACCGCCTCACCGAAGCGGCACACACCGCAACGGGGCGCCGGAAGGGCTCGCAAGGGGCTGAAGGCGAAGGAAATTTTGGAGATACGGTTGGCAGGCGGCGCCCCAAGGGATTGAGGCGAGGCCGGTTGATTTTGTCTCCGCGCTCTTTGACATTGATAGATATCTGAAGAGATATGCGGGCGGTTTGGTCGATGATCGATGCGGACCGGAGCATATC